>CAKZXA010000019.1 GCA_937922045.1 uncultured Acidimicrobiales bacterium | reverse complement strand
CGCCTAGCTCGTCGCAAGTTTCGCGGGATTGAATCGAGTTCTGGCGCGCCTTGGTGGAATCGCTCGTCGGACCCAGCAACCGCTCGCGATCTCCTCTTTGCCAGCCCATCCCAATGAGAGATCAGACAGCGAATGGTTGCTGGACCCAGTCTATTTTCCCCATACGAAGACATAGGCGATTGCCCCTACGTAGTAGAGAAGTGGTCCCGCCAAGAGGGCCATAACAAGAACCTTGGCGATTTTGCGAGGACTGGAGTGTCCGTCGGGCTGGCGAAGCCAGATCACTACAGTCGAAAGCAAGATGCAACCGGCAAGCAAGACTAGTTTAGTCAAAACAGACCTTCGATCTTCTGCGGTACAGGAGGGCGTACGTGCCGAGCGCGTAACCATACCGTCAACGCCTTACTAGGCTGGCAGCCATCCGGACAACGGATGGGGCGGAGTACACGAAGCTTCGCAGAGGCCTTCTCGGTCGTCTACTGCCCTGCCTCTTGATTTCTCTCATGGTTAGTGCCCATCTCACTATCTTCACCGTTGCCGATGGTGTCGATCGGGCCCAGGTGTTGCCCTTTGTCCTTGGGTGGGTCGTCGGAATCGCCATCGTCGCGGCACTCGTCCGATCCGGTATCGACTTGGGGGACGATCATTTGATCGTCAGGAATGGATTCCGACATCATCATCTGGAACGTAGCGAAGTACGCCACGCTGAGCTTGGGCGTAGACTCGGCAAGTCGTGCATCGAGATACGGACCGTTGGCTTGGTGCCGCTGAGGACCTGGATGTTTACCGACCTCGGGGTCGGTGTGGGATTGCTACGCCGCCATGTTGACACAATCAATGAGTGGATTGCGGTAGCGTCGTCTCCGGCTGACACCACCTCGCCGGTCGGTTAACTTGCCAGCCATCACCGATGGGCTCGCCGCATCGTTAGACGACCACTGAGAACCGTGGAACCCGGTGGAGTTTCTAGAGCTGGCCTGGCCGCTCCTCGAGCACTACGGGCCGACGCCGCAGGGTCCGAGAATGGCCCCGCTACGTGTATCAAGCGGCGTTAGTTGCACCCCCATTGCCTTGAGCTGGGGAGATGTTGGTGGACCGTACAAGACTTGAACTTGTGACCTCTCGCGTGTGAGGCGAGCGCTCTAGCCAGCTGAGCTAACGGTCCGAAGAGCACTGATACTAGCAGGCTCTAGGTCGTTGCGGACGGGAAGATCCGGCCAAGACCCGCCGTCCAAATATATCGAACGAACGTTTGCTTTTCATTCTCAGTGGACTACCATCTTCCCTAGCGGTTCGGATGCTCCGCTTGTTTCCCAGCACCCCGTACGTCCCAGAACCTGCTTTCGCAGAGAGGCGCACGAGGCTATGGCTGCTCGAAGCTCTGTCCCTATCAATAGGGCAATCACAACCCTGTACCACGCATCGTCAACGGTGTCCCTGGTCGACGTTCCTCAAGGCTCGATCGAGGATTTGTCGACCCTGGCTGACGCGGCCCGTTTGGCACAGCGATGCCTCGACGGTCTCATCGTCAGAATCGCACTAGCTGTGAACCGATCTGAAGCCGATGCTGTTGTGCTCGAAGACGTCATCGGCAGTTCGGAGAGACGCGAGCGATCCTCGACCTTGCGCCGAGATGCACAGCGCGCCAACGCGCTGACCCACCTACGCCGATTCGCCGCGGCCACGACAGCCGGGCATCTCGGCGCAGACCAACTCGACTCAATCGTCCAAGCAACACGGCGACTCCCAATCGAGCGACACGCCTCCCTCGATACCACTGAACTCCTGCTTGCAGCAACGACTCTGCCAGCCGATATGTTCGACCGCCGGGTCCGTCACATCGTCGATCAACTGCTCGGCGATGACGGCCTCACCGAGGCTAGCCAGCAACGGCAAGCGAGCGATCTCCGCTATTGGACTGACCGTGTGACGGGCATGGGCATCATCAATGGTCGCATCGATCGCGTACGTTTCGAAGCAGTCACCGCTGCGATCGAGGAGCGCATGGCATCACTAGCCGTTTCAACGGGCCTCGCTAGAACTACCAATCTGGCGGCGTCAGCGCTCGTCGAACTCACCACCGGGGTCGTCGACCAGGATCCTCGGTTGGAGTAACACCTACGAGTCGCGCTACACCCGACGCAGAAGCGGTCTCGTCAAACACGTCGGTCCACCCTCGCAGGGCAGACACAGCTCGTCGGCCACAAAGGTCTGCACCTCGCAACCAGCCTGTCGCATCAGCTCAACGGTGGCAGGAAACCCGTCGACAGCGATGCACCGACGTGGCGCCGTCGCCAAGACATTGAGATTCAGCCCGAAGGAGGCCTCAAACTCCTGCTCTGGTGCATGCAACAGCTCATAGCCCATCGCAACCATTCGTTGATACAGGGCGGTCGGCACCAACGGCGCGTGAACCAGGGCCAAGTCAACGTCCAACGGACTCACAACCGACAGCAGATGAAGGCAGGCGTCAGGTCCATGGAAGTACGGCAGATCCACCACAACCAATTCGACACCGCGAGGTTCCACGATGGCCGCGAGCTGCTCGATCCCAGCCTGGTTTGTTCGGAAGCCGCGACCCACGGCGAGGGTCGCGTCGTCCAGCCAGAACAAATCGCCCCCCTCAACCAATCCTGGCTGTTCGATGCGGCCAAGCACCGGTACGCCAATGTCGCGCAGGAAGCGTTCGTGAAGATCCGCTTCGCCTTCCCGCAACGGCTTACCCAACGACAGCACGATCGCACCGTCGGCAAAAACGAACGAGGGATCATAGGTGAAAACCGAGTCGGCCAAATCATCATCGGGATCCGACGGAATCCATTCGATCTCCGCTCCGGCATCACGAACAAGCCCTGCGAAGTGCTGGTACTGAGCATTGAGCTGGTCGGGGTCGACCTCCTTGCCGTAATGCCAGCGCTGCGCATCAGCGGTCAGGATGGCGCCCGGCGCCCTCATCACAACCCGACGAAGCGGCGCCACCATCGACGTCACGCCAACCTCAGCCTTCTTCGTCTCACCCACGTCACCACTGTTCATGGTCCGAGGCTAGCGACCAACGGCAAGCGACGATCATTCGAATTACCCGCGTCCAACGTGGCTGCGCGAAGATCGTGGCCATGCAACTCGCCTTGGGAATGGGATACTGGTCTGCCGGTCCGCCAGCAGGAGCAGCCGATCAAATCGCCGCCGCAGAACGACTCGACTTCGATTGTGTGTGGACCGCAGAGGCCTACGGCTCCGATGCACTCACTCCGCTCGCCTGGTGGGGGGCAGCAACCGAACGCATCCAGCTCGGCACCTCAATCTGTCAGATCTCGGCCCGCACACCGGCAGCAATGGCCATGGCGGCAATGACGATGGACCACCTCTCCGACGGCCGGTTCCGGCTAGGACTGGGCGCATCCGGCCCTCAGGTGGTCGAAGGCTGGTATGGACAGCCCTATTCAAAGCCACTGGCCAGAACCCGAGAATACGTAGAAATCGTGCGCTCGATCATCGACCGAGGCGAGCCGGTCACCTACGACGGTGCCCACTATCAGATGCCAATCAGCGATGGCACAGGACTCGGCAAGCCACTCAAATCGACCCTGCACCCACGACGCAACGAAATCCCGATCTACCTTGGAGCGGAAGGCCCCAAGAACGTGGCGATGACGGCCGAGATCGCCGACGGCTGGCTGCCCCTCTTCTTCTCCCCAAAAGACAACGACTTCTACCAGACCGCTCTCGATGAGGGATTCAGCCGACCAGGAGCCAGAAAGAGCGCTGAAGATTTCGACGTTGCCGCTGTAGTGCCGATCGTCATCAATGACGACCTTGAGGCCGCAGCCGACATGATCCGTCCCATGCTCGCCCTCTATGCCGGCGGCATGGGAGCTAAAGACGCTAACTTTCACCTCGATGTCTTCGCTCGGATGGGCTACGAAGATGTCTGTCGAAAGATCCAGGAGCTCTACCTCGGTGGCGACAAGAAGGCCGCAGTCGCCGCCGTACCCACCGACATGGTCGAATCGATCGCCCTCGTCGGCCCGCCAGCCAAAATCGTCGATGATCTCGCCGCCTGGCAGGAATCAGTAGTCAAAACCATGATCATCAGTGGCCCACCGACTCTTCTGGAGGCTGCCGCCGAACTCATAATGAGCTAGGCCCGGAAGGTCAGCCGCCGACCAGGCCCAAACAAGCCGTCCACCCGTTGGTCAGCTCAACCTCGCGGATGGTTACCTGCTCTGGACATGTGGCTCCGCCCGCCTGGTGAGCTGCGATCACCCGACCGGCAGCGAGGGCGTCACAGGGCCGTTCGATGAGGCTGGGTCCACTAGCAACAGACACGCAATCACCACCGTCGATTCCTGAACCGAGACTCGGACCGGCCAGCGTCACGCTCGTGACCGTCGTCTCGGCCTCGCCCCCTCCCCCAGCGGCGTAGGCCGTCACGACCAGAATGCCACCGAGTAAGGCCAGCACCGCCAAGAGCGGCAAAGCCCGAACAATCATGCCGTGCTGAATCGATATCTCGTCCAGCTGGGCGTACCGCCGAGCAGCGATGAAGTCGGGATCAAGCAACCTCGGATCGATTCGAGTTATCCCATCGTCGACGCGAATCCCCTCAACCCCACTATCTGTGGGCCGCGGCGAAGCCGATCGGCGCCCGTCATAGGCCCGGCGACGCGGCGCCGATCCCAAAACATGCCACGCCTCGTTGATATCGCGCATGCGCTGCTCGGCCTCTGCCACCACCGACGCAGCCTGATCAGCGAAGGCGTCAGGATGCCAATGGCGGGCCTGATCAAGATAGGCCCGACGAATCGACTCGTGAGCTGCGTCGCTCGCCACCCCGAGGATGCCGTAATAGTCCCGAGTCAATCCCGAAGGCACACACTCCAGGCTAGAAGCGTTAAACGCCGATCAGATGCACAACGTCAAGCGCTTAGCCAAAAGTAGACATCGAACCGACGGAAGCCATCGCCTCTGAAGCCATAGGCTCCGACGTGATGACCCCAACACCCTCGGTGGCCGGCGTTCCCACATTGGCCGTCATGGCCGATACGGCCCTGACCGAACCAAGGCTCGTCACCGCTAGAGCTGCTCCCTCGCAGGCCAACAACAGCGACGTGGCCGAACCCCAAGTGGTTAGATGAAACCATCCGATCGACAGCTGAAAAGCCATGACCATCAGAAACGCCGCCAACATTTCAGCCTCCCGCGTTCCGACGGCCTGAACCCAGCGGGCCGGGTAGAGACCAACCACAAAACCACACGTAGCCATAAACAGCAGCACGATTGGCAACAGTGAAGGGGCCAACGACGTCATCATCGGCAACAGAGGCACACAGGCAATACAAAGCGTTAGACCAACCCCATGAGCCCAGCGGTCTGGCACCTCAGCCCCCGAGGGAAACGAAGGCCACGAGCGGATCGCCCACATTGCACCAACAAGCAGCGTCGGCAGCGACAAGATCGCCACGGTGGCCCACACCAAGTCGACCCTCTGAGCAATAGCGTCTGAGCCGGGAGCCGGAAGACCGAAAACAGCCGAAGCGCCGACCACAAACTGCACGGCCGCCGGCAGAAACCACAACGCCAACAAACCCTGCAACACGGTTTGACAGGTCAGGCGAGCACCGAGCCGGTCGGCCAACACCGCCTCACGACCAGCATCGGGCAGGGCGTGATCGCCACTGACGCTACCTACCGCTAAGACCTCACCGGTGGGAAGATTTTTGGGGATCTCACCGACAGCACCCACTGCCACCGCTGCACAAGGGATCGTCGTCTTCTGGACCGTCTGAACATTCGCCACGAATAGTGGTTCGGCAAAGGTCCACTACCGATCAAGTTTCTTCTTCGCGTCTTCACCAAATCGCAAGACCCAGCGCCAAACTGAGTCCGGTCAAGAGCTGGGTCCGGCCGGTTGCTCCAAGGGTCGGAATCAACGCCAACCCCTTGGCGCCCGTCAAAACCTGCCGCACCGGCACAATGCCACTGGCCAATCCGACCAGACCAAGCCAGGCCCCATTCTGTCGCAGCCCGAGCACGATCATCCCCAGCCCAGCGACCGCCAACAACCCAACGTAGAGTCGCCGCGTTGTGGTGTCTCCAAGACGAACCGCCAAGGTTCGTTTGCCCGATTCGGTGTCTCCCGGAATGTCTCGCAGATTGTTAACCACCAGCAGGGCGACAGCCAGAAGGCCGACCGGCACTGCCGCCACGACCGCATCGCCGGTCACCGTTTCGGTCTGCAGATAAGCAGAACCGACGGTGGCGACCATGCCAAAGAAGACGAAGACGAACACTTCACCCATGCCGTAATAGCCGTAGGGTTTCGGGCCACCCGTGTAGGCCCAACCAGCAAGAATCGACGCTGCCCCGACGATCAGAAGCTCCCAGCCAACCGCGACGGCCAGGCCGAGGCCGACAAGAGCGGCAACCAGAAAAGCCGCAGCGGCCGCCTTCTTCACCTGGCCGGTCGAGGCAGCGCCACTGCCGACCAGCCGCATTGGCCCGACTCGCCCATCGTCGGTGCCGCGTTCACCGTCGGCGTAGTCGTTGACGTAGTTTGTACCGATCTGAAGCGCCAGGGAGACGACGAGCGCTGCCGCCGCCCGCCACCAGATCGTGCCGGCTCCTACAACTGCTGTTCCCACCGCTACCGGCACGACGGCTGCAGGCAACGTCTTTGGCCTGGCCCCGGCCCACCAGGTGCCGAGCGTCGGCCTTTGCGCCGGTGGATGGGCCGACGACGTCGATGCTGCCATGGGTCCTGAGGCTAGCCGAGAAGGGCGCTCGCCAGCCGTTCCAACGCCGCCACACGACTGCCCTTTATCAGCACTGCATCCCCGGGCCCCAATGCCCTCAACTCCTGGTGGGCTTGCTCGATCGATTCAACATGTTCAGCCGCTTCCCCATAGTCGGCGGCGTCAACGGCCAACACCCGCACCCCGGCAGCAGTCATTTCCTCGGCGATGGCCACATGCTCGGCTGATCCTTCAGACCCGAGCTCTGCCATCAAGCCAACAACCGCCGTCTTCGACGCTGCCTCGAGGCGCACAAGTGCGGCAAGCGCCGCCCGCATCGAGGTTGGATTGGCGTTGTAGGCATCGTTGATCACCAGAGCCCCCGACGCCGCGGTGGAGACCTCCATCCTCATAGGCGACAGGGCACCAGAAGCCACCCCGGCGATGGCGTCGGTGATCTCGACGCCAGCCGCCATCGCGGCGCAAACAGCAGCCGCCGCGTTCGACGCCATATGTGCTCCAGCCACTTGCAGCCGGAGATCGAAGCGCTCGCGTTGGTACACCAACCCGAATCGAGGCTGTAGCCACTCGTTCAGCTCCACATCGACAACTCGAAGATCAGCACCATCCGCATACCCAAACGTCTGCACCCGCCCAGAACAACGATCCGCCATCGCAGCAACGAGAGGGTTGTCGGCATTCAACACGGCCGTGCCGTCGGCGGGTAAGGCCTCGATCAGTTCGCCCTTGGCCTGAGCGATCGCCTCGATCGAACCAAACAACGCCGAATGGGCCATCGCCACGGTCGTCACCACCCCGATCGTTGGTTTCGCAATCGCACAAAGATCCGCTATGTGACCGACACCGCGGGCCCCCATCTCCACCACCATCACTTCGGTGTCATCGGGAGCGTTCACGAGTGTCAACGGCACACCGATCTCATTGTTGAACGACTTCTCCGATGCCCAGGTGTTCAAGGTCGCAGCGCATGCAGCCAGGGTTAGATCTTTGGCCGAGGTCTTTCCAACACTGCCCGTGATACCAACGACGGGGCCGTCGTGTTTACTTCGCGCAAACCGCCCGATCTCGCTCAATGCTCGATCGGTGTCGGCAACCTGGATCACCGTCTTGTCCGGGTGGGCGGCAGCCAGCTCCGCTCCAGTCCAGCCATCGCTTGAGCGCGACGTCAGGCTGGCCGAGGCCCCGGCCTTCAAAGCGCCGAGCAGGAAGTCATGGCCGTCGCGTTCGGCAAGCAGGGGCACGAAAAGCTGACCATCGCCCACCGATCGACTATCGGTAGTCACCCCGCGGATCGTTGCGTCCTGAACAGCGTCGCTCTGGTGAAGGGAGGCAGCGACCCCGGCCTGGTTCAGATGGGTGACAAGGTCGGACAAAGAGAGATGCACGTCTCGGTTCTAGCCGATCCTGCATCCCGAGCGGTGGCAGCCGCTCAGATCCTCAGCCCGAACCGATGATTGAATAAACAGGCGAAACCCATCGGCTACTGTTGGGCTGTGAACACCGACACCACCGCTGCCGATCGCATCCGTCTTCTCGTGCTGTTCGGCGGCCAATCCGCTGAGCACGACGTGTCGTGCACCACAGCCGCCCACGTCCTCGCCGCCGTCGACCGGAATCGCTACGACATCCAGGCGATCGGCATCACCCGGGACGGCGCCTTCGTCGACGCCGGCGAGTCGGTCGCGATGCTGCCTCCGATCGACGCCGACCCAGCGCAGGGCGCACAAATCAAGCCACTCGAACCAGTGGGGGCATCGCGCGAGCTCACCGCCGCTGTCGGCGACAACCCGGACGGGCAGCGCACCGTGGTCCTGCCCCTCCTCCACGGCCCCCTCGGTGAAGATGGCACCGTCCAAGGAATGTGTGAGCTAGCAAACGTCGCCTACGTGGGGGCTGGCGTGCTCGGTTCGGCCGTCACCATGGACAAGGCCATGGCAAAGACCGTGCTCGAAGCCAATGGCATCGCACAAACGCATTGGATGGCGATCAGCGAGTACGAACTCGCCGACGATCCTCAACCCATCCTTGAGATGGCCGTCGAAGAGTTGGGTCTCCCCATCTTCGTCAAGCCAGCCAATATGGGGTCGTCGGTCGGGGTGTCGAAGGCTTCCACCGCCGACGAGCTGGTAGCCGCAGTCAACAAGGCGCTGCGCTACGACGAAGTGATCGTGCTGGAAGAGGCGGTGACCGCCCGCGAGATCGAGTTGTCGGTGCTTGGAAACAACGAGATCGAGGTTTCCGTCCCGGGCGAAGTCGTGCCCGGCGCCGATTTCTACGACTATGAGGACAAGTATCACGACGGTGCGGCCGAGCTCATCATCCCGGCCGAGCTACCCGACGGTGTCGCCGAACAGCTTCAACAACTCGCCGTCGAGTCATACCGGGCGCTTCGGCTCGAAGGCATGGCCCGAGCCGACTTCCTCTATGAGGAAGATGGACGCGGACCCTTGCTCAACGAGCTGAACACCATCCCGGGCTTTACGCCTATCTCCATGTATCCCAAGCTGTGGGAGGCCTCCGGCATGTCCTACAGCGCCCTGATCGATCGACTCATCGAACTCGCCTTGGAACGCCACGAGCGCCGCTCAGCTAAACGCGAGACCGCCCACTCGTAACACCAACGATCGTTGGAGGCATCAGAGATGGTACGCACCGGCTGGCGGGGCTAGAAACCGCCGCTCGAACGGCCGCCGCCGAAGCTACGGCCACCGCCACCACCAAAGTCTCCGAAACCACCACCGAAGCCACGGCTACCACCACCGCCACCGAAACCACCGCTTCCGGTGCCGCCGAAGCCACCACCGAAACCACCGCCGGTACCGCTGCCCCAGCCGTTCTGGCCGCTACCCACAACCACCCAGGTGCTGCTTCGCCTGCGGCGGGCGATGATGCGCTCCTGGATGCGGAGAGCCGCATCGGCAATTCGGCCAGCCTGCTCGGCCCTTTCGGCTAGGTCGGTCGGAAGATCTCCAAGCGAAGCTTCAAGCTGATCCAGATCTTCACCGTCGTTGGATGAGATCAGTTCCCAGCCCAGCGCACGCCGAGCTCGGGACACGGCCCGTTCAGCTCGGGCAATCTCTCGGTGACCCTCGCGCCTCAGCGCCTCGGTGGCTGCCTGCTCATCGATTGCCTTCGCCAGGAGCTCGTCCATCTGTCGATTGATGCGATCGCCGACTTCAGCCACCCTCAGATGGTTCGGCTTCAGCTGGCGTAGCTCCACCTCAAGGCTCTCAAGGGTACGGCTGAGCTGGCCGGGCTTGGCGTTGTAGGTGTCGTCCAAGTCGCCGTCGTTGGATGCGATGAAGGCGGTCAACTCTCCTAAGATCTGGCGGCCTTGGGCCAGGATCCCAGGCGCCTCGGCCTCGGCTTGTTCGAGATCGACGAAGAGGTCATCGACCTGATCCAGCAGATCATCGGCGGCGATCAGGTGGAGACCAGAAGCCTCAAGCTTCTGACCCGTCTCATCGAACCGCTGCTCAGCCAAATCCGACGTAATCGCGTCGATGCGTAGCTCGTCCGATCGAGCCAGCTCGGCCGACGAGCGCTCCGGGTAATCGAGCGCCCACTGCCAGGAGTCGCTGGCATGCACTGCGGCCAGCGACTGAAACTTGCGCTTCAGATACTCGACTCGGCTGGACTCGACCTCGAAAGCATTTGCCAGTTCATCTGACCATCGCTGCAGAGACTCTTCCTTCTCGGGCAGGGTCTGCAGGCTGTGCTCGGCTGCGAACAGGTTTGCCTCGGCCGCCTCCACCTCCTCGGAGATAGTCAGCCAGTCTTGTTCCAGGTCCTTGAACGAGAGACGGAGCATCTTGGCCTTCACATCGAGGAGATCGCGAGATGCAGTCCCGACCGTCCAGCCGTCTGCCCGTCGGCTTTCGACCAAGGCCAAAGCCGGGTTGACCTCGTCGATCAGAAGCTCTTTCTTCGCTGGAACCGCGATACGGAGATGGTCGATGTGGGCGCCAAAGGAGAACACCCGGTCGAGTACTTCGTCGTGAACATCGAGCGCCCTGGACAGCTCGTTGAGACGCTCGCGGGCCCTCGCCAGCTGATCGTGTCCTGCGCTCGAAACACCATTGGGCATCGACTGGTTGAGAAGCGACGAAGCTCGTTCGGTTCCACGGGCGCCTTGTTCAGCTTCGGCCCGTAGCTCGTCGAGCCGTGCCGCCGTGCGACCGTTGACGACTTTACCCCACATATCGACGGAGTCTTCGGCCCGAACGGCTCGTTCCCTCACGACGCCGGTTCGGATCACCGGGCCCGCCATCGCCCGCTCCACTTCGCCCCGTGCCGCTTGGAGCTTGCTTCGTCGGCGGGCGACCACAACACCGCCGCTACCGGCGGCGGCAACCGCGAGCAGGCCGGCTGCAGGCAGAAGAGGAAATCCGTCTCCGGATTCTGTGCTGGTGCCGGTGGCACTGGTTTCGTCGTCGTCTGCCTCTGCGTCTGCGCCGGCAACCACTTCGGCCACGCCTACTTCGATCGTTTCGATGGCTGCCACCACGCCGCCGGTGAAGTCGCCTTCGTCGATGGGGCCGCCCATGACCTCCTGGCGCACATAGTCGGGATCGGGAAGTGCTTGACCCCAGTCTGCGCCGATCCACACATCGGACTGCCGATCGAGGACCGAGAAGCTGAGCACGATCACGTCGTCAGCGATTGAGTCGACGCCGTTCGAGAAACATTCAGACACGATCTCGTCGATCTCACCCTGAAGGTTGCCGTTGGCGATAGAGCCGAACCCGCGTACCACGATGATGGCCTGAGGATCGACGCGGACAAGAGCGGCTTCAACCTCGAAGATGTCGAGCTCGCCGCTGGTGTCGACAACCTTCGTGGAACAAGAAGACGGGTCTTGAGCCAGCACTGGTTGGGCCCCGACAAAAACAGTCACGCAGATCAGAGCGGACGCGACCCATGTCGCCCGCCGACGTTCAGATTTTGGCTGCGATGACGCCATCACGTTCTTCCCGACACGGTCTTTTAGTCCTAACAAGTCGTGGCCCAGACCCTCATGTAGCAGCGGCTACTGGAAGTGCTGCTTCAAGGAACGATAACAAGGTCCGACGCAAGCCAGCGGCCACCCTCAGATCCAATTCGAGTCCAGCCGCCCGCAACACCTCGGCGTCGGTGACGACGCCGGTAACCATGGTGTACGCGGAGACCAGCACAAGCCGGGGGTCGTTCACTCCCCCAGGAGGTAGTCCGCCCTCCTGAGCAGCGGCTTCCATCCAGCGTTGGAGATAGTCGATTGTTTGATCAACTCGGGGCTGGAGGATATCCAAAACCACATCTGCCACCGGGGGGCCTAGCCGGCTCACCTCGCGCAAAAGGCCAAGCAGTTCGGGGCGACGGATGGCGAGGCGGAAGGCAGCACGAACAATGGCGTCTATCCGGGGCCAGCCCGGCTCGCTCACCGCCACCGCCTCATCGAGCACCTTCATGAGCTCATGAGCGGCCGACTCGACGACGCTCTTGGTCAATCCGTCCTTCGAGCCGAAGTGGTACAAAATCGTCTGTTTCGTCACGCCAAGGTCGGCGGCAAGCCCATCGAGCGAGGTTCCGGCAACGCCTTGAGCAGCAAAAGCATCGGTTGCGGTGGCCAGAATCCGATCCCGAGTCGGCGGTGAAGTCGTCGCCACTTACCAAATGGTAGAACAATCGTGGAGCGGTCGCTACCCTGAGGTCATGATCGCCGATCAACTCGCGGGCAAACGCATCGCCATCACGGGGTCCACCGGCTTTTTGGGCACAGCGCTCGTCGAACGGCTGATGCGAGGCGTACCCGACTGCGAACTCGTGTTGTTGGTGCGGGCAGGAAAACGTTCGACCCCAGCTCAGCGAGTGCGCCGTGAAGTCTTCCGCAACGACGCCTTCGACCGCATGCGCAGCGAATCGGGCACCGACGAGTTCTGGGAAGAAGTCGAGCGCCGCGTTCATGTCGTCGTTGGCGATGTCGGACGGGATGGCCTTGGTCTCGACGACGAAGGTCGTCGCTTGTTTGCCTCGTGCGACACCGTTATTCATTCGGCGGCCACGGTCAGTTTCGACGCCCCGATAGATGGTGCGGTCGAGGTCAACCTGCTCGGCCCTACCCGCATCGCCAACACGCTCAACGAGCTTGGCGTCTCGCCTCACTTCATCTCGGTCTCCACCTGCTACGTCGCCGGCAACCGGCGAGGTGCCGCCCCCGAACAACTGTTGAGCGACAGCCCCTTCCACATCGACGTCGACTGGCGATCAGAGGTCACCGCAGCGCGACGCTCGCGAGCCGACGCCGATGCTCAATCCCGTTCCACCGGGCAGCTTGAATCGTTCCGCAAGCGGGCCAGGCATGAGCTCGGCGCTGCTGGCACTCCCCTGCTCTCGGCCCGCACCGAACAGATCCGTCAACGCTGGGTTTCCGATCATCTGGTTGAAGCCGGTCGGGCTCGGGCTGCATCGCTCGGCTGGCCCGACGCCTACGCCTACACGAAGGCGCTCGGCGAGCGAGCCTTAGACGAGTCAAAGGGCGACCTGCGGGTTTCAATCGTTCGACCCGCCATCATCGAATCCTCCTGGTCGTTACCAACGGCAGGCTGGATCAAGGGCTTCCGGATGGCTGAGCCCATCATCATCAGCTACGCCCGTGGCCTCCTTAAGGAATTTCCCGGCGTCCCCGAAGGGGTCGTCGATGTGATCCCGGTCGACATCGTTGTCAACGCCATCGCCGCCGTCGCCGCTCGAGGTCACGCTGGCAATGACGACATCGACATAACCCAGGTCGCTTCGGGAACCCGCAATCCTCTCCAATACCGTCGTCTGGTCAATCTTGTTTCAAGCTGGTTCGGCGAGAACCCGCTCTATGACCGCAAGGGCCAGCCAATAGCGGTTCCGGCCTGGTCGTTTCCCGGGCGTGGCGCGGTGGAACGACGACTCAATCGCATCCAGCGAAATCTTGATGTGGCCGACAAGGCGCTCAAAATGCTTCCTCTTCGGGGCAAGCAGGCAATGGTGAACGCCGAGGTCGAAGAACAGCGCGAAGAGGTCGGACGCGCCGTCGGCTACGTCAAGATCTATGGGGCCTACGCCGAATGTGAGGCCCTCTACGGCGTCGACAACCTCATCGCCCTGCACGATGCCTTAGACGACGCTGATAAGGCCGAGTTCGGTTGTGATCCCGCGATCGTCGACTGGGACGTCTACGTGCAGCAGGTCCACCTCCCCACGGTTGTCCAACACGCCAGGGTCAAGACCACGGGTGAGCGTTCGGATCCCGACGCACGCACCAAAAGGCTGCGTAAACGAGTGCTGGCGCCAGAGCGTCAACTCGCTGCCTTCGACCTAGAAAACACCATCATTGCTTCGAACGTGGTCTTCAGCTACGCCTGGCTAGCCACCCGCAACCTTGGACCCGCCGACCGCGTCCGGTTCACCCTCAAGACACTCACCGAAGCACCCGGCCTTCTCGCCCTCGACCAGCGCGACCGCACCGATTTCCTTCGCCACTTCTATCGCCGCTACGAAGGCGCTTCTGTCGATGAGCTCGACCGACTCGGCCCACAGTTGCTGGCCGATCACATCCTGACCAAGGCTTTCCCCGATGCCTTACGACGGGTGCGCGAACACCGACGACTCGGCCACAAGACCGTGCTGATCACCGGTGCGCTCGATGTGGTCGTCAAACCGCTCGCTCCCCTGTTCGACGACATCATCTGCGCCGAGATGACCGACAACGACGGCGTGTACACCGGGGAGCTCAAGGCCGTGCCGCCAACAGGCGAAGTGAGAGCTCAAGCCCTGCGCGACTATGCCGAACTCCATGACATCGATCTGGCCGAATCGGTTGCCTACGCCGACTCCTCCTCCGATCTACCATTGCTCGATGCCGTCGGCTTCCCGGTGGCCATCAACCCCGAAACCCGCCTGGCCTCGATGGCCACGAAGCGTGGGTGGCTTATCGAGTTCTGGTCAACCGCCGAGGGCGGAGCAGCTAAACCGTTGCCGCTCGGCCCCCTCCCATCCCTACGACGTAGCCGCAGGTAAGCACGCATGAGCACAGATCAACCCCGTCCGAATCCACGCCCCGGCTTCGTGCTGGAAGTCGATCGCCAGACTCCACCGATCCTGTTTCACCACGGTGAAGGGTTCCGACTGGAGCGTCTTCCCGTGGGCCGTAGCCGGGTGATCTACCCCGGCGAGCCGCTGATCGGCCTGCCCGACCCCGATGGCGCCATCGTCGATGCCCTCCTCAACCCGATCGACGACGACCCTCTCCCGGCTCTGATGCGACCGGGCATGAAGCTCACCATTGCCTTCGACGACATCTCACTGCCCTTGCCGCCGATGCAACGACCCGACGTCCGGCAGCGAATCATCGAGGCGGTACTCGACATGGCCGCGGCCGCCGGTGTCGACGACGTCCACATCATCGCGGCGCTCTGTCTCCATCGACGTATGACCGATGCCGAACTTCGTCATGCCGTCGGCGATCGTGTGTTTGAGGCCTTCAGCCCCGACGGGCTGCTCTACAACCACGACGCCGAAGACCCAGAGAACATGGTCATCCTCGGCCACACCGACCATGACGAAGCGGTGCAGATGAACCGTCGAGCGGCCGAATCCGACCTGGTCGTCTACGTCAACATCAACCTGGTATCGATGGATGGCGGTTGGAAGAGCACAGCCACCGGGCTGTCGGGCTATGAGGGCGTGAAGGCGCACCACAACGTGAAGACCATGCGTCACTCCCGATCCTTCATGGACCAGGACAACTCCGAGCTCCACCGCTCGAACTGGCGCCAGGGCGACATCATCAAGAAGCACGGCCCTCGCATCTTCCAGATCGAAACAACGGTGAACACCAACGTGTTCGGCCACGAAGGCCCCATGTCGGTCTTGCAGAAACGGGAGTGGGAATGGTCGATGAAAGATCGGGCCTCCTTTACCGCCATGCAGACGGGCCTGAAACGTATGCCGTCGGCCGCAAAACGCAAAGTCTTCCAGGCCTGGAGGGCGCCCTACGAACTCACCTCGGTACAGGCCGGTGAGGTTGAGGCAGTCCACAAGCGCACCACCGAGATGGTTTACCGCCAGCACCTGGTGCCCGTCCAGGGACAAACCGACATCCTGACGATGGGGCTCCCCTACCTCACGCCCTACAACGTCAACTCGATCATGAACCCAATCCTGGTCATGGTTCAAGGCCTCGGCTATTTCTTCAACCTTTACCGAGGCAAGCCGGTGGTCCGTGAAGGTGGCGTGCTCATCATGACCCACCCAACACCCTGGGAGTTTCATCCGGTTCACCATCCCTCGTACATCGATTTCTTCGAGCAGGTGCTGGCCGAGACCACCGATCCGATCGAGATCGAGAAACGGTACGAGAAGCAGTTCGCCGAAGATGAGTGGTATCGCCACCTCTACCGCACCAGCAACGCCTACCACGGCGTTCATCCGTTCTACATGTGGTATTGGGGCTCGCATGCCCTGGCCTACCTCGGGCAGGTTATTATCGTCGGAGGCGACAAACGGGCTGTGCGGCGACTTGGATTCAAACCGGCCTCGACCATGCAGGACGCGTTGGAGATGGCCGAAGATGTCGTCGGCCCCAAACCAACGATCACCCACGTCCACAACCCACCCATCCTGATGGCCGACGTCACGGACTGATCGAGAAACACACATGAGCTGGCTGCGATTCATAACTCAATCCCCCGCCACTCCTAGGGGTGTAGAGAAGCCGAAACACACGCCTACCACCGGTGTGCACTACGACACGGAATGGGCCCACCAGCCAGCAGCCAAGTTCGTGCGAAGGTTGGCCGTCCTCGGGTTCTTCAAACCGGCGGTCCGATACTACGCCCACCCCCGAGTCATCGGCCTCGATCGCCTGAAGGATGTTGAAGGTCCGGTGATTTTCGCCGCCAACCATCATTCGCACGCCGACACCAGCGTGCTGTTGGCCACCTTGCCACCAAAGCTGCGCGACGACCTAGCGATCGCCGCCGGGGCCGACTACTTCTTTCCCAACAAGGTGTCGGGCGCCTTATCGGCACTTTTCATCGGGGCCATCCCCATCGAACGCACCCGGCTCTCCAAACTCTCGATCAGCAATAGCCTCGACGTGCTGAAGAAGGGCCGCAATCTCCTGATCTTCCCTGAGGGCGGACGAAGCCCCGACGGCTGGCAACAGAAACACCGGCCCGGCGCCGCCTTTCTGGCCAAGCGAGGTAAGACGCCGGTGGTTCCCGTCTATCTGAGCGGAACCGGCACCATCCTGCCAAAGGGAAAGAACTGGCCGACGAAGGCCCGATGCGCGGTTGTCTTCGGCTCTCCGCTGCGCACCAGCGACGATGAGGATCCTCGCGAGTTCGCAACCCGAATCGAGAAACGCATAGCTGAACTCGCCGACGAGTTCAGCTCCGGGTGGTGGCAGTCACGCAAGAACGCCTACCAGGAGACCACACCAGGAGGCGAGGGCCCCGACGCTGGAGCCTGGCGGCGACGCTGGGCCCTCGGTCCAAAACCGTCCCAGCGCCGCAAGCCCGTCGGCCAACAGCGCTGGCCCGAGTTGTAAGAGCGCTCGGCGCACCATTAGACAGCGGTAGGATCGTGAGGTGCTGCCGCTACTGCTCGCGCAACAGACGACGATGTCGGACTGGGTCGTCGTTGGCATTGTCATCGTCGCCGCCCTGCTCGCGGCCACGATTACTCGACGCCTCGTTCGATCGATCGCCGAACCTCTCCGGCTCGAACCCTACGTAGCGAGCATCGTGAGCCGCGTGCTCACGATCGTCATCGCCCTGGTAGCCCTAGCCTTTGTCCTCGGCCAAATAGACGTCGAGGTTGGTCCTCTTCTCGGCGCCCTCGGCATCTCCGGCATCATCATTGCGATGGCGCTGCAGCCTGTTTTGGGCAACCTGGTGGGAGCCCTCTTGCTCCACGCTCGGCGTCCAATCAAGCCCGGGGATCAGATCCATAGCAACGGTCACGCCGGAACGGTGATCGACATCACCGGCAGGGCGGTGGTCCTCGTCACCTTTGATGGTGAGACCGTCTTTTTGCCAAACCTGAAGGTGCTCGAAGAGCCGTTGCTCAATCAAACAGCTTCTCTCTACCGACGAACCGTCCTGCCCTTCCAGGTCTCCTATGATGCAAACCTGCGGGATACGGCACGGGCAGTAGCAAAGGCCATTCGCACGGTGGAAGCTCTAGGGGAAGCACCACCCGGTGATGTCTTCGTCACCGGGTTCGGTGACTCCGGTGTTGATCTGGCCGCCCAAGTCTGGCACCCGAGCGAGGAGCTAAGCGCCCGCTTCGCCATCAGCGAGGTGGCCATCACCATTCGTGAGACCTTGGCCGCCAACGGCGTGGAGATCCCGTTCCCCCAGCGGGTGCTTCATCTCAGAAGCGATCTCGATAACGCTCTCTCCGAGAAGGACCCCGACGTCCAATAGCCCGACGTCGCCGTTCATCGATCAACCGTCACCTGTGGGTACAGGAGCGGGCTGTTCTTCGAGGAGTTCGACACAGTCCATGACTTGCTCTCGATCACCGCAGCTCACGCCAAAGGCCTCATAGCCGCTGCCGACCGGTGAACGCTCGAAGAGCTCATCGCACGCCGCTCCGTCGCCATCCTCGCAACGGTCCCAGAGAAGATCCAACTCCCGATCGTCGCCGTAGGTGTTTGGCCCGGTGAAGGCCAGATCGCCAGCGTCTTCGGCGGAACCGGGGCCAGCGGCCACCCCGCTGAGCACCTCTTGGGCGGCGCGGCAGCTCGTCACAAGCTCCTCGCGCGCCAGGTCTCCGAGCGGACCGCTGCGAAATCGACGTTCGGCCAACTCGAGCACACAGTCGGTGACGTCGGGTTCAATGCCCTCGTCGAGCAGGCTTTCCCGCGTCGACGCGACCATCTCTTCAACCGTTGGGATCGTGGTGTTGTTGCTACAGGCGGTCGACAGGAGCGCCAATCCGAGAACGGCGAGGGGCCAGAGCCTCAGCCCAGCTTTGTGTTGATTCTCCCCGGCATAGTTCATCTGACCCCTGTCGGCAGGATCATCCCGATCACAAGCATTTCCGGACGGGCGACGATGGTGCGGGCAGTGCTACCTTGCTGCCATGAACACAAGCCATCTCAATCTCAGCGCCGACGACGTCCTCACAACAACCCGATCGGTTCGAAAACGATTGGACTTCGAGCGGCCGGTGGAACGAGATCTTATTCTCGACTGCATCGACATCGCCCAGCAGGCTCCGAGCGGGTCGAATCGCCAGACCTGGCAATGGATGGTCATCGGCGACCCGGCAAAGAAGAAGGCGGTGGCCGAGATGTATGCCACCCACTTCTACGCCTATGCCGAGCAGCCAGGGGCCACCTACGACCCGGCCGATACCAGGGCCGAGCGTCAGGGCGCAGTCCGGAGCTCGGCCTACTACCTGGCCGACAACTTTCATCTCGCGCCCTACCTGGTTATTCCGATGATCGAAGGCCGCCTCGATGAAGGGTTGCCGACCTTCGCCCAAGCCAGCCAGTGGGGTTCGATACTGCCAGCTGTGTGGAGCTTCATGCTCGCCCTGCGGGCAAGAGGTCTCGGCTCGGCCTGGACCACGCTGCATCTCCCCGACGAGAAGCGCACCGCCGAGTTGCTCGGCATTCCCTACGACGAATACACCCAGGTCGGCCTTTTCCCCGTGGCCTACACCAAGGGCACCGACTTCAAGCTCGCAGCCAGACTGCCAGCGAGCGAAACCACCCACTGGGACAGCTTCGTTCAACGCTGATCTGTCGATATCCCCTGCTACGCAGGCATCTAACTTCAGGAGCCCTTTCAGGTAGCTCTTTCAGGTAGCTACTTCAAAGCCCCAGAGCCAGCCTCGATGAGCTCGATCCAGGTGCGACCGGGATTGAGCTTGATCAGGCTGCCGTCGGCGGTGGTGAGCACGGCAGCGTCGGCCAGGCGAGGCCTGGTCCAGGTGCCTTCGTAGCGGCGGCCACCCACGAAGGCGGTGGCCTTGCCGCTTCCAACAAAGACGAACTCGGGCACGGTGGCACCGGAGGAATCGACCATCCCCGTCGCTACCTCCTTGGCCTCGATCACGACAACATTCGTTGAGGCCACTTGGCCGGCCGCAGCCGTCATGTGAGCGCTGCCACCCTGGGTTCGCACATAATGAGAACCGACCCACGTCCAACCAGCGGTGTTGGCCCGGTAATGGACCGAGAAGTCGGTGTCTTCCACCCCTTCCTGGCCACCAGCCACCGCCTCATCGCCGCTGCGATAGTGAAACTGGGGCTTGGGCGGTCCAGACGACGAAGACGACCAATGGGGAGCGGTATCGGTGTAGAGATTGGACGGCGCACGACGGTTACTGCTGCGCCAGTAGCCCGACGAGGTACCAGCGTTGCGGTTCTGCACGGTCGGCTGACTTCGAATCAGATTGTCGGTGACCTCATTGGCCCCCGAGTACATCAGAAGTGGGGATCCGAATCCGTTGATGATTCCGATGTCGGTGGTACGCGCCGAGCGAACCGGGCCGACAATCGTGGATTGGGAGTGGAAGATGGCAGCGAAACGCGTGATGCCGCCTTCCACCTCTTCCTCGATAACAATGTCGGCGGCGTTCAGTCCGGTCTGAGGTCGGGCGGGCCCACCGTTGTCTATCTTGACCACAGCGGCTGGCCGATTGGGAACGTTGCCCGATTGGCCGGTGAGGGGCATCACGCCGCTCGCCGCCGTCGGCTGTGGACCTGCGGCGCTTACCACCTGCTCGTCGCGGGACAGCTTCCCAAGGATTCCCTGGTAGATGCCGCCATCGGTGGTAGTACCGCCGGCCACGGTTGTCACCGCTCCGAGGCCACTTCCGACCGTTGAGGGGGTGATGGTGGCCACGCTCGACGAGACGGTTGTCGATGATGTCGTCGACCCTTCGCCAGCCGATGAGCCAGCAGCTGAGCTGTCGGTTGTGCTGGCGGTGGAACCGAGCGTCGAACTCGTCGTCGAATCGGCTGTCGATGAGGCTGTCGAAGCGGTCGCCGAGGTCGACGGTTTCGTCGAGGTTCCTCGCCGCTTTGTCGTCGTCGGTCGATCCTCGGTCGTCGAGGTCGATGCCTCACTCGTTTCCGGCACGGAACCGTCGGTCGCGTCGATGGGTTGGCCAGCGTCGGTGGTCTCCGAATCGGCGCCGGTGCACGCCACCAGTGTTCCAGCCAGCAGCAATGACACGAGGCGGAGGAGAGGTTTCGTCATCGCCACATCCCCTTTCCAGACTCGACGAGCTGGATCCAGGTTCTGCCCGGCGTCAGCTCGATGACAGCGTCATTTCGATCGGTCAGCACCGCAACGTCGCCGAGGCGTGGCTTCGTCCACGTGCCGTCTAGACGTTCACCATCGGTGAAGACAACGGCTCGTCCTGAACCGACAAAGGGAAATTCCGGCACGATGCCACCGGCGGCGTCGGTCATGCCGGTTGCCACCCGTTCGGCCTCGAGGATAATGACGTTGGCCGCTGAGACCTGCTCACCGTTGGCGAGCAGATGGCGTTTGCCTCGCTGGCTGCGGTCCCACTTGCCTTCATGCCAATGCCAGACCGCCCGGTTGGCGCCGTAGTCGATCACGATCTCGGGGGCGCTCATGCCGTCGGCACCGGTGTCGCCGGACCGGTACGCGAACTGGGCCGGTGGGGCCGAACCATCGGCCGACGCCCAGTGCGGCGCCGTGTCGGTGTAGAGGTTCGACGGCGCCTTGCGAGATTCGTCGCGCCAGTAGCCCGACGATGTGGCGAAGCTGTGATTCTGGATGTGGCTATGGCGACGGAGGATGCCTTCGGTGATGTCGTTGGCGCCCGAGTACATCAGAAGAGGCTGACCGAGGGAGCTGATGAGTGTTACGTCGGTGGTGCGCCCGGAGCGAACCGGGCCCACAATCGACGAGTTCGACTGGAAGATCGCGGCGAAGCGGGTTACACCTCCCTCAACCTCTTCCTCGATCACGATGTCGGCCGCGTTCAGACCGGTGTGGGGTGAGGCTGCGGGTCCGTTGTCGATCTTCACGACAGCGGCTGGCCGATCGATGAGTTCGCCAGGCAGACCGGTCAGCGGGTGCGTGCCCGGTTGTAGCTTCGGCGGATCGGCAAGGGCATCGGCAACCTCCTGGTCGAGGGTGAGCGTGTCGAGCGACAAGGACCCGATCGTGCCGATGTAGATGTTGTCGGGGTCTCCTCCGCTAGGACCGACAATGGTGGTCACCGGAGGGAGTCCGCTACCGGCGGTCGTCGGTGTCGTCGACTCGGCTTGCGGTTCGTCGGCGGCGTAGGCGAGGTCAACCTCCGAGGTGGAGGTGGCGTCAGGAACCGTCGTCGTCGAGGACGCTGTCTGCTCGCTCCGAGCGGCTATGGCGATGTCGTCGGCTGTCTCATCACCGCCCCCGCATCCGGCTAGGGCCAGACAGACGATGGCGGCTAATGGCCTGATGGTGCGGGCAGGTGGGGTCGCACCACGAGGGGCGCGGCGGTTTGAGCGCTGGCTTTGCGGCTGCATATTCTTCGAGACTCCGATACTGATCTCCACGGCGAGTACTCACTGCGGATCGGCATCGGGGCCCGGTTTGTGAGGTATTGCCTCAGGCCTCGTCGACGAGGCGGAATCCCGCGGGTGGCTCATCGGCGACAGCGTCGACGCGGGTAAGTTCGGCCACGAATTGCGTCAGGTGTCCAGGAAAGGCATGTTCGGACATCAGCACGGCCCTGCCGTTCGCCCCATAGCTGGTCCGCCGCACCATGAGCATGGCGCTGTTCTTCGGTACCTCAAGAAGGGCGGCATCAGCGGCCTCAGCCAGCTCGGCACCAATCGTCTGACTAGCGCGCTCGGCCATGCCCGGAAGCAGTTCGTAAAAGCTCGCCCGCGTGACGTCGGCCTTCGACACATTGGCCCCCAAATCTTCACGGCACCAGACGGTGACGCGGGCGAAAGGTTCACCGTCGGCCCGGTTGAGGCGCCGCACCTCGAGTACTCGATCTCCGAGCAGTCCCGCTAGCTTCGACGGGGCGTCAAGGAACTGGAAGTCGAGGATTTTTCGTTCCGAGGATCTTCCCGAGTCGGCTAGCTGGCGTTCGATCGAGACCAGCGTGGCTAGCGACTGAGCCACCGGTACCGACGAAACCATCCAGCCGTAGCCTTGGCGAGACTCGATCAGTCCTTCGTCTCGCAACACCTCGAGCGCCTTGCGAATGGTGACTCGGGACACTCCATGGTCGACGCCGAGTGATGCCTCGCTCGGCAGCAGCGTTCCGGCCGCGAGTTCGCCGCCAAGGATCGCCGATCGGATCTCTTCGGCGATCTGTTTGTATCGAATCGTTCTCATCGGTTCATGTTCGTTCGGTGATGGATTAGTCTCTGGGGCGGTTGGTTACAAATGTCACCATCCGGGTACGCATTACTTGTCTTATAGTTGTATCATACAACTAGACCATGTGACAACGAACCATGTGACAACGAAGCGCAGCCGGTCAAGGCAGTAGTCAAAAGGCAGTCAAAGGGAGCAGCCATGAGCACAAACGTAGGACCCGAAACACCGATCGAACTGATCAACAAGGTGTACGCCACCCTTGATGAGCGCGTCGGCGCCTTCCGAACGAAACAAGGCCGCGCCCTGACCTTGGCCGAAAAGATCTTGGCCAACCACCTCGACCAGGCCGACGCCGAGACCGAACGTGGCGTCAGCTACGTCGACTTCCGCCCCGATCGGGTAGCGATGCAGGACGCAACGGCTCAAATGGCCTGGCTCCAGTTTCAAACTGCGGGCCTGAGCGAGGTTGCAGTGCCGACCACCACCCACTGCGACCATCTGATTCAGGCTCGCGTCGAGGGCAAGCTCGATCTCATGGCCGCCGTGGACGGCAACGCCGAGGTCTACGATTTCCTTGAATCGGTCAGCGCCAAGTACGGCGGCGGCTTCTGGAAGCCAGGAAGCGGCATCATCCACCAGGTTGTGCTCGAAAACTACGCCTTCCCGGGCGGCATGATGATCGGCACCGACAGTCACACCCCCAACGCTGGCGGCCTCGGCATCGTTGCCATCGGCGTCGGTGGCGCCGACGCCGTCGACGTCATGACCGGCTTCCCCTGGAACGTGCGCTGGCCCAAGCTGATCGGCATTCACCTCACCGGCGAGCTCTCGGGCTGGGCCGCTCCGAAGGACGTCATCTTGAAGGTGGCTGAGATTCTCACCGTGAAGGGTGGCACGGGCGCCATCGTCGAATACTTCGGTTCAGGTGCGAACAGCCTCAGCTGCACCGGCAAGTCCACCATCTGCAACATGGGGGCCGAGATCGGCGCCACAACGTCGATCTTCGGCTACGACGATGCCATGGCTCGCTACCTGAAGTCGACGGGCCGTGAGGCCACCGCCGACGCGGCCGACGCCGTCGCTCATCACCTTCGGGCCGACGACGAAGTGCTGGCCAACCCAGGCGACTACTACGACCAGGTCATCGAGATCGACCTCTCAACCCTTCGTCCTCATATCAACGGACCCCACACCCCAGACCTCGCTCGCGAAGTATCGGCATTGGGAGCCGAAGCAGAGGCCAACGGCTGGCCGCTAGAGATCTCGGCCGCCCTCATCGGCTCGTGCACCAACTCCTCCTACGAGGACATCACCCGGGCGGCCTCGATCGCCCGCCAGGCCTCGGCTGCCGGGCTCAAGGCCAAAACCAAGCTCATGATCACCCCGGGTTCCGAACAGGTTCGAGCCACCATCGAACGCGACGGCCTACTGGCCGATTTGGAAGCCATCGGTGGCGTCGTTCTCGCCAATGCTTGTGGACCTTGCATCGGCCAATGGGACCGAAGCGAAGAGACGGGTCACACCGCTGGCGAGCCCAACGTGATCGTCACCTCCTACAACCGCAACTTTCCGAAGCGCAACGATGGCGATCCCGCCACCCTCGCCTTCGTCACGTCGCCGGAGACCGTGATGGGACTAGCCCTCGCTGGCCGGGTCGACTTCGACCCGCTTACCGATTCGCTGACCGCTCCGGATGGAACCGAGGTTCGTCTCGATGTTCCCGTCGGCATCGAACTGCCGCCGCGAGGATTCGACGAAGGCGAAGACGGCTTCCTTCCGCCTCCAGCCGACGGTTCAAGTATCGAGGTGAAAATCTCGCCGACGTCGGACCGGCTTCAACTGCTCCAGCCGTTCGATGCCTGGGACGGCAACGACTTTGCCGATCTTCCGGTGCTCGTCAAGGCCCAAGGCAAGTTCACGACCGACCACATCTCGATGGCCGGCCCCTGGCTCAAGTATCGAGGCCATCTAGAGAACATTTCGGGCAACCTCTACATGGGAGCGGTCAGCGCCTTCAACGACGGCATCGTCGGCCAGGGCCGCAACCAGCTCAACGGCGAAATGATGAGTTTCCCCGACATCGCCAAGGCATACCACGAGGCTGGCCAGGCCTGGGTTGCCATCGGTGACGAAAACATGGGTGAAGGCTCCTCTCGAGAGCACGCGGCGATGGAACCACGCTTCCGGGGCGGTGTGCTTATCCTGGCCCGCTCGTTCGCCCGTATTCACGAGACCAACCTGAAGAAGCAGGGTGTTCTGCCGTTGACGTTCGCCGATCCGACCGCCTACGACCGCATTGGCGAGGATGATCGTCTCGGCACTCAAGGCCTGGCCCAGCTCACACCGGGCAGCACGGTGACCGTTACGGTGACCAACCCGGCTGGTGAGACCTGGACGTTCGAAGGCAATCACACGATGAGCGACGACCAGATCGAATGGTTTAAGGCCGGATCGGCGCTCGCCGTCATCCGTCGCCAGGTCGAGGCTGGCCGCTAGTCGTTTCGACGTCGCAGCGAATGGCGGTTCATCATCGCCCGTAGGCGGTCAAGATCCGCACGGCTGAAACCGTGCGGATCGCTCACCATTCGCATCGGGTAACAATGGTCGGCGGCTGCCACCGGATCGGCCAGCCGCCATCGTCCTCCTGTCTGCTGCAGTCTTGCAGTGCGCACCGACAAAAAGAAGAAACCGGCCGCCTTAGCGACCGGTTTCTGATGTAAGTAGTCCGGGCCAGAGGGGGGTGAGGCCCGAGACTTTCGAAACTAATGCTGGAGGGGGAACCAGACTGTTTCGACTGTGTTCATAATAGCATCACAACCGGCCATCTGCGATCGGTTTGGAAAGATAGTTTCTATTCGTCTAAGAGATGCATCCGGGACAGATTCATGCCATCATCATTGGTGATGGATCTCCGACAACTCCAAGCCTTCCTCGCCGTCGTTGAGCACGGCGGGTTCACGGCTGCAGCCCGCGCAACCCACACCGTACAGTCGAATATCTCGACTCACGTGGCGCGCCTCGAACGAGAACTAGACACCACCCTCATCGATCGCTCGACGGGCCGTGCCACCGAAGAAGGCGAGGCCGTGCTCACGCGGGTGCGACGCATCCAAACCGAACTGGCCTCACTTCAGGCCGATGTTTCCTCTCTGAGGGGTTCACCTCGGGGCACGGTGCGGATCGGCATCATCGGCACGACGGCACGATGGCTCACTCCCCTACTCGTCGAGGCTCTCGCTGCTGAGGCGCCCGAGATCAAACTCGTCGTCGCCGACGGCACGACTAGGTCGATCGAGCTTCGCCTCCTCGATGGCGAACTCGACGTTGGGATTGTTGGCCTACCGGTCGACGATCCTGAGATTCGCACCACAGCCCTGTTCGATGAGGACCACATCGTGGTCGGCCCAGATAATCACCCGCTAGCCCAAATCGAAGGGCCGGTCGATCTGTCCGAACTGGCCAAGTACGAACTCATGCTCGCTGCTCCCGGCACACCGTTTCGCCAAGAGATCGACGAGGCCTTCCGTCAGCGTGGGCTTCGACCAAAGGCCCACGTCGAGATCGACGGGCTCCGACTTCTCGCCTCTCTTGCCTTCCAGGGCTACGGCATTGCGATCGTCCCGGCGACCGCCGCGCCCGGCTGGATCGGCGGCGACTGGACCCGAATCCAGATCGATGGCCTCTCCCGGCGAACCGTTGGACTGGCGGCGCGTCGACGCGGCATTCCAACCGTCGCTGCTCAGGCCACCGTGTCGACGCTCAAGAGCGTGATCGAAACCCAGGCTTCGGAGATGCCTGGAATCCACCTGCTCGGATCGTAGATGCGGTTGGTACCATCAGCTCGATCGATACCCGTCCTTTTCGTTTCGCCCTGGCCGCTTGCTGGCGCTGTGTCGTCAGGGTCGAAATCCACGACAACAGAGGTTGAGAATGAGCGTTAACCTACGCAGTCACTCAGCTCCGGTTGTCAGCACGCGCACCGTTTTTCTGGACGGCCGACGTGTCTTGTTCGCTCGGATCGAGTCCCCCGACGGCCCACCGTCGCTCCGTGCAGCTGACGGGACCACTCTGGCTGCTGCCGTACGCTCAGCGGCACAGCAACGCATTCCGCTCGTACTCTGCATCGAGACCGTCGGCGTTGCGGCCGAAGACGGTATCGGCGCCTCAGGCGCCTGGGGATCAGCGGCCCGAGAGCTTTCGATGGCCAGCGGTGTCATCCCGACCTTAGCCATCGTGTCAGGCCCCGTCGTATCCGGACCCGCCCTACTGCTGGGCCTCGTCGATGTCGTGGTGTTCACCGAAGGGGCCTACACCTTCGTGACGGGCCCGACAAGTGTCGAGGCTTACACCGGGGTGCCGGTTACTGCCGATGAACTCGGTGGGCTCGGCTCCCACCTCCGATCGACTGGGCTGGCCTCCCTCGTGGCCGAGGATGTGGACGACGCCCTCGACGTCATCGGCGAGCTTCTGGCGTATCTTCCCGACAGTGTCGAAAGTCTGCCACCCGAGGTTCCGACCAACGACCCGGTTGCTAGGGACAGCAGCGAGGCAGGGGAACTCCTTCCGAGCGGAGCGCAGGGCTCCTACGACGTTCGAGATGTCGTCGTCGCTCTCTGCGACGACGGCGAGTTCTTTGAGCTGCGAGCCGGCTGGGCTCCCAACCTCGTCACCGGCTTCTGCTCGTTTGGTGGCATCCCGACCGGGATCGTCGCCAACCAAACCCAGGCCCTGGCCGGAAGCATCGATATCCCAGCAGCCCAAAAGGGCGGGCGATTCGTGGGCTTCTGCGATGCCTTCAACATCCCGCTGCTAACCCTGGTCGACACCTCGGGCTTTCTCCCCGGCAAAGACCTGGAGTGGCGGGGAATGATTCGCCACGGCGCCCAGATGGCCTTCGCCTACGCCCGGGCAACCGTGCCTCGCATCGGTTTGATCCTGCGCAAGTCGTACGGCGGCGCCTACATCGTGATGGACTCGAAAAACATGGGCAACGACCTGATGCTGGCATGGCCCAGCGCCGAGGTGGCCGTCATGGGCGCCAAGGGAGCGGTTGAGATTCTCCACCGAACCGAAACACCCGAAGAGCGAGAGCGGCTCCAGGCCGACTACGAAGCCACACACCTTACCCCTTACCCAGCCGCTGAGCGTCAGTCGATCAATGCCATCATCACCCCAGCGGAGACAAGATCGACCGTCTGTTCTGCCCTAACGATGCTCATAACCAAGCGAGAACGACTTCGGCCTCGGCGTCACGACAACAGTCCGCTGTAGATCATCCAGCATGCCGTAAGCCGGGCGTCGAACGAAATGTAAAGTGCGATGATGACGAGCACGGCTGATCGCGCTAGATTCAGCCTTGAGCAGTTGATAACCAGTCGGTAGCCGAACCACCTGGTTCGCATCGACCGTCAGGCGCCAGCAAAAGCTGGCGAAACACCAACATATGCCGCGTGGCCGCCGTGAACAATGGGGTTCAGACCACCCGGTGTTTCGTTTCGATAGAAGTGATGACCGCTCCAGACACAATGGCGTGTTGTTTAGAGCGGATCCGCGAACATCCATAAGAGAGGCTCACTGTGTCAGACTCCGTAACGATCACCGATAACAGAACCGGGAACTCCTTCGAGGTCCCCATCGTCAACGGTGGCGTCGATTCGAGCATGTGGAAGAAGAACATGCCGGGCGTCTGGTTCCTCGATCCGGGGTTCACCGTCACCGCTTCCACCGAAAGCGCTATCACCGAGCTAGACGGAGCGGAAGGCTTCCTGCGCTACCGCGGCTACCCAATCGAGCAGCTGGCCGAGCAATCAACCTTTCTTGAGGTGGCCTACCTCCTTCTCAACGGCGAGCTGCCCTCGACGGAGCAGTACGACCAGTGGGTCTACGACGTAACCCACCACACCTTCATCCACGAGAACATGCGCAAGCGGTTCTACGAGGGTTTTCATTACGACGCCCATCCGATGGGCATGCTGGTCTCGGCTATAGCCGGGTTGTCCACCTTCTACCCCGAGGCCAAGGACATCGAGGATCGAGAAAACCGCTTCATTCAGATCAACCGTCTGATTTCGAAGGCTCCAACCCTCGCTGCCATGGCCTACCGGGCCAGCATCGGCATGCCCTTCGTCTACCCCGACAACAACCTGAACTACGCCGAGAACTTCCTGTCGATGATGTGGCGGGTTGCCGAACCGGCCTATGAACCCGATCCGGTTCTGTCCAAGGCCCTCGATGTACTCTTGATCCTCCACGCCGATCACGAGCAGAACTGTTCGACGACGGCGATGCGGGTTGTTGGTTCAGCTCATGCCGATCCGTTCAGCGCCGCCTCGGCCGCCACCGCAGGACTGTATGGGCCACGCCACGGCGGAGCGAACGAGGCCGTGATCCACATGCTGCGAGAAATTGGCAGCTACGAGAACATTCCAGCGTTCATCGACTCGGTCAAGAACGGCGACGAACTGTTGTGGGGCTTCGGCCACCGGGTCTACAAGGCCTACGATCCACGAGCCCGGATCGTCAAGAACCACGCCGATGAGGTCTTCAAGGTCACGGGAACCAACCCCCTGCTCGACATTGCGCTCAAGTTGGAGGAGATCGCCCTTGAGGACGACTACTTCAAGAGTCGGAACCTGTATCCGAACGTCGATTTCTACACGGGCCTCATCTACGAGGCAATGAAGTTCCCGATGGACATGTTCACGGTGCTGTTCGCTATTGGCCGTATGCCAGGCTGGCTCTCGCATTGGAACGAAGCCATCGAACAGGGAGCCCGTATCTCACGTCCACGCCAGGTCTACACCGGACCGAGCGAGCGAGCCTACGTTCCCTTGGGCAACCGCTAGTCCGTCCTGCTCCTGCCCTCCCCGGTCGTCGCCGTCGTGCGACGACCGGAGGGGCTACCACGGTTCAGAGGTGTCTAACCTCCGACAAAGGATGATGCTCGAGTCGCCGCAATCGCAGGTAGACATCGATGACCGTGGCCTTTTCAGCCGTGACGAAGATCGGGTTCAGCGACAGAAACGACACCTCTGGCGCAACGTCAGGGGCCGCTCCGACCAGCCCAATGAGCTCTGCGATCGGACCGATCATCGATGGCTGACCTGCCACTGCGTCGACGATCTCGGCCGCCATAGCTTCCGCGTCACTCTGCCCTAAGGCACCTGGAAGCGAAACAAGGTGTTGTGCGACCGCCTGACTAGAGCGGAGCCACCATCCTCCAAAGCCGACCGAGACGAAGGCGCCAACGTCGGCCTGTTGAACCAGGTCGATTCGAATGACGTGATCGGCGACCACCAGCTTTTGCACGACCGCACGATCCATGGCTGGTCCGTAGAGATCGGTCATCCGCTCATAGGCGCCCCGTAGCGGCACCGGGCCGTAGAGATCGAGTGCAGCTCCACCCGACTCCCCTGGTGCCCGCTTCGTGAGATGACCAGCCTTCAAGACAACCGGATAGCCCACCGAGGTGGCCGCCCGCTCGGTGGAGGCCAGCGAGGTTCCTACCTCAAAGTCGGCGACCGGCAACGCCAGCAGATCAAGCCAGGCCGGCATGGTTGGATCAGCGAGCCCTAGGGTCACCCCGTCGGCATCGCCCAGCGATGCTTCCAGCTGGAAGGCAACCCGGTCGCTCGGCGCCGAAGCCTCACCCGAGCTAGCCGGCTCGGACGACTCGACCTCAGCCGAGGCCAGGTGGGCGGTCTGCCAACTTCCATGGCGGGCCCAACGGCCCAACGCCTGGGCCGCCTTCTCTGGAAAGGTGAAGGTGGGCAGGCGATCGCTAGAGACCAGTTCACGTCCCACAAGGGCCACAGCGACGATCGGCTTGTCGATTGCCCGGTTAATCCGGTCGAGCAATCGGCGTAGCTTCTCGGGCGGAAGAAGGGCGGTGGGAGCTAGCGCCAGAATCAGCGAATCGACCTCGTCCGATACGGCTGCGGCCACGATCGTGCGCTCATACACGTCGATCTCCGAGTGAGGCTCCAACGAGACCGTGTCGAGGTTGCCCACCAGGAACGAGTCGGCATCGGACCCGTCGCTGGTGCTTTGCGGTTTCACAATCTCTAGGCCGTTGCGGCTGCAAGCAGCGGCCGTCAATCGAGCCACCGATGCTGTGTTGGAAACAATGGCGACCCGGCGGCCCTTCGGTATCGGCTGCAGGACCGCAAGCATGGCTTGGTCGGCGAGCTGGCCTACATCCTCGACCAGTAGTGCTCCTCGCTGGTGGAGGGCTTGGGCCAGGATGGCGTCGCCAGGGGCGATCATGACAACAGGCTTGTGGGGCGTTATCGAACCGACAGCTTCGATCAGTTCAGCCCGCTCACCGAGGTCTTCGAGGTAGAGCACGACCGCCCGCGTTCGGTCGGCCCTCGCCCAGTAGTCGAGCAGGTCAGGCACGTCGATGTCGGCCTGGTTTCCGATACCCACGTAATCGGAGACACCGACGTGCTCGTCGGCAAGCTGGTTGGAGAGCTGGTTCAACAGGGCTGCACCCAACGGGCCCGAATCCGATGCAACAGCGATCGGCCCTGGGCGAGGCCGAATCGGCAGGAACAGAGCGTTCAAGCGCACTTCAGGGTCGGTGTTGGCGAGCCCGAAAGCATTTGGACCAACAAGACGCATCCCATGGCTCAGCGCCTTTTCTGTCAACGCATCTTCCCAGAGCTGGCCTTCCGCCCCGCCCTCCGAAAAGCCAGAGGAAACGACGAACAGGGAGCGGACGCCGACAGCAGCGCACCGATCGATAACACCCGGCGTCTCACGGGCTGGTACAGCCACGATGGCCAGGTCGATCCCACGATGATCGGCGGGTTCTTCACCAGAGTCGACATGGGCCGCTTGTTGCTCAGCCTGAGCCGCAGCCAAAACGGTGGCCGCCTCCTCGATCGACGGGATCAGTGGCTGCCCGAAGAGGACGTCGATCATGGCGCCATCTTCGATTCGAGCAGCCTGGTTTACGAGGGCGACCGATCCGGCGAAACCTCTCCCGGCGTCCTCAGCGCCGATCAGGTTCCTCGCCAGCTCATAGCCGACCTCACCGGCGTGTCGACTAGCCCCGATGAGCATCACCGAGCGAGGGGCCAGAACCGGATGAACCGAGCGGACCCTAGCCCGTCGGCGACGCTCGACGATTGCAGAGGATGCTTCCGGTGTGATCTCGATCCCCAGCTCAACCTCGATCACGCCCTCATCGAAACGGGTCGAAACATCAAACCCTGCTCGTCTGAAGACAGCGAGCATCGAATAGTTTTCAGGCAGAACGCTCGCGGTGAAACCCTCGAGGCCAACCGATCGCGCAGCCGCCGCCAGATATTCGAGCATGATCGTGGCAATGCCTAGACCATGATGATCATCGTCGATGAAAAACGCGACCTCAGCGACGTTTGAATCACCGAGGCGCTCATAGCGGCCAACCCCTACCAGCCGGTCGCCGACCAGAGCCACAAAGGCCATCCGGCCGACGTAGTCAACCTGGGTGAAGTAGTCGAGTTCCTTGTCGCTCAGCTCAGGGCGATGGCGAAAGAACCGAAAATAGATACTCTCGGCCGACTGGCGGCGATGAAAGTCGACGAGCCGCTCCCGGTCGCCAGGCCTGATCGGACGTAGCTCGGCCGGTGAACCGTCGCTAAGGACAACGTGGGTTTCCCATTGGGACGGATAAGCGGACTCAGCCATCATGACGTTTCATCGCGGGCGCAAGGATAGAACGGGCGCTCGCCGCAAGCGGTGGGGTGGAGTGCACCTGGTTGATGCTAGCCCGAACGGCGAGGCCGCTCAGAGTCCGAGCCCTGCGACCCGGTTCAAGAAGTCGACGGCGATCGGGCCAGCCACAGATCCACCCGAACCGCCATCCTCTACGAGGACAGCGAACGCCAGATCGTTCTGGTAGCCAACGAACCACGCATGGGTGCGGGGTGGCACCTCGGATCCGAACTCAGCCGTTCCCGTCTTGGCGTGAACGGGACCACCTTGAGCACCATTCGCCACCTGACCCGTTCCGCTCGAAACGACAAAGCGCATCATGTCGCGAACGGATTGAACGGCCCCAGGATCGAGCGCTTGCCCACCCTCGGTCACCGCGGTCGGGTCTCCTACCAAGACCGGGGGCTGATAAGTGCCCGAGGCTGCGGTGGCCGCCATCACGGCCATGGAAACCGGACTGACGAGCACTCGTCCCTGCCCAAAGGAGGTGGCCGCCTTATCGGTGGCGCCTGATGGGTTTGGCACGGCGCCGCCAAACGACGGAGTGCCGAGATTGTAGGAGTCGCCGATGCCGAACTGCAGGGCCGCGGCGGGAAAGACCGACCCATCGATCAGCTGCCCAAGGTTGATGAACGACGTGTTGCACGATTGGGCGAAGGCCCACCAAAGATCGATCGACCCCAGTTGCTGGCCCTGGTAGTTCCCGAACTCCTTGCCGTCGACAACCATGGTTTGCGGGCATTCGAGTATCTGTTTGGGATCAACGCCGTTGGTGAGACCGGCATAGGCGGTCACGATCTTGAAGATTGAGCCGGGTGGGTAGGAGCCGCTTAGCGCCCTGTTCTCAACCGCGGCGCCCGGTCCGTTGGCGACGGCCAGGATCTGGCCTGTTGATGCCTGGATGGCCACGAGCGACGAGATCGGCTGAACTGACGCCAAGGCATCCTCTGCCGCTGTTTGGATTCGATGGTCGAGCGTGGTCTGCACCGGCGACGCCTCCGCTGGCGGCTCATAGAACAGAATGTCTGGATCGTCTGGTCGGGGGGCTCCCGCGTTGGCTTGCCCCTCTGGTTGTCCCTCGCTGTTCGAGCCATCGGTGTCGGTGTCGGTGTCGGTGGTTACCACGGCGGTCGGGAACCGACGATCGATCCGGACCTGGCGGCCTGGCAGTCCGGCCAGTTCTGTGTTGTAGGTGGCTTGAAGGCCGGAGAGGCCAACGATATCGCCCTGCGCGAAGTGGTCTGGCGACCGCTCAAGAGTCTCGGCCGTCGCTTCCCCCGAGCGTCCGAGGAGAGCCCGTGCAAATCGATCTGATGGCGCGAGCGGCCGGGTCGTTTCGGTCAACACGATGCCGGGGATCGCCTCGAGCTCTGCTCGGTAGGGCTCAACCGCTTCCGCTCGCTGAACGGTTAGAGGAAACGCAACATCGCTCGGCGACCGGCCAACCTGATCAGCAAGTCGGGCGGCGTCGAGCCCAAATCGATTGGCTAGGTCTTGGGCCACCTGCTGTGGATCGGCGGCCAGCCGGGGCACAATCTCGACCTCGACGACGGGCCGGGCAGCCACAAGACCAAAGCCGTTGCGGTCCAAAATCGCCTGCCGCTCGGCCACCACCCGTTCGTAGACGAGCTCATCCGATGGAGTGAGCGACTTTTCCAACGCGCCGACATCCCAATCGATCTGCCATTCGGAGCCGACGAGGACGAGGTCCAACTCTCCGGCCGTTGAGAACTCGGTTCCGTCTTCCAAGGCCCAGGTGAGAGCGAGGGCAGCGGTCCCCCGGGCCGAATCGACCTGCTCGAAGCCTCCGGGCACCACCGCAAGTTCGAAGGGCTCAAGGGCGGCGGTGGCCGCATCAAACTCTGCCTGTACCTCGTCGGGTTGGACGAAGGCGTAGGTGACTGTCGGGAGCTGTCGTTGCATCAGTGCGGTGCTGAACGAGGCCACGGCGTCGAGCGCTGCGGCTTCGGCGTCAAAGATCGCTTCCGCTGAGGCGGTGAGTTCATTGTCGGCAAGGTCGGTGTCACCGTCGTCGGTGGCCGACCCCGAACCTCCCAGCTGCGACCGGAAGACAACAATTCCCCCCAGAAGTAACACGCCGACAGCGACCAGAGAGAGCACCAGAGCCTTCGAGCCTGACCAGTCGGCGTACACCTCGTCGCCCGGTCCAGGTGCTCCAGACGTAGCCGCTTGGCGGGTTGATCCGGCTGCGCTGGGTGCGGGCGCGCTCGAAACAGCACGCCCCCAATCTCCATCGCGATTAGCCAAGAAATCGCTGTCCTGCTCGTTCATCGCAACCCCATCTAGCGAGACGACACGCGTTAGCCAGTGGCTGTTGATCTTAGTCCGTGACGTTGAGCGACTCGGCGCGAAACACGCTCGACGACTCGTTGCCGACCCGAATCACAGAATTTCGAAACAATTCCGTCATGTAGCCGGAGATTCGCTATAGGGTGTTTCTTCGTGCGGGTGGGGAACTACCAAACAGCGTTCGGTTGTTGGCTACTACCAACACGTCAGCCGATCGCAAACGCTAGGAATGGATAGACGGCGGAGTATGCGACAGATATTCAGTCAAGGTTCGGATGAGTACGGAAGCTACGGCAAAGGGCGACGAGGCTGGGCCACAACGGCCATAGCGTTCGGAACCGCAACCGTGGTTCTGGTCGCTGCCCTCTGGCTATGGCCAGGCGGTGGAGTAACCCGCACCGAGGACGCAGCCCCCGAAGCGCTGTCACTCGTCGAAACGGCGACACCTCCACTCCAGCGTGGTCAAGGCAAGAAGCGTCCAAGCCTGCGGGTCACCGCCCCCGAGCGCGAGTCGGATCTCGCCTTGCTATCGGCCGACGCCGACGCCAACGGTGAAAACGACGACGATGACGCAGAGGCGATGGCCGCTGATGACGCAGCCACTTTAGACGACGTCCCAGCGATGGCCGACGGAATCGTCGAAGCTAGCGCTGAGCGAGCTGCCGCTACGCCTACCGCCAAGACGCCTCGCGGCAAGACAAAGCGCAACGAGAACAAGGGACGCAACGGCAGGACGACAACGACGGCGGCGGCAACAGCGACCTCGTCGGCCGAGGGCACGACGACATCGGAATCGGAAACGACATCCACGTCGCAGGCCACGAGCACCACGCAGCGTCGAACGACCACAACCGCAGGGGCCACCACTACGACGGCCCAGCGTGAAACCACCACGACACAACGTCGGACCACCACAACACAACGTCGGACGACAACCACGGCTCGTGCCACCACAACTACAGCGGCGCCCACGACAACAACCCAGCGCCAAACAACAACAACCCAACGTCAGACGACGACCACCCAGGAACCGGGCGGCACCTGCTTCCGACGTATCATGCGGGACGACTTCAGCGGTTCAGAGCTCGCCTCCCACTGGGTCCAGTTCTATTCAGTTGGCAATGCTGGCTACGGCCTCCGTCGCCCATCGGCCAACACCGTCCGTGACGGCAAGCTGATCATCACCGCTGCCAACAACAGCGACGGCGTACTGACGAGCGGTGGCATGAACCACACCCACGCTCAGACCTACGGCAAGTATCGGTTCCGGGTACGTACCGACGCCGACTACGAGGAAGCGACCAGCGGTGTCATTCTGACCTGGCCCTCCTCCAACAATCAGCCCCGCGACGGCGAGACCAACATCTACGAGACCGGCTGGGGAGACCCAAGCCGAAGCCCGTTCTTCTCCTACGTTCACGAACCGTTCCAGCACTCCGGCCCCACCCAGCAGGCGTGGCTCCCCCACTATGCCGACGGCACGCAGTGGCAGACGATGACGATGGAATGGACGCCATCACAGATTCGGATCGTGCGTGAGGGTCCAGGACAGAAAACGTGGACAGAACAGATCGTGAAAGAAAAGAGCGACGATGACGTCATCCCTGACGTACCGCATCGCCTTCACATCCAGCTCGACAACTGGAAGAACTCATCGCCCAACACGATCCGTATGGAAGTCGACTGGGTCGAGATCTACGAATACTGCGGGTAGTGCGCAGGCCGTAGCTGGCCGACAAACGCCCGGGGCTCGATCATGATCGAGCCCCGGGCGTTTGTCGTTCTCTCCTCAGGAGTCCTGTTTGGCGTAGACCTTGAGGTCGTGAGCGCACCAAGAGGAACCTTCTTGGCGAACGATAAGGCTCATCGCCGGTAAACCTCCGTCTCGCTCTTCGCCGTCGTCAACCGTCGACACCGCGTCGAGGTCTGTTTCGGTCGCGTTCGCCTCGACGCCATCATCATCCGCCGCCTCGGTGCCAGCACTCGACTCGTCTTCGTTGAGCAAGCGTCCGGTGAAGTCGACGGTGGCATCGGAAAAGCCAAAGCCGTTCATCGAGACACTGCCCGGATTCGACCGATCGAGCTTCACCAGTTCGAAGACTGCGTCTTCCAGCTGAGCCGAAGCGTCGGCGCATAGGCCATCTGCTCGGAAGTGGAAGCCTTTCTCGCTCTTCTCCATCCAGCCACTCGAAAGTCGTTCGATCTCCGACGTGTGGGCCGAAGAGTTCAGTCCAACGAAGGCTGCGGGCGCGATAAAGACCGAAGCCATAGCCATCAAGCCGATGCTAATTCCTAGCTGGTCTCGCTTCACGTCAATCTCACTGGATTGGTTGTTCGCCCATACCGACACACTATCGCTGAACCGATGTCGACTCGGTTCAGGATTGCCTAAGAGATGATGCCTATCCGCGACGGCGGATCTCGTCTACTCGAGGATTCATAAGCCTGAACCAGACTGGGGGCACCAGCGCGGCCAGAACCATCGAGGCATAGCCAAGCGGTAGGTTCGGCGCCGAATCAGCATTGCGCAACAGCTGATATGGCCTGGTGGGATTGGCGTGATGGTCGCTGTGACGCTGAAGGTGGTAAAGGAAGACGTTGGTGATCCGATAGTTGCTGTTCCACGAGTGCTCGGAGCGACACGCCTCGTAGCGCCCGTTTGGCAGCTTGTTGCGCTCCAGGCCGTAATGTTCGAGATAGTTGACAACCTCGAGCAGACTGAACCCGATGACGGCTTGGAGCGCCAGCGCCCACCAGACCGACGTTCCAAGCCAGGAAATGACCGATCCGAAGAGCAGGACCGTCATCAGCCACGACTGAAGATTGTGATTGCGCCAATGAAGGGAACGGTGTCCGGTTCGCTCCAACCGGCGACTCTCCAGCTCCCATGCTGAACGGATCGAGCCGCCAACCGTGCGGAACCAGAAGCGGTAGAACGACTCGCCATAGCGAGCCGTAGCCGGGTCCTCAGGTGTCGCCACGTTTCGGTGGTGACCACGGTTATGTTCCACGTAGAAGTGCCCGTAGGCGCTCTGAGCCAGTGAGATTCGGGATAGCCAACGTTCGGATTTCTCCGACTTGTGGCCGAGTTCATGGGCGGCGTTGATCCCAACTCCGGCGATAATCCCAACCGAGATAGCGAAGCCGAGGTCGACAAGCCACGCCGTCTCGGGCTGAGCAATGGTGTGAAGCCCGACCAAAAAACTGACGTACTGAAAGGGTACGAATGCCTGCACGATGCGTCTGTAGTAGCGACTCGACGCAATCGTTGCCATGACTTCGTCGCTCAGATTGTCGTCGTCCACACCGATCACGACGTCGGCCAGGGGGATCAGACCGAACACCACGATGGGGGTGAGATAGGCAAACACCGTCCAACCGGTGGCCCGATAGAGCACGAGAGCCAGCAACGGTATGAAGGGAACCAGCAGGCCGATCATCCACCGGTATCGGTGGTTCTCCTGGGTGCGAGTGTCGCTGGTTTCGACGTGTAGTGCCTGCACGGCTCTACTCCCTAGATTGCGGCTTCGAAGCGAAACTGGCCGCCCACCATCGTCGCCAGGACGCCTATCTCTCCAATCGACTCTAACCCAGCAGTGGTCGGGTCGGCATCTAGCACTACGAGGTCGGCCAGCTTCCCAACCTCCAACGAGCCCTTGTTGTCCTCATCGAAGGCGGCATAGGCCGAGTTGGCCGTGTAGAAACGTAGCGCCTCTTCGGCCGATACGGCTTCCTGCGGATTGAACTCGGCTCCACTCGCGGTCCGCTGGTTCACCAGATCGTGGATGCCGAGTAGGGGCGCTCCCGCGACGACGGGCCGATCGGAACTGCCCGCCACCGGAATGCCGGCGGAAGCAAGGCTCGCCTGCCGGTAGCAGTCGGCACGCCGCGACCCGACCGCCTTGGCCATGCCATCGCCGATTTCGCTTATGAACCGGCCTTGCGGCACCGGAATCACGCCGAGGTTCGCCATGCGGTCGATGTCGTCAGCCCGACACATGCCACAGTGCTCGATGCGGTGGCGGGTGTCAGGCCGTGGCCAGCGTCGCTGGGCTTCGCCGTAGGCATCGAGCACCGACGAAACGGCCCGATCACCAATCGCATGGGTGGCGACCTGCCAGCCGGAACGATGGGCACGAAGAATGAGCGAATGAAGCTGCTCTTCGGGCATCTGGAAGTAGCCGGCGTTACCCGGCTCTCCTTCGAAGTCTTCGAACATCGCAGCTGTTCGGCCAATCAGCGATCCATCGGCGAAGATCTTTACTGCCCCGAACTTCAACCACTCATCACCGAACCCGCTATGCAGGCCAAGGTCGAGAACAAACGGCTCTTCGTCGTCGGGGTGATGGCCGGTGATGTGCAGGGTCTCCACCGCTGGCATCATCGTGACGCGAACCTGTAGTCGCCCCGATCGCCTCGCCTCTTGATACGCGGCAACCTCGAGCGGCTCGGCTGTTCCGAGAATACCGCCGACACCAGCTTCCTGACAGCTCGTGATCCCCTCGCGCAAATACACATCGGAAGCGGCGCCGATATTCTCAACCAAGGTAGCGAGCGATCGAGGATGGAGAAGGTGGCGAACCAGCTGTTGGGCCTGCTCCTCAAGCAGACCGCTTGGCGTACCGTCCTCACCGAGCGCCACCACTCCCCCGGTTGGAACCTCAACCTCACCGATCCGAGCGAGACGCATTGCTGCGGTGTTGACCACGCAGAAGTGGCCAGAGGTGTGATTGAGCAGCACAGGGTTCGTCGGGCTGACGCGATCGAGTTCTTGGCGGGTTGGATGGCGACCTTCAGCTAGCTTGTTGTCGTCATAGCCGGTACCGATGACCCAGGAGCCTTCGGCTGCCACCGTGGCACGAGCCGCCACGGCTTCGACGATCTCCTCGACAGAATTCACCGTACCCGGTTGCAACCGAACCTCGTTGAGCGAGGCACCGAAAGCCTGCATGTGATTGTGGGCATCGTTGAACCCTGGCACCACGGTTTTGCCGCCGAGGTCGACCACCTCGGTCGATCCACCGATCAGGTGTCGAAGCTCGCCAACCTCGCCGACCGACACGATGCGGTCTCGCTGGATGGCCAGGCTGCCGAGGCGGCGGGCCGGTCCCCCTACCGGAATGATGATGGCGTTGTCGAGAACGAGATCGGCCGCGAGGCTCTTCGATGTTGGCATAGATCGATCGTAGTTTTCGAGAGGCGGCTCGGGCGACCGGCGACGGCTAATGCCTGTTCAGAACCTTGCGTTGGGACACCTCGACGAGTTCACCGCGACGAACCTCGTAGGAGATCACGTGCTCAACAGCGTGCTGACCTGACCGGGATCGTCCGGATACAACATCGAGCGCGAGTCCGGAGACGAGCGGCAACAATCCAACAGCCTTAAAGCCAACACCTGATCCAGGGTTCGAGCGCTTGTCTTCACGGAGCAGTTCAGCCGAATCCCAAATCCACACGTCGTCGACGGAGACGAACCGGCATCGATGGCTCGATTTTGATTTAGCCACCATCCCACCCGGACAGACGATCACGGCTCCCTCGACCCAGGGAAGCAGCGGGAGTCCGTTGGCGCCAAAACCGAGCTCGAATGCATTCTTGATGATGGCGTCATGATCCCCCTTGGCCGATGCCCGCTGTATCTGGTGTTGACGCACCACATCAGCGACATGGGATAGTTCGGCTTCGTCGAGACGGTCGAAGACTCTCACCACATCGTTCACAGGACCGGTGAGCAGTTGGGCGGCAGCCCGGATTCGACGAGTTGAGGCGAGAGTTTCTGGCGTGGTTGGATCGTCTGGCATCAGGTTCCTCAGCGACTCGGGTTTGGCTCTGGGTCTGAAGGCCTCCGGGCCCGATACCTCGGAGTCTAGGCCCAGATCCGGTGCCATTCGCGGCCGGAACCGGGGGTGTGCACACCCAGGAGACACACCCAGGAGATAAGGCGGTTCACCACCCCAGCTGAGCGTTGGCAGGTGATCGCTATAGTTCACGTGATGCGTGCAGCAGAGTCTGGAACATCGCTGACGGGTCAACGACTCGTCCTCACCGGCGCTACTGGCTTCATTGGCGGCCATGCCGCCGAAGCATTGCATCTGGCCGGGGCCGATGTCCACGGCCTAACACGGTCATCCTCTCCGTCCACGACCCTAGGGACCCCTGTCACATGGCACCAGGTCGACTTGACCGATCAGGGGTCAACCCTTGAAGCCATTGGTGACATCGAGCCGACACAGATCGTTCACCTCGCCAGCTTGGTGAAGGGCGCACGCGATCCTGACCTGATCATGCCGATGTTTTTGGCCAACGCTGCGAGCACCGTCTACTTGCTGGAGGCTGCAAAGCGCTTCGGTGTCGGCAGGGTACTGCTCGCCGGTTCGCTTGAAGAACCGAGCGGGCCGGGCGAGGTAGCAAGCTCCCCCTACGCGGCGTCCAAGGCTGTGTCTCACATCTACGGCGACTACTACGACCACGCAACCGATGTCGAGGTCGTCAATCTCCAGATTTTCATGGTGTACGGTCCGGCCCAAGTCGACGAACTCAAGCTTGTTCCTTATGTTGTCAACACACTGCTCGCGGGCCAGGCCCCTGAGATCGGTTCGGGTGGGCGGCCGGTCGACTGGGTTTATGTGAAAGACGTTGCCGAAGGTATCGTTCGGTGTTGCACCGTGGAGCGTGCGCCAAACCAACCGGTTCCCCTCGGCACCGGTGAGCTGACCACCGTGAAGGGTGTGGTCGACGAGCTCGTCGCACTGGCCGACAACGCATCACCAGCGAACTATGGCACGCTGCAGGATCGTGCCGATGAAGTGATTCGGCGAGCCGACACCGCTCTCACCGAACAGCTCCTCGGCTGGCACCCCGCCACCAGCCTGAGTGAGGGCCTGGCGGCGACGCTCGAGTGGTACCGACAGCGACATCAGGGCTAGGCCAGCCAAACAGACATTTGGCGGCCATTGGCAGTGCACGCGGCGCCAGAAACGGTTAGCGTGAACTATCGCCTCCAACCGCCCCGCCATTCCTTTGGATCGGCAGCGTGTGCTCGATGCCGCATTGCGCATCATCAGCCAGCACGGTGCCGACGGGCTTACGATGCGCGCCATAGCGGCCGACTTGAAGGTGGAGGCTCCGTCGCTCTACAAGCACGTTCAGAACAAGGACGAGATTCTCGACGGCATTTGTGAGCTCGTGTATAGGCAGGTCGTTGTCGAAGACCACCTGCCCGAATGGGACAAGCGGCTGAAGGCCTACGCTCACGCCTTCCGCAACGCCTTACTGCGTAACCACAATGTGGTACCGACCTTGGCCACGAGGCCGATCTCGACCGAGGGCTCGATGCTTGTGGTTGAGGCGATGTTGGGCCAGTTCACCCAGTTCGGCTTCGAACCGGAGTCGGCGCGACGCCTCTTGAACATCGTGGTCGCCAACATCATCGGTCAGGTTCTGGCTGAGATCAGCACGAGCCCTCTCGCCGATGTCAACAATCGCTTTAATGTACTGCGCAAGTCGCTGCCGAGCGATGAGTTCCCGCTTTCTGCCACCACTGTCATGGGAGACATGCCCGACAGAGACGCCGAGTTCGAGTTGAGCCTCGACCTTCTGATCGAAGGCTGTCAGGTGATGTTCGGCCACCAGCTCGACGATCCAACACGAGGCGGCTAGGGACTACTACCCGCCGATCCCAGTACCGATCGACCCGTGACTATAGTGGGCGCCATTCTATTGTGATGTGCTTCAAACTGGAACATGTCGGCGTTTCACCGAGGCAGCAAGAGCTCAAGCGAGGCATTCCGAGAAGTGGGACCATCTGTAACGCAAGAGAAGGCCGATACGAAACGCATGCGCCACTTTATGGAGCAGGCCTTTCCGCTTTGTCGCTCCATTACTGGCAACGGTGTTCGTCATACCCTTGAACTGATTGCGGAACAGCTGGGCGACGTGGAGCTGCAACGCTTTGAGGTGCCCACCGGTACGCCCGTGCTCGACTGGACGGTGCCAAACGAATGGAATCTGGTTCGGGCAACGCTCGATGGGCCAAACGGGCCTGTCCTCGATAGCAACGACTCAAATCTCCACGTGGTGTCCTACAGCATGCCGGTGGATCGCACAATGGACCTCGAGGAGCTGCGACCTCACCTCTATTCGCTGCCCGACCAGCCGACCGCCATCCCGTATCGCACAAGCTACTACCGCGAGACCTGGGGCTTCTGCCTAACCCACGAGCAGCTCGAACAGCTCGAGCCCGGCGACTACCAGGTAAAGATCGATAGCCGCCTTGAGCCCGGCCATCTGACCTACGGCGAGGTAGTGCTCCCTGGGGTGTCGGCCGACGAGCTGCTCTTCACCACGCATATCTGCCACCCATCGATGGCGAACGACAACCTGTCTGGCATTGCCGCCCTCACCGAAATCGCTCGCCTCCTGCACACTGCTCCCGGAGCGGCCGAACGGCATCACACGATTCGCATCCTTTTCATTCCCGGCACCATTGGCTCGATCACCTGGCTCGCTCGCAACCAGGAGAATCTTGGCAAGATAAAGGCTGGACTGGTTCTGGCCGGAGCTGGCGATCCATCACCGCCTACCTTCAAGCGTTCCCGGCGAAGCACGACGAGGATCGATCTCCTGATGGAACGCCTCGTGGCCGAGGATGGCGGCGAGATCATCGATTACTACCCCTACGGCTACGACGAGCGTCAGTTCTGCTCGCCGGGGTTCGATATGGCTGTCGGCCGTTTGAGCCGAAGCATCCACGGCACCTACCCCGAGTACCACACCTCGCTCGACGATCTCGATTTCATCTGTGATGACACGCTGGCCGACACGGTAGGTCTCGTCATGAGAGCCGTCGACGCGCTCGAACACGAACCCCGTTACGAGAACCAGGTAGCCCGTGGTGAGCCACAGCTGGGCCGTCGTGGCCTCTATGGGGCAGTGGGCGGGGCGGTCAACGCTCAGTCGGTGGAGATGGCCTTGTTGTGGCTGCTGTCGTATTCCGACGGGGAGTATTCACTCGTCGACATCGCTCGTCACTCAGAGGTTGACATCGATTCTCTGCAGGTAGCGGCTACAGCTCTCGTCGACGCTGGTCTGCTCAAAGCTGTTTGAGAGCGGTACTACCGAGCCGCGGTTAGACCTCGATCGGGATCAAAGTCAGGCCAGGTCGAGTCTTTCTCAGACATGATGCGGTCCTGCGTCTCTGGCCATTCGATGCCGAAGACCGGGTCGTTCCAGCGCACGCCGGCGGCGTGGCCCGGCGCGTACCGTTGGTCGATCTGGTAGCTGAGCATGGTGGCATCGCTGAGCGTCTGAAAACCGTGCGCGATGCCAGGCGGTACAAACAGGCCCCGCTGGTTCTCGGCGGTCAGTTCGAAGGCTTGCCAGGCGAGAAAGCTCGACGACGTTGGCCGCAGATCGAGAAGCACATCGTAGGCGCTGCCGGCCAGGCAGCGTATGAGCTTCGATTCACTGTGCGGTTCGAGCTGGACGTGCATGCCGCGTAAGGTGCCAGCCGCCGTGTTGTGGGAAATGCTGGCTTGGAGGAACGTCGGTTGCAAGCCAGCCTCGGCGAACTCGTCAATACACCAGGTGCGAGCAAAGTAGCCACGTTCGTCGGCATGCGGTTCGATATCTATGATCTTGACGCCGTCCAGGTTCGCCGACTTGATGATCACGACCAAACTCCTCCACCTCGGGTGGTTCCCGAACGGCAAGGATAGCGGTCGCAGATGTGACAACTGCGACCACGAAGTCGCTCGTCTTTCAATTGAATGTGCCGTTGACTGGTGAAGTGAGCACGCGCACACAACTTCGCAGCAGGCTGGGATCAGCCCGGCGCCGGGCCACAGACGGTTCGTTAGACACGTCGACGCGCCCCGCGCTCCATACCCTTCCGGCCACAATGAACCGGACCTTCAAAGGCATCTCCCGCCACGGCATCGCTGCCGCTGGACAACGACTTTCCGGTCCGTCAGCCCAAACGCGACTGACGCAGGCCTTCAGCCTGATGATGGCTTCGACGCTTATCGGGCTCGGTGTGTCGCTCTTTGTGAGGGCCGATTTCGGCGTGCCAGCCTACGATGTCATGCTCACTGGGCTGAGAGACCAACTCGGCGTTTCGCTCGGTCAAGCGGGTTGGATCTTTACCGGCATTCTGCTGCTGATCGCAGCCTCGCTTGGTCAGCGAGTCACGCCGACGGGCATTGCCTATATTTTGGCTAACGGCGTGGCCGTCGATACCTTTCTCCAGCTGCTCCGCTCACCGGATGTGTTTGCGGTCAGGCTTCTCTTCGTTGGTCTCGGCACGATGTCTATCGCTGTCGCCATTGCCCTCGTTCTGCACGCTGGCTTCAGTGGCGGTGCGATCGAGCTGCTGATGAGGGCCGGGAAAAGTCGAGGCTTGAATCCCTTTCAGGTACGGACCGCAATCGAGATAAGTATCGTTCTCGGCGGTGTCGTCCTGGGCGGCGATGTAGGGCCGGCCACTATCGTTTTCGTGGCCACGATTAGTCCTGTATTGCGTATCGCACAACGAGCGCTCGATGACCACCGCGCTGGACGCCAAGCTCGTCTCGCCGAGGCGTGACCTATGGCCTCAACGGCTGGAACTGACGAGGCTTGCCAGCTCAGACGAGAGTTCGCTCGCATGCATTTCCTGGCTGGGGTGGAGGGCCCACGACTCGCGAATCGATCGTTCCTTCATACGACGAAACCACGTGTCAGCGACCCTGGCCAGGGCAGCCAGCCGCTGCCGCTCCCTCGCCCGCAAAGGCCCATCGCCACCCACAATCAGCCTCGCTGAGGCTGCGGGCATCGGCACCCAAACGGTGTCCATCTCAAGCCCGGGTGCGCCAGTGTCTACGGCCGGACTCCCGGACACGAAGGCATTGAGCCACAGGTCATTTGGCCGCTCACCCCACGACGACAGGACCGCTCCGTCCTGCTCCAGCACGCAGGCCCACGATGACCGCACAGCTCGACAACCATGTTCGCACAGGGCATCGGCGATCCCGTCCCGGGAATCAGCTCCGATGATGATGGCGGCGGCTTCGAGGCCGCCGAGTTGAGGATCGTACTGCAACCCGCCGACGGGACAGATATCTTCCACCTCGACACCCTCTTCTGTGCTGATCGCCGCCACGATGCGCTCGATCGGAAGGTGAGCCGGCAGCGAGACGACGAGCTCATCGATTGCCAAGCCCCCGCTACGTTCCACGATCTCAAGCCCGATGACATCGCCGTTCAGGGCACCGAACCTCGAAGCGACTGCTCCTAGTGCTCCAGGCCTGTCCGGCAACCACACTCGCACCAGATACGTTACAGATTCTTCTTCCATAGCCCAAGAGTAAGAATCGAATGTGAACGGCGTATTTCGAGAGCGCGAACTAGCGTTACGAAGCAGCTTCGGGACGCCGACCATCAACCCCAAAACAAACAAAACCCCTGAACCCGAGGGTTCAAGGGTTTCCGATGTCTCGCGACATCACAGCGTGGGCCATGAGGGACTTGAACCCCCGACTTCCTCCATGTCATGGAGGCGCTCTAGCCAACTGAGCTAATGGCCCTGAATTGTCTTGACAGGCTAGCCGAAACTAACCCATTTTGAACAGAGCGCGGAGCGGGATTTGAACCCGCGAATCATGGCTTTGCAGGCCACTCCCTTAGGCCGCTCGGGCATCCGCGCGTATCACTTGGCCTAACCCTAGCGCTTCTCACCCCATCCACGACAGCTTTTCCCCGTAGGGCTCCGAACCTACGCCCCTAGATAGCATTGCTGGCCTAAAGCTCCCGAACGACACTTACCGATAGTGCCCCCTCCGTGAGACGCTTGAATCCATGAGCACGACCTATGTTGCCTGGAACGGCGAAAGCTATCGGTGGCCACCACCAACCGGCTGGTACAAGGCCTCCGACGACCAATGGTGGGCGCCAGGGACAGGGCCTGAGGCGATTGCCCAAGTCCAGAACCTGAACGGCTCCAAGGGCCTACAAGGCGCCAAAAGCCTGGAAGTCTCCGAAGAAGAGGACGACCTCGAAGCAACGCAGGCCGCGATCAGATCGGCAGGTTGGCCAGCGCCAATCCACCGGTCCCTGGCCGACATTCTCGACCTTCACGCCCTTGAACAAGCGGACAAGGAAAACCAGGAGCATGCGTCTCCAACCAGAGAGATGGCACTGGCGACGTGCGCACCATCGCTCCTCAGTGAGCCGACGGTCGATGCCCCTGTCGATATCCCTGCTGAGGAGTCCGTTGACGACTCCGCTGACGACATCGTTGTCGAACCGTTCGTCAACGAACCAACCCTGGTTCAGAAGAGCCCAGCCACCGTCGACCTGAGAGAGCGGCTGGGAGACGGGAGCCGTGCGGCCGCTCCCCCACCTCTTGCCGAGGTCCGTTCTCGTCCTGCAGCGCTTCGACGACCCGAACCGATCTGGGAACCAGAGCCCACCCTGGCCGAGCGTATTCTGCAACCAAAGACACTCGGAATTCTGGCTGCCGTTGCCGCCATTCTTTTGGCTGTTCTGTTCGGCGTTCGAGCGTTGAGCGGTGGCCAGGAAAACGCCGGGCAGGCCGACGTTCGATCGGGCTCGCAAACCAGTGACTCGACAATCGCCAGCGATCAGCCCGGAGGCGACCCGAGCGTGACGGTCGGCGCAGGAAGCCCGACGACCGCCGCTCGTTCTACAGGTTCGACGATAGAGACAACCGAGAGCGACGATGAGCCATCTGCGCTAACCCCCGACGCCGCGAACGTCGACATACTCGCCCTGCCCCCATTCGATGTCTCGGCAAACCAGGACACGGTTCCGTTGGTCGCCCAGTACCGCAACCTGCTCACCGCCCGCGAGGTCACGACCGATCAGCTGGCTAACGACGACCTCGTCCAATTCGCGAACATCAGCTGTGCCTACGCAGCGGTGGCAACCACACAGCAAGAATACGCATCGACCCGCGATGCAGTGGTAGACACCATCGACAATCCGGAACTCACCGTCGATGAGCTGCGATTCGTTGTAGATGCGGCCGTCGCCATCTTCTGCCCTGACGAGGCGAACCGAATCAAGCTTCAGCCCTAGCGAGAAGTCCTAGCCAGCAGGGACGAACAAGCCAAGACCCTCAGGCCCATTCGCCAAGACCGATGCAGCGTCGACGCCCAGCCAATCTTGGGCCAACGTGGCGAGATAGCGATCGAAGGGAATAGTGGTCTTGAAGTTCCCTTGGCGATCGAGGTCTCCCAGAGGTGACGGTTCGCCATAGCGACCCGGCGAAACCGGCCCGAACAACAGCATGTTGGATGCCGAACCATGGTCGAGCCCGCCACCGTTCGCCTTACCCCGCCGACCAAACTCACTCGAGGTGGCCACCAACACTCGGTCGGCCAAGCCGGCATCATCCATCCGGCTCAGGAACCCACCGACCGCAGCATCGAGCATGCCCATGAGGCGGTCGTGTCGGCCCTTGTGACCATCGTGGGTATCGAAGCCGGACAGTCTGGCGTGCACAACCCGCACACCGATATCGGCCTTGATGGCGGTGGCCGCCATCAGCAGCTGCCGACCGAGGTCTCTGCCTTCCTTAACCATCGGCGATTCTGAGTCATCAGCGTTGCTGACCGCTCCCATAGACCGGCCGATCGAGAAGATCTGGTTCCAGGAGTTGGTCAGGCGCGATGCCATGGGTCCTCCACCGATCGCACCCACACTGCGTCGATAGGCCGGGTAGATCCAATCGCTCTTTGTCAGATAGTTCAGCTGGTTCGGACGTTCAAGCGACAGAACCGCCGCATCCGACTGATTGAAACGAGGGGTGTAGCCAGCTACCGAAAGACCGGTGACGGCAGCGCCCGTATCGACAGCGTCAGCTAGGCGGGCAAGAAACCCGGCCCGCACGCCGCCTTCGCCTGCCATATTGCCCATGCCCCAACGTTCGGCCATCACGAAGTGAGAGAGAACACCGTCGACCGGGCCTACACCCTCAACGATTGCCATCTGGCGCTGAGCCAGCTGACCCAGGTTTGGATGGAGCCCAACCTCGTCGTCGAAGGCATGAACAGCACCGACCTCAGGCACAAGGTTGCCCCGGAGATCGTGAAAGGCACCAGCTTGATAGGGCACGACGGTCGATTGGCCATCGTTGCCACCTTCAAGTTCGATCAGGACTAGGACACGCTGATCGAAGGGAGCTGGGGTTAGGAGTTCTGGATCGGCAACCGGCAGGGGCTGCTCGACCTCCATCGTGTCGCCCACGCTGAGCACCGGCCCGGCGGCGTCTTCAACCGCGGTCGATGCTCCAGCCAGCTCTGATTTGAGCGGGTCTGACGAGATGGCCGACTTCGTGTACCGAAAAACGCCATAGCCAGCCAACCCGCCGACGGCGAGGCCCAGAACGAGGCGACGCCGGGTGGTGGAGACAAGCTGTTCCGCGCTGACCTCATCGACGAGGTGACCGCCGTAGTCGAGATCGTGGTACGACGAAATCATCGATTCAGGTGATTCAGTCAATTCCTCGGGGCTGAGCAGTTGGTCGGTCATTGCAGCTGGAACTCCGGGCTACTCAACGCTACTCGCCAGCGAAGCTGGCCAACTGCGTCGGGTCCAAGGTCATCGAGATAGGAGTCAAGGTTGGTTAGGGCTGAGCGCGTCTCATCGCTTATCACCCACATCCCGCAGGCGGTGAGGACATCGTCGACGGTGGTGGTTTTAAGATCATCCCTGATCCTTTCAAGGCTGATGCTGAACATCTGCTCACCGCGACGCAAGACAGAATCGGGACTTAGCCAGCGATCGCCGATCGGCCAACCACCGACGTTTGGCGGCTCATAGGGCATCTGGCCGAGGCTCCGAGCCCGCCAAACCTTCTCAGGCTCAAACTGGAGAATCTTCTGAGCGGCCGTGTAGTACTCGAAGCCGGTGCGGGGGCGGGCGTAGTGATCGGCCCAGAATGCCTCAGATCGCACAATGCGGTCGAGGAGCGGGCCGACGTCGAGGTTTTGACCTTGCCACCATGAGCCAAGCTCGGTGCGTGCGTCGGAACCCAAGGCTTTGCCGGTGAAGTGATACCACACCATCGAACCGATGCGAGCAGCCGTGGCGGGATGGTCACAGAGGCGATCGACGATGGTGTGCGCATCCCAGGTGGCGGTATCGCCGAGGAAGGTAACCGGCTGCCCGTACATCCGCTCGGTGTCGAGGGTGACCTTCTGGTTGTCCTTGTCGACCCGCCAACCGGACATGGCCAGAGCAGCAGCCCTAACGTCTTGTTCCTTGTATTGCCCGACCCCGATGGTAAACAGCTCCATCAATTCCCGGGCCAGGTTCTCGTTTGGCCGTTTCCCACTCGAATTGTCGGCATCGAGATAGAGGAGCATGGCACCATCGCTGATGAAGCCGTGGAGGAGCTCTCGAAAATTGCCGAGCGCGTTCGCTCGGATCATGTCGAGTTGGTAGGCGATCAGCTCTTGTTGACCCACGCTGTAGCGGTGGGTCGGGATGATCGAATGCCAGAAGAAGGTCATCCGATCCTGGAGCGACTTCGGCGTGTCACGGATGCGGGTAAACCACCATTCCATGATTTTGTCGCTCTTGTCCGAACGGGGAGCGGTTGACGTATCCGGCTCGACGTTCAAGACAGCAGAAATAGCCTCATCTCGTGACAGCCCTGCCAGTTGCTCGATCAGGTCGGGGTCAGACCGAAGCGTGCAGCGCCGCGCTAGAAGAGCTGCCTGGGCTCGCCCTTCGTCTCGTACCTCTAGTCCCACGAGCGCTAGTTTACAGCGAGGTGTCGATCTTGCGACGTTGTTCGACGGGGGCTCAACTGCACCCTCGCCGCCCCCAGGCACAATTTGGGGAAACACCGTTCACATCGATGATGCGCCCCTCACGGACCCAGGACTGCACGCTGGCGTCGTAGCGGCTGAACTCGGAGCCTTCGATAAAGAAGGAATCGAAACTTCCCTCGGTGCTGAAGGCGATACCCGACAACATCATCGGGTGTTCAAGATCGAAGACCCGGGTTGCCAACGCAAGGTTCGACCGCGTCAACCCGCCCGGCAGCTCAGCCGCCAGCCGCAAGGCCTCGACGTGGTTCCAGCCAAAGAAGCCTGCGCCCGTTCCAATCAAGCCGTTCGCTGGGTCGTAGCCCGCTTCGGCAATGAGGCGGTTTATAAAGGCTACGAAGGTCTCCGATGCGTACTGAGGGTCGGTGGTGGACTTCAGACCGCCGCCAACAACAAGGAATCCATTAGCATCCTCGCCTGCCGGTGCCATGTAACGCACGGGGTCCTTACACACCGACGGCATGAACCGTACGTCGGCGGCTGCCGAGAGCCCTGAATCAGCGGCCTGCTCCACCGCCAACCGGCACGGTGCACCGGTCGTCATGGCGATAAAGACGTCGGGGTTGGACGCAGCGATCTCGTCGATCTCATCATCAATCGATGAGGCCGACGGGTCGTGACGTACACCGATGAACTCAGAGACAACGTCGGTATTGTCTTCAGCCCACTGCGAGAAGGCATCTTCGTAGACCGATCCGAAATCGTTGTCGATAACGAGACCAGCCACCTTCAAGGGCAGCTCAGAAGCCATGTTTTGCTTCAGCCAACGACCCCACAAGATCGCTTCAGATGAGAAAGAAAGCTGCGCACCAGTCGTCCAGGGATGGTTTGAAGGATCGCCCCACGCCGGATGACCCGACATCACGAAAGGATGAGGAATACAGGCGTCGTTGAGGTCGTCGTAGACGGCCAAGCTGTTGGGTGTTCCGAGGGTTGAAACCGCGAAGGGGGTCTCGTCCTCGTCCAGCGCGTCTTCGATCACCTCGATCGTTTTGGTCGTGATGTACTCGTCGTTGCGTTGCACGTAATCGATCATGACGCCATCGATGCCGCCGCTGTCGTTGACGTGGTCGAAGTAGACCTGCATGCCCGTGCCAAAGTCGCCGTACACCCCGAGCTCGCCGGTGAGGGCAAGCGATTGCAGGATCTGGATCTTGCCATCGTCGACACCGACAGCATCCTCCCAGTCGGTCGGGCATCGGCCGAGGTCGATTTCCCACCCTCCAGGGCCTCTGACCGTCTCCCCATCTTCGTCGAGCCCCCAACCGCTAGCAACGACCTGGTCGGCGATGAGGCCGCGCTGTTCAGCCCAAAGCTCTTCCAACGCCTCCAGCTGCTCCGCTTGAGACTGGGCCGGATCAACCTCGTCGTCGACAGCCACAGCTTCGGCTGCATCCACGTCGTCACCTTCGCCAGGGCCAGATTCGGCCTCGTCAGCGACCGTCGTCGGAACGACGATCGGCTGCGCTGTTTCGTCGCTACCGCAGCCAGACAGCAGTATGAGAAGGACAATGCCCAAGGTTGCCGCGCTGCTTTTGATACCAATTCGCGTCACGCCACTGTCCTTTCACTGTCCTTTCGACTATCCACCGCAGCAAATCCTAATCCCGATTCCTGCCCATCCGACGCGGCGACCGGTGGCGACAAGATCTCTGGAGTGAGGGATCGGGTTGACGCTCGTTCAGCGTCCCAGGATGTTTCTGGCGCTTTCGACGGTCGAGCTAACCACCTCGGCGGCCGACAGGATGCCAGAGAGTTGGGCAACGGCGGCGCCAGCATAGAGCGGTTGCATCTGATCGTCGTCAGCTCGCTTGGCGGCGCCGAAAAGGTCGCTTCCGGCCGCAGACTGGAGCAAGCCAGGAAGCGCCTCTGCTCCCGAGTCGGCCCAGTGGTTCGTAAACTCCGAGGTCAGCACCCGGGCCCATTGGCCAGTAAAACCATCGGTTAAGGTCGTCGTCCGACTGCCGGTCGTGAGACGATTCTTCCAAACCTGAGCTGCGGCCGACTCCCGTGTTGCTACGAACCGCGTCCCCATCAACACCCCGTCAGCCCCGAGGGCGACCATCGCAGCGAGCCCTCGACCATCGATCACGCCACCGGAGGCCACGACGGGCACCTCGGCCCCGACTGCGTCAACCATGGCCGGGATCAGCACAAGGCAACTCGTGCCCATAGCGTTCTGGCGTCCGAGCTTGTGGCCGTAGCTTCGATGCCCACCCGACTCGCCACCCTGAGCAACCACAACATCGACACCGTTGGCAACGGCGGCCTCGCCATCCTCGACGGTTGCCACCATGCTGAGAACCTTCGTTCCAACCCTGTGGAACCGCTCGACCAAGTCGGCCTCGGGTACACCAAGGCCAGCCGAGAAAACGGGAATCCGCTCCTCGATCATGACCTCCAAAGCCGCGTCGATCATGTCGGTAGGAGATGGTGGTCGTTCAAGTGTGGATGGCAGATCAAAGCGCGGTCGGAAGTGATTCAAGACCGTCTGCGAACCTCGCACAACGTCCTCGGGAATCTCGGCCGGGTTGGGCGATGTCCGGACGTCGCTGTGTAGCCAGATGTTGACGCCGAACGGCTTGGATGTGGCTTGGCGGATCAGCCTGATCGAATCCCGCAAGACCTCGGGCTGAACCCTGAGAGCGGCCATGACACCAAGACCGCCCGAGTTAGAAACAGCGGTGACGAGATCGATGCCGGCCACACCCGCCATACCCGACTGCACAATGGGGGCCTCGATCGACAGCACTTCGCAAAGCCGCCGGCCAAGCAGTTCGTCTGTCGACATAGATCGATCCTACCCATGGACGTTTGACAGTTCGAACAGAGGTGGCCCAAAAAAGGCAAGCGGCCGGGTCCGAAGACCCAGCCTCTTGTCTACCTTCTGGAGCGGACGACGAGATTTGAACCCGCGACCCTCACCTTGGCAAGGTGATGCTCTACCAGCTGAGCTACGTCCGCATGACCGATTTAACTATAGCGCCCCCGCGGCGATCTAAACGTCGATTTCGGGAGTTTCCCTCTGGCTTCCAGCCGGCGATGTTCAGGCCTCACCCGGCGGTCGGAGATCGATGGTAAGCGTGAGCACACCTTCGGTGAACGAGGCATCAGCGTCGCCAATGACGGCGAAATCCATGAAGTCTTCTTCAGCCTGTTTGATGAACATCTGGCGTTCCTCGCCTCCCACCGGAGGTAGGTTGCGCTTCTTCACCGCCGCCGCCCGCTCTTTGAATCTGACGATCATCGCCTCGGGATCAAATCCTGCTTCCATCCCCTCACGTTAGCCCGACCTGGTGACGCTCATGGCCGCTGACGACCCTGGCACAACATCTCCACCCCGCGCGAGGCGGAGCAGCTTGTTCAGCCCGAGGGTGTCGGCTGTTCTGAGCTCACCGGCACCTCAGAGGCTTGACGCAGCACGGCATCAGCGATGGCTGTCCAAACTTCGCTCTCCAGACCGGTGAACTCATCGTCCAGATCCGGGTCTTCGCTCGATGCGGTCTCGCCGAGAAACTGTTCGGCATCCACCGCTACTGCTGGCCCGCCATTGGTGGAGGCACCAACACGTTCATCGAGCTGGTCGTGGGCCATTAACCAGGCATCAGCATCGAGGGCATCCTGCTGGCGATCCTCACGTGACGCTTCGGCAGCGTCAGCATCCGACAGCTGCTCTCCCCCTCCCCCAGCGTAAGCTTCGCCACGGTCACCAGCCTGTTCGACGCGGGCAGGATCGGTGTATCGCCAGTACCAGGCGGTCAAGATCGTGAGGCAGAACGCAATCCCGATCAGGGCCAACGCCAGGAGCGTTATCGACGTGCGCGTTCGATCAGCCTCGACAGCCAGCAGCAACATCGACATGGAAGCCTGGGGCCGCGAAGAGGCGCTGAGGCCGCGAGCGAGGGCGTCAGAGGCCTCGGGTAGCGCGGAAAGGAAAACATCGGCGGCGGCGAACACGATGAGCCAAATCTACACCATTTAGATCCGATTTAGGGCCGTCGTTAGATCCGATTTAGGGCCGTCGGCCGGGTCGGCCCTAACCACGCCAGATTCAACCCTGATGCGCAGGACACGAGTAGGTCGTGCGGCCGCCCACTTCGCGTCTGAGCAGCTCGGCGCCATCGGTGGGACATCGGCCACCACGAACCCTCGCCACCTGAAGTTTCCCGGTGTGGGAACCGCCCTGCTCCATGAAGTCGCTCAACACCCGACGCAGGTTGCGCAACAAGCGTTTCTCTTCGGTGGCATTCAACCCACCTGCAGGTCGGGCCGGATCGAGTCCAGCCCGCCACAAGACCTCGTCGGCAATCAGGTTCCCGACACCGGCGATCCGCGACTGATCGAGGAGGCGGGCCTTGAGCGCCACCTCACCGACGAGTACACGCTCACGCAGCGGGCGAGCCGTGATCGAGAAGGCATCGGGGCCGAGACGCGACTCGTCAGGATCGAGTTCTACGCCACCCAGACGGCGAGGATCTCGCATGGTTAGACGGCCGCCATTCGTGAAGACCAGGGCGAAACGGTCCCATGCCGGATCATTGCGCCTCGAGGAATACTCCAGCTCTTCGATCGAGGCTTCCTCATCGATCAGAAGCCGCCCCGTCATGCCGAACCGCAGCCCGAGCCGATGGCCTGATGATGCATCGAGCAGCAGCAGCTTGCCGATTCGCCCTGTTGCGTCGATAGTGGCGCCAACGAGTCCGTCGACAAGGTCCTCACCCGTCGTTCCACCCTTCAAATACCAGGCGTCAGGAGTCTCGACCTGTTCGACAACACGGCCAACGGCTCGTTCCGCATGCCGGCGGTACATCTCGATCTCGACGCCTTCAGGCACAGGGCTCTCGTCCGTTCGGTTTTCGGGTTCTTAACGCGCTTGCTTGGCCAGGAACTTGCCGAGCACCGGTTCGAGCTGATCGAACTCGATCAAGAATCCATCGTGTCCGTGGTCGGATTCGATGGTCTCAAAGCACACCTCAGCCCCGGCTTCGGTGAGCAGCTTGTGCAGCTCCCGCTGCTGACGTGGGGTATAGAGTGCGTCGCTCGAAACCGAAACGACAAGCGACGGGCAGCTAATCCGGGCAATAGCGGCCTCGTAGCCTCCCCTACCCCGCCCGATGTCATGAAGATCCATAGCCTTGTTCAGCACCAAGTAGGTGTTCGCGTCGAAGCGCTTCGCCAACTTCTGGCCGTGATGGTCGAGGTAGCTCTCGATCTGAAACCGGTCCCACAGGTTGAAGCTGTCGAGTCGGTCGACCGAGCTACGCCCGAAGCGATCGGCAAACGACTGGTCGGACCGATAGTGCAGTTGGGCGATTCGACGAGCCAGCATCAGGCCGAGATGCGGACCCCCGCCGATGCCCTGATCGTAGTAATTGCCGTCGCTCCATTTCGGATCCTGCACGATGGCGAGACGCCCGACCATGCTCCAGCCAATCTGAAGCGGGCTGGCCGAAACCGCCGAGGCAATATTGATCATCGAGCCCACCCGGTCGGGATACATAACAGCCCATTCAATGGCCTGCATCCCTCCGACCGAACCGCCGACAACGGCGGCCCAACGACGAATCCCGAGGGCATCGGCCAAGGCTGCTTGTGTGCGCACGGTGTCGCGCACCGAAACGATCGGAAAGCGAGAACCATATGGCTCTCCATCGTCGGGGTGCGGCGAGGCTGGCCCCGTCGTCCCTTGACACCCTCCCAAAACGTTGGCGCAGACGACGTAGAACTGGTCGGTGTCGATAGCTTTGCCCGGGCCGATCAGATCGTCCCACCAGCCAGCCGCAGCCTGCCCAGGCCCCGAGGGGCCGGCAGCATGAGCGTCTCCGGTCAAGGCGTGGCAAACGAGCACAGCGTTCGACGCTTCCGCGTCGAGAGTGCCCCACGACTCGTAGGCCACATCGACCTCGTCGAGGCATCCTCCGCCTTCCAAGGCGAAACGCCGACCTTCTCCGGCGACCCGAAGGAACTGACGCCACGCTGGCGGATCACCCACACGCCAAGCACCGGACGACGGAATGTCGTCAAAGCGATTCTCGGGTTGGGCGAGAGGACTCACGCAATCGATTGTAGCCCTAGTGGCGTATCCATGGCCTACCGATTCCCCTCCCACCGAACGGCCGCACCCGGGCCGAACTAGCGGTCGAGGCGAGGTAGCCGGGCCTCCCACCACTCAAGCAGCGCTCCGTCACCGCCATAGGCCTGATTCATGATGCGGGCGACTTCGAGGGTTACCGCTCGTCCGCTCTGACGATCGGCGGCCTGTTTAGCCTGCTCAACCACGAGCGCCGCCGCCTGATCCCACCGTTGCGTATCTGGCGGGGTTGGCAACTCAACGATGTGTTTGGCGGCAAGTTTCACGCCTTCAACGGTGAGGGCCGTACCGAACCAGCGGGCCCAAGCCCAAGCGACAACCGGCGGCGCTAGCAGCACGGCCGCCACATGCCCAAGCCGGTCGGCTGGGCAGTGTACGGCGATGAGCGGGGTGGCTGGGATCAGTGAGCCATCGAGATCAACAACCGGTTCCAAGACCTTCGACTGGGTAGCCAGGATCACCTTCGGAACCGACTGGCGCTCGACCCAGCGCTCAACCTTGTCGGAAAGCTCACTCCGATCGATCACCGGTCGTTGCCACTCGGTGCGCCCGAACCGACACGGTTGCAGTCCCCACAGATTGGTGAGGGGGTCGACGAGGCCAACGGTGAGCAAGGGAGCGATCGATCCGCTGCCATCGTCTTCGGCGTCCATCTCGCGACAGGCTGCTACCAGCCCGTAGTACTCATCGCGAAATCCAGCGGTTGCGCTCAACCCAGGCGCCAGGGGCTGACCATGGCTCCGTTCGGTCATCATTGGCGGCAACTGCGGCGCTCCCAACGCCCGAACAGCCAAGGAACCCCAAGCATCGGTTGGAGCCTGACCCCGTGAGGTAACGTCCAATCCGTGAGCGAGTCGGACACCATCCACACCCGGGTCCCGGGGGCCGATCACTGGGGCACACGTCTTGACGCCAGCGTCGAACACCGACTCTCGCGCCACCCACAGAGCTTCAAGCCAGCCGAACCGACCTTCCTCGATCAACGACCGAAGAGCGGCGGTGTCTTGGGTGGCCAGGACCGATTGGGGTTGAACGAGGGCAACAACCGACTCTGGCCCACTATCGAGCAGGGCTTTGAGCAGATGAATCGCCGCCAGGTCGGCGTAAGGCCCGAGGTGTTCGGCATGTTCTTGACGGAATCGCGTGGCGGTCTCGGGCAGGGCTCCCGATCGGAGCGGCGAACCAAACGGCGGATTGCCGACCACAAGGCGGTGGGACGCCCAACGATCAGCTGGCGCGCTCAGAGCATCACCGACCTCGAGATCGAGCTCAACCATGGTCGGGTCGAGGCCACGCATCGCCGCCCATAGCCGCAGCGAGAGCTCGGCGGTTTCAACGGCACCGGCGTCGATATCCATGCCAGCCAATCGGTTGAGAGCGGTGGCTGGCGATAGCCCAAGCCCGACAAGACGATCGGCAGCGGCGAGAAGGAACGCGCCACCGCCACACGTCGGATCCAGGACCACCGAGCCGACCTCTGGTGCCGCCATCGCCTCGGTGGCCAGAGCCACGAGACCTCGCACCACAGGTTCAGGCGTATACCAGGCGCCGCGCCCTCGACGACTCTGGTCGCTCACAGCCTGCTCATGGACCAGTCCGAGCAGCCAGGGTGACCCCCAACCACCCGGAGGGTCTGGCGGTTGAATCGTGGCATTCGGCGAGAGTCCAAGCGCTGCTGGTTCGACACCGACCGCGGCCGCCACATTGGCAGCGACAGCAAAAACGAGCGACCCCGATTCTTCGGCATCGCTCGATTCAACCGAGGCGGCGAGGCGGCGGGCCCAGCGCCGACGGGCCACGTCCAACCGGATCGGGTCACCCCTGCTCATCGTGTCTCTATCACTGGTGGCAGGGATGGGACGAGGGCAACGTCGCTGTTGCTACGACTCGACCGGGTCCCACGCGGCAAGATCGGTAAGCCGCTCATCATTGGAGAACATCTCGACGATCGGAATATCGAGCGCCAGTCGCCTCTGTAGCCGCTTAACGTCGAGCTCCTGATTCCAAAGCACGAGTGTCACAGCCACGCCTGAGCCACCGGCGCGGGCGGTACGGCCCGATCGGTGGAGGTATGTCTTGTGATCATCCGGTGGATCGAAATGGATGACGACGGCAACGTCGTCGACGTGGATCCCTCGAGCTGCCACGTCGGTGGCCACCAAGGCCTGCAACCGGCCGTCCGAGAACTCGCCGAGCGCCTTCTCTCGCTGCCGCTGCCGAAGATCTCCGTGAATAGCCTGTGCCGAAACGTTCAAGTTTTCCAGATCCCGCGACAAGCGGTCGCATTGCCTTTTGGTATTGCAGAAGATGATGGTTCGCTTGGCGGCTTCGACGATCGCGGCCACGACCTTCGTCCGGTCCATGTCGTGAACCGTGATGAAGCGATGAGCCAGATCCTCGACCGTTACCTCGCTGGCCTCGACCTCATGGCGTATTGGATCATGCTGATAGCGACTGACCAGAGAGTCGACAGCACCATCGAGGGTCGCTGAGAAGAGCAGCGTCTGATGGTTGCCTTCAATGCGACGCAAGATCCACTCGACCTGTGGGAGAAATCCCATGTCGGCCATGCGGTCGGCCTCATCGATCACGACCATGTCGACGTCGGCTACCGAAACCTCTCCACGGTCGAGAAGGTCGATCATGCGGCCGGGGGTAGCCACGATGAAGTCGATGCCTTTCTTCAGCTTGCTAATCTGCTTTTCGATGTCGGCGCCGCCGTAGACGGCAAGAGGCTTGAGATTCGACACCTTGGCTAGAGGTTCGAGTTCCTCGGTTACCTGGGTGGCAAGTTCGCGGGTTGGTACGAGGATGAGGCCTCGCACCCCGCCTTTTGACCCTTGGGCCAATCGCTGAACGAGTGGGATACCGAAGGCGAGGGTCTTGCCCGAACCAGTCTTGGCCTTGCCACAAACATCGTGGCCTTCCAACGCATCGGCAATTGTTAACTCTTGGATTGGAAAGGCGTCTTCGATACCCCGTGTCGAGAGAGACTCGACGACTTCGGGGGCTACACCTAGCTCCTTAAACGTAATACTCACTTTGTGGGCTATGCCCATTCCTTTCGACCTAGACATGCGCTCGCACGATCGTCGTGATCGGCGTTGGCCACCTGGCATGTTGTCTTTTGGATGCCATCTCAGCCGAACATTCTGCAACAGGCCTGTTGAGCCATGTGTCTGTGGAGTCCGGCGCTTTTGGATGATGGTGGCAGCGCAGGGGCGACGACCGATCCTGTCGGCGGCAACCCATACTCTTCTTAGGCTATCCAACGAATGCCAAGAGAACGAGCTTCACCACTTCAGAGTCAAAAACAGCTAGCGTCCGAACCATGAAGTCTTCGACCCCGAACGGCTCGTCAAACGAGACGAATCGGCCCCTTGAGCACCTGACCGGTCTCGAGGCGTTGATGGAGTGGCCGGTCAAGACAGCGGCCGCTGGTTGGATGCATCACGACGGCACCGGCGCTCGCTACGGCAACGAGAATACCCCCTTCGAACTAGCGTCGATCACCAAGGCGTTGTTTGCGGTCTGCATCCTCGTGGCGGTTGAGGAGGGCTCGATTGCCTACGAACAAGCGGCTGGTCCCGAGGGGTCAACGATCGCCCACCTTTTGTCCCACAGCTCCGGCCTTCCCCCTGAAGCCCCCGATACAGCCGACGGGTCGTTGCCGACCATGGCAGCAGTCGGGTCTCGGCGCATCTACTCAAATCTCGGTTTCGAACTCGTTGGGGAGGCGTTGGCCGCCTCGACCGGTATGACCGCTGGTCAGTATTTCCACGAAGCCGTTGTGCAGCCCCTTGGCCTGCGTTCCACCGAACTCTACGGATCGCCCGCTCACGGAGCACGCAGTTCGGTTCGGGATCTGCTCGTGGTCGCCGGTGAGCTGATGAAGCCGACCCTGATCAGCACTGAAACCTTGCTCCACGCCACGTCGCCTCACCTCGGACACCTGGCTGGCGTCCTCCCAGGGTTCGGCCGCCAGGACCCCAACCCGTGGGGGCTCGGTTTCGAGATCAAAGGTTCCAAGACCCCTCACTGGACATCGGCAGACAACTCAGCGACCACCTTCGGTCACTTTGGCGCAGCCGGAACCTTTCTATGGATCGACCCCGAGCAGGCCCTGGCCTGCGCCGTTCTGACCGATGAGCCGTTCGGCCCGTGGGCGCTGGAACGATGGCCAGCACTGTCTACTGCGGTGCTGGCGTCAGCCAATCTCGTGTAGCCACCCGGCCCCGCCTTGCCCCTAGGACGGCCGCTCCCTTCGGAATGGCCGGTGATATCGGCTGGTCGCTAACGATCCTGCAACCGTCGCCGATAGGTGCAACGCACTATGAGCAACGATCTTCTCGGAAACCTGGCGCTAGCACGCGCCCGACAGGCTCTCGAAGCCAGTGGCCTCGCCAATGACGGGCCTATGGTACGCGCCCATAGCACCCGCAACGAGGTTTTCCTGAGCGACGACTACGCCATTCGTCTCAATCGACAGCCCAATGAACGACTTCGGCGGGAGGCGAAACTGTGCCACGCCCTCCCCAAACGGCCATGGACACCCACCGTCGTTGCCTACGGTGGCGGCGTCGGTTCCGACTATCTCATCGTCGAACGGCGCGAGGGGTCGCCTCTGTCGCGCTGGTGGCCCGACATGCGCACGAGCCAACGTCGCGAGGCCATCGCTCAACTCGCCTCCTGCCTCCGCGAGCTTCACGAGATCCGCTCGCCGGCCAGCCTGCCAACCATTGCCAAACCTCCACACATGCTCCGCTCAGGGCTTCAGCCCACAGGCCCGCTCTGGCGCGGTGTCACCGCCCTACGCCGCAACCGATTCGTCGACGCTGATGTGCTCTCACTCATCGAGTCGAAGCTGCGCCGTGCTGAGGAGGCTCTTCCAGAGATCGACGGCAACCAGCTCATCCACGGAGATCTCAGCTTTGAGAACATTCTGTGGGATGGCTCAACGATTACCGGATTGTTGGATTTTGAGTGGTGCCGGGGCGGCCCAGCCGATCTTGACCTCGACGTGCTGCTGCGGTTCTGTGCCATCCCAAAGGGGCACGTGGCTGAAGACTACGAAGGCGCTACCAGCGCCCAAGACTACGTCGATGTGCCGATGTGGCTAGCCGCTGCCTACCCAGATCTGTTCAGCCATCAGCAACTCGCTCAACGTCTCTTTCTCTTTGCGCTCTCCTTTGAGGTCGCAGCCACACTGGCCAGTCCTCCGGAACGGCCACGAGCAGACCTTCCCCGCCTTCATCCCTACAATCGACTCACCAACCTGGTCGCAACCGGCGGCCATATCACCGCCGCCCTTCAGTCGATCGGCATCGAGGCGCGCCTCAGCCATTAGGTCTTCTGATCTTCACGGGCAATGGTGAGAACTACACCCAGATTTGTCCATCTGCCCACTCATGTTCCATCCATCCAACTAGATTGGTTTTTCGTGACACCAGCCACCGCAGAACAGACGACAGCCGAGCAGACAAGTTCTGAGTCCAGCGAGACCACCGAAGCTTGGATTGTTAATCCGGCCGGACCCCTCGTTGGTGATGTAGCGGTGCGGGGCTCTAAGAACGCGGTGACGAAACACCTCGTCGCCGCCATGCTGGGCGACACACCGTCCACCGTCTCGAACTGCCCTGAAATCGGCGATGTCGACATCACAGCCCAAATGCTCGAATCGCTCGGCTGTGTGATCGAGCGCAGCAATGGTGATGCGATCGTCGACTCTCGGCCATTATCGAGCAGTGAAGTGCCCTTGACCTTCAGCGGCATGAACCGCATTCCAATCCTCATGGTCGGTCCACTCCTCCACCGCACCGGCCAGGCCTTCGTGCCATTGGTCGGTGGCGACGACATCGGTTCCCGCCCACTGGACTTCCATGTCAACGCCTTGGAAAAAATGGGGGCCGAGGTCGAGATAACCAGCGAAGGGCTCCACGCCAAGGCCGGCCAGCTGAGGGGGGCTCACATCGAGCTGCCGTACCCGTCGGTTGGCGCCACCGAGACCGTCCTGCTCACCGCCTCCATGGCCAATGGCCGCACCGTGCTCGACGGCGGTGCCCTCGAGCCCGAAGTAATCGAACTCGCTCTCTTCCTGCAGCGCATGGGCGCCCACATCGAGATGCACCCAAACCGTCGCTACATCATCGACGGTGTACCGAAGCTCTCCGGAGCTGCTCACCGTCTCAAAGGCGACCGCATCGAAGCCTTCTCCTATCTTGTCGCAGGCCTGATCACCGGCGGCCAGGTCACGGTCCACGGTTGCAGCCAAGACAGGCTCGTCACCGCCATCTCAACCTTGTCCCGCATGGGCGCAGAGTTCGAGATCACCGACTCATCGGTGTCGGCCAGGGCCGACCATCTCACCGCCGGCGCGGTCGAGACCGACACCCATCCCGGGTTTATGACCGATTGGCAGTCGCCGATGGTTGCCCTCTTCACCCAATGTGAAGGCATGTCGGTTATGTACGAGACCGTGTACGAGAATCGATTCACCTATGTGCCAGCGCTGCGCAAAATGGGGGCCGACATCCAGCCCTACAACATCCCGCTTGGCAGTGGCCACAGTCGTTTCGTCGGTTCTTCCACCGCCTGTTCGGTCGTGGTCAAAGGTGGCGCACCCCTCATCGGAACCGACGTGGTTGTGCCCGATATTCGCGGCGGATTCGCCTACGTTCTAGCGGCCGCGGCCGCCACTGGCACAACCACGATCACCGGAACGCACCATCTCGATCGCGGCTACAACCACGCCATCCCCAACTTCAAGGGGCTTGGGTTGGATATTGAACGAGTGCTCGTTCCCAAGCCGGCCGAGGATGCCGTCTAACCGACTTCCTGATCCTCGCTGTCGAGGTCGCCGCTGGTGGTCCCCCCACGATCGGACGACGCCATCGACGCCCAATGTGACGGCTTGGCTTTGCCATACAGGAACATGAGAGCTAAGACCGACAAGAGCACAGCAGCGCCACTCATCCAGTGGTTGACCCGGATACCGAGAATCCGGCTGGCGAAGTCGATCCGCACCGCCTCAACGATAAACCGGCCAATGCCGTAACCCAGAATGTAGAGCGGAAGGATCATGCCCCGCTTGAGGCGACCACGGCGGTCGATCCAGATCAGAAATCCGGCCAGACCAAGGTTCCAAAGCGCTTCGTAAAGGAAGGCCGGATGGAACGTTGGGGAGTCTGGGTACTCGGCGGGTCGGAAAGCCGGATCGATCTCAACCGCCCAGGGCACATCCGTTGGCCGCCCGTAGATCTCCTGGTTCACCCAGTTGCCGAGGCGTCCGATGGCCTGGGCCACAGGGATGCCAGGAATGGACGCGTCGATCAGGTTCGGGATGTCGACGACCTTGCGGCGAGCCACAAAGTAGCCGACGAGCACGCCAAGAATGAGACCCCCAGGGATCCCGAGTCCACCCTCCCAAACCTTGATCCAGTCCGACGGTGAACGCCAGTCGGTGATGAGGTGATAGATACGAGCCCCGACCAAGCCTGCCGGGACAGCCCAGATGGCGATCTCGGGCACGACCTCCGGGTTTCCACCCCTGGCCGCCCACCGGCGTTGAGCGATATACACCGCGGCCAAGACACCGATTCCAATGCAGAGTCCATAGTAGTTGAGCGTGAGCGGACCAAGCTCAAGACCGTTTGAGGACGGGCTCGGAATGGAAGCGAGTAGAGCGAAGTCGGGTTGTCTAAACATGTGAAGCACCGCTCGTAAGACTAGTCCGGGTCGGTTGTGTAACCGCTAGCGCCTCGCAGATGTTCCGTCATAGTCGTTGAAGCCAAGCTGCTGTGTGCCTTAGGCCAACTGCTCTGCGCTCAAGGCGAACAGAAGATCGGCGCCAGCGGTGACCTGGGCTTCGAGAGCGCCGACCGTAGGCAGAATCTGCTCCCCGAAGAAGCGCGCCGACGCCTGCTTGGCCGCGAGGAAATCGGCGTCATCATCGGCATCGAGCGTCGCCTTGGCCAACGTACCGAGAAGAGAGCCACAAATCACCACCCCCAGCATCCGCAGGTAAGGCGTTGAGCCAGCCAAGGCGTTGTTGGGATTGGTCATACCGTGCTCGAGGAGCCATTCTGTGGCTCGCCTTGCCGCTGCAGTCGCTTCGGTCAATCGAGGCCCGAAATCACCGAGCGGGGCCACTCCGGTCAGTTCGGCAGCCAAGGCCGCGGCCGCATCCAGCTTCTCCAACACAACGGCGCCCCCGCGCATCGGCAGCTTGCGGCCCACGAGGTCTGCGGCCTGGATCCCGTTCGTTCCTTCATAGATCGCAGCTATACGAGCATCGCGATAATACTGAGCGACCCCGGTCTCTTCGACAAAGCCCATACCGCCATGGATCTGGATGGCGAGCGACGTCATCTCGTTGACAACATCGGTGCACAAGCCCTTGGATAGCGGGATCAGCAGGTCGGCCCACTCCTGTTGTGCTTCAGCATCGTCGCCGCCGCCGACGGTTCGGTCCAAAGCAGCCGCGTTTTCGTACAGCAGGCAGCGCATGGCATCGATCCAAGATCGCTGCGTCATCAGCATGCGACGCACGTTGGCGTGATCGATGATCGGGCTCTTCGCCCCCTTCTCTGCCCCTACAGCGGTGCCCTGAACCCGTTCTTGAGCGTAGCCAAGCGCTTGCTGATAGGCCCGTTCGGTAAGGGCCAGGCCTTGAAGGCCAACCGAAAGGCGGGCATTGTTCATCATGGTGAACATATTTCTCATGCCTGCGCCCTCGTCGCCGAGCGGCCAGCCGATCGCACCATCATTTTCGCCAAACGCCAGCACACAGGTTGGGCTGCCGTGGATACCGAGCTTATGCTCGATCGAGACACACGACACGTCGTTGCGCTGGCCCGGGCTTCCGTCTTCATTGGCGAGATACTTTGGTACCAGGAACATCGAGATGCCCTTGGTGCCGGGAGGCGAGCCTGGTGTTCGGGCCAGCACGAGGTGGATGATGTTCTCAGCCATCTCGTGTTCACCGAAGGTGATAAAGATCTTCTGACCCGAAATCTTGAAGGAACCGTCGCCGACGGGTTCGGCCTTCGAGGTGAGAGCGCCGACATCCGAACCCGCATGCGGTTCGGTGAGATTCATCGTGCCCGTCCACTCACCGGTGAGCATCTTCGGGAGATAGAGAGCCTTCTGATCATCTGTCCCATGGTGATGGATGGCGTCGATGGCGCCTTGAGTCAGTAGGGGGCAGAGGGCGAACGCCATGTTTGCCGACGTCATCAACTCCTGAATCGCGATGGCGGCAATCCAAGGAAATCCGCCACCGCCAAACTCTGGGTCGAAGGGTACGGCGCCGAATCCTGAGGCCACAAACTGCTTATAGGCGGAGGTGAAACTCTCCGGCACGGTAACCCGCCCATAGCCATCATCGCCTACCGACCAGGTAGCGCCGATCTTGTCGCCGTCGACGTTGGTGGGCGCAATGACTTCGGCCATGAATCGGCCCACTTCTTCGATCATGAAATCCAGCGTCTCCCGATCCACGTCGGTGAAAGGAGGTCGGGTGAGGAGATCGTCGACGTCGGCAACGTGATCGAGGACGAAGTTGATGTCTCGAATCGGTGGAACGTAGGTCATGAGCCAACTCTAGCTGAGCGAGGTTAGAGCCGAAGAGCCGGGTCCCCAACACGGCGCTGCCCCAGCGTCGCGATCGACCGCTTACCCCTACGGTGCCGGGCTACCCTAGATTGCTCCGATGAAACCACGTCAACGCCCACCCAACGCCACCCCGTCAACCTTCAGCCACCTCTACCTGCTGAACCGGGTCGACGTGCCCGGTTTGGCGCCGTTTGACCGCGGCTGGGCCGGTATCCGAGAGACGCCGTGAACCTCGTCGAACTCGGCCCAGGCGTCTATGCCTTGATCGATCCGGAGCCACGCTATGGCCGATCCAACATTGGTCTTGTCGTCGATACCGATGGGCTGACAGTGTTCGACACCGGCGCAACACCAATGATCGGGCTGCAAGCCAAGACGATGATCACCGAGCTTACAAGCGAGCTCGACTTGCCGATCAAGCGGGTTGTTCTCAGCTCCAGCCGGGTCGTCCACAGCGGCGGTAGTACACCGTTCTGGGCGGCAGCGTTCTACGGCAGCGAGCCAACAAGCGAGCAACTTGACGCCCCTCCAAACCCTGATGCCTTCGCCCGGCTCCTCCCCGAACACGCCGAGGCCTACGGCAACGAGTTCGCCAACAGACCGATCACCCACACCATCTCGGAACCGGCGTGGCTAAGCGACGCATGCTACGCCATTCCCCTTCGGGGCGAGTCGGCCTCGAACATGATCCTCTACATGGAGGCGACCAACGTTGTCTTTGCTGGTGCACTTGCCAGTTTTCGGGTTACCCCCCTCGCGTTCGACGGATACCCAGCCGATTGGGTCGACAGTATTCGCCAGCTGATCGAGTTGAACCCGACGGTGATCCCCGGCCACGGCCTGCCTGGTGGGTTGGCGGATCTAGGAGATCTCGCCGACTATCTCGAAGCTTGCGGCGAGGCTGAGGGCGACGCCAGCGCCCTCGCGGCGGGCCCGTGGGACGAATGGACCGATCGACGATTCGATGAGGTCAACGTCGAACGAGCGGCCCTGCTGGCCGCTGGGCGCGACAACGTCCCACAATCGATGTTCAGCCTGCTTGGGTTTGCCTGAACGGGCGCAAACGCTGATCGTCTCCGAACAGCGTTACAGCTACTCGACTTCGACTTCGACTTCGTCTTGGGCGAGCTGGGTTTCGACCTGATCGGTCGCTTCGTCTTCGCTCACATTGAGAGCAAAGGAGAGTTCGGACACCAGCACCTTGCGGGCCCGGGTGTACATGCTCTTCTCGCCTGCAGACAAG
>CAKZXA010000018.1 GCA_937922045.1 uncultured Acidimicrobiales bacterium | reverse complement strand
CGGTCCCTCGACGGAATTAGTCGACGGGTGCGTGGTCTCTGGGATCGCTGCCTGCCGGTTTCAACCCCAAGACGCGCGGACCTGATCGTTGAGCTTTCCGACCTTGAGGTGCGGGTCGAACGCATCACTATCTGGATGAAGGCAGAACCAGATGACGTTGAGGGGCTGGCCTTGGAGCTGAGCGCCTGCCGGGACCGGCTCGCCTTTCTCGAGGCCCAATGGGATCGACATGCTGGCGTGGTGGCGGCATGATCTCGGTGTGCGGCAACATCGTGGTGCCGCCCGTCATCTTGCTGCCACTCGTCGCACTCGATCCGATGCCAGTGACGGAGGAGTCCACTGATGCCAGCTCATGAGGAGCACGACGTCAAGCGATCGCCGCTGAACACCTCTCCTGGAATAGATGTCTCTTGCGAGGGATATAGTCGAGATGTGTCCCTCGTCGCGCCCGAACCCGAGCTTCCTCCATGGATGTTTCTTACCAACCACGCTCACGTTCTGATCGCGATTAGTCGGAACCCCGAACTCAGGCAGCGCGATATCGCCTACTCGGTTGGGATCACGGTCGGAGCGGTGCAACGTATCATCCATGAGCTTGAGGACGAGGCCTATCTCGAATCCGAACGCGTCGGGCGTCGAAATCGCTACAAGGTGAACGGGAGCAAGAAGCTCCGCCACCCGCTCGAGAATCAGCACACGGTGGCCGACCTTATCGAGTCACTCGATCAATAGTCGGCCCGAACGTCGAGTAACGCATGGATCGCGATGGTGGAAGTCAAAGGCTTTCCGCGAACGCGCCCTCGTAGCGGCGGAAGACGCGTAGGCCGACGACGAGGGTTATGGCCGACACGACGAAGGCAATGCCAAGATTGGTCAAATACCACGAGTTGGGCCGAAGCATCAGCGTGAACTCGCCCTGGTCTTCCAGCGGCAGTGCTGCCGGGTTGTGCAGCACTCGTTGGAAGGTCGTCACGATAGGAATGAGCGGGTTGAGAAGGACGATCCGTTCCCACTCTGGACCAAAGTGATCGATGATGCGAGCGGCGAGATAGTCATAGTTCCAGATCACCGGTGTGAACCAGAACAAGGCCATCAACACAAGGTCTAGGAAGTGTTGGGTGTCCCGGAAAAACACGTTGGCCGTGGCGAGGAGTAGCCCGAGGCCAGTGGCGAGGACGAGGGTAACGAAGACAGCGAGCGCAGCGAGCCATAGCATGCTCCACGCTGGCGGGTGCCAGTACGCGACGAGCCCTATCACCAGGATGCTGACGCGGCTGAGGAAGGTAACGAGGTTGGACGCCACCGCTGACAAGGGCAGGATCTCCCGCGGAAACCAGATCTTCAGGACGAGTGCCGAGTTGCCTGACACGGAGGTCGCCGCTGCATTCAGGCTGGTTGAGAAAAGGCCGAACACGGCCATGGCCGACAACAGTTTGATCGGGAACAAGGGTGTGCGGCCTGGCATGAAGTAGGTGAACACGACGGTGTAAACCACCATCTGCAGCAAGGGATTGAGCAGGTTCCATGCGAACCCGATCACACTGTTCTTATGGCGCGCCTTAACTTCGCGTTTCGTGAGGTTGGCCAGAAGATCACGGCGTTGCCACACGGCGTCGAGTTGGCTTCGCAAAGTTCGGTGGGTGTGGTCACTGCTGATCAGCGTGGTCGTGGTCGACGACGGAGCGATCGGGGAAGCAGGGGAGGAGAGCACGTCAGGATCCGTTCTCGTTGAGCGCCTAGCGCGATGGGCTTGAAGCCAGGGGAGCCGACACCGGCTCGGTGTCTTGGTCGGTGCTACGTGTCGCTGTGGTGAGGTCGTTGGTTGGCCTGGGTTCGATGCGATGATCGATGTCCACCGCCAGATGGCCAACACCGCGAAGACGGCCCTCAACCCTCAGTTTCCCGAGGCGACACGGAAGGTCGAGACGGGTGTTGCCGTCGGGTGATTCAGCGAAGACCACGAGGTTGTAGGGGCCGGGGCGTAGGGGAAGATCGCGAAGGGTGAAGTGGACGCGGTGCGTTCCTCTAGGCAGGCGAAATGGGTTGTTGGCCATGCTCATCGTCGAGCGGTTGACCAGTGTCTGTCCTTCGGGATTGCGTAAGACCAGGCGGAGTCGGAAGTCGATCTCTTCGTCGACGTCGAGATCGACCCACAGGGGGACGTCGTCGCGTGGAGCGAAGGTCGGCTTGTCTCCGGTGCCGATGGCGCCATCGACGAGCCGCACCGGATCGTTCCGCTCGTCTGGCTGGTCAGAGGAGGTTTCGATCGTGGCGTAGTTGGCGCCTCGAGCGAGCCGCCGATTCTCCAACGCCTCGCGATAGTTCTCGATCGCCTCCTGGGGCTTGCCCACGAAAAGTAGCTGTCCGCGATCGAAGACGGCCACCCTATTGCACATTTGGCCGACCCGACTGGCACTGTGGCTTACCAGCACCATAGTTCGTCCTGATGATCGAAACTGGTCGACGCGATGCATGCACTTTTGCTGAAAGTTCTCATCGCCAACGGCTAAGACTTCGTCGACAAGCAGCACATCTGGTTGTAGGTGAGTTGCGACAGAGAAGCCGAGACGGGCCCTCATACCAGAAGAATAATGGCGTACCTGCATGTCGATGAACTCATCGAGTTCGGCGAAGTCGACGATCTCGTCGTAGACGCTTTCGACATAGGTTCGGTCAAGGTCAAGAATCGAACCATTGAGGAAGATGTTCTCCCGACCGCTGAGGTCGGGGTGAAACCCTGCGCCGAGTTCGAGAAGGGCGGCGAGCCTGCCTTCAACTCGAATGGTGCCGCTGCTCGGACGCATGATGCCAGCAATCATCTTGAGCAGAGTGCTTTTGCCCGATCCGTTGTGGCCGAGAATGCCGAAGGTCTCGCCCTTGTAGACGTCGAATGTAACGTCCTCGACAGCGTTCAGTATGGTGCTGCTGCGACCCGGTCGACGGAGGATGAGGCGCTCTTTGAGCGTCTTGTCCGGTGTCGTTCCTGTGTTGAACTGTTTGGAGATATGGCGAAGCGCGATAGCTATGTCGCCATCGCCCGATGGGGGCATGTTCGTATCGATCGACGGAGGTCTTTTCTGCATAGTCTTCTCATGACAGTAGTTCCTTCCTGTTTAGGTCGGTTGGATCATAGGGGTAGTTAGAAACCGAGAGTATTTGTCGATAAAACGACAAGCAGGGTTCGGCTCATGGAGATATCAGATCGCAGGTTCAACTCTCGCCGATTGGCCTCAGAGAGCTGTGTCGATGCCCTACCATCAGTGCTTCATGAAGATCGCCGTCGATCTAACACCGCTGCTTGGCCCTCGTACCGGCATCGGCCGAGTAGTAGAGGAGGTCGCGGCGCGTCTGGGTCAGCGGCCTGGGGTTGAACCGACCGGTGTGTTGATCAGCATGCGCGGCTGGAACCAGTTCGCCGCGGTCATCGGCGAAGGCTGGCAGTCTCGGCGGATGCCGGTGCCGGCGCGGGCATGCCATCAACTCTGGCGTCGAACCGACCGGCCGTCCCTGACCGGCTACGACGTCGTCCACGGCTTGAACTATGTAGTACCTCCTGCTGGTGGTGGCGCCGAGCTGGTGGCGGTTCATGATCTAACCGCTTGGAAGTATCCCGAACTAGTGGACGCTCACAGCCGGTACAACCCGATCCTGTTGCGGCGAGCCGTCAGTCGCGGCGCCCATGTGCATACAGGATCCCAGTATGTGGCCGACGAGATCGTCGCCGACCTTGGCGTACCAGCCGAACGGGTGCACACGATCGTGAACGGTCATACCCCTTCGGCACCGGGCGAAGCTGGAGCTGGCCGAGCCCTTGTCGGTGGTGCACCTTATGCCTTGGCCATTGGAACCATCGAACCGCGCAAGGACTACGTCGGTCTTGTACGGGCGATGAATCAGGTATGGGATGAACTCCCCGATCTGCATCTGGTCATCGTGGGACAGGCGGGCTGGGGCGCGGATGCCGTGCGCTTGGCCATCGAACAATGTCGCTGTCCTGACAAGGTCCACCGCCTCGGCTACGTGAGCGAGGGTGAAAAGGCTGATCTTCTGGCCGGGGCTAGCACGCTCGTCTACCCCTCCCTGTATGAGGGTTTCGGGTTCCCCCTGCTGGAAGCCATGGAAGCCAGGGCGCCGATCGTGAGTACGATGGCCGGTTCCATCCCCGAGGTGGTCGGCGACGCCGCGGTCCTCGTCACCCCCGGTGATAGTGATCAGTTGGGTCAAGCCATCGTCGAGGTGATCGGCGACACCGCTGGCTCAGAGCTTCGAATCAAGCGGGGACGAGAGCGGCTCGGCCTGTACGACTGGGAGATGATGGTCGATCAACTCGAGGTGTTGTATCGGAGGCTGTCGAACGACCAACTTCTGGACCGACACGAGAGCTCGCCCCGCCGACAGGCTCCGACCCTGGGATCAGCAAGCTGTAAAGTCTCCCATCCCAGCGATGACTGGCGATAAGGTCTGACGAGGGAATCGAGCGGAACTAGACCTGATCGAACAAGACCGAGGTAGGACAGCGTGAGTAGCCGTAGAGCCGATGAAGGCCCGAAGAAGCGATTCGTCATCATCGGCGGTGGGCCCGGCGGCACAGCCTGCGCCACCCATGCTGCCCGGCTGGGGGCCGACGTCACGCTGATCGAACGAGACATCGTCGGCGGTGCCGCCCACCTGCTGGACTGCATCCCCTCCAAAGCCATGATCGCTACGGGCAGTGCCATGTCGGCCATGCGGGCGGCCTCCGAAATGGGGCTCGCAACCGTCGACGTCAAGCTCGACTTCGAAGCGCTCCGCCACCGCATCAAGCACATCGAAGGCCGTCTTGAGGACAGTGTTACCAGCCTTCTGGAAAGCCAGAGAGTCCGCCTTATCGAGGGAACCGGCCGCCTCGTCGGTAGCCATGAGGTTGAGGCGACCCACGCCGACGGCACCATCGAGACGATCGAAGGCGACATCATCGTGCTCGCCGCCGGCTCACGGCCACGCGTTCCCGAATGGGCCCAGGTGGATGGTCAACGAGTGCTCACCACCCGGCACGCCTACCCGCCCCCTCAGCTGCCTGAGCACCTCATCGTGATCGGCTCCGGCGTGACCGGCGTGGAGTTCGTGCACATGTTCAACTCGTTTGGCTCCGACGTAACCCTCATCGTTTCACGTCAGCAGGTGTTGCCCGACAAAGACCCGGAGGTGGCAGCTGTACTGGAGCAGAGTTTTCTCGACCGGGGAGTTCGGCTCTTCATGGGAGCGCGGGCCGAGTCGATCGAGGTTGGCGACCAGGCCGTGAAGGTGTCCTGCAACGATGGTCGTATCGCCGAAGGCTCCCATGTGTTGCTAGCCATCGGCTCGATTCCTAACTCCGACAATCTCAACCTGGAGGCAGCCGGGGTTGAATCGGAGTGGGGATACGTCTCTATCGACCACAATTGCCGGTCGAGCGTCTCGCACATCTATGCCGCTGGTGATCTCTCAGGCAAGCTGCCCTTGTCGTCGGTTGCATCAACCCAGGGCCGTAAGATCGCCGAGCACGCGATGGGATTGCACGCCAGCCCTCACCGGCACATCGATTACGACAAGGCTGCATCCGCCATCTTCACCGACCCCGAGATCGCCGATGTCGGCGTGGCCGAGGCCGATGCTTTCGCCGAGGGTCGCAAGATCCGGGTGACCAAAGTGCCCTTCTCGGTGTCGGCCAAAGCGCTCATCAACAATGACTCTCGCGGCTTCGTGAAGATCGTGTCCGATCCGGCGACTGGCGTGGTGATGGGTGGCTCCATCGTCGGTCGTCACGCGGCCGAACTCATCTCGGTGTTGGCGTTGGCCGTTAGCGCTGGACTTACCGTGCAAGACCTGGTCGAGTCGCTCTTTGTGCATCCTGCGCTGGCCGAGGTGCTCGGCGAGGCGGCGGAGTAGCCTGTTGTGACCATGACAACAAGCTTGGACGTGCGGGTCGAACTGATGCTCGCAGCTTCAGAGACCGAGGGTGGCAGTTCCTTCGTCGCCCTCGAGAACATGGTCGTCATCCTGCTGGCGATCGCTGCCGGTGTTGCGGTTCTGGCCGCTCGGTTGCGGTTTCCTTTTACCGTCGCCCTGGTACTGGCTGGCCTAGCCGCTTCAGTTCTCGGTGACATCATCGAGGTCAACGTGACCCCCGAGGTCATCCTCTTTCTCCTCGTGCCACCCCTGCTGTTCGAGGCCACGCTGCATATTCCGTGGAACAAGCTCCGGGCTGACCTCTTCTCGGTTCTGCTTCTCGCCTTGATCGGCACCGCAATCGGCACGTTGGGTATCGGCTGGCTCACGCACACAACGCTCGGCCTGCCGTGGACTGCCGCCCTCGCCTTTGGCGCTCTCATCTCCGCCACCGACCCGGTAGCGGTCATCGCCTTTTTCAAATCGCTCGGGGCGCCGAAACGGCTGGCCCTCCTCGTAGAAGGCGAATCACTGTTCAACGATGCGGTGGCGGTCGTCGCCTTCGGCCTCGCTTTGAAGGCAGCCACCATCGGTTCTGAACCCTTCACACTCCTATCGGCCGCTGAGGACTTCATCGTGGTCTCCGCCGGCGGGCTCGCTGTCGGCCTCTCCCTCGGCTATCTGGTGAGTGCTGTTTTCCTCGCCCGCGTCGACGACCCGCTCATCGAGACGAGCACCACCCTGGCCCTGGCCTACGGGAGCTTTCTCGTAGCCGAAGAGTTTGGTGAGATCATTGGCCAGGAGGGCCTTCACTTCTCTGGCATCTTGGCCGTGGTCGCCGCTGGGCTGATGGTCGGCAACGTGGGCATGCACAACACCTCACCCTCGACTCGGCTCACCCTCGAACACTTCTGGGAGTTGTTGACCTTCCTCGTCAACTCGATGGTCTTCTTGATCATCGGGCTATCGATCGGACTCGGTGAGTTGATCGAGCGTTGGGATGCTGTGCTGATCGCGATCGGTGGTGTCCTCGTTGTGCGTCTTATCGTCGTCTACGGCCTTTCGGCCGTCGGCGCCCGCCTCCGACCGACGCGAACGGTACCGAAGTCGTATCAGCACGTGATGTTCTGGTCTGGTCTACGAGGCGCGATCTCGCTGGCTCTGGTTCTGACGGTTACAACCGAGCACTTCGAGGAAGACGTCGTCAAAACCTTGCTGGTGATGACCTACGCCGTCGTGCTGTTCACCCTGCTCATTCAGGGGACGACGATCACCGCCTTGATGAACCGTCTCGGGCTGGCGGGCCGGGCCGCCAACGAGCTTGAACAGCAACGACACCAGGCCCATATCTACATGAGCCGGGCTGGCCAGTCGGAGATGAATCGACTGGGTGCCGACGGTGTCTTGTTCACCGACATGGCCGATTCGTTGGCAAAGACCTACCAGCGCGAGATACGCCATCAATCCTCCCAGCTGCGCGATCACTTCGGTGCCCATCCTGAGCTCGAGGTTGCCATGCTGCTCCAGGCCCGCCGAGAAGCGCTCGTTGTCGAACGGACCGCCCTGGCCGAGATCGTGCGTAGCGGAATGATCGAGAGCGCTGTGGCCAACGGTCTCACTATCGAACTCGACAACCGCATGGCGGTTCTCGATCTACTCGAAGACCGATGGGAAGCAGATCCGGAACCGACCTTCGATAGCCAGCCGCCGACCATCCTGGCGGAACTGTCGGTACGTTCGTCAAACGCAGGGAGAACCGATGACTGAGCTCGTCTATATCTCGTGGGGCGGCACCGGTCGTGCCGCAACGTTGCGGAGCGCCTTGGCTGAAGCCTCGGCCGCAGACAAGGGCTTGTTGTATCTCGCCATTCTCGACGACTCGACGTTCTCCGACATCGACGAGACGACCCTTGCCCTCGCCGCCGATGAGTTGGCCTGGTTGCTCGATGCCCAGGTTGAGCTCACAAAGTCACAGGTCGGTGTCGACGATGTTCCGGTCCGCGTTTTGGTACGCGCCGGTGATGTGGCCGACGAGGCTGCCGAAGTCGTCAAAACGGTCGGGGAGACCGAGCTACTGATCGGTGCCCCCGTGCCGCTTGCCGGGCATGGAAGCGTCAACGATCTGATCGAACACCTCAGGTCACGAGTTTCGGTTCCCGTTCGGCTGGTAGAACCCAACGATGACGAAGTGGCTGGCGTCAGCTAGTCGATTACGACGACGACATCGCCGCCGCTGACCGACTGGCCCGGTTCAACCCTGACCTCTTTAACGGTTCCAGACTTCTCGGCAGCCACGTTGTTCTCCATCTTCATGGCTTCGAGCACGATGACGGTTTCGCCAGCCTCGACCTCCTGGCCGGCCTCGACGAGGACCTTGACGACGGTGCCCTGCATCGGTACGACGACGTCACCAGAACCTGAGCCACCTGCTCCGCCAGCGCTGGCAGCTCGCCGTTTCGGTTTGCGGGCTGGCGCTGCGCCTCCGCCGCTCATCGCTGACTCGGGCATCCACATGGCCACATTGAAGCGCTTGCCGTTCACCTCGACATCGACGTTGTGACGCACCTTGGGTTCGTCCTCTTCATCGGGCGGTGCCGGCTTGGATGATGTGGAAGACAAGTCGAGCACTTCCTCGACCCACTTCGTCGAGTGTTCGGCCGCCCGGAAATCGGCGTGATCAAGGATGGCGATGTCGGCCGGAATGGTGGTTGCGACACCCTCTACCACGAGTTCCCGAAGAGCTCGCAGCGTGCGGTTGATGGCGATGTCTCGATCTTGGCCCCAACACACGAGCTTGCCGACGAGGTTGTCGTAGTACTGGCTAACCTCGTCGCCTGACTGGTAGCCGCCGTCCCAGCGGACGCCAAAGCCAGATGGGGCCCGAAGCGTAGAGATCCGCCCTGGCGACGGTAGGAATGCACCCCCAGCAGGGTCCTCGGCATTGATACGCACCTCTATGGCGTGTCCGGTCAGAGCCACGTCGGCCTGGCTGAAGGCCAAAGGCTCGCCAGCGGCGACCTTTATCTGTTCAGCAACCAAATCGATGCCCGTGACCAGCTCGGTGACCGGGTGCTCAACCTGAAGCCTCGTATTCATCTCTAGGTAGTAAAACTCGCCGTTCTCGTAGAGGAATTCGACAGTGCCAGCGTTGGTGTAGCCGCAGCCCTTCGCCACCTTGACCGAGGCCTCGCCCATGGCATGGAATGTCTCGTCGCTCAGATCTGGGGCTGGAGCCTCTTCGATCAACTTCTGATGGCGACGTTGAGCGGAGCAATCCCTGGTACCGAGATAGACGGCGTTGCCGTGAGCATCGCACAAGACCTGAATCTCGATGTGGCGGGGTTTGGTCAGGTAGCGCTCGACGTAGCATTCACCGCGTCCAAAGTAGGAGGTCGCCTCACGCTGGGCCGATTCGAGCGCCTCAGCGGCCTCATCGGCGGAGTTGACGACCTTCATGCCGCGTCCGCCGCCGCCGAAGGCCGCCTTGATCGCCACCGGCCAGCCGTGGTCGGTGCCGAACTCGATTACCTGGGATGCTTCGGTCAGAAAGGCTGTGTTGCCGGGCACGCCGTGAACACCGACGCGTTCAGCGGCTGCTCTGGCGCTGATCTTGTCGCCCATCACCTCGATCGCCTCGGGCGGTGGCCCGATGAAGGCAACGCCACGATCGGTGATGGTGCGAGCGAAGTCGGCATTCTCGCTGAAGAACCCGTAACCGGGATGAACGGCATCGGCCCCGCTCTGATCGATGGCCGACATGATGGCCTCGGTATTGAGGTAGCTCTCGGCCGCCGTCTGGCCGCCAAGGGCGAAGGCCTCGTCGGCTAGCCTCACATGGAGAGCGTCCCGGTCCAGTTCGGAGTACACGGCCACCGTGGCGATACCCATCTCCTGGCAGGCTCGAATGACCCTGACGGCGATTTCTCCACGGTTTGCGATCAAGACTTTGGTAAACACGTGCCTTAATGTAGACGCCAATGGTTGATGGAACCGAACTCCAGGCACCGAATGAGACAAGATTCTCTCGAATCGTGCATGTCGCCAGCACCGGTTCGACCAATGCCGACCTGCTCGCCGCGGTACGAGAAGGCAAAACTCTGCCGACAGTCCTCGTCACCGACCATCAAGATCAGGGCCGCGGCCGCCAGCAACGCCGCTGGGTCGATGTGCCGGGAAAGTCTCTCCTGGTGTCCTATGTCATCGAATGTTCGCCCCTCAGCGCTCCGCTGGTGCCACTCGTGGCTGGGCTCTCGGTGCTAGGCGCCATGGCCGATGTGGGTGTGCCGACAGATGCCATCGGGCTGAAGTGGCCAAACGATGTCTTGGTCTGCGCCGAACCGCAGCCGAAGCTCGCGGGGATTTTGGTGGAGTCGATCTCTGTCGGCTCGTCGTTGCACGCCGTTGTCGGCGTGGGCGTGAACCTGTATGCGGTTAGCGATGAGCCTCGATCCGTCGGCCTGAACGACGTTGTCGGAGCCGAGGGCGCCCAGGTCATCGATCGGTTCGACCTGCTTCGTAGCTACCTACTTCACACCGAAGGCCAGCTAACCCGTCTTGAGCTCGGTAGGCACGAAGCTATTTTGGATGACTATCGGTCGGTGTGTCTCACGCTCGGACGCTCCGTTCAGTTTCAGCTCCTGGGCGGCTCGCCGGGCGAGATCGTCACCGGCCTTGCGACGGGAATAGATGGGGGAGGGGGCCTGCTCGTGGAAGACCCGGCTGGCACTATCAAGCTGCTCACCGCTGGCGAGGCTCACCACGTTTAGGCTCTCCCGCTGATTCGTCGACGTTGGGAAGCAGCGGCCTTGTTTGAGCGTGAGCCTTAAGGCCTAAGCCTTCCGGTCGACGAGACAGGGGATGGGTTCTTCCTCTGCTGCACTACGTAGGCTTCCCGGTGCTCGCACCATGGCGCGACTCGCCGTTGTGGTTGCGCTGTCGCTCGTTCTGGTCGCCGTCTCGGCTCCGACCGTCAGCGTGGCGCTCCCGATCCAGGCTGACGATACGTCATCGACAACGACACCTGTGGCCACAGAAACCACAGCTCAAGAAACCACCGGCGTGGAAACCACTCCTCCGTCGACCGAGCCAACGTCGACAACGGTGGCCGAAACCTCGGTGGTGGAGACAACGGTGGCCGAAACGTCGGTGCCGCCGGGGGGCGAAACACCATCGACTACCGCTGACATCACCCAGGCACCTTCGAGCGCACCTGAAAACCAGACAACGACGACGTCAGCAGCAGGCGAAACCACACTGTCGGTCGAATCGAGCGAGACGACGCTCGATCCAGCCGTCAACGAGGCGCAGCGCGAGGATGACGCCGATGGCGATGTGACCGTGCCACCGGCCAAGACCTTCGGCAGTCAAGGGGATCCAACCGGTGCCGGCATCTTGTGGAGCAGCGTTCGCGATGCGGAGGCTCGCTATGGCGAGCTGCAAGGCCAACTCGCCATTCATATCCTCGAGGTGAGAGCTCTTCGCCTTCGGCGCAAACAGCTCGATGTAACCATTGCATCGCTCGAATCCGAGACGGAACAAACCTACAACGATGCAGTAGAGGCCACCGATCGAATGAAGCGGCGCTCGATTGCGGCGTTCACCCGGGCCGGATCGACTGAATCGGAGATCGAGGGCCCGAGCCTGCTCGATGCTTTGCAGGGCCACGAACGGTCGGACCAGGAACGGCGCCGTTCACAGATGGCGCGAGCTGCTCTACGCATCGACGAGGTGCAGATCGAACAGCTACACAAGACACGATCGGCTCTTGGAGAAGATGCCCAAGACCTGTTTGAGCGAAGTTCTGCTGTAGATGAGTTGCTCGGCTATGCAACGGCGACGGTGCTTGAGGCTCGAGTAGAGCGGGACCAGGCCCAAATAGAACTGGAAGCCTTCAAGGCCGGAAGTGAGGTCTATATCGAAGGCGTCGTGTTCCCGATACAGGGCGCCTACGGGTTGCCCCTGATCGACAGCTTTGGGTTTCCTCGCATGCCGGGAACCGCAGATGAGCATTGGCACGAGGGCATCGACATTTTCGCTCCTCGAGGTACACCACTTGTGGCTACCGAGCGCGGCGTGTTGTCCAAGGTGGGATCGAACCGTCTAGGCGGTGTCAGGCTCTGGCTTACCGGGCAGAGCGGGTCAGAGTGGTACTACGCCCATCTTGACTCCATCGCTGGGGGCATTACCAACGGGCTCGTGGTCGAGGCTGGAGATCTCCTGGGCTACGTCGGCAATAGCGGCAACGCTATTGGTACACCACCACATCTCCACATGGAACTTCACCCCGATGGGGGCAGAGCCGTCAACCCGTATCCCTTGCTGGCGGTTGTCTCCGCCATGGAACGCCAGGCTCTGGCCGAGGGCATCGTCCCGGCTCGACAGTACGAGCCGGTGGTCACCGAACAGCCTGAAACCACGACGACGCTGGTCGACGAATCCCCTTCTTCCACCTCCTCCACCTCCGACACGGTGGCGCCAGCCACGACAAATGCATCCTCGTCGACCACCGTTGACGGATCGGTCGAGACGTCGACGCCCGAAACGACAGCGCCGCCGTCGGACAACGAGGTCTCGACTACAGGCTCGACCATGGCCTCGACTGAAACGTCAGCACCAACGACGACCACGGATACATCGGTCTCGGATACATCGGCCTCGGAGACAACGGCGCCCGCAGGTCAAGAGGCATCATCGACCTCGAACGCCGCAGTAGTAGGCGGCTAACCGGGGCCGGACTGCAGAACGCTATCGGACCGGTGCACGCAATGCTCCGGTACCATTGCATGTGTGCGGAGTTCTGGACCAAGAACCGCAGCCGCGCTCGCTAGCGCACTTGCCGGTGCTGTTACCCTCGCCGCCTCCATGCTTGTCGTTGGAGTCAGCGCCGAGAGTACGTCGATCGTAGGGTCGCGCTCCAGCGGGGCTGTCTCCAGTCAAACCGCTCCGGCCGAAGGTTCCATCGAAAGCATCGATGCCGCCACCGTTCGTCGAGCCAGGGTTGCGCTTGGACTCGAGGGGACACGGGCTCGCGTGCGGGAGGCTTCAGCCGAACTCGGGCTAGTGATTCGACTCAAGGAGGCCGACGATCGGACGGTCGCACGGGCGGAGAGCGAGATTGGCGAACTTCGGGGCGAGGCGAGAAAAATCGCTGAGAACACGGTTGAAGGAGCGGTCACCAATTTCCAGCTAACGAGGATCGAAACCAACCTGTTGGAGAGCGAGAACCTGAACTCGGCCGTTCGAGCTGAAGCGATGGGAGATGCAGCGCTCGTGGCCGACACCGAGATCTTTGCCGAATACCGCAACAAGCAGAAGGATCTCGACATCGCCGAAGCCATTCATCGGCTTCGGCAAGAACGAAATCAGAAGCTGGCCGCGGAAGTCGATCAGTTGCAGGCCGGTCTCGATGTCGACCTTGCTCGTTTGACGGAGTTGGAGGAACGCAACCTGCAGCGGATGGCTGCCGATGTTTCGATCGACAAATCGACCTGGTTTCAGAGCCTGGGGCGTAAACAAGGGTTCTATCTGTTGACGTGTCCTGTCGGCGGTCCTCACTCGTTTATCGATTCGTGGGGATTTCCCCGTTCGGGCGGACGGCGCCATCGCGGTGTCGACATCATCGCCGACACAGGGGTACCCATCGTCGCTCCTACCCACGGTCGAGTGGAGCACTTCGACAACCGGGTCGGTGGACGGTCGTTCCGGATGTGGGACGAACAGGGCAACTACTACTACGGCACCCATATGTCGGCCTATGGAAAACAAGGCGAGGTCGTCGCTGGCGAAGTCATCGGCTATGTAGGCGACGACGGCAACGCCGCTGGTATTCCTCACCTCCATTTCGAAATTCACGCTGGTCGTCGGGGCAACCAGATCAACCCCTTCATCGACAGCGCTTCGGTGTGTGAGGGCGCTCGGTACTAGTCTTGCCCGATGGACTCAGGCGAGGCCGTCGATCCCAAGACACGGGCGGAGGTTGAGGGTCTGGCTGTGGCCGCTCTCGGGCCGATTGAGCTCGACACGGTGGTGGCTCTGACCGCAGGCGCGAGCCGACGGACCTATCGCATCACCGGCCGCGAACGCGATGGCACACCGCTTGCTGTCGTGCTCCAAGTCGAAACCGGGGAGCGGCGACGTCCCGACGGTATGGCCACCGATGCGGCCGTCATGCGAGAAGCAGTCCGCGCCGGCGTGCCATGCCCCAAGGTTCTCGCCGACAACAGCGCAGGAGGGGCTGCGTCCACAATCAGCGACTCGTACCTCATTACCGCCGTCGTCGACGGAGAGTCGATCGCACGAAAGATTCTGCGGGACGAACGTTTCGCCGAAGCCCGCGACGGCCTATCGGCCCAGCTCGGACGAGCGCTGGGACTGCTCCACAGTCGTGCCGACGTGGCCGCGGTCGACGGTCTCGAAGATCTTGATCAGCTGTCGTTCTATCGCGAGAAGGCCGACGAACTCGACCTGGTCAGCCCTGCCTTCGAGCTGGCCTTTCGGTATCTCGCCACCAATCAACCTCAGCCAGAACGAACCACCATCGTCCACGGAGACTTCCGCCTCGGGAACCTCCTCGTCGACGAGTCGGGTCTCACCGCCGTGCTCGACTGGGAACTTGTGCATCGCGGCGACCCTCATGAAGATCTGGCCTGGCCGTGTGTTCGTGCCTGGCGCTTTGGCGGGGCCCGACCGGTCGCTGGCCTCGGCGACCGCGAGCCTTTCTACGCCGCCTACTCCGATACCACTGGCTGGCCCGTCGACCGTTCAGCCGCCGACTGGTGGGAGCTACTCGGATCCCTGAAGTGGGGTGTCATGTGTGGTCTCCAGGCTTCGCGCTATTTCTCTGGTGAGCGACCATCGGTGGAAATGCTCGCCATCGGCAACCGGATCTGTGAGCAGGAGCACGATGTGCTCCGGTTGCTTGGCCGAAAGGGGCCAACCGATCGATCGGGAGTGGTCGACAATGCCGCCGACGAGCCGGGTGAGGCTCTCGGCATCGGCCTAACCGAGGGGGGCGCTCGACCGTCGGTTGGGGCCATGCTTGATGCTGTCGCCGCTTCGCTCAGGGCTGACGCTGCCGTTGTAACCGATCGACGGTTTCAGCTACTGGTCGCAGCCAACGCCATCGACGGGGCCCGCCGTGACGTCGAGCGAGGACACATGGTGCGCTCGGTTCGGGATGAAACCCTGGCCGAACTCGGCGTCGACAGCGAACGAACCCTGGTCACGCTGATCCGTGGGGGGACCTTTGACGAGGACCTTTTACCTCTGGTCGAAGCGCTTGGTCGACTCGTCGACCATCGCGTTGCCAGTACGAATCCGCGCTGGCTCGGTTAGGCCCCGACGGCGTGGTAGCCACCGTCGACGTGGATAATGGAACCAGTGGTTTGAGGGAACCAGTCTGAAAGTAGGGCTACGCAGGCTCGCGACACGCCTTCGCTGTCGTTGACGTCCCAACCGAGTGGGGCGCGCTTCTCCCACTCCTCTTCAAAGGCGCTGAACCCCGGGATCGACTTTGCTGCGATGGTACGCATTGGCCCCGCCGCCACGAGGTTCGAACGGATTTGGCGGGGCCCCAACTCGCGGGCCATGTAGCGGTTGAGCGATTCCATCGCGGCCTTGGCAACCCCCATCCAGTTGTAGGCCGGCCAGGCGACGGTGGCGTCGAAGGTTAGGCCGAGCAAGGAACCGCCCTCGTCCATGAGTGGGACTACGACATCGGCCAACGACCGCATCGAATAGGCCGAAACCTCGACCGCGACCGAGACGTCGTTCCAATCGGCGGCCCAAAAGTCGTCGCCGAGGCACGCCTCCGGCGCAAAGCCGACGGCGTGAAGCGCGGCGTCGACCCGGCCCCATTTCTCCTTCAGCGACTCGCGAAGAACTGCACCGTGCTCCGGGTTCGTTACGTCGAACTCAAAGACTTCCGGCTCAGGGTCGAGCCTGCGGGCAGTGCGTTGGGTCAGACGCATCGCACGTCCGAAGCTCGTCAGGGCAACCTCAGCCCCTTCTTCTTGGGCGAGCTTGGCGACACCGAACGCCAACGAGTCGTCGGTCAGAACGCCGGTGATGAGGACTTTTTTGCCTTCGAGTAGGGCCATACCTTCTCTGACTAGCAGCGTGAGACGCGGGTTACACCGATTTGCTGGACGGGCGCGATGACTGACACAAGGACCGACATCGCTCCTGGGTTTGTTCGTGGCCGATGTTGAGGAGCTACCCTGCCAGATAGTGATGAAGCTCTATGACACCGCCCGCCAGGCTGTGGTGCCCTTCGAACCAGGCGACGTCGTCTCGATGTACACCTGCGGCATCACCCCCTATGACGCAACCCATATTGGTCACGCTGCGGTGTACATCACCTACGACGTGCTGCAGCGCCGCCTCCGCGATCTTGGCCACGAGACAAGATGTGTGCGCAACGTAACCGATGTTGATGACGACATCTTGCGCAAGGCGCGCGAGCTGGACATGCATTATCTCGATCTGGCGGCTGCTGAAACGGCTCGCTTCGACGATGACATGCTCGCTCTCGACATGCTTCCCAGTTGGAGCGAACCGCGAGCCACATCAGCCATCGCTGATATCCGTGGCTTCATCGGGATGGTGCTCGACAACGGGCACGCCTATGAGGCTGGGGGCGCCGTCTACTTCGATAGCAACTCCTGGCCAGATTTCGGCAAGATCTCGGGCTATGACCGCGAAACAATGATGGGCTACGCCGCCGAACGCGGTGGCAACCCCGAGGATCCGAACAAGCGGGATCCGCTCGATTTCGTACTTTGGCAGCCCTCGGCGGAGGGTGAACCGGCGTGGGATTCGCTCTGGGGTCCTGGGCGACCGGGCTGGCACATTGAATGTTCCGCTCTGGCCTTGCGTGAGCTTGGCACGACCATCGATCTCCATGGAGGTGGGGGAGACTTGATCTTCCCTCACCACGAATGCGAAGCCGCCCAATCGTCGGCCGCAACCGGTGAGCCATTCGTCCGCCATTGGATGCACCAGGCCATGGTCATGATGGACGGCGAGAAGATGTCGAAGTCGCTCGGAAATCTTCGGTTCGTTAGCGATCTGCGCCGGACCTTCGATCCGCGCTCGATTCGGCTCGCCATCGTCGACAATCACTATCGAGAAGAATGGTCGTGGACCGACGATCGTATGGATAAGGCTGCGGCCTCTCTCGAACGGTGGCTGGCCACCGTGACCGACGGCAAGGGAACCGACGATGGAGGTGAGGTCCTCGATCAGGTTCGGGCTGCCCTCGACAACGATCTCGACACATCGACCGCGGTTGCGGTGATCGATGCTGGCGTCGACCGTGGGGTAGACGTTCGTTCGGCCGCCCTTCTGCTCGGGATCGATCTCGACGCCGGACCGATCACGCTGAATCCGCCGACCAAACTTGGCGTATCCCAGTAGCCCATAGCCGAAGTCCGACAAAGTCGAGACAATCGACCTATCGGTCTCAATAATCGACAAGACCAACCGGATGAATCCTCTAGACTCGGATGCCGTGGCTGACATTTCGGTATCGCTTCCAGACGGCTCCTTTCGATCCCTTTCCGAGGGTTCCACCGTGGCCGACCTCGCCTCAGACATAGGTCCTGGCTTGGCTAAGGCCGCGCTCGTGGCCAAGGTCGACGGAACTGAAACCGACTTGACGGCCAGCCTTGCCGACGGGCAGAGTGTGGAACTCATCACGGGGCGTCAAGACGAAGCGCTTGAAGTGATCCGTCATTCCACGGCTCACGTCTTGGCCCAGGCTGTCTTGGAGCTGTGGCCAGGAGCTACCTTCGCCATCGGTCCACCGATCGAAAACGGGTTCTACTACGACTTCGAATTGCCCAACGGCGAGACCTTCAACGATGAAGACCTTGAAAAGATCTCGGCCAAAATGAATGACATCATCGTCGCCGATCAGCCCTTTATCCGTTCGGAGATGCCAGCGGCAGAAGCACTGGCCTTGATGGAAGCGCATCCCTACAAGCGCGCGATTATCGAGCGGGTTACGTCAGGTGAAATGGCCGGAGATCTGGCCAATGAGGCCAGCGGTGAGGTGATCAGCTTCTACCGCAACAGCGACTCCTTCGTCGACATGTGTGTTGGCCCTCACGTGCCATCGACGGGCCGCCTCGGCCACTTCAAGTTGATGAGTGTGGCCGGCGCCTACTGGCGCGGCGACGAGAAGAACCCGATGCTTCAGCGCATCTACGGCACCGCTTGGGCTGACAAGAAGCAGCTCAATCAGCATCTGCATCGGCTCGAAGAGGCAGCTAAACGCGATCACCGCAAGTTGGCCAACGAACTCGATCTGTTGTCGTTTCCTTCCGAGCTGGGGGCTGGGCTCGCTGTCTGGCATCCCAAAGGGGCGACGGTTCGGCGGCTGATGGAAGACTATTCCCGAAAGCGCCACGTCGATGGCGGGTACGAGTTCGCTTTCAGCCCGCATCTGGCTAACGCTCGCTTGTTCGAAACGTCTGGCCATCTCGATTTCTACGCCGACGGCATGTACCCGCCCATGGAGATGGACAACGGCACCTACTACCCGAAGCCGATGAACTGTCCGATGCATGTGCTGGTGTATCGGTCGAGCCAGCGTTCATACCGGGATCTGCCGTTGCGTCTCTTTGAACTCGGAACGGTCTACCGCTACGAACGGGCCGGCACCCTACATGGGCTCATGCGAATCCGAGGCTTCACCCAGGATGACGCACACCTGTTCGTAAGCGAGGAAGGTCTCGTCGACGAGCTGTCCCGCACACTCGACTTCATCTTGAGCATGCTGGCCGCCTTTGGCTTCGATGACTTCTCGGCCCGCCTATCAACCCGACCGGAGGAGAAGTCGGTCGGTTCGGATGCCCAATGGGAACTTGCCACCGAGGCGCTGAGGACGACTCTCGACAACTCGGCGCTCGACTATGAGGTCGACGAGGGCGACGGCGCCTTCTACGGTCCCAAGATCGACATCGATGTGCGCGACGCTATTGGGCGCTCGTGGCAGTTGTCGACGCTTCAAGCTGACTTTCAGCTGCCTGAACGCTTCGGCCTTGAGTATGTGGCCGCCGACGGCTCCCGCAAGCAGCCCATCATGCTTCACCGGGCTCTCATGGGTTCGATCGAACGCTTCTTTGGCGTTCTCCTCGAGCACTTTGCCGGCAACTTCCCGCTCTGGTTGGCTCCGGTCCAGGTCGAGGTGCTGCCTGTCGGCGAAGACCATCACGAGTACGCAGGGTCGGTGCTCCAGAAGCTGAAGGATGCAGGCTTGCGGATCGAGTTCCGCGAAGCAAGCGACCCACTGGGCAAACGAATCCGGCGGGCCAAGACTCAGAAAGTTCCCTATGTGTTGGTCGTCGGTGGCGACGACGTGGAGGCGACGACCGTCGGGGTAAACCGTCGTGGCGGTGAGGTTGAGCGTGATGTGCCTCTCGACGCCTTCATCAGCCGTGTGGTGGCCGAAGCGGTCAACGCCTAACAGCTGATGCCATCGGAACGACTCTTCTCCTCATGGAGACTGGCCCACCCAAGAGGTGTGGGGGCCGACGGTGAGCCTTACGCGGCGTTATGGCCGGAGCCAGGCATGACGTTGTTCGAAACAATCGAGCAATCCACGGTCGGTGACGATCGAACCTACATCGTGACTCGGAGCCTCTATTCCTTCACGATCCTCAACGTCTTTCCGTACACCTCGGGTCACACGATGGTGCTGCCTAAGCGCGCTGTTCCCGGCATCGGCGATCTGGACGAGGCTGAATTTGGTGACCTGTGGTCGATGGTGCGAGATGCGTCGGCGGCGGTCAAGACCGCTTTCCGACCCGATGGTCTCAACATCGGTATCAACGAGGGCGAGGCCGGGGGAGGATCCCACCCCGACCATCTTCACGTTCATGTCGTGCCTCGATGGAACGCCGACACCAACTTCATGTCGACGGCGGCCGAGACAAGGATCCTGCCGATGTCGCTCTCGGATTCGTGGCGTCGGGTCCGCGAAGGCTGGCCCGGCGGTAGCGTCGAGGGGTGAGCGAGAACGAACCCGACATCGACGTCGACGGCGTCGAAGAAGTCGGACAGGAAACGATCGACGACGCCTCGGCGTCAGAGGACCAGGCGGAGCTTGCAGCTGAGGAATCAGCTGACGTCGTCGGCGACGTGCTCCCCGACGACCTTCAGCCCCAGCTCGCCGACCACGAGGACTACACGTTCCCCAACAACAATCGACGGCGGGTGCCTGGCTACCTGTATCTAGCGATGGCCGTTGTTCTCGTCATTGTTGCCCTTGTTTGGCCTGACAGTGTCTTCGTGAACGCAGGTTGGTTGGGAGCGGCGGCGATCCTGGCTGCGATCGGGTCCTACAGCATCGTGGCTGGATGGGATCTACAGGTCGACGAACGAGATGCGCTCGTCGCTGCCGTTGGCGAGGTTGGGTTTCCCGTTGGTCACGCATCAGCCCAGATGGGTTGGCGAGGCTGGCTAAGTCGTCCGACATGGCGCATCCTGCTCTATTCGGCCGAGGAGCCACCGTCGAAGCGGGGTTTTGTGCAGGTCGATGGGGTCGACGGCGAAGTCCTTGACTCTTTCGTCGAGGAGAACCCTGAGGACTGGTCTGACCTGGCCGACACCTCGGCCTGAGTCAGCGCTGGCGATACCCGGCTAGGACCGACGACGCCGAGCCCCCTACACTGGGTGACAGGACGTGAGCGCCTGGCCTAGGAAGGCCGACGATCCAGACGGTGTAAGGCACGTTCTGGTCCAGCGCCACGGAAAGGACCTTGGATGTTCGACGGAAACTTCAGAGCGGGCTTTGAAAAAGGCATCGCTCCGGTTGGAAAAAAGCTGCAACGGATCGGTGTATCGCCTGACGCGGTGACCGGTCTTGGGGTGATCATGGCCGCCGCCTGCGGCGTCGCAATCGCCACCGGTCGCTTCTCCTTGGCCGTATTGCTCCTGGCCTTGACCGGCCTGCCTGATGCTCTCGACGGTGCGGTAGCCAAGGCGGGGGGACGAGCTGGACCTCGTGGCGCCTTCCTCGATTCCGTTTCAGATCGGCTCAGCGATGGCCTGCTCTTCGCCGGCGCTGGTTGGTACTTTCTTGGAACCGACACGCCACGTCTGGTCATGTTGCCCTTCGGTCTGTTCATCGCCGCTTCCCTTGTTTCTTACCAGAGGGCTAAGGCTGAGTCGCTTGGCTTCAACGCCAAGGGTGGATTGATGGAGCGAGCCGAACGGTTCATCGCTCTCGGATTCGGATTGCTCTTCTCCAGCCTGTTCGTAGCGACCCTTTGGGTCATGTTCGTCCTCACCGCTGGAACCGCTGTGTTCCGGTTCGTAAAGGTGTGGCGTCAGGCCAGCGCCGCCACCGAACTGCCACCGAGAACCGCTCGTACATCGAGGCGTCGTCAGGCTCGGCCTGTCGCCGACCTTCGACAGCGTGCCGAGGCCCGGGCTGAGGCTCGACGCCGTCGTCGCGCCTGATCCACTGGCTAGGGCCGAGTAGGACGAGTGGCGAGTAGACAACGACGAATCTTCGGTTTCGTCACCGAGCTAAGCCGCAGGGTGCCGGTGCACGCCCTCGTTCCCGCTTCTCGCCACATCGCGCGGCTAGCTGGGCCCCGGCTGATGGAGCCCAAAGCCTCGATGCTGCAGCGTCATCTCGACCGTGTGGCTGAATGGACCGACACCGCCCCAGCAGCGGCCGCCGACGGCTTCGGTAGCTATGGTCGATACTGGGCCGAGACGTTCCGTCTGCCGACGCTCGATGAAACCTCGATCGACCGAGGGTTTTCGTTCACCGGCTTCGACAAGATCCAGGAGGTCCGGGCCCAGGGGCATGGCCCCCTCATCGTCTTGCCCCACCTCGGCGGATGGGAATGGGCGGCAGCTTGGCTCGCCCGAGTTGCCGACGTCCCGGTTACCGCCGTGGTGGAGCGTCTCGAACCCGATGATGTCTTCGAGTGGTTCGTCGAACTGCGATCCTCCTACGGGGTGCATGTGGTGCCGCTCGGTTCGCAAGCCTTTGTGGAGGTCACCAGAGCGGTCAAGCGCCGTGATGTGGTCTGCCTGCTGTCCGACCGTGACATTTCAGGCACGGGGAGAAGCGTGCGCTTCTTCGGCGAGGAGACCGCCCTGCCGATCGGACCTGTGGTGCTCAGTCGACGGACGGGTAGTCCACTGCTTCCGACCGCCGTCTTCTTCGACGGTCGACGACGTCATTGCGTTCTCGATGATCCGATCTACCCCAAAGGTCGCTCGGCTTCGGAGATGTTGGACGCCATGACGGCTGGTCTTGAGCGCCTCATAGCCCAGGCTCCGGAGCAATGGCATCTCCTCGAACCGAACTGGCCGAGTGATCACGCCTGAGCGCTGATCGAACCGCACGTCCGGTGTCGACCTAGGTGAGTTAGGGTGAAGATGTGCGCGTTGGGATGATTTGTCCCTATAGCTTGGCGGTCTGGGGAGGAGTTCAGTCGCAGGTACTCGGTCTTTCTCGCGCCCTGCGTCGCCGTGGAATCACCACACAGGTACTCGCTCCCTGCGATGGACCGCCGCCCGAGCCCTGGGTGACGCCACTGGGCAACTCGATCCCTTACGCTCAGAACGGATCATTTGCGCCTCTCGCCCCGGACCCTGCGGCTCAGCTCCGGGTGTTGGCAGCGATATGGGACGAACGATTCGACATCATCCATCTGCACGAGCCCCTGGCCCCAGGCCCAACGCTCACCTCGGTTTTCGTCAAGCCGGTTCCGCTCGTCGGCACCTTTCACGCTTCCGGACGGATCACGCCCTACCGGTGGGCCAAACCGGTGGTGCGGCGGTTGGCGGCCCGGATCGACCACAAGGTAGCGGTCTCGCCCGAGGCCGCGGGTATGGCCCGTCGCCACCTCGATGGCGAGTACGAAATCTTGTTCAACGGCATCGAAACGACGCGCTACGCTACGGCCGACGCTGAACCTACCGATGGCCCAACGGTGTTCTTCCTTGGCAGGCATGAGCCTCGAAAGGGTCTTCGCGTACTGTTGGAGGCGGCCCGGTTCCTGCCCGCTGACGTGAAGCTCTGGATCGCTGGTCATGGCCCCGAGACCGCTGAGTTGCAGACAGCCTTCGCCAATGATGATCGGATCGATTGGCTCGGGCCGATCTCGGAAGAAGAGAAGAGGCGACGCCTCAAGGGAGCTGACGTCTTCTGCGTGCCGTCGCTGGGGGGCGAGAGTTTCGGTGTCGTTCTGCTCGAAGCGATGGCGGCTGGCACGCCGGTGGTGGCGAGTGATCTGCCCGCCTACCGCGTTGTCGCTGGGGACGGCCGGTTCGCCGGACTCTTCCGCACCGGCGATAGTCAGGACTTGGCGAAGGCGCTGCTCGAAGCGTTCTCCATGTCGCCAACGTTGGACGACCAGCTGGACCGTGGCCTTCTGCGGGCCGAAGAGTTCTCGATGACCCGTCTGGCCGACCTCTACGTTGAGCGCTACTTGCGCCTCCTGAGCTGAAACCAATCGGTTGGAATCAACCGCCTCGGTATGGATTCGCCCTACGATGGTGAGCTATGTCCACCGGCCATGACGAAACCAACCATGGCGACGCCGCCATCGCTCCGGTTCGCTTCGACGCAACCAGCCTCGCCCTGCCCTTGGGTCTAGCCGTGGTCGCTCTCGCTCTGCCCCTCATGCTCGTGATGGTCGTTCTGGCCTTCGTTATCCCTGGCGTCCCGTGGTGGCTCGGGCTGATCGTTGGCTTGCTCGTCGCCGTCGTGTACGTGCTTTCGCGCCTGTCTAGCGCCCATCGAACGGTGCTCGACGCCTTGCTTGGCGACGCCACCGCCACTCGAACCTCGCCACGTTTGGAAAACATCCTGAATGGCATGGCGCTCGTTGGCGGGGTTTCGCACCCCGAGGTCTACGTCTTGCCCGACGATGCACTCAACGCACTAGCGATTCGCCGCGGCGACGAGCTGACGATCGCCGTCACGAGAGGCTTGATCAACGATCTCGAACTGGTCGAGTTGGAAGGCGTCGTGGCCGAACTGATCGCTCGCCTTCGCAACGGTGACGCTGAATCAGCGACCGTGTATTCGGCCGTCTTCGAATTGACCCCCGGTTGGGTCCGTGGCTTGTTCACGCCAGTGGCCGGCGCTGCTCGATCGAGGCTGCTCGATGAGGGGCGGGATCTCCAAGCCGATCGGCATGCCGTATCGCTGACCCGCTATCCGCCTGGTCTTCGTCGGGCCCTGACCACGATCAAGGCTGATGCTACTGTTCCGGCGAGCTCGGTGCCTTCGCTGCGTACCCTCTGGCTCGTCGACCCAGATCATGGAACCGCATCGAGTGGCTCGACCCTGCGGGTAGCTGGCCAACGGGCCCCGCTCGAACTCAGAATTGATGTGTTAGCTGAGCTGTGAGTCGCTTCCTACGAGCACGACACACGCTCGTAGGAATCACTGCACTCATGTTGGTTGTCGCTGCTTGGTGGCTCGAGCCAGCGGTGGTAGTAACCGACGTTGATCTCGGTGGCGCGGTGCAAGGCGCGGCCGGTGAAAAGGTTCAGGTCAATTCGCCCTCGCTTATGTCGATGGTCGATGAGGATGCAATCATCGAGCCGGCGCCTGCGGAAGTGCCAGAGATCGAGACCGGGGTTGCTGCTCCATTGAGTGGTGTTCTTCTGGATGAGGCGGCCGCCGCAGTGATTCTTGACCGGCCCGCCCTCGTGGTCAAGGTCGACAACCATCCCCGCGCTCGGCCTCAAACCGGGCTTGACCTCGCTGACATCGTTTTTGATCTGCGAGCGGAAGGGGTCACTCGATTTGCTGCTGTCTTCCACTCGGTGATTCCGGATCCGGTTGGTCCTGTGCGTTCGAGCCGAACGTCCGACTTCGACCTTTTGCGCGGCCTCGACACGCCGATCTATGCCTCGTCGGGGGGTAACGACTATGTCACCGCTGGGTTGCGTGAGCTGCCAATCGTGGAATTGACGAACCGGTCACGCAACGAGTATTTCCGCGACTTCTCTCGGCCTGCGCCGCACAATCTCTTCATCATGGGCTCCGACCTGTATTCGGTTGCGGGGGAGCGTGGCGGTAGCCCCTCGCCGTGGTTCTCCTACCGGAGATCCGAGTCGGGGATTCTCGATACCGGGGTCGAGGCTACTGGTCCGGTGACGATTTCTTTTACCGGATCGCCTGTTGTTACCCATACCTGGGACGACGAGCTCGGTGGATGGCTCCGAACACAGGATGGCCATCCGCATCTAACATCCGATGGAGTTCAACTGGCTCCCGAGAACGTTGTCGTCGCCACGACGACCTATCGAACAAGCCCGGCTGACGCCTCATCACCCGAGGTCGTTTCCACGGGCGGTGGTGATCTGCTGGTTCTGACCGACGGTCGCATCATCGCTGGATCGTGGTCGAGGCCGGCGGCGTCAGACAAACTTTCTCTCGCCGATTCCGCTGGCGACGAGATAGCCCTAACGCCAGGTCGCACATGGGTTTTGTTTGCCGAGGAAGGCCAGGTTGGCTTCGCCTCAGGGCAATCCCCACCCTAGGCCCGGTCGTGGCCCGGCGGCGTGCGGAGGCTTGGCGAGAAACTGGAAAATATATCTGGGAGTCCGCTATGAACAAGCCGTACACTGACGCCATGGCAGAGAACATGGCTTCTGGGAGTGAGAACGTTCGAACGGAGGGAACCGTTCGGGTAAAGCGCGGTCTCGCCGAAATGCTCAAGGGCGGTGTGATCATGGATGTGGTCACGCCGGATCAAGCGAAGATCGCTGAGGACGCCGGAGCGACGGCGGTCATGGCACTTGAGCGAGTTCCCGCTGATATCCGTACCGATGGTGGGGTGGCTCGCATGAGCGACCCGGAGATGATCGAGGGCATCAAGGCCGTCGTGACTATTCCGGTTATGGCGAAGGCTCGCATCGGGCATTTCGTCGAAGCCCAAATTCTCCAGGCACTCGGCGTCGACTACATCGACGAGTCCGAGGTCTTGACGCCGGCCGACGAGGCCCACCACATCGACAAGTTCGCCTTCACGGTTCCGTTTGTTTGTGGTGCCACCAACCTGGGTGAAGCGCTGCGCCGTATCAGCGAAGGCGCTTGCATGATCCGCTCGAAGGGCGAGGCTGGCACCGGCAACGTGGTCGAAGCCGTGCGTCACCTCCGATCCATCACCGGCGACATCCGCCGCATCACCCAGTCTGACGAGGCAGAACTGTTCGAGTGGGCCAAGAAGCTCCAGGCCCCGCTACCTCTCATTCAGGAGATCGCCGAAACCGGCCAGCTCCAGGTGCCGCTCTTTTGCGCAGGTGGCCTGGCGACGCCGGCTGATGCCGCTCTGGCTATGCAACTTGGGGCTGAAGCAGTGTTCGTTGGTTCCGGAATCTTCAAGAGCACAGACCCCGCCCCTCGGGCTAAGGCCATCGTCGAGGCCACCACGAACTTCAAGGATGCAGGGATCCTGGCTAAGGTGAGTCGAGGCCTCGGCCAGCCGATGACCGGGATCGATATGGATGACCTGGACGTAAAACTCGCTGAGCGAGGCTGGTAGCGGCGAGTTGCCGAACCGGGTAGGCGTCCTCGCTCTCCAGGGGGCGTTTGCGCGTCATCGAGAGGCCTTGGAACGCTGTGGGGCCGAGGCGGTCGAGGTTCGCAACGATCGACAACTCCTGGCATGCGATGCGCTCGTCATGCCGGGCGGGGAGTCGACGACGATGTCGAAGTTGCTTCGCACCTTTGACCTCTTCGGACCGATCTCTGAGATGATCGAAGACGGGATGCCCGTCTTCGGTACCTGTGCTGGCATGATTCTGCTTGCCGATGATGTCTCCGATGGGCGTCCCGACCAGCAGAGTTTCGCCGCTATCGATATCTCGGTGAAGCGCAACGGGTACGGCCGCCAGATCGATTCGTTCGAGGCTGATCTTGCCATCACCGAGATTGGGGGCGATCCTCTGAGAGCCATTTTTATTCGGGCCCCTCTCGTCGAATCCGTCGGGGCGGATGTGACCGTGCTCGCAGCCTGGGAGGGTGTCCCCGTGCTTTGCCGCCAGGAGAACATTCTCGTCTGCTCCTTTCACCCGGAACTCACCGAGGACGATCGTCTGCATCGGTACTTCTTGGACTTCGCCTAGACTAAGCACCGCGCTGGAGCCAGCCCCGCCATCTAGCCCCCATCAGGAGGATGTTTCGTGTCAGGCCATTCCAAATGGGCAACCATCAAGCACAAGAAGGGCGCGGCCGACGCCAAACGGGGCAAGCTCTTTGCCAAGCTGATCAAGCAGGTGGAGGTGGCGGCTCGGCAGGGAGGCGGCGACCCCGAAGCCAACCCGACCCTGCGAACGATGTTCCAGAAGGCGCGCGACAACTCCGTGCCGCTGGACACGATCGAGCGGGCGGTCAAGCGGGGCACCGGCGAACTCGAAGGTGTCAGCTATGAGCCCATCACCTATGAAGGCTACGCCCCGGGTGGCGTGGCTTTGATGATCGAAACCCTCACCGATAACCGCAATCGAACGGGTTCGGAAATCCGTTCGCTGCTGTCGAAGAACGGGGGCTCGCTCGCAGAGCCAGGCGCCGTATCTTGGCAGTTTGAGCGCAAGGGCATCATTAACGTTTCAAAGTCGGCAGCCGAAGACGACGTGATGTTGGTCGGTCTGGACGCGGGCGCCGAAGACCTTGAAGACCTTGATGAGATCTGGCAGGTCACCTGTGATCCAAGCGACGTCTTGAGTTTGCGGTCGGCGTTGGAAGAGGCTGGCATCGAAGTTACCGAGTCCGACACGACGATGGTGCCGACCAATACAGTTCCGATGACGGAAGCTGGTGACGTCAAGGCGGTGCTGAACCTCGTGGAGATTCTGGATGACTCCGACGATGTCCAAGACGTTCACTCCAACATCGACATTCCCGATGAGCTGATGGGGTCGCTGGAGTAGCTAGCCGGTGGCGGCTACGCCCAACAACCGGGATCGCTGAACGCTTCGAAGGCCGCGAGACAGGCTGATGATGGCGAGCACCCACGCGAGGCCGCCAACGATGATCGGCATGTTGCCAGCGCCGAATAGCACCCCTGTCGACTGGCTGTAGGCAATCATGATGAGTGGCAGGCTGACCAGGCCGGAGGCTTGCTGGGCGGCCGCTGTGGAGCTGACGCGCGCCGACAAGCGCAGCACGAGCGATAGGCAGATAGCGAGGAAGGGGGGAAGAACCCAAACGATCATGATCCACCACTGCTGGGTCGGGAAGAACCATCCGCCAACCTCAGGGCCGACGAGAAGGTTGACGAGCAACGAGTAGATCGTAAAGCCGACAACGACCGTGAAGTAGCCGGGGGCGAGGCTGGCGATCAGCTTTCCCATGTAGATTTCTCTGACGTCGGCGGGGGAGTGGGCTAAGAACTCACCGGTACCACGCTCGCGTTCGCCGACAATCGTCGAGGCGCCGACCGCGGTGGAGATGGTCAAGGGAACGATGACGACCACAGGTGCGAGCAGAAAGACCGCCAGAGCGTAGCCGGTCTTGCCTTCGGCGCTTTTGCCTTGGATCTGAGCTTGAGCCGAACTCGGCAGTACTTCAAGCGTTTCCGACATGCGTTCGACCACGTCGACATCACCGATGTTGGTAATGGTGAAGAGCAGCGTGGCTGGAACAAAGATAAAGAAGATCGAACCCAGCAGCATCATCGGTATCCAGAAGTCCCGAGCTTGGATCAGCTGCTTGAGATCCGTCTTGGCGATGGTCATGACTCGGTTCCAGTTGAGTCCGCTGCTGGCGCGTATGGTGGTGCTCATTGGGCGCTCCTTGCCGTCGGTCGCGATCGGTCGAGTTCCCCACGGCCGCTCTTCGGGCTTTCGCCGACCGGTGGCGTTTCGTCACTGCCGGTCTCGGGTGCCCGTCGTTCGGCCCTGACGGCGAAATAGAGATCTTCGAGAGAAGGACGAAAGGGCATGATCGAGTCGAGTCGGATACCGTCGCCAGCCAGCCTGAGGATGATGTCGGCTGGCGATGTGTCATCGCTGATCTCGACATGGGCTGTTGCCTCGACGCGGTCGTAACTGAGAATTTCGGGCCAAAGAGCCATACGATCGAGGTCGGGCCCGTGCAAGGCGGTGATATCGATCGATGGAGAGGGCCAGAATCGCTGCGACAAGCTTTGGGGATCGCCGTTGAGTAGATCCCGTCCGCCTTCGAGCATGATGACCTGATCGGCCAGTCCTTCAGCTTCGGACAGGAGATGAGTGCACATGAGCACGGTTCTGTCATCGGCCGTCATCTCGCGCACCATGGCCAGTACAGCTACCGATGACTCTGGGTCGAGCCCCGACGTAGGCTCATCGAGCAGGAGTAGGCGAGGCCGATGGAGAATGGCCCGGGCCAGGGCGAGACGCGTTTTCATGCCGGTGGAATAGCCGCCGACCTTGTGGTGGAGGTCGGCGTCGATCTCGAACTGTTTCGCCGCTTCCACTATCCGAGCCTCGGCCTCGACGCCTGTGCCGAGCCCGTAGAGCGATGCCGCGTAGCGAAGGTTGTCGAGACCGCTAAGGCGGTCGTAGAGCGATGGTTTGGCCGAAACCACGCCACAGTCCCGTCGGACCTGCTCGCCATCAGGCCCGGCAGGGTCGACCCCGAAGACCTCGACGTCGCCGGTGTCGGGTTCGATGGCGCCGGTGATGACACGAGCAGCCGTCGTCTTGCCCGCTCCGTTCGGCCCGAGCAAGACCGTGATCTCTGATCGCACCAGCTCCAGAGAAAGGCTGGAGAGGGCGTCGACGCTACCGAAGCTTTTGCTTACCGTGCGAAGGCGGACGTCGAAATGATCTGAGAGGGCCACCTCCGTGCTATCGGCACCTTGCGCAACTGCTGAAGGAGCTTGGTATCAGCCGTTAGGCCGCCGCTCTATCCGCCTGGCACAAGGGTGGGCCGACTATCATGCGTACGCATGTTCGTCTTGGGCATCGATCCGGGTCTTTCGCGTTGCGGCTATGCACTGGTTGAACCAGCGCGCCGCGGCCAGGGGCGCGCACGCGCCCTCGGCGTGATCCGCACCTCGCCCGAGGATCCAACGCCGAATCGGCTTGCAGAGTTGCAAGCTGAAATCGTCTCCTTGCTGGATGAATTTCAGCCGGTCGTCGTCTCGGTGGAGCGAATTTTTGTACAGAGCAATATTCGCACCGTCGTCAGCGTGGCTCAGGCCTCAGGCCTTGTTCTGGCCGAGGCTGCAGCTCGCCGCATCCCGGTCTGTGAGTATTCTCCGTCGGAGATTAAATCAGTGGTCGCCGGCGATGGTCGGGCCGACAAGTTGCAAGTTCAGTCGATGGTGCAAACCTTGCTTGGTCTGGCTTCCATCCCTAAACCGGCTGATGCGGCCGACGCCGCGGCCGTCGCCCTGTGCCATCTAGCCCACGACCCCGGGCTGCGACAGGCGAGCAAAGGATTGGTGAATGTCAATGATCGGTAGTCTGCGTGGCCGGGTAGTCGGGCGCACGACCTCGTTGGACAAGGTGGCAGGAGTCGAGCTGCTGCTCGAGGTAGCTGGTGTCGGCTACCGAGTGACGACAACGCCGGCAACGCTGAGTCGACTTCCCGCCGATGAGGATGTGCTGCTGGCCATCCATCATCACATCCGCGAGGCTGATCAGCGTCTCTACGGATTTGCTAGCTTCGATGAACGAGATGCCTTTGAAGGTCTGCTCGCCGCCCACGGCGTTGGTCCGGCGCTGGCCCTGGCCGTGCTTGCGACATACGCGGTGCCCGAGTTGGCGGCGATACTGAACAATGAGGATCTGAACGCCTTGTGCGAGGTTCCTGGTGTTGGTAAGAAGACGGCACAACGGCTCCTGGTTGAGCTGAAGGCAACCGTGGTGCTCCCGGTCCTCGATGCCGATGCTTCGCCGCCGGGCGCCGTGTTGCGAGGCGGCGAAAACGCACTCGCAGACGTGCGCGACGCTCTTTCCAGCCTCGGTTACTCAACCGAGGAGATCCGTCGGGCGGTGGCCACCGTCTCGGCCGAGGGCGAGAGCCAAGCTGATGAGGCAGACTCCGGCCAGCTACTCAAACGGGCGCTCCTGGCGCTGGCAGGAGGATAAGGATGCCTCGCGACGAACTGCTTGAGCCGTTCTCAACCGCTGATGATATTGAACCACCGCTTCTTGCCGACGACGACCGTTCGAGTCTTGACGAATCGAAGCTTCGGCCGAAATCGTTGGAGGAATTCGTCGGTCAACGAGAACTCAAGGAACGGCTCGGCATCATTCTCGAAGCCGCGTCCAAACGCGAGCAAGCATCTGACCATCTGCTGTTTGCGGGTCCGCCAGGGCTCGGCAAGACAACGCTGGCAGGCATTGTGGCCAACGAGCTCGGCGCCCATCTGCACATTACTTCCGGACCGGCAATCGAGCGTGCTGGCGACCTTGCGTCGATACTCACGAAGCTCGATTCCGGTGATGTGCTGTTCATCGATGAGATACATCGCCTGCCTCGCGTGGTCGAAGAGGTGCTGTACCCGGCGATGGAAGATTTGCAGTTGGACGTGATGCTTGGCAAGGGCCCGGCCGCTCGCTCGATCCGTTTCGACCTGGAGCCGTTCACACTGGTCGGAGCGACGACTCGCACCGGCCTCATAACCGGCCCCTTGCGGGACCGCTTCGGATTTTCGTTCCGGCTCGACTACTACAGCGCCGATGACCTGGAGCGCATTGTTGTGCGGGCCGCAGATGTGCTCGGGGTCGATATTGAACCCGCGGGTGCTGCTGAAATCGCCTGTCGTAGCCGAGGTACCCCCCGGATCGCCAACCGCCTTCTGCGCCGCGTGCGCGACTTCGCCGAAGTGCGCGGTCGAGGGGTCATCGATCAGGAGGCTGCGGCCGACGGTCTGGCATTGTTCGGGATCGACGAACGTGGACTCGACAAGGTCGACCGCATCCTCCTAAGCAACCTTTGCGAGCGATTTGGCGGAGGCCCCGTTGGGCTTTCGACCGTCGCTATCAGCATCGGTGAGCCAACCGAAACGGTCGAGGAAGTCATCGAGCCCTTTCTTATCCAGCAGGGGCTTCTGATTCGCACGCCGCGCGGTAGGGTTGCAACCGCAGCCGCCTGGCAACACCTTGGGTTCTCCGCTCCTGAGTCGTCGCTGGTGGCTCCCGAGGTCACCACCCTTTTCGACTAGGTGTCTCGAAAGCGAGCAGAGCAGGCGTGACAGCAAGACCGAACGGTGGCGTGCCCGTAACCGCTGACGATTTCGACTACGAACTTCCTACAGAGTTCATCGCTCAGACCCCGATCGAGCCGAGGGATGCGGCGAGAATGCTCGTCGCCGATGCCGTAGGCGAGCGGCAGCATTCGACGGTTGCCGCACTCGCCGATCACTTGCGGGCCGGTGATGTGTTGGTGGTCAACACGACCAAGGTGATGGCCGCTCGCCTGCTTGTTACGAAGCCGACCGGCGGTGCGGTCGAGGTGTTTCTCCTCGAACCAACCGGCAACGGGAGAGAGTGGCATGCTCTCGTGAAGCCGTCGAAGCGGGTGGCCGATGGCACCGTGCTGCAGGCCGACGGTCGCGATGTCGTACGGGTTGGAGCTGCGGTTGGCGATGGTCGGCGGCTGGTCGAGGTTGCTGATGACGCCATCGATGTCGCTGGGCAGGTCCCCCTCCCGCCCTATATCTACGAAACACTCGATGACCCTGGCCGCTATCAGACCATCTTTGCTGATCGGGAAGGTTCCGTCGCAGCTCCCACCGCTGGCCTGCACCTGTCCACCGCCGTCCTCGACTCCCTTGCCGAGGCTGGTGTCGAGGTGGTCCACGTCGAGCTGATGGTCGGGCTGGGAACGTTCAAGCCAATCACAGCCGAACGTCTCGACGACCACGTTATGCATTCTGAGCGTTACCGGGTTGAGCCCGAGGCCTGGCAACGCATCGTTGAGGCCGAGCGGGTGGTGGCGGTCGGTACCACGGTGGTTCGCACCCTCGAATCGGTGGCAGCCGGACGCCCGCTGGAAGGATCTACCGATCTTTTCATTCGCCGGGGCTTCGAGTGGCAGGTCGTCGACGTGTTGCTTACCAACTTTCATGTTCCCAAATCGTCGCTGCTCGTTCTGGTCGATGCCTTCGTAGGGCCCCTGTGGCGAGACATCTATGCTGAAGCCCGCACTCGGGGTTATCGCTTCTTGTCGTTCGGCGATTGCATGCTGCTCGAACGGAGCCGGTGAGACCAAGGTGCCCGGTCCGCCGCTGAGATCGAGAGAGCAAACGCCCGAATGTTGAACCAACCCGTCCAGCTCCGCATCGAACATCAGGACGGTCGGGCGCGCTCGGGCACGATGATCACGCCGCGGGGCGAGGTAGCCACGCCGGTCTTCATGCCCGTCGGAACTCGGGCTGCGGTCAAGACGCTCGACACCGATGACCTCGAACGGCTTGGGCCACCGATCGTCCTAGCCAACACCTATCACCTGATGGAACGGCCTGGCGCCGACCTGATCGCTGAGATGGGCGGTCTTCACGCCTTTATGGACTGGTCGGGTCACATTCTGACCGATTCTGGAGGATTCCAGATCTTCTCTCTTCAGCCCAAGCTGAGCGAGGAGGCGGCTACGTTCAGGTCGGTCTATGACGGCTCCTACCAGGTGTTGTCTCCTGAGCGATCGATGGCGGTTCAGGAGGCGCTGGGGGCCGACATCGCCATGGTGCTCGACGTCTGTTCGGCGCTACCCGCCACACGGGAATCTCTGCGCCACGACCTCGATCTAACCCTGCGGTGGGCGGAGCGTTCAAAGCAAGCCCATGTCAGGACTGACCAGGCCTTGTTCGGTATTGTGCAAGGTGGCGTTGAGACCGACCTACGGATTGAGTCGGCACAGCGCACGGTTGAGATCGGGTTCGATGGGTATGCGGTCGGCGGGTTGTCGGTGGGGGAGAGCCGCGAGTCGATGGTGCCTGCCCTGGCGGCAGCGACCGATCACCTCCCGAGCGACCGACCTCGCTATTTCATGGGTATCGGCGACCCGATTGGGCTGGTCGAGGCTGTCCACAACGGCATCGACATGTTCGACTGTGTTTTGCCGACCCGCCTGGCTCGCCATGGAACGGCTCTGTCCAGCGAAGGTCGACTCAACCTGAAGAACCTGAAGTTCGCACGCGATGATCAACCCATTGATCCCCATTTTCAGCATCCCCTGTCGGCCAGATACTCCCGTAGTTACCTGCGGCATCTTCTTGTCACCAACGAGTCGACGGCCGGCCGTATCATCACGCTGCACAACTTAGCCTGGCTCGCTGACCTGACGGCACGTATGCGTGAGGCCATCGAGACGGGTACCTTCGATGCGTTGAGAGGGTCGATCTGGGAGACGTGGGCTCCGGAGAAGGTACCGCCCGAGGTCATCGACCGCTCGGGTTGAGCACGACTCAGTGGCCGTAGGTGTCTTCCAGAGGTATGAAACCCTCTGCCCTGACGTCGGATTGAGCCTTGGAAGCGCTAACGTTCCGTGGCTGGAGGTAGTGGTATCGTGGCCGAGACACTGGCAGGAATACTCCCGTTTCTATTGTTGGGTGTGCTTATGTACGCCCTCTTGATTCTTCCGCAACAACGGAGGACCAAGGCGCACAAGCAATTGCTTGCTGCGATCGCGGAGGGCGACGAGGTTGTGACCAACTCGGGAATCTACGGGTTCGTCAAAGAGGTCGAGGCGGATGTTATTTGGCTTGAGGTTGCACAGGACGTGGAGCTACGGGTCTCAAAGAGCGCGATCGCCTCGACCGTGACCGCCCCGTCTGCATCCGACACCACCGAGGACTAAGGACCGCAGGGAATGCCAAGGAACCAGAAAATTTCCGCCGCCATTGTGGTGCTGACTGCCCTTGCGGGCATGATCTACACCGTGGCGGCTCGTAACGAGCCTCTGCTCGGACTCGACTTACAGGGCGGTGTTTCCGTTGTTCTCGAGCCGACCCAAACGGGTGCGGGCGACGTGACCGACGAAACGCTCGACCTCACGGTTGAGTTGCTCCGGAATCGCATCGATGAGATCGGTGTGGCCGAACCAGAGATCTCGCGCCAGGGCGACAATATCGTCGTTGCGCTGCCCGGCGTGGTCGAAGATCAGGAGGAAGCTCTCGCTCGTCTGCAGCAGACCGCTGAGCTCCGCTTTCGCCCCGTCATTGTGGCCTTGGGTCCCGCCCTCGACCTCGACTCGCTCAACATTGAGACCGAAACGGATGCCGGCGACGACGAAGGTGTCGACGCCAGCGACGGAGACGCTGAAGATTCGATGAGCGTGCCCGCTGGCCGCTTTGCACCAGGGCTTCCCGCCCAGGATGACACGACGACAACAACCGAACCCGATGACACGACGACGACCGACACCAGCGATGATGCGACCACCTCGACCGTCGCTGACGATACCGCTGACGACACCGCCGAGGACACCACTGACGACACGGTCGCTGATGACGCCGAAGGCACCGATGGCGAGATCGATCCCGACGCTGTCGTCCCCACCGACACCCTGAGCCCTGCTCAGCTCGCCGCCTTGGAAGCTTGTGGCATCGCCGGCTTGACCCCCGACGACGATGATGTCGCCGAATCCTACGTGGTGCTGGCCAGCCGTGATGGTGAACGTCTCTGCCTAGGCCCGACCCTGCTCACTGGTGAAAGCGTGGAAACCGCTTCGGTCGGCCTCGGCATCGATGGCTGGGAGGTAAGCCCGGTCTTCAGAGCCGGCGGAGAGGGCATCGACCAATTCAACCAGGCCGCTCAGATCTGTTTCAATGCCGATCCCGACACATGCCCGACGCGGCGGTTGGCCATCGTTCTCGATCACAATGTGATCTCCGCTCCGTCGATCAACGGTGCAGTATTCTCCCGCGATCAGATCCGGATCAGTGGCTCGTTTGAAGAGGACGAGGCTCGATTGCTGGCCGAGTCGTTGCGATTCGGTTCGCTACCGTTGGAGCTTAAGGCCCAGGAGACACGAACCGTTTCGGCCACCATCGGTCGAGATGTGCTTCGCTCTGGCACGATTGCTGGTCTCATCGGGCTGGCTCTCGTCGCCGTCTACCTGCTGGCCTACTACCGGCTGGCCGGATTGGTGGCCATCGGAGGCCTGCTCCTTTCGGGAGCTCTGTTGTGGACGATCGTCGCCTGGTTTGGCGAGTATCACGGGCTCGCGCTCAGCCTGGCTGGAGTCGTTGGGCTCGTCGTCGCCATCGGTGTTTCGGCCGACTCGAACATCGTGTACTTCGAGAACGTGAAAGAATCGTACGCTTCCGGACGCAAGATGGGCACTGCCATCGAGCGGGCCTACCAGTCGGCCATCTCAACGATCGTCAAGGCCGATGTTGTTTCGCTGATCGCAGCAGTGCTGCTCTATTTGCTCACCGTCGGCGCGGTTCGCGGCTTTGCCTTCTACCTGGGCCTCGCCACCATCCTCGACCTCATCATTTCCTGGATGTTTATGCGTCCTGCCCTTAGTTGGCTAGCCCAACGCAAGGCGGTCAAAGCCAATCCAAGACTGCTCGGAATGCGTTCCACCGGAGGTGCCCAATGAGCACGATTGCAGATGTGTTTGGTGGCCGAGCGGCCATCGATTTCCGCCCGAAGTGGCGGATCAGCCTTGTGGTCTCGACGGGGCTTGTTCTCGCCGCGTTGGCCTTCCTTCTGCTCCGAGGACTCAACCCCAGCATCGACTTTCAGGGCGGTGGGGTCTGGGAGGTTCCGGTCTCTGAGGATGTCACGGTGGCCGATGCTAGGGATGCCTTGAGCGAAGTGCCGGGAGCGCGTATCCAGCTGGTGGAATCCACCGTTGATACCTATCTCCACGTGCAGACCGGCACCGAGGCGGTCGAGAACAGCTCTGATGTCACGGCTCAGGTTGCCGAGTTGGCTGGCGTCACCACCGACGAGGTGGCCGTATCCAACATCGGACCTACCTGGGGTGACCAGATCACGTCCAAAGCTATTCGTGCTCTCGTCCTCTTCTTCATCGTGGTCGCCGCCTACCTGGCCTGGCGACTCGAATGGCGCATGGCGATCGGCGCCCTGGTCGCGGTGGTGCACGATCTGCTGATCACGGCCGGTGTCTACTCCCTGTTCGGTTTCGAAGTTTCGCCTGCAACCGTCATTGCCTTGCTCACGATCCTCGGCTACTCGCTGTATGACACCGTGGTCGTGTACGACAAGGTCCTTGAGAACGAGCGCGGTCCGCTGGGCGACATGATGAGCCCGTCCGACCTGGTCAACAAGTCTATGAACCAGGTCTTGATGCGCTCGATCAACACCACCATCACCACCATCTTGCCCGTCGTTTCGATGCTGCTCATCGGTGGCTTCCTGCTCGGCGGAACCGGACTGCGCGGCTTCGCTCTGGCCCTCTTCGTCGGCCTGCTACTGGGCACCTACTCCTCGATCTTTCTCGCCGCCCCCTTGCTGGTATGGCTGCGGGAACGGACACCGGAAGGGCGCAAGGCGGCGGAACGATCGCGTCGAGCGGCTGACAATGACGAGGTGGCCCCGATGGGTTCAACCCTGGCCACCTCGGTCGACGACAACGACGTAAGGCTCATCACCCCGGGTGGTGGGGCGCCCCGACCCCGCAAGAAAGGCCGCAAGTCGTAGCCGAAACAGGGTTCGCGCCAGCCTGGTGAGACAACGGATTGTTGTGATGGTTCGGGCCTGGGCCGATTCAGTCTGTATATTTGGTTGGGCGATGGTGTATTTCTCTTCATCATCTAGAGCCGAGGATCCATCCCGTGCCTGACCTGGTCACCGTTGAGCGAGTTTTGCCATGGCGCCGAAAGCGCCAATCGATACAAGCTCAGATCGAGCCGCTCCTGATTCGTTTCAACGGGCCTGAGCGCGAACAACAGGTTGACGTGGTGTCGCGGGCCTACCAGATGGCGGCGCGAGCTCACGCCGCCCAGCGTCGCAAGTCGGGGGAACCCTACATCGTTCATCCGCTCGCCGTGGCCAAGATCGTGGCCAGGCTTGGTCTCGACGAGGTTTCGATCGCCGCGGCACTTCTTCACGACGCGGTCGAAGACACAAAGATCGAGCTAGACGACATCGACCGAGCCTTCGGGCCCGAGGTAGCGGCCATCGTCGACGGTGTCACCAAGCTGGAACGGATCCGGTTCGACTCCAAGGAGGCTCAGCAGGCAGCGACCTTCCGCAAGATGCTGGTGGCGATGTCAAAGGATCTTCGGGTTCTGCTCATCAAGCTTGCTGATCGCCTCCACAATCTGCGAACGCTCGCCGCGCTGCCTCCGTGGAAGCAGGAGCGTATCGCTCTCGAAAGTCTTGAGGTCTACGCACCGCTGGCCCATCGCCTCGGGATGCAAGACATCAAGATGCAGATCGAGGACCTCAGCTTCGCTGCAATCCATCCCAAACGCTTCGCTCAGATCGAGCACATGGTCGCCCAGCGGGCGCCCGAGCGTGAGGTCTACATCACCCAGGTCTTGGAAGACGTGCGGACCCGCGTCGACGAACTAGGGGTCGAGGCCGATGTCATCGGACGCGAAAAGCATCTCTACTCGATCTACGAGAAGATGCAGCAGAAGAACCGTGCCTTCGACGAGATCAACGACCTCATCGGTATTCGGGTCATCGTGGGATCGGTTCGAGATTGCTACGCCGCTCTGGGAGGCATTCATGCCACCTGGAAACCGGTTCAGGGTCGCTTCAAAGATTACATCGCCATGCCGAAGTTCAACCTCTACCAGTCGTTGCATACCACGGTTGTCGGGCCCCAAGGCAAGGCCATCGAGGTTCAGATCCGTACCTGGGATATGCACGAACGGGCCGAGTCGGGTGTGGCTGCTCACTACGCCTACAAGGACAACGGCGCCCAGCTTGACCTCCCGTGGCTAACCCGCATCATCGATTGGGAGAAGGAGACGTCCGATCCCAACGAGTTCATGAACAACCTCAAGGTCGATCTCGACCAGGAGGAGGTGTTCGTGTTCACACCTCAGGGACAGGTGACAACGCTTCCCGCCAACTCGACCCCAATCGACTTCGCCTATGCCATTCATACCGATGTCGGTCACCGCTGCGTAGGGGCCAAGGTCGATGGTCGCCTGGTTTCACTCTCTGAACCTCTTCATTCCGGAGAGACGGTGGAGATCTTCACCTCCAAAGTGGTCGGCGCCGGCCCGTCGAGAGACTGGCTTAACTTTGTCTCGTCTCATCGTGCCTCGACGAAGATCAAGCAGTGGTTCTCTCGGGAGCGACGAGAGGATGCGATCCAGGCGGGTGAACTTGAGCTCAAGAAAGCACTGAAGCGTGAGGGCTTCCAGCTCAACGACTTTGGTCACCGTTCGGGTGACCTGATCGTTGAGGTGGCGAGCGATCTCAACTACAGCGACGCTGATTCGCTCTACGCCGCCATAGGTGAACGTCACGTAAACGCAGCTACCGCCGTCGCCCGGCTGATGAAGCTCGGCGACAAGCTTGGCCCGTCCACGGTAGAACCTGCGCCCCCTCCATCGTCGAACGGAGCGCTAGCCAAGCGCCGCGAGCCACCTGGTGGTGTCGGTGTTCGTATCGAAGGTCTCGATGACGTCTACGTGAGGTTGTCGCGCTGTTGTACACCGGTACCCGGCGACGAGATCATGGGCTTCGTGACCCGAGGCCGGGGCGTGTCTGTCCACCGCACCGACTGTGCCAACGCCGAATCATTGGCTGGCTCTCAAAACGACCGACTGATCGAGGCGGAGTGGGACTCGGCCAGCGAGCCCGACCATTTCATCGCTTCGCTGGAGATGAAGGCCTACGACCGCAATCATCTGCTCGCCGATGTGTCTCGCGCCATCGCCGAGCAACATGTCAACATCATCAGTTCGTCGACCACCACGAGCGACGACCGGATCGCCCGCCTCACCTTCGATTTTGAGATCGCTGAGGCATCGCATCTGCAGTCGTTGATGAGAGCCTTGCGGAGCGTGGACGGGGTCTATGACGTCTACCGAGCCATCCCTGGTCGACGTCGCGAGGAAATCAGCCGCTAACAGGGATCTCCGCCACCTGCCCACCGCCTAATTCAACGCCGGGATAGAGCCCTCACACGGTACGATCGTGCCTCTATGGCCCGCACGGATTTTCAAACGCTGCCCGGCACCCGAGACCTGATGGAACCCGACACGGGTCGTATTCGCCATCTCGTAGCGGTGTTTGCGGAAGAGGCCCGCAAGGCCGGCTTCGGTCAGATCGTGCCCCCGATGTTTGAAGATGTCGGTGTCTTTGTGCGGTTGGGTGAGGCATCTGATGTCGTTTCCAAGGAGCTGTACAGCTTCCTCGACAAGGGCGAGCGTGAGATATCACTTCGTCCGGAGTTCACCGCCTCGGTCTGTCGGGCCTATGCCCAACACCGCCCGTTGCTTCCATGGAAAACATGGTATGTGGGCCCGAGTTTTCGTTATGACAAGCCCCAGAAGGGGCGCTACCGGCAGTTCGACCAGGTTGGCGTGGAGGTTATCGGGAGCGAGGATCCTGATCTCGATACCGAGGTAATCGCCTTAGCCGCCGGCTTCTATCAGCGGTTGGGCCTCACCGATGTACGTCTTGATCTCAACTCCTTGGGAGACGCTGCCGACCGACCTCGCTATCTTGAGGCCCTGACCGCCTACCTCACCCAAAACCTGGATGCCCTTTCGGAGCAGGCCCGGATGACGATGAAGGTCAACCCGTTGCGGGTTCTGGATTCAAAGCGCCCTCAAGACGGCGAGGTTGTCGCTTCGGCTCCGATCCTGCTCGACTATGTGAGCGACTCAGCGGGCCAGGCCTTCGAACGCGTTCAGACCGGCCTTACGGCCCTCGGTGTCGGCTTTACGATCCAGCCCCGACTGGTGCGAGGACTTGACTACTACACCCGCACTGCTTTCGAGTTCACCTCGCCTAGCCTCGACGCTGCCCAGACAGCCGTCGGTGGCGGTGGCCGGTACGACGGCCTGGTTGAAGCGCTTGGCGGTCCGCCCGAACCCGGCGTCGGCTTCGCCCTCGGGGTAGATCGAATTCTCCTCGCCTGTGATGCAACCGGAGTTTTGGAAGCAGCCGGATCGGGCCCAGACGTCTGGATCGTGTCGACCACCGACGGCACCGAAGCCCTTGAACTTACCGACCGCCTACGACAGTCTGGACTGCGAGTCGAGCGAAGCTATGGCGGCAGATCGATGAAGGCCCAGATGAAGGCGGCGAATCGCTCGCAGGCCCCGATCGCCCTGATCCTCGGCCCCGATGAGGTCAGCGCCGGGACCGTGTCGATTCGGACGCTACGCTGGTCCGCCGAGTCGGTCGGTTCCACCGGAGCCGACGAAGTCACTGGAGAGAACCCAGCGGCCGCCCCTGCCCAGCAGATCGTGGTTGCCGTGCAAGATGTCGTTGAGAAGGTTAGGTCGTTGTTGCCATGATGCGTACACACCTCTGCGGAGAGCTGAGCCAGTCCGATATCGGTGAGAAGGTCACCGTCGCCGGTTGGGTCAACCGCCGCCGCGAACACGGCGAGCACCTCGCCTTTGTCGACCTTCGCGATCATTCGGGCATCTTGCAGTGCGTTGTCGATAACCAGGTCGATGTGCGCAGCGAGTACGTGGTCAAAATTACCGGCCAGGTCACCCAGCGCCCTGAAGGAACGATCAACGACTCCTTGGCCACCGGCCAGATCGAGATCACCGACGCTACGGTCGAGATCCTCTCCATCGCCGAACCGCCCCCGTTTCCTCTCGACGACCGAGCCGACGACGTCGACGAGATGGTACGGCTTCGCTATCGCTACCTCGACCTGCGCCGCTCTCGCATGCAGCGCAATCTGCGGGTCCGCTCCACGATCAACGCTTCCATTCGTAACTCCATGGTCTCCCAAGGTTTTGTCGAGGTCGACACCCCTCTGTTGATGCCGACCACACCTGAGGGAGCCCGCGAGTTCATCGTGCCCTCGCGTCAACGTCCAGGGTCGTTCTATGCGCTGCCCCAGTCGCCCCAGCTGTACAAGCAGCTGCTGATGGTTGGAGGCGTCGACCGCTATTTCCAGATCGCTCGATGCCTGCGAGATGAAGACCTCAGGGCCGACCGCCAGTACGAGTTCATGCAACTCGATATGGAGATGAGCTTCGTCGAGGTCGACGATGTCCTCGCTGCGGTCGAAGCCTCCGTGCTCGATGCGGCTGAGGCCGTAACCGGTGTGCGTCCCGACCCGATTGAACGGATTACGTGGCTCGATGCCATGAACCGATTCGGAAGCGACAAGCCCGACCTGCGCTTCGGCATGGAGCTCGCTGAGCTGACCGACGTCTTCTCGACTACCGAGTTCAAAGCCTTCTCGACCGCCGGTTCTATCAAAGGCATCAAGGCCGATCAGGCCGCCGGCGACTGGGGTCGAAACAAGCTCGATGGCTTGACCGATACCGCCAAGTCGTTCGGGGCTAAAGGCATGGTCTGGCTGAAGGTCGTCGATGTCGACGGTGGCCTCGGGTTCGATTCACCGGTGGCGAAGTTCTTGTCCGAGGTTGAGACCGCAGCGCTGATCGAGCGGTTCGGGGCGACAGCTGGAGATCTTCTGCTGTTGATCGCCGACGAATGGCACACCACGTGTGAGGTGCTAGGCGAGCTGCGCAACAGGCTCGGCCGACCTCCGGTTTCGGAAGGGCCCTACAAGTACCTGTGGGTCGTCGACTTCCCACTCTTCGTTGGTGCTGACGAAGCGACCGGTACCCCCAAGCCCGGCCATCACCCCTTCTGCCATCCCCATCCAGAGGATCTGGATCATCTCGAATCCGATCCGATGAATGTGCGGGCCTGGGCTTATGACCTCGTACTCAACGGCTGGGAACTCGGATCCGGCAGCATCAGAATCCACGACCCGAAGCTGCAACAGCGGGTCTTCAGTCTTCTCGGGATCGATGAGGCCGAAGCGCAGAAGCGATTCGGTTTCTTCCTCAACCCCTTCGCCTATGGAGCGCCACCGCACGGCGGATTCGCCTATGGTCTGGAACGGCTCGGTGCCATTCTGGCCGGTGAGGACAACATCCGAGAGGTCATCGCCTTCCCGAAGCCGCAGTCAGGCCTCGACCCGATGACCAATGCGCCAACCGAGGTTGAGCCGTCTCAGTTGGAAGAGCTCGGGATTCGGGTTCTGCCGCCGCCAGCCGACTAGCCGCAGGGCCTCTAGCGTGGAGGCCGTCCTCGGCCTACCCAAACCTCGAGAGCCACATCGTCTTCCCTGGCCGCCGGATACACCGGAAGTCCTCCTTCGGTTGCGCTGGCGGCCGACGGCACCATGCGCATCGACAAGGAATCTTCACCTCTGGTGGCGAGGGCCTCGTCGAAGCCGGCCGGTTCGACGGTGTAGCCGAGCCGGGTGAGTTCATCAGCGAAGGCGGTGCCGACCTCAACCGCGTCTGGGTGGTTAGAGATAAAGATGCGGTGGCGATCGAAGTCTTTGACGTTGGCTGTCACCGGGACGAGCTCGTAGGGCAGGACGATTCCGTCCAGCATGTCCTCGATCGATGTCTGATGATAGAGGAAGCCATCCTCGACCTGTTCGTCGGAGGAGTCGTTCTCGGTGTCGATCGGCGTATCAGCGGTAGCGGCGACCTCTTGGTCGCCGGCTGCTGCGTTGGTTGGTTCGGCGTCGTCTTCACTGAGAACCTCGCCGCTCGTAGTGTCGGTTGATTCTTCACCGGTGACCTCGGTGATGTCTTCGGCTGGGAGGTCGGCGGTCACCTGGGCGCCGTCGTCCGGAGCGTCGTTCGTGTCTGCACCGCTATCTGTGTCTGCAGTTGGGCCGTCGATGTGTGGGTCGTCGATGTGTGGGTCGCCAATGTCTGAGTCGTCGATGGGCGACGGATCGGTGGCGGTATCAGCGGTTTCGATCTGGTCTGTGGCCTGGTCGGTGGTGTCGAGCTCGCGACGCCGGAACCACCAGAGCCCGATAAACAAGGCGCTTACCAGTAGCCAGATAAGAAAGAGGATGTTGAGGATGTCGGTCATTGGTTGAATCCTGTCGATCGGTTGGCGACGGGGTCGTTCATCGATCGGGCTAGCCTCGGGTGCGTGGTAGAGAGGCGTTGATTGTGGAGGACAGACGTGTCATCGGTTAACGACCCCGACAATCTGTTCGCGGCGGCCGCCCAGGAACGGCTGCAGGCCCGCTCGCCGCTAGCCAGTCGTATGCGACCACAGTCGTTGAACGACGTGGTCGGCCAGACCCATCTTCTGGGTCCCGAGGGAACACTGCGTCGATTGGTTGAGGTTGATCGCCTGTCGTCGGTCATTTTCTGGGGTCCTGCTGGTACCGGCAAAACGACGCTTGCACGTCTTGTAGCCGCTGCATCTTCTAAACAGTTCGTCCAGCTATCGGCTGTTTCGGCCTCGGTGAAAGACGTTCGGCAAGTAATTTCTTCGGCCGAGGAGCGACTCGGTGCCCAAGGACAGAGCACGATCTTGTTTCTCGATGAGGTTCACCGTTTCAACAAGGCACAACAGGATGCACTCCTGCCAGCGGTAGAAACCGGCATCTTGATCTTGATCGGCGCCACCACCGAGAATCCCTTCTTCGAAGTGAACGCCCCACTCAGGAGCCGGTCGACACTTTTCCGGCTGAAACCGCTCGACGAGGAGGCACTGCTGGAGCTGCTTGCCCGCGGGCTGAGCGCAGAAGGCGCGACGGGCGACGAAGAAGCCCTGACCTATCTCGCCTCTCGTGCCGCAGGGGACGGGCGCCAGGCGCTTACCACCCTTGAGGTCGCTGTTGCTTTGGCCTCGGCTCGCAACCAGCACGACACCGATGCGGGAAAGCCCCACGTCGGTTTGGCCGACGCCGAAGCAGCCACCGATCTCAAGGCCCTTCGATACGGCCGTGACGAGCACTATGACGTCGTTAGCGCTTTCATCAAGAGCATCCGAGGTTCTGATCCCGATGCCGCCCTGTATTGGCTGGCCCGCATGCTGTCGGCAGGGGAGGATCCCCGCTTTGTCGCGCGTCGCCTCGTCATCGCCGCATCGGAGGATATTGGTATGGCCGATCATCGAGCTCTGCTGGTTGCCGATGCGACTGCACGGGCGGTTGAATTTGTTGGCCTCCCAGAGGCCAGGATCAACTTGGCCCACGCAACCGCCTATCTCGCCACGGCGCCGAAGTCGGCCTCGGCCTACGCCGGCTTGAATGCCGCAATGGAAGATGTGCAGAACCTTCCGGCCGGTGAGGTTCCGCTTCATTTACGCGATGGTTCCTACCGTGGCGCTCGACAACTCGGTCACGGGGAGGGGTACCGCTATCCTCATAGCTACCCCGACGGCTGGGTCGACCAGCACTATCGTCCCGACGAGGTGCGTCATCAAAACTATTTCAAACCGACGAGCAATGGCGAAGAGGCAATCGTTGCTGATCGCCTCGAAACGCTGCGTTCCCGGAAGTCCGTTTCCGGTGACGATGAGGCTCACGAATCGACATCGTCGGCGAACCGTGGCGAATGAAACACAGGTGTACTCATGGAGATAACCGACTTTGCCGCTCTCGTCGTGGCTATCGCTGTGGTCGTGGCTGCCGTCTTTCTCGTCACGGCGGTCAACAACTTGAACAACACGCTAGCCAAGCTTGAAGACACCGCCCACCAACTGCGCGACGAAGGCATGGCCGCGTTTCGCGAGTTGCGGCAGCTGGTGGCCGATGCCGACGCTGAGCTGGACAAGGTAGACGTGGTGCTCGACCGTGCTGATCAGGCGACAACAGCGATAAGCGAGACCTCGAAGCGTACCCACCAGGCGGTCCAGGACCCGATGATTCGCACGCTCGCCGTAGCCTCGGGCACATCGAAGGTCGCCCGGTCATGGCTCTCGGGCCGTCGCCGACGGAAGACCGATGCGGCACCCGATATCGATCTGATCGAGGCCGATGGTCGGTCTCGGCGAACGGGTGGACGATAGTGGCCTTGCTTCTTCGCTGGTTGATTCGACGGTTCCGGTGGCTTGCAGCGGGGGCGGTAGTGCGAACCCTAACCCGTCGCTACAGCGACGCCTCGATAGCAGCCGCCACCGAGGAGATTCACGATCGACTGCCGACCAGGGTGGCCGATGCTCTCGAGGCGCTACCTGGCGACGCGACCCGAGTAGCAGGATCGGCACTCGCGGCCCAGAGGGCGGCCGCCAGCGCGGCCCGAGTCTCGACACGCGCCGGGTCAGCGACGGCTCGAGGAACCCGTAAAGCCCTCACGACGAAACAACGACTGCATGCGTTCCGGACTGCTCTCGGCCGCGATCTGCACTCGGAGATCGATCGATCTCATCGAGAACTTTCGGCCGAAGCTTTGCGCGACGCTGGCGAGGTTGCCGAGGCCGATGAACTCTTACTCGACCGCAGAGACGCCATCGTCGACGTCGACCCGTTCGACCGTGTTTCCGATCCGGTTCCTAGCGGCCGTGCTCGCCGCCCGCTGCGACCTGCGGCGCTCGTTCAGCGAGTGCAACGCACCTACCAGCGCCCCGTGAAACCATGGGAGATCGGTTCGGCACGGCGAGCCGCTCGCCACTCGCACCCTGAACTCGATCGCTAAGACTTGTGCGGCGTCGTGCGTCGACATTACGACCGCTGTAATTGCCTGCCCTCCTCTGGATGGGCCGATAGTCTGAAGAGCACTTATGAAAGCCAAAGAGCTGCGAAAAGCCTTCGTCGATTTCTTTACTGAGCGAGACCACCAGCACCTCGCGTCAGCCAGTCTGATCCCTCACGATCAGACCTTGCTGTTCGTGAATTCTGGGATGGTTCCGTTCAAGCCGTACTTCGTCGGGGAGGAAGTACCTGAACGACAGCGCGCAGTGACCGTCCAGAAGTGTGTGCGAGCCGGTGGCAAACACAACGATCTCGATGAGGTTGGGCGAACCTCTCGCCATCTCACCTTCTTTGAGATGATGGGAAACTTCAGCTTCGGCGACTACTTCAAGCTTCAGGCGATTCCGATGGCCTGGGAGTTCTTGACCGAGGTGCTCAAGCTCGATCCTGATCGGCTTTGGGTAACGGTTCATCTGAGCGATGATGAGGCGGTTGAGATCTGGCGAGACACGGTCGGTGTCCCCGCTGAACGGATTCAACGCCTTGATGAGGACAACTGGTGGCGCATGGCCGACACCGGCCCTAACGGACCGAGTTCGGAGATCTTCTGGGACAAGGGCCCGGAGTACGGAGAGGACGGCGGCCCAGCCCACGGTGGCGAAGAGCGCTTCGTCGAAATCTGGAACCTCGTGTTCATGCAGTTCGAGACCGACGAAGATGGCACATCAAAACCATTGCCCAAGCCTGCGATCGACACCGGCGCCGGCCTCGAACGTGTGCTATCAGTGCTTCAAGGCAAGGACTCCGTCTTTGAGATCGACGAGATGTCGGCGCTCATAGCGGCTGCTGAAACGATTACCGGCTACACGCTGGGACAAGACGACAATTCAGATTTGGCCCTGCGCGTCCTGGCCGAACACGCCCGCACGATGACCTTCCTCATCAGCGATGGTGTGTTTCCTTCAAACGAGGATCGGGGTTACGTCCTCCGTCGGATCATGCGCCGCGGCGTACGGTTCGCCTATCTGCTCGGCGTTCGAGACCTCGTCACGCCCGAACTGGTTGACGCTGTCGTCGAGATCATGGGTGCCGACTACCCCCAGCTCGTGACGACCCATGAACTGGTTCGTCGCGTCGTCGAGCGTGAGGAAACCCAGTTCCGTAAGACTTTGGCCACCGGATCATCGATCCTCGACGATCGCCTCGCCGATGTGCCCGAAGGCGGACAGCTGCCGGGCGACGTTGCGTTCCTACTGCACGACACCTACGGCTTCCCCTATGAAGTGACGGCTGAAGTGGTAGCCGAGCGTGGGTACACGGTCGACAGGGCTGGCTTCGAAACGGCGATGGAGCAGCAACGCACCCGGGCCAAAGAAGCCCGCAAGGGCGTCGTTCAGGCCGCCGACTTTGAGCAGGTACAGGCCCTGATGGAGACCAGCGGCCAGACCGATTTCGTGGGCCGCGATGAACTGGTCGATGTTGAGGCCACGATCTTGCTCGTCACCGGCATTGGATCTGAGACGATCTCGGTCTTCACCGATCGCAGCCCGTTCTACGCCGAAGCCGGTGGTCAGATAGGTGATACCGGCACGATCGAAACGGAATCGGGCAAGGCCGAGGTTCTCGATACCCAGTACGCAGTTCCTGGTGTGCATCGCCACGTCGTTTCGATCGTCGAAGGCGAGTTGCTCGCTGGTCAAACCGCTCGGCTCACCGTCGATCTGAAGCGTCGAGACGCCATTCGCCGCAACCACACCGGCACCCATCTGCTGCATTGGGCGCTGCGTGAAGTGCTAGGCGATCACGTCAAACAACAGGGATCGATGGTCGGGCCCGAACGGCTTCGCTTCGACTTCAGCCACTTTGACCCCGTGAGTGCTGACCAGGTTGCCCAGATCGAAGACCTCGTGAACGCTCAGGTCCTTATCAATCCGGCCACGGACCATCCAGAGGTCACCAAAGCTGAAGCTGAGGAGATGGGCGCCATCGCCTTTTTCGGCGACAAGTACGGGGAGATGGTTCGCGTGTTGCGGGCCGGACCCACCCTCGAATTCTGTGGGGGCACCCACGTCAAGGCGCTCGGCGACATCGGTCTTGTCAAGATCACATCCGAAGGTTCGATTGGATCGAATCTTCGGCGGGTCGAGGCCGTCACCGGAGCCGGCGCCATCGATCTGTTGCGAGCCGAGGCTCGTGTGATCGACGAGGCAGCCTCGAAACTCAATGTTCCTCGCGGCGATGTTCTCGAAGGTTTGACCAAGAGGTTGGCCGAGGCCGACGAAGTGAAGATGGAGCTGAAGGAAACGAAAGCCAAGCTTGCTTCAGGCCAATCAGGGGATCTTGTCGCTACGGCCGTCGACGGCATCGTCGTGGCCCGTGTCGATGGCATCGGGCGGGATGAGCTGAAGTCTTTGGCGGTGGCCGTACGAGACCACGCCGACATCACCACCGTCGTTCTCGGTGGAGCGCCCGATGGTGGCGGGGCAGCCCTGGTTGCAGCCGTGACCCCGGATGCTGCTGCTACGGCCACCGCTCTTATCGCTGATGGGGCGCGCTCCATCAAGGGTGGCGGAGGCAAGGGCGATGAGCTGGCGATGGCCGGCGGCAAAGATCCAGACGGACTAGACGAAGCGTTGAACCTGGCTCGCAAGGCCGCCGGAATTTCGTCATCAAGCGGTTGAACGTCGTGTCTCCACCGCTCGGTCGCACCCTCGGCCTCGATCTTGGTTCGCGTCGTATCGGCGTAGCCATCAGTGATGCTGCAAGGATTTTGGCTACCCCGTATACGACCATTCAACGGGTCGGCGACCGAGTGGCGGAACACGCGGAGATCGCCAAGATACTTGCCGAGGAGTCGGCCACCTCGCTGGTGGTCGGTCTACCGCTGAGCCTTTCGACCGGTGAGGCTGGACCCGCGGCGCGTGCCGTGCAGTCTGAGGTTAAGGGACTCCGGAAGCGGCTCGATCTTCCGGTCGAGACGATCGATGAACGGCTTACGACGGTGACCGCCGACGACTACCTCGACCAGATGAACATCGATCATCGTCGACGAAAAGACATGGTTGACCAGATAGCGGCCGCCATCATTCTGCAATCATGGCTCGATCGCACTCGATGAAGTGATGACGCCGCGCGGGGCCTCGATCGCTCTAGCATCAAGAGGGTGAGTTCACTTCAAACCCGCGACGAGGACCAGTCTTCGTACCCGTCGACGCACGAGTATCCGTACGGTGAAGCCGAGTATTTGGAGTGGGAAGACAACGCTCAGTACGTAAAGGCACGCCCGATCGGGCTTAGGCTTCTTCGAGCTGTCGTCGCCGTCGTTATCCTGGCGGCGATCTGTGTGATCGGCTATGGCTTGGCTCGCACCTGGTTCGGTGCTCAGCTCGACCCTGACGGCGACCCTGGTGAAGCCCTGACGCTGACGATTCCTGCGGGGGCGACGACCGGTGATATCGGTGGCATTCTCGAAGATCGAGGCGTCATCCCCAACGGCACCTTCTTCCGCTACTACGTGCAATGGCGCCACGGCGATGAAGAGTTCCAGGCCGGAGAGTACACCTTGGCCGAGAACATGTCGGCTGACGAAGCGATCGAGATGCTTCGCGTCGGCCCGAGACAGATCGAGTACGGCGAGTTCCTGGTACCCGAGGGCCTCTGGGTGACCGAGATGGTGCCTCGCATCGCCCAACAGGTTCCTAGCGTCACGGCCGCAGAGCTGGAAGCGGCACTGGCGTCGGGCCAGGTCACGCCTCGGTATCGGCCTGACGGAAACAACAACTGGGACGGCCTGCTGTTCCCGGCCAAGTATTTCGTCGAAGAAGACATAACGGCTGCCGAGCTGGTGGCGAAGATGAACAATGAGTTCTCAGCCGTCACCGGCGAACTGGGATATGGCGGAGCCGAGCGCAAGCATGGACTTTCCGCCTACGAGGTCATCATTATCGCCTCGCTGGTCCAGGCCGAGGCCAAGACTGACGCCGACCGCCCCAAGATTGCGCGAGTCATCTACAACCGTCTCCGCCAGGGTGAGCCGATAGGTATCGATGCCACCTACATCTATGGGGCTGGCGACCGGCAGGTTGCACTGACCACAAGCATTCTGGAAGAACCTGGTCCATATAATTCTCGTGATTACGACAATCCAGGCCTTCCACCAACGCCAATCGGTGCCCCGGGCCGAGCCTCGCTCGAAGCAGCGATGAATCCGGCCGATGGCGAGTGGTTGTGGTATGTGCTCGCCGATAGCGATGGCAATCACTTCTTCACCGATGTGTACGACGACTTCATCAATCAGAAGAACCTCTCGGAGGAGCAAGGCCTACTCGACGGATGATCTCGGGTCGAACCCGGGTGGCGGCTGTGATCGGGAACCCGATCGATCATTCGCTCTCTCCTCGACTGCACAACAGCGCCTTCGTTGAGACTGGGCTGGACTGGGTCTACGTAGCGTTCCAGGTCGACTCTGGCTCTGCTGCGGTAGAGGCGATGCGAACCCTCGGTCTCGCTGGGCTCTCGGTCACCATGCCGCTCAAGCAGGAAGTTGCCGCTGCTGCCGATGAGCAAACGGAGGCTGTCGCCAGGTTGGGTTCGGCCAATACGCTCTTCTGGCGTGACGACAAGATCTGGGCTGACTCCACTGATGGCGATGGCTTCGTCGCTGCCTACGAACACGAGTTTGGCAGATCCCTGGCCGGTCGCCGGGTGGGTGTACTCGGTGCTGGTGGCGCGGCGTGCTCCATCGTCGAAGCCTCAGCTCGTGGTGGTGCTGAAGCCATCCTGGTTGTGAACCGTTCCCGAGAGAATGCCCTCGGCGTGGCCGAGATCTCCGATCGGTGTTTCGTTGCTGAGGCCGCCGCGTTGGCTGAGGTTGACGTCATCGTCAACGCCACCTCGGTTGGTATGAAAGGCGGACCGGCTCCCGAGCAGCTGCCGCTGCCGAGTGATGTTCTCGGTCCGAATCATGATGTGGTCGACATCGTCTACAACCCTCGTCGCACCCCCTTGCTTACCGTCGCTGAACAGAACGGCGCCCGGATCTCGGGTGGACTTGGCATGTTGATCCATCAGGCTGGGCTCCAGTTCGAGCGGTGGACAGGGGTCGAGGCGCCGCTTGAACACATGCGAGAAACCGTTCTGTCCAACAATTCTTAACTTCGCCCTTTTAGCAACCGAAGGATGGGGGACAGGAACGGTTCGTCCCGCGGTTGAGCAGGGCGAGAAAGAAGGGTTCGCACTATGCTCCAGGGCTCGCTTGACAACTTTGCACTCGATGAGGTGCTGGGACTTTTATCCGGTACAGCGAAGACCGGTCAACTCGATATCAAGGGCGATCGTGGAAACGGTTCACTCGTCTTCTCAGACGGGAGCCTGATCGGCGGCAACACTAGCTATACGGCCAACGGCACGTCCGTTGAGGACGTTATGTTTGAGATGCTCCGCTACCAGGAAGGCACCTTCAACTTCACCAGCCGTGACGTTGAGCCAACCGACACGGTAGAGAACGTTTCCAACGTGCTGGTGACAGCCGAGAATCGACTGGCAGATTGGCGTGAGATCGAAGCGGCTGTGCCGTCTCTCGATCACATGGTCTTGCCAGCAGCTGATCTTCCAGCCGAAGAGATCACGATTAACCGTTCCGAGTGGGCCGTGTTGACCGTCATCGCTTCGGGCTGCCCCGCAGCCGATGTCTGCGACCGCCTGAGTATGGGCGAGGTCGAGGGTAGCCGGCAGATCAAGAATCTGGCCGAGCGGGCTCTGGTCACGGTCGGAGCTCCCGGTGGCGCGCCGACCCAACGGGCCAAGGCGTCAGCTGCTCCGCCAGCCCCGCCCGCTCCGGCTCCGGCTCCAGCTCCGGCTCCGGCTCCTGACTCACTCGGTGAATTTGGCGGCGGTCTAGACCAACTCATGGGTGAGGACGGCCAGCGGCCACCGATGCCTCCGTCACCATCGGAGATCGATGAGTTCAAAGGCACCGTTGAGGATGCTTCTGAACTCACCGATGACGCCAACAGTGGCGGCGGTCTGCTCATGAAGTACCTTCAGAACGACGACTAGGGTCGGCGCCGTCTCCGTACGGCACACTCGAACGTGTTCATTGTTCTCCTAGCTCTCATCGGAGCGGTTGTCGGTCCTCTTGTAGGGGTTGTCGTCGACCGCTCTGTTGAGCGTCTACCGCCACGTGCGTCGCATCGATGCACGACCTGTCAAACCGAGCTTGGACCGAGCAGCCTTATGCCGGTCCTGAGCTGGTTCACCTCCTGCGAAAGCTGCGGGAACCACAAGGGTTTGCGCTATCCGCTGATCGACCTGACGCTCGCGGCCGTCTTCGCCATGGTGGCCTACCGGTTCGGTGCCGACATCAGGTTGTTGCCCTACCTCGGACTCGGCGCTGTGTTGGTGGCGCTCTCGGCAATCGACGTCGAGACCCATCTCTTGCCGAACGTGATCGTGTGGCCTTCTATTTGGGCTTCCCTGTTCATCATCTTCGTCGTGTCCGGTCTGGTCGACTACGAAGAGGGCATCAACTCGGCCTTGATCGGCGCCGCCGTCTTCGGCGGCTTCATCGGACTTAGCCACCTGGCCTACGAGCGAGGCATGGGACGTGGCGACGTAAAACTTGCGGTGCTGCTCGGGCTGTTCGTCGGCTGGCTGCAACCCGACACGCTGACGGCTGTACGGCTGGTGCTCTATACGATCATCATTGCCTTGTTTGGTGGCGCTCTCGGTGGCTTGGCGTACAACGCCGTCCGCCGAAGAGGCAGAGCCGAGATTCCGTTCGGACCGGCTCTGGCCGCGGCAACCATCGTGGTCGTGGCTGTTTCGCCTTCGCTTCTCGGGACGTGACTGAATTCGTAGCCGCCGCAGACGGCGATATGCCCGGACGCCGGGACCGGTTGCCGAGTTAGGATGATCGGGTGAGCGTCTCATCCGACTCTGTTTCCAACGCAAGCATCGTCCTGGTGGGGCTGCCAGGAGCTGGCATCGATCAGCTGGCGCAACAACTGGGCCACCGGGCAGCTTGTCTCGACGACGTCGAGGATGCGAACTGGCGGCGCAAGGCCCGAGCTGAACAGACCGTGATCTGGGTCGATGCTAGCGATGACGAGCTTGCAGGTTCATCCGGTGTGGCAGTGAGTAAGGCTCGTGAGTTTCGCCGCCGGCACCTCGGAGCGCTCACAACCATGGCCGACGGCATCGTCAATGTCACCGATCTTGATACCCCGGCGGGGGCTTTGGCCGTCAAGGCGGTGATCGATACGACGGTTCCCTCACGCGATACGCCACCGGTCAAGCAGAGTGTCGAGTTTGGCGACGAGCGTGGCTACCCGATCGTCGTTGGCCGCGGGGTGGCCGCAGACCTGGCCGATTACCTGCCAGCGAAGGCCGAGCGGGTCGCGATCGTCACCCAGCCTGGCATAGGTCTCCAGGTCGAGAGCGGTCGTAGCCAGCAGGTCTTTCTGGTCGATGATGGCGAGCAGGCCAAAAGGCTTGATGTCGTCGGTGATCTGGCTTCTCGGTTTGCCCGTTGGGGGATGACTCGAGCCGATGTGGTCGTCTCGGTCGGAGGTGGGGTTGTGTCGGATTTAGCCGGCTTCGTCGCCTCTACCTACCACCGCGGCATCGCGGTCGTCCATATATCCACAACGCTGCTCGGTCAGATCGATGCGGCTATCGGTGGCAAGTGTGGGGTGAACCTGCCCGAAGGGAAGAACCTCGTCGGTTCCTTCTGGCAGCCAACCGCCGTGTTGTGCGAGATCGATGCCCTCGACAGCCTGCCCGGGCGGGAGTTTCGCAGCGGCATGGGAGAGTTGGCCAAGTACCATTTTCTCGGCGGCGGCGACTTGGATCGCCTACCCCTCACCCAGCGGGTGGCCGACTCGGCCAAAATTAAGGCCGACGTTGTCTCTGGCGACGAACGCGAAGGCGGGCGTCGGGCCATCTTGAACTACGGCCATACGCTTGCCCACGCTTTGGAAACCGCGGCCGGTTACGGCCAGCTCCGACACGGCGAGGCAGTGGCTATCGGCTTGGTTTACGCCGCCGAGGTGGCCCATCGGCTGGGTCGAATTGACGCCGCCAGGGTCGAGGAGCATCGTCGGGTGGTCAGTCACTACGGTCTGGAAGGGGAGGTGCCGGCCTCCTTCGATGCCGATGAACTTATCGAGCTCTTCGCCCGAGACAAGAAGGCGATCGATGGCATCACGTTTGTGCTCGATGGCCCGAATGGCGTCGAGTCTGTGATGGTCGATGATCGGGAACTCTTGCGCGATGCCTTGGCCGCGGCGACCGGATCGGTGAAGGGGTAGTCAGGTGAACGCCACCCCAGGATTCGACTACATTGGACGTCGGCACAAGCTCGACGAGGCCCTGAGGACCGCCGAGGTCGATGCCCTCGTCTTGACCAACCTCACCAGTATCCAATGGCTGATTGGATTCACGGGGTCGAACGCCACCGTCGTAGTAACCAGCGATGGACTTCACGTCATTACCGACGGCCGCTATGAACAACAGGTCGGTGAACAGCTCACAACGTCGAAAACCGAGGCTTCGATCACGATCGATCGAGACGCCGATGGCGTCGTCGCCCTCCGTTGCCGTGGATTGGCCCGAATCGGCCTTGAATCGGACAACGTGACCTGGCACCGTCAACAGCAGCTGAATGACCGGTGTGATGGAGCCGTTCTCGTGCCGTTGAATGGCCTTGTGGCCGATCTGCGCATGGTAAAGGACGAGGCTGAACTGGCGGCGCTGTCGAAGGCGGCTTCGCTGGCCGATAGTGCTTTGGACTCGATCGCTCCACGCTTGGGTGGCGGCCTCACCGAACGAGACGTAGCGCGACTGCTGGACGATGCGATGCGCGATGGTGGTGCGGACGAGCCGAGTTTCGAAACCATTGTGGCCTCGGGACCGAACAGCGCCCTGCCACATCATCGGCCGAGCGACCGACGCATCCGAGCCGGTGATCTGGTGATTATCGACATGGGGGCCAGGGTTGATGGCTACGGAAGCGACATGACGAGATCGTTCATGATCGGCGACGTCGATGACCATGCCCGACACCTGTATGCGGCGGTGGCCGAAGCACAGATGGCTGGGTTGAGCACCGTACGGGCTGGCGTTGCCGAACGAGATGTCGATGAGGTTTGTCGACAATCCCTTGCCGCTCACGGTTTGGCCGACGCATTTGTACACGGGACCGGTCACGGAATTGGCTTAGAGATCCACGAGATCCCGTTTCTGTCGGCCCGTTCAGAGGGTGTCTTGCGCTCTGGTTCGGTGATCACGATTGAACCCGGTGCCTACATTCCAGGTTTCGGCGGCGTACGAATCGAGGATTCAGTGGTGGTAACCGAGCGTGGTTGCCATACCATCACCAACAGTCCGAAAGACCCGGTAATCACGACGGCCGGGTAGCTCGGAGTCACCAAGTGCGGGCGACCTGAACAGGTCTCGGCCCACCCGGCAGCCCGGCGCTGCCCACCGATCAACAATGAGGCTTCGCCATGCCAACCATCAGTACGAATGATTTCAAGAACGGGATGACCGTCGAGCTTTCTGACGGCTTGTTTCAGATCCAGAGCTTCCAGCATGTTAAGCCGGGTAAGGGCGGGGCCTTCGTTCGCTCCACCTTGCGCAACGTGAGGAGCGGAGCGGTCGTCGACCGCACCTTCCGCGCTGGCGAAAAGGTAGAGAGCGCCTTCATCGAGAAGCGCGACAAGCAGTATCTCTATCGGGACGGCGAAGGCTTCGCCGTGATGGACAACGAGACCTTTGAGCAGATAACGGTGTCGGCAGAGGCGATGTCGGAAGCAGCGAACTTCATTACGGAAGGTTCGTCGGTGACGTTCCTCATGTATGGCGATGAGATCATTGGCACCGATCTGCCAGCTTCGGTCGAGCTCACGATTGTTGAGACCGAACCTGGGGTGCAGGGTGATCGCGTCTCGGGTGCTCGTAAGCCAGCGACGCTTGAGACAGGACTTGTCATTCAGGTTCCGCTGTTCGTGGAACAGGACTCGCGGGTCAAGGTTGACACTCGTTCTGGCGAGTACCAGACAAGGGCATAGCTTGGCTTCGGATCGTTCGGGCTCGGAAGCCCAAATCAAGTACGCTCGTATTCGCCGTGAAGGCCGAGAGCGCGCAGTCGAATTGGCCTACGAGGCCGAGATACGCGGGCTTAGCGTCGAGGAGTTGATCGCTACCCTTCCCTTGGCGCCCCAAGAATTCGCTGAAAAACTCTTGCGTCAGTCGGAGCGCCATCAAGAGCGCTCTAATGAATTGATTACGCTCAAAGCGACTGGTTGGACGATGGCCCGGATGGCCCGTATGGATGTCGTCATCATGAGAATCGCCATTTCGGAGATGCTGGAGAGCTCAGCGCCGACAGGAGTCGTGTTGGCTGAAGCCGTCGATCTAGCCAGTCGATACTCGACCGATGAGTCGGGCCCCTTTGTCAATGGCCTTCTGGCCGCCATCGGTCGCCATCTCAAGGACGAGAATCGCTAGCGACCAACGCCACGGATTCTGGACCGTGATTCTTTTGACAGGAAGCCAGGCGCCGATAGGGGAGGGTGACTCCTGCCGCCTGGCGTACCTTTCTACGAGCACTACAGCCCGCCGCCTCTTGGGCGTTGAAACGCGCCGCCTTGCCGATCATCGGCTTGGCACTATGTCTTGGCTCTCTGATCTCACCCCGGCCTGCAGGCTCGCTGGCCGAGCCGTGGCTCGACACCGGGGACCGGCGCGTGGTCGAGTGGGCCTATGCCGCTGAGTACGCCGATTCAGCAGAACCCATCGCATGGACCGGCGATCATGATCGATGTTCTCCGGGCTCGAGTGCAGATGGTTTACGACAGCAAACGATCTCCCGGATCAATTTCTATCGCTCGATGGCGGGGGTTGAAGCCGATGTCGTGCTCAGCCATGAGCAGTCGATGGAAGCTCAGCATGCCGCCCTCATGATGAGTGCCGAAGGTCGCCTCACCCATACCCCAGGCGAAGACTTTGCCTGCTTTGACGAGACGGGGCAGCGAGCGGCGGCCAACAGCAATCTCTACCTGGGTCGTACGGGTCCTTCTGCTATCGACGGCTATGTCGAGGATCCAGGCGACCGCAACCGTGACGTCGGGCATCGACTGACGGTGTTGCATCCACCGACGGACACGATGGGTGTCGGCCATGTTGCCGGAAGCAACGGTCACTACCCGTCGAATGCCTTGTGGGTCTTCGACGAGCATGTCTTCGACGACACCGCACCAACCCGCGAGCCTTCGGGTTTCGTGGCCTGGCCGCCACGCGGGTTTCTCCCAGAGCGCCTCGTCTATCCGAGATGGTCGTTCGCCCTGCATGAGGCCGATATGTCCGATGCCGAGGTCACGATGATGGTGAACGGGGTGGCGATCGACCTTGAAGTGATCGAACGCATCTCAAAAGTTGGTGAGGTTCCTTCGTCGGTGTTGGTCTGGGAGCCGAGAGGATTGCTGGCCGAGATCGGTGCCGTTACCCCATCGAGCGGTGACCCCATCCTTACCGATGACATGCATGTAACCGTGGTGGTTTATGGTGTCCGACCTGAGGTAAACCAGGAGGCGAAGACGGGAGCCTCACCCATCCTGGCCTTCACCGATTCGGAGGCACAAACGTTTGTCTATGAGGTCACGATCATGGCCGAAGACGAACGGTCGCCGGTGGGCTCCCTCTTCGAGGCTTCGAATCGCGTGGCAGCGGCCACCGTTCGATCGGTGGGATCAGCGGTCAATATGACGTTGGGTTAGCTCGTTCGGAATTGGACGCCTTCGATACGGCGACCTACCTTTTGAGCCATGACCCCAGCTTCTTCGTCGTCCGGCAACTCCGTCTTCGAAACGGGAACCGAGCACCTTCTTTGCCGTCGTGAAGGGGATCATGTTGTGGTCTTGACGCTCAATCGTCCAGAGCGCCGAAACGCTTTGTCCTCGGAGATGTATGAGGGCTTTCGCTCCGTGCTGCCTGCGGTAGCGGAGGATCCCAACGTTCGGGTCTTGGTTGTAACCGGTGCTGGTGGTGCGTTCTGCGCTGGTGGCGACGTGAAGGCGATGAACGAACGCAACAACGCGACGAGCAATAGTGGTGCTGGAGAGTCGAGTGTCGAGGGGAAGGTCGCCGATCTTCGCATGCGTCAACGGGAAGTAAGTTTGGCGCTCGCCGGCTTACCCCAGCCTGTGGTCGCTCTCATCCCCGGACCCGTAGCAGGGGCTGGTCTGTCCATAGCTCTCTCCGCCGACATCCGTCTAGCGACCCAGTCGGCCATCTTCGTCACCGCATTTTCGTCGGTCGGCGGTTCGGGCGACTTCGGAGGTAGCTGGTTTCTGTCGAACCTTGTCGGTCCGGCCAAGGCCAAGGAGTTGTACTTCATGTCGCCCCGGCTCTCGTCGAGCGATGCGCTTGATCTCGGCATCGTAAACAGAGTGTTCGATGACGAGGACTTTGAGGCAACAGCTCTTGGGTTCTGCCATGACCTGGCAGCTCGTCCACCGCTGGCTGTGCGCTATATGAAAGAGAACATCAACCGGGCCGCCTACGTTGGCTTGGCTGATGCGCTCGACCACGAGGCCGCAGCGATGATACGAACGATGTCAACCGATGATCACAAGGAAGCGGCAGCGGCCTTCGTCGAGAAGAGAACCGCCCACTTTCAGGGACGGTGAACCTCTGCCGTCTGGGTGGGGTTCGACAGCGAGCTCGGTCAGCACGGACCGAGGGCTCATTTGGTTAAGAAAATGACCTAAAGGAGCGCGCGCCGAAAGCGATCTCGCTAGAGTCAAATCTCAGCAGTTCCGTGAAGCGAGTCCCGTGAGGCTCAGACGGAAAGGAAAGACCCTTGGCTGAACGAGAACGTCGACGCACGCCCCCGTATGGGGGCGTTTTTGTTGCCAGGACGGAGGTTCTCGATGTCGAGGCCATCGGCCGGGCCGTGCGCCGGATGGCCCACGAGATACTCGAGGCGAATCGAGGACTCACCGACGTGGTCCTCGTCGGTTTACAGACGGGCGGCATCCCCTTTGCCGAAGCTATCGCCTCGGCCTTGCTCGACATCGAAGGGGTGGAGGTACCGGTAGGCAAGCTCGATGTTGCCTTCTACCGAGACGACATCAATCTGAGGCCTGTGCTGCCTGAAGCAGCAACCGAGATCGCCTTCGACCTAGACCGCAAGGTGGTCGTCCTGATCGACGACGTACTCTTCACCGGTCGTACGATTCGAGCCGCACTCGATGCTCTCATCGACCAGGGCCGACCAAAGTCCATACAGCTCGCCGTGATCATCGATCGCGGTCACCGAGAGCTTCCGATCCGGCCCGATTACGTCGGGAAGAACCTGCCGACGCGGCGTGATGAAGCCGTGAACGCAACCCTTCACGGCGTCGAACTTGGCGAGATGACAAAGGAGGGCGGTCGATGAGCAACCTGCTGGACATCGAGGGGCTGGAACGACGCGAACTCGAACACTACCTTGAGCTCGCCGAGTCTTTTGCCGAGGTGCAGACCCGATCAATTCCCAAGGTTCCGGTCCTGCGAGGCAAGACCGTCGTGCTTGCATTCTTCGAGGACTCGACCCGCACCCGCATGAGTTTCGACCTGGCGGCGCGACGGCTTTCGGCCGACGTCGTCAACTTCGCCGTCTCCTCATCGTCGACGACAAAGGGTGAGTCGCTACGAGACACCGTCGAGACGATCTCAGCGATGGGCGTCGATGGCATCGTCGTGCGGCATTCGTCTTCTGGCGCTCCTCAACGGATCACCGAGTGGACAGATGCCGCGGTGATCAATGCTGGCGATGGCTGGCACCAACACCCAACCCAGGCCTTGCTCGATTGCTACACGATCCGACGGCGCCTCGGCAGCCTCGAAGGCAAACAGATCGCAATCTGCGGCGACATCAAGCATTCGAGGGTCGCCCGCTCCAATATCGCTGCGTTCACGAAGCTCGGTGCCGAGGTAACCGTGGTCGGCCCCCGAACCCTGATGCCTGCCGATCTGGCCGCCTGGCCTGTTCGATACAGCCCCGGTATCGACGAAATCATCGGAGACCTCGATGTTGCCTACATGCTTCGCATCCAACAGGAACGCCAAGGAGCGCCCTTGTTCCCCAGTGTGCGGGAGTACCGTTCGCTTTACGGCCTGACCCGGGCACGGGCCGAGCGTCTTCCTGCGAGGGCGTTGATCATGCACCCGGGCCCCGTGAATCGAGGTGTGGAGCTCGACCCCGAGGTCATGGACGATGAGCGCACCGTCGTTCTTGACCAGGTGACCGCCGGGGTTTCGGTGCGTATGGCCGTGCTTTATCGATTGCTCGGACCAGGCCAGTTCGATGAGACGTCGAAGCCACCGGAGACCTCGCTCGCAGAGCTGGCGGCAAGCACAGCCTCGAGCGAACCGGTGGGGGAGAGCCCAGCGGCCGAGAATGTGACATCGACTGATTCTGCGTCGGGAGAGGTAGCCACCTCTTTTGACGCCCTAACTTCGGAGGTAGCCGTATGAGCACACTTGCTCTTCGCGGAGGCACAGTCGTCGACAGCAAGGGTGAGCGCAAGGCCGATCTCGTCATCGACCAGGCCTCGGGTCGGCTGATCGAAGCCGACGGCGTGTCAGCCGATCAGGAGCTCGACGCTTCCGGTTGCGCCGTGGTGCCGGGCTTCGTCGATCTGCACGTCCATCTCCGGCAACCTGGTAATGAGGCTGCCGAGACGATCGAGTCGGGGAGCCGTTCGGCGGCACTCGGTGGCTTCACCGCCATCGTGTCGATGCCGAACACCGATCCTTGCACTGATTCTGCTGCTGTTGTGAACGACGTGATGGCGCTCGCCGCCAATGCCCTATGTGAGATCAAACCCTCGGCGGCAATAACCCTCGGCCGCGACGGGGTAGCCCTCGCGCCAATGGGAGAGCTCGCTGCGCTTGGTGTTCGCATGTTCACCGATGACGGGACCGGGTTGCAAGATGATCAGCTGATGCGCCGGGCACTTGAGTATGCGTCGAGCTTGGTAGTCGATGACGGGGCCGACATTGTTCTCTCGCAGCATTGCGAAGCCAGCGCTCTCTCGCAGGGAGGTGTCATGCACGAAGGAGGTTGGTCCTCAAGGCTTGGCCTGCCGGGTCAGCCTGCTGAGGCCGAGGAGCTGATGGTCATGCGAGACATCGCTTTGTCGCGCCTGACCGGCGGCCGCGTGCATCTCCAGCATCTCTCAACCGCCGGAAGCGTGGAGATGGTGAGACAGGCCAAGGCCGATGGCCTCCCCGTGACGGCTGAGGCCACTCCCCACCATTTCTCACTTACCGACGCTGCCTGCGCCGGCTACGACCCCGTATTCAAGGTGCACCCGCCGTTGCGGACCGACGTCGACGTTGAAGCGATTCGAACCGGCCTCCGGGATGGGACGATCGACGCTGTCGCCACCGATCACGCTCCCCATACCGCCGATGCCAAAGAGCTGCCGTTTGATCAGGCACCGCCCGGCATGATTGGGCTGGAGACCGCTTTTGCTCTGGCCTACACCCATCTCGGCTTATCCCTGATGGAGATCGTTCGCTTGCTAGCGACGAACCCGGCCCGCATCGCCGGCCTTTCCGACCGCCATGGTGGTCCGATCGTTCCTGGTCGGCTTGCCAATTTGGCCGTGGTGGACCTCTCCGAGCAGTGGGTGGTCGATGGAGCGGCGACGGCAAGCCTCTCCAGCAACTCACCCTTCCACGGGCATTCAGTGACGGGTCGGGTCCGTCACACTATCTTCGAAGGCGAACCTGTAGTGATCGATGGAAAGGCCACGAGATGAGCGGTAGCGGAGCCAAGGCAGGGAATGGGGCTGCAGCGATGCCGTCGGCGGCCGCGCTGGTCTTGGTCGACGGATCGGTCTTCGAAGGCGAACATCTCGGAACCCGCCATGAGCAGGGTTTTGCATCGGGTGAAGTTGTCTTCAACACGGGCCTAACCGGCTACCAGGAGGTCGTAACCGACCCCTCGTACGCCGGCCAAATCATTACGTTCACCTATCCCCACATCGGTAACTACGGTGTCACCGCAGCCGATTCGCAGTCGAGCGGTGTCTTCTGTCGGGGTGTGGTGATTCGAGATCTGGCCCGACGTCATTCGAACTGGAGGGCCGAAGACTCACTTGAGGCGTTCCTCGTGGAGCGAGGGCTCTCGGGAATCGGGGGAGTCGACACACGCCGTCTAACCCGGCTGCTACGCGATACGGGGGCGCTTGTAGGTGCCTTCGGCCCACTTGAGGGCAATAACGCTGTCACTATCGAGGCTCTGAAAGCGGCTGCGTCCATCGAGCCAGGAACCGATGGGATCGACCTCGTGGCCACGGTGAGTACTACCGATTCTTATATGGCGGGGAGTGGTGAGCGCCGAATCGTCGCCCTCGACTTCGGCATCAAGAAGAATATTGTCGAGCAGCTTTCGCGACTCGGCACCGTGCATGTGGTGCCTGCGTCGACCAGCGCTGCCGAGATCATGTCGATGAGGCCAGATGGTGTATTCCTGTCGAACGGTCCTGGCGATCCAACCGAAGTTGGCTATGCGGTCGAGACGGTGGCTGAACTGCTAGGCCAGGTCCCGATCTTCGGCATCTGCCTCGGCCATCAGATTCTTTCACTCGCTCTAGGTGGCTCGATTGTAAAGCTTCCCTTTGGCCACCACGGAGCAAATCACCCTGTTCGGGACAACACCACCGGCGAGATTGAGATCACTAGCCAGAACCATAATTTCGCCGTCGATGCCGCCTCGGTTGCAGACCGGGCTGAGCTAACCCACATAAATCTGAACGACGGTGTTTGCGAGGGTATTCGGTTGAAGGACGGCTCGGCCTTCAGCGTGCAGCACCACCCCGAGGCCAGTCCTGGCCCACACGACAGTATCTACCTCTTTGAACGATTTTCTGAGCTGATGACCGATTTCAAACCGATCCGGATCACCTCCGGTGAAGGGGCGGGCTGAGATGCCAAAACGTACTGACCTCACAAGCATCCTCGTGATCGGGTCTGGCCCGATTGTGATCGGGCAGGCCTGCGAGTTCGACTACTCCGGTACCCAGGCCTGCCGCGCCTTGCGTGAGGAAGGCTTTCGCGTCGTGCTGGCCAACTCGAATCCGGCCACCATCATGACCGACCCGGACTTCGCGGATGCGACCTATATCGAACCTCTTACCTTGGAGACGCTGACTCGAATAATTGCCGAAGAGCGCCCGGATGCCCTGCTCCCCACTCTGGGAGGGCAGACCGCGTTGAATCTTTCCATGGAGCTGGTTGAAGCTGGGGTTCTGGCCGAGTATGAGGTCGAGCTGATTGGCGCCGATGCCGAGGCCATCGCTACCGCAGAGGATCGACAACGTTTCAAAGAGGCCATGGTCGAAATCGGCCTTTCCGTTCCGCGCAGTGGGGTAGCCCACACGATGGCTGAAGCCGACGAGATCGTGATCGAGATCGGCTTGCCGGTCGTTATCCGGCCGGCCTACATACTCGGTGGTCGGGGAACGGGTATCGCTCACACCGTCGAAGAGTTCTCCAAGGCGGCCAGTGACGGGTTGGCCGCCAGCCCTATCTCCGAGATCTTGATCGAGGAGTCGATCGCGGGGTGGAAAGAGTTCGAGCTCGAGGTGATGCGGGACAACGCCGACAACCAGGTGATCATCTGCTCGATCGAAAATGTCGATCCGATGGGTGTCCACACCGGTGACTCCATAACGGTGGCTCCCATTCAGACGCTGAGCGACGTTGAGTACCAGGTGATGCGTGACGCAGCGTTCGCCTGCCTGCGCAGGGTTGGTGTGGAGACGGGGGGCTCGAACGTGCAGTTCGCCATCCATCCCGACGACGGCCGTATGGTCGTGATCGAAATGAATCCACGGGTCAGTCGATCCTCGGCGCTGGCCTCCAAGGCCACGGGATTTCCCATCGCGAAAATCGCCGCTCGGCTCGCTGTCGGCTACACGCTCGACGAGATCCCCAACGACATCACCAGGGCAACACCGTCGTCGTTCGAACCGGTTATCGACTATGTCGTAACCAAGATTCCGCGCTGGACCTTTGAGAAGTTTCCTGGCACCTCGGGCGTTCTCGGAACATCGATGCAGTCGGTAGGGGAGGTCATGGCCCTCGGTCGTACCTTCCCTGAATCGCTGCAGAAGGCTTGTCGTTCCCTGGAGCTGGGTCAGGCTGGTCTGAACGCCACCGCCGCCGAAATGCGGTTCGATGAATTGAGTGACGACGAGTTGAGAGAGCGGCTTCCAAAGGGTACGCCGGACCGGCTCTTCGAGATTGAGTCGGCTCTTAGGCGCGGCTTTAGCGTCGACGAGCTCTACGAGTTATCCAAGGTCGATCGATGGTTCCTCGATCAGATGGCGCGCATCAGCGAGGAACGACTCGCTCTCGAAGGCCGTTCGGCCACAAGCCTTGGTCGGGCTGAGTGGCGTAGGGCCAAGCAGCTCGGGTTCAGTGATGAGCAGTTGGCCTATGTTCTTGACGGAGCCGATGAGGACGAGATCCGTCGGCTGCGGAGCGAGCACGGTGTCACGCCGACATTCAAGGCGGTCGACACCTGTGCGGCCGAATTTGAGGCATCGACCCCCTATCACTACTCAACCTATGAAGACGAGTGTGAAGTAGTCGAGGGAACAGCGCCCCGCATCATGATCCTCGGCTCCGGTCCGAACCGGATTGGCCAAGGCATCGAGTTCGACTACTGCTGTGTGCATGCCAGTTTCGCGCTGAGCGATGCCGGCTTTGAAACGGTGATGGTCAACTGCAATCCCGAGACCGTCTCCACCGACTACGACACCTCTGACCGACTCTACTTCGAGCCGATCACCTACGAGGACGTCATGAACATCGTCGAGGTCGAGAAGCCGATCGGCATCATCGTCTCGCTCGGCGGTCAAACACCGCTCAAGCTGGCTGACCGACTTCCAGCAGAACTGATTCTCGGGACGCCACCGTCATCGATCGACATCGCTGAAGATCGTGATCAGTGGGCCGACCTCTGCGAACGGGCCGACATTCCTCAACCCCCAGGCGGGACGGCAACCAGCGTCGACCAGGCGCTTGAGGTGGCAGGGCGAGTCGGTTACCCAGCACTCGTGCGACCGTCGTATGTGTTGGGTGGTCGCGCGATGGAGCTGGTTTACAACGACGAGGATCTGACCGCAGCGATGGCGGCCATGGCCGTCGGTGGCTCCTTGGGCCGCGAGGGCGGATTGTCAGCCGAACGGCCGGTGCTGATCGACCGCTTTCTTGAAAGCGCGACCGAAGTCGACGTCGACGCACTTCGAGACAGTACAGGAACGTGCGTCATCGGAGGCATCATGGAACACGTCGAGGAAGCCGGGGTGCATTCCGGCGACTCAGCCTGCGTGCTGCCTCCGCCTAACCTTTCCGCTGAGGTCTGTGAACGGCTCAGCGCCTATGCCTGCAAGATCGCAGCCGAGCTTGATGTCGTTGGACTCATCAACGTGCAGTTCGCGGTTCGAGACGATGAGGTTTTCGTCATCGAGGCTAACCCACGGGCATCGCGGACGGTGCCTTTCGTGGCCAAGGCCACCGGACGGCCTCTGGCCAAGATGGCGGCCAGAATCATGGCCGGCAGCACGCTCGATGAGCTGGAAGCTGAGGGCTTCGTTCTCGAGGTTTCAGACTCCCGCTTCTACTCGGTGAAGGAGGCCGTGTTGCCCTTCAACCGCTTCCCAAACACCGATGCCCTGCTCGGACCCGAGATGCGATCGACCGGCGAAGTCATGGGCATCGACGTCTCACCCGGGCTCGCCTTTATCAAGGCCCAGATCGGGGCCGGAATGGTCTTGCCGATTCATGAGAGCGGATGCATCTTCATGTCCTTGGCCGACCGCGACAAGGCTGGCGGCCTGGAAGCCGCTCAGCAGCTTTGGGATTTGGGCCACACCTTTGTGGCCACGGCCGGCACGGCGGCCATGCTGCAGGAGCACGGGATCGAAGTTCTCCAGGTGATTGACCGGCTCGACCAGGGAGGTGTGAATGCTGTCGACTTGATTGAGGCGGGCAAGGTTTCGCTGGTCGTCAACACGCCACGAGGACGAGGAGCACGCGCCGATGGTTCCTACATCAGAATCGCAGCTGGTCAGCACAATGTGCCCTTGCTGACGACGGTGGCTGCGGCGAAAGCTGCGGCCAAGGGCATGTCCGAGCTCCGTCATGCCCCGTACACGGTTCGCAGTCTGCAGGCCGTGCACGGACGGGCCTAGCTCGTGGTCGACCTCAACACCAGGGTTGGTGGGCTTGGCTTGCCATCGCCGATCATGACTGCGGCCGGAACGGCTGGCCATGGTGCTGAGTTGTCGGCCTACGTCGACTTGGCCGCTCTCGGTGCCGTTGTGGTCAAGTCTCTAGCCCACTTCCCCTGGCACGGCAATCCGCCGGTTCGAGTTCACGAGACCCCAGCTGGCATGATCAATTCCGTGGGCCTACAAGGCCCGGGTCTTGAACGCTGGTTGATCGATGAGCTTCCTGACCTTGAGGCTGAGCGAGCGCGGGTTGTGGTGTCGATCTGGGGTAGGACGGTTGAGGACTACCGCCTCGCTGCCGACATGCTGGCCGACGCTCCAGCTTCGGTCGTTGCGGTCGAGGTCAATATCTCGTGCCCTAATACGGAGGCGGGGAACGCCATGTTTGCCCACTCCACAGCGATGACGACCGAGGTCCTTGCGGCTACTGATGCGGTCGGCCGACCGCGCTGGGCCAAGTTGAGTCCTAACGTTGGTTTTGGGATCGCCGACATCGCCATGGCGGCAAAAGCCGGTGGCGCAGACGCGGTGACACTCGTCAATACCTACCTCGGGCTCGTGCTTGACCCTGTCACCGGTGAGGCGGTTCTGGGCGGTGGGGCGGGTGGTGTCTCGGGGCCAGCCATTCGGCCTATGGCGGTAAAAGCGGTAGCTGATGTTCGCAAGGCCTGCCCTGATCTGCCGATCATCGGTGTTGGCGGAATTACATGCGTCGAGGATGTTGTTCAGTTCGCTCGGGCCGGCGCGAACGCGGTCCAGATCGGCACTGCGACATTTGCCGATCCGCGAACAGTAGGTCGACTAGGCACCGATTTGGCTCGCTGGTGTGATAATCAAGAGATAGAACGATTTACTGATCTAGTCGGGACTGCCCTCGTCTGATCGGTCGGTCATCACCCGAACATCTGTCGGCGGAGCGTTCGTGTCTCCGATTTCGACCCCACCGTTGAACACACGAGGAGTACGCAGTGGCTACGAAAGCTGAAGCTAAAGCCGAAGGCCTTACCCCGGAGCTGAGAGCGAAGATGGCGCTTGCGCTCGACGTCGACGATCTGGTTGAGGCCTTGCGATTGGCCCGCCAGCTTGCCCCCTGGTTCGGGGTGGCCAAAGTTGGGCTTGAACTTTACACGGCCGCTGGGCCAGATGCCGTCGGCGCTCTGCTCGATAGTGGCTTCGACGTCTTCTTGGATCTCAAGCTGCACGACATTCCGACCACGGTCGGCAAGGCGGCCAACGTGGCCGGGGCGCTCGGTGCTCGATACCTGACGATGCATGCTCATGGCGGTGCCGAGATGATGCGGGCCGGGGTTGAAGGTTTCCACTCGGGGGCGACCAACGCTGGCCTCGAAGCGCCAACCGCAGTCGCAATCACCGTGTTGACGAGCGACGCTGACGCGCCCGCCCATATCATGCCGAACCGATTACGGCTTGCCGTCGAGGCCGGTTGCGGTGGGATCGTGTGCGCCGGTACGAGCCTCAAGGATGTACGTGAGCTTTCCCCTCGCACCTTTCGGGTGGTCCCTGGGATCAGGGCTGCTGGCGGCGACAAGCACGATCAGCCGAATGCGGTAACTCCCGAACTGGCTCTTGCTGAAGGTGCCGACTTGCTGGTCATCGGTCGAGCTGTCACGCTTTCTGACAACCCCGCAGGCGCAGCCGCAGCGCTGTTCGCCGAGGTTTGACATCGATGGCTGTACCTCCGAAACTGACCGATGAGCAACGTCGAGCCGCGTTGGAGAAGGCTGCCCATGTGAGGCGTGAACGCTCCAGAATCAAGGGTGAGTTGAAAGATGGTGTCCTCACCTTTCAACAACTCCTTGTCTTGGCCGATGAGGATGCCATCGTGGCCAAAACGAAGGTGTTGACGATACTTGAATCCTTGCCCGGCGTAGGCAAGGTAACGGCTCGGCGAACGATGGAGCGCCTCGGCATAGCCGAATCTCGACGCCTTACCGGACTGGGGTCGCAGCAGCGAAAGGCCCTCCTGGAGGTATTCGGTGACTGAAGAAGCACCCCTGCTCGTCATCGTCTCAGGACCGGGTGGCGTGGGTAAGAGCACGGTCGTTCAGGCCCTCGTGGCTCGGTATCCGGAGCTGTGGCTGAGTCGATCGTGGACAACCCGCTCCCAGCGGCCGGGTGAGCCGGACGATGCCTACATCTTCGTGACTCGCCAGGAGTTCGTGGATCGAATCGAAGCCGACGGCTTCTTGGAGCATGCAGAGTTCCTCGGCAACTACTACGGCACCCCCACGCTCGGCGCCACGGGTGGGCGCGATGTGATCCTTGAGATAGATGTCCAAGGAGCGCGGCAGGTGCTGGCCAAAGAGCCGGATGCTTTCCTGATCTTCCTGCAAGCACCTTCTGAAGAGGAACAGTTTGCGCGTCTGCGGCGTCGGGGCGACCCGGAGGCGAAGGTTGAGCAGCGGGTTGCGAAGGCAGCCGAGGAAGCGACAGCCGGTAAAGAGCTCGACGCTCACATCATCACCAACTATGACATCGACGAAACGGTTGCGGAAATGTTCGCAGCAATCCAGCGTTTCCGTGTGGCTACTGGCCGTCACCAGCACAGTGGCCATGCCGACGCAGTCGATGGCTGAAGTCAGCTAAGAATCGCCTATACTGTAGCGCTGGCCCTCGCCAGCTAACCGTACCGAAGGAACCCAGCGTGGCTGAAACATACGACACAATGATGACGCCTCAGGTCGAAGGCCTGATCGAGTTGGCCGGATCCAAGTTCGGTCTTTGCACCTTGGCCTCTGATCGAGCGCGCCAGATCAATGCCTATTTTGGCGATCTGGGTGAAGGCATCGGTGCCATGGTCCCGCCTCAGGTGACGTCGGTTGCCCGTAAGCCTCTCTCGATCGCCTTCGAGGAGATTGCGGCTGAGAAGATCGTTCCGATCCGCGAGCCCGGCGACGCCGACTCCTAGCAATTCCGCCCGGCTACCACTGAGGACCGCACGTGCTCGAGGGCAAGAAAATCGTTCTCGGCGTCACTGGCGGGATCGCCGCGTATAAGGCTATTGAGGTATGCCGTCGTCTCGTCGACCACGGCGCCCATGTCGTTCCTATCCTTACGAACGCGGCCCACAACATGGTTGGGCCTACGACCTTCACCGCTCTCGCATCCGAGCCGGTCAAGACGTCGATGTTTAGCGACAGCGACCCGATTCCACACACTCGGCTTGGTCAAACCGCCGATGCCATCGTTGTCTGCCCAGCCACAGCCCGCATCATTTCTGACTACCGCACTGGCCGGTCCGCTGATCTCCTGTCGGCAACTCTGATCGCCACCGTCGCACCGGTCGTTGTCTGTCCAGCAATGCACACCGAGATGTGGGAGCATCCTGCGGTCGTCGAGAACATACAGGTATTGGCCGGTCGCGGCACGATAATCGTGCCACCCGAAGAGGGGCGCCTCGCTGGCGGGGATATCGGCAAAGGCCGCCTAGCCCAGCCGCTTGCGATCGTCGATGCCGTTCTTGGGCTGTTCGGTGACGACGAGAACAAGAGAGCCAACGAAGCCGGCTTGCTACGCGGGCGACGGGTTGTCGTTACCGCTGGCGGTACTCGGGAAGCTCTTGATCCTGTGCGTTATCTGGGTAATCGCTCCACTGGTCGACAAGGCCATGCCCTCGCTGATGTGGCCCGTGAGATGGGCGCCGAGGTAACCCTGATCACGACATCATCGCTGCCTTCGGCTGGCTTGAACCGGATCGATGTCGAGTCGGCGGCCGAAATGCACACTGCTGTTGTGTCGGCCTCGGCCGGGGCTGACATGATCATCATGAATGCCGCTGTCGCCGATTTCCGCCCGGTTGAGGTGGCGAATGACAAGATCAAAAAGTCTGGCGGCATCCCCGAGATCAAGCTCGAACCTACTGTCGACATCTTGGCCGAGCTGGGTTCGACCAAGAAGCCGGAACAGTTGCTCATCGGATTTGCTGCCGAAACGAATAACCTTCGAGAGAATGCGATCGGTAAGCTACATCGCAAGGGAGCGGATCTGCTCGTCGCCAATGACGTGTCAGCGCCAGGGGTCGGGTTCGCCTCCGACACAAATGCAGTAACGATCTTCGGTGCCGACGGTTCGGTCTCCGAGATTCCTTTGGTGGACAAGCGCGCAGTCGCCCGCTCGGTTCTTGAAGCCGCAGCGAAGCTACTGCCCTAAATGGGAAAGTCAACGGACGTGAGAGACAATTTTACCTTCACCTCGGAGTCGGTGACTGAGGGTCATCCGGACAAGATGGCCGATCAGATCTCCGATGCCATCCTCGATGCATTGTTGGAGCAGGATGAGCGAAGCCGGGTTGCATGCGAAACGCTGGTGACGACCGGCCTCGCCATCGTTGCCGGTGAGATCACGACGTCGGCCTATGTCGATATACCCGCAGTAGTTCGGCGGACGATCACCCGTATCGGCTACGACAAGGAAAGCTACGGCTTCGACGGCAACACCTGCGGTGTGATGGTAGCGATCGATGAGCAGTCGGCCGATATCGCCCAGGGTGTCGACAAGTCCGAGGAAGTCCGGACGTCGGGATCGTCTGGAGACCTGTACGACGAACAGGGTGCGGGCGACCAGGGAATGATGTTCGGCTATGCCTGCAACGAGACCGATGTCTTGATGCCGCTTCCGATACACCTCGCCCACAGGATGGCTGAGCGACTGGCGGAGGTCCGCCGTGCCGGTACCGTTCCCTACCTTCGACCAGATGGCAAGACCCAGGTCACGTTCGACTACGTCGACGGCAAGCCATCTCGGCTCAAGACGGTGCTCATCTCAACCCAGCACGATGACGGCATCGATCGCGACAGCATGATTCGTCCCGACTTGATCGAGCATGTGATCCGGCCGGTTGTACCGGACGCTTTCGCCGATGACGACTTTGAAGTTCTGATCAACCCGACCGGCCGGTTCGTCATTGGCGGCCCTGTCGGCGATGCTGGCTTGACCGGTCGCAAGATCATTGTCGATACCTACGGTGGAGCCGCTCGACACGGTGGTGGCGCCTTTTCTGGCAAGGATCCATCCAAGGTCGACCGATCCGCGGCCTATGCCACTCGGTGGGTGGCTAAGAACCTCGTCGCGGCCGGCGCTGCCGATCGATGTGAGGTCCAGGTCGCTTACGCAATCGGCGTAGCCCATCCGGTATCGATCATGGTTGAGACCTTTGGCACCGAGCACGCGCCGCAGGAGCAGATCGAGAAGGCAGTGAAGGAGATCTTCGACCTCCGCCCGGGAGCCATTCTCGACACCCTCGAGCTGAGGCGTCCGATCTACAGCCAGACCGCAGCCTATGGTCACTTCGGGCGAGAGCCCGGCAGCTCATTTACCTGGGAGCGTACCGACCAGGCCGACGCTGTCCGCGACTATCTGGGGCTGTAGCACCTCGGCCCTTCGGCTCGGCTACACACAACACATCGCGTGACCACTCCAGGCCAGCTCTTCGACCCAGATGAGTTGGACAGTTCCGCCGCGTCCGGAGCGTCCTCGGAACCGGAGCGAACGTTGGAGCCGGGGGAGCGACTGGTTCGGGTTCTTCCCGATGTGCCCGGGCTCGACCGCGGCCTGGACTACATCTGCCGACCGAGCGACGCGGCGATGATTGCGGTCGGCTCGATCGTCTTGATCGAGATCGGTGCCCGCAAGACTGAAGGTTGGGTAACCGAGGTTGATGTCGAGCCGACCAAGGGCGTCAAGTTGCGATACCTGCGCAAGGTTGCTTCGGTCGGCCCTGACGCTGAGACAATCGATTTGGCCAGATGGGCGGCTTGGCGTTGGCATGGTCGTGTCGGGCGGGTGCTTAAGGCCGCATCGCCGCCGAGCCGGGTTCGGGCCCGCCCCTCGGTACGGCACCGAGCTGTGGTACTTGAAGACGATGCTGTCGACGACTTCGCCCGCGAGGCCTTTACCCAGCAGCGGGTGACCCTGGCCCAGATCGGTCCGTGTGCCGACCGACTACGGTTTGCCCTGGCGGCGGCCAGTCTCGGCACCGCCATCGTGCTGTGCCCCACAGTTGGTGAGGCCCGCCGGTTGTCGAGCCGACTAGCCCGCCACCGGGTCCGAACCCATTTGCAGCCTGCGGCCTGGGTCGGCGGCTATGCCGGTGGTGTTGTCGTGGGGGCCCGGTCGGCGGCGTGGGCGCCGGCCGAAGATCTAGCTGCAGTGCTCGTCTTTGATGAACACGATGAGGCCTACAAGGAGGAGCGTTCTCCAACCTGGCACGCCCGCGATGTTGCTATTGAACGGGCTCGCCGGGCTGGAGTGCCCTGCGTGCTCGTGAGCTCGACACCGTCGCTCGAGGCGGTTGCAGCAGCCGACCGTCGCATCGATGAACCCCGAGGCCCGACTCGACGAGCCTGGCCGATCGTGTCTGTCATCGATCAGCGCTCACCTGAACCGGGTCGTAGCGGCTTGTTGCCGACGGCCACGATCGATGCGATGCGGCACGCCGACCGAGTAATAGCTGTTTTGAACCGCAAAGGTAGGGCCCAGATGCTTGCCTGCGCGAGTTGTGGCGAGCTGGTTCGCACCGAGAACGGCGAACATCTCATGGCCGAAGTCGACGGTCTGCTCGTCTCGGCCATCACCGGTGAGTCGAGACCATTGATCTGCGCTGTATGTACAGGAACGAAGCTCAAGCGCCTTCGCTTAGGCGTCTCACGAGCTGCCGAAGAGCTGCAGACCCTGTTGCGTCGGCCTGTCGTAGAGGTCACCGCCACCACCGACCGCTCGCGTCTGACCGATGGTGCGGTGGTCATGGGGACTGCCGCCGCGCTCTATGAGACCGACGGGGCTGACGTCGTCGCCTTTCTAGACTTTGATCAGGAGCTCCATGCTCCCCGGCTTCGAGCCGCCGAACAGGCGATGGGTCTCGTTGGGCGGGCCGCCCGCTTGTGCGGACCGAGGCGTGCTGGCTCATCGCTCATCATCCAGACCCGAGACCCTGACCATCGCGTCGTCCAGGCTGCTGCTCGGGCCGATGCTGGTCTGTTCGTCGAGGAGGAGATGGGGTTCCGCCGCGATGGCGGTCTCCCGCCCTTCTCTGCTCTGGCCGAGCTATCCGGTCCGGGAGCCGCATCCTACGCTACGTCGCTGCGAGGGCTGCCAGCCGAGGCATCGGTGACCGTGCTCGGCCCGCGAGCCGACGGGCGGTATCTGGCGAGATCGCCGGGTACCGAGCAGCTCATTGAGGCCTTGGCTGCTGGGCATCGCCCCAAGGAGCGGCTTCGAGTTGTCGTTGACCCCTTGCGGGTCTAAACAAGCTGTCTCGCTCTACCTCTCGGATGTGTCGGACCCTTCGGGAAGACTGCTCCAGAACTGTCGGGAGGCTTCAGCCAGCGCAGCCGTGGTGGCATGGGCTACGTTGAGCGATCCAACCTTTCCTACCAGGGGGAGGAAGCCGATGTGGTCGACGACGGCGAGCGTGTCGGCCTTGACCCCTCGTTCCTCATGGCCGAGGACAAGACATATGGGGCCACTCAACGGAAGCCTGAATAGGGGAGACGCGGCTTCGGTCAGCTCGACAGCGACGGTCGTGAAGCCAGCGGCCTTGGCCTCTGTAACCGCGGCCGGTCCGTTCGGCGCAAGCTGGGTCGAGACGAGTCGTTCGCACCCAAGAGCGGTCTTGGCCACCTTCGGACTCGGCAACTCGACCGTGGGCGGCACCATCCAGATCTGCTCGGTGCGGTAGGCCGCCGCTGAGCGAAAGATCGAACCGACGTTGAACGGGTTCTGCACGCCATCAAGGATGAGGGCCAACCGGAGATCACCTTGGCGACGCCAAGAGCGATGCAGACGTTTCAGTTCGGTACCCGACAGGGGCTTCGTCATGGCTGGTCTTCCTCGTGTTGGTGCTCCGGGTGTTGGTGCTCCGGGTGGCGCGCGGTCACATCGAGCAACCGATAGCTGGCCTTCGACCCTCGTCTGGTTGTCGACCATCCTTGTCCGGTGAGCCATTTCTGAAGGGAATCGGCGCCGAGATGCCGCTGAACGACCAGGTGCGCTGAACCTCCGGGCTGGAGACGCGAGAGCCAGCGGATGAGTAGGTCGTGCAAGGCTGGCTTGCCGACCCGTATGGGTGGATTCGACCAGAGCCGATCGAAGCGAACAGACGCCGGTACCTCATCGGGGGCAACGACCTGGACGTTTGAAAGCTCGGCAGCATCGGCGTTTTGCTGGCACAACGCTCGGGCCCGTTCGTTGATTTCGATGGCCCACACGGTGGCTTGAGGGTTGCGTTTGGCCAGGCCCAAGGCAATCGGCCCGTAGCCGGCGCCGATGTCGCCGAGCTGAGCGTCGGCCAGAATCGGTTTGGGGCCGTCGAGGAGGAGGAGTTTCGTTCCAGGGTCAATGGCGGTCCGCGAGAAGACACCACTATCGGTGGCCAGCTTGAGGTAGAGGTCTGGCAGGACCAGTTCTATGGTCGCCGGATTCGACGATGCTGAGGGTGTGGCCGCGAAGTAGTGATCACGCTGCCCACCGTTGGATTCTTCCTGGCCTGGGTTGGTGCTCACTTGCACGAACCCTAGCGGTGAAGACGAGCATTTTCAGCTGCCCAAACGACGGTAAGCTTGAGAGCATGTCTTCCCCCTATTCCGTACGGGTATTTGGTGACCCGGTGTTGCGTAAGGTCGCTGAAGAGATCACTGCGATCGACGGCAAGCTCGTGCAGGTGGCTGAAGACATGTTGGACACGATGTACGCCGAACCAGGACTTGGGCTCGCCGCCCCTCAGGTCGGCATCCAGCGTCGACTCTTCGTCTACGACGTTGGTGAGGGTCCGAAGACGCTGGTCAACCCGACGATCGTCGAGTCATCGGGAGAGTGGAGCTACGAAGAAGGCTGTCTTTCCGTTCCTGGATTGTCGTGGGAGATCATACGTCCGAAGGAGATTCACCTCACCGGATACGATCTTGATGGCAAGGAAGTCTCGATCGAGGCCGATGAGCTGTTAGCCCGCCTCTTCCAACATGAGCTCGACCACCTCGAAGGGATCATGTTGATCGATCATCTCGATCAGGACACCAGGAAGAAGGCCATGAAGGTGCTCCGCGAAACCTTCATCGATGTCGCCCCGCCTACGAAGAACAGCGAGCTTTCGCTCGGCGGCGGTCTCCGCCTTCCTTGAGCGATTCATGACGTCTGCGACTGACGGGCAGCCCTTAGCCGGGCCACCTTCAACCATTGAGCGCCTAGCCTTCTTGGGCACGCCGACCGAGGCCGCCACCGTCCTTGAGGCATTGATCGCTGCCGATCTTCGAATCGTTCATGTCGTATCACAACCCGATCGTCGTCGTGGACGGGGTTCCACCCTTTCCCCGTCGCCGGTAAAGGAAATCGCCTTGAGGCATGGGTTGCCCGTCGGCGACGATCCCTTGGCTCTGGCCGATCTCGACATCGACCTCGCCATCGTGGTCGCCTACGGTCGTATCATTCCCCGCACCTTGCTGGAGCAGGTGCCGATGGTCAACATCCACTTCTCACTCCTGCCAAGATGGCGCGGCGCAGCTCCGGTTCAGCGAGCGATTCTCGCGGGCGACAACGAGACCGGCGTTGCCATCATGGCCCTGGAGGAAGGGCTGGATACCGGACCCGTCTACGCCTCGGCAACGGTAGAGATCGGAAGCGAGGAGACAGCTGCCGACCTCGCACGCCGTCTCACGGAGCTTGGGTCTGACCTCCTGATCGAGACCCTCCGCAGTGGTCTCGGCGAACCGATACCACAAAGCGGCGAGCCAGCGTATGCAGCCAAGATCGACCGCTCTGAAACCAGGCTCAACCTCGCTGAGCCCGCAGCTCAACTCCATCGTCGGATCCGACTCGGCCGTTCATGGGCCACCTTCCGATCCAAGCGCCTCGGCGTGGAACAAGCCCGGCTCCGGTCCACCGTCGCCTGCCCCGATCTCGAAGCAGGCGCTCTAGGCCTCAGTGAGGGAGCCGTGCTTCTGGGCACGGTCGATGGTGGATGCCTCGAATTGCTCGAGGTCAAGCCCGAAGGTAAACGTGCCATGCCCGCAATTGATTGGGCCAACGGAGTGCAACCGCTCGAAGGCGAGAAACTTGTCTAAACCGATCGATGTCGAAGCAATCGAAACAGACGACCAAATACAGCACATCGGTGGTGCAAGCCGCCGCCTAGCGCTCGAAGCCCTTGAGCGCATCGACACGGGCGGCGCCTACGCGAACCTGTTGCTCCCTGAAATGCTGGGCCGATCGAACCTGTCACCCGAAGACCGACGGTTTGTGACCCAGTTGGTGTACGGCACCACGCGGATGCGTCGGGCGTGTGATTACTTGGTCGATCGCTTCGTGGTCGGCCCAACCGACAGTCATGTGCGGGCGGCTCTACGGCTCGGCGCCTTCCAACTCCACTACCTGCACACACCACCCCATGCCGCAGTAAACGCCACAGTGGCGGCCACAACAGGGCCTGGACGCTCGGTTGTAAACGCTGTGCTGCGACGCGTGTCTGAGTCCGAGGCCGTTTTCCCCAGCCCCGCCATCGAGATGAGCTATCCCGACTGGCTGGTCGAGCGCTTTATTCAGGATCTAGGGCACGATGATGCGATGGCTGCGCTTAGCGCCATGAACGAGCCGGCCACCACGAGTGAGCGGGCCGACGGCTACGTCCAAGATCCGGCTTCGCAAGCTGTTGCTGGCTTGGTCGGCGCGGTCGAAGGCGAGCTCGTAATCGATCTCTGCGCCGCTCCTGGTGGGAAAGCTACCGGGATGGCCAGCGAAGGTGCAAGCGTCATAGCGGTCGACAGACGCCTGTCTCGTGGCCGTCTCGTGCAGTCCAACGCTGAACGGCTTGACCTACGACTCCCCGTTCTCGTCACCGATGGTCGTTCACCTTCGCTGCGGCCTGGATGCGCCGATCGGGTTTTGGTCGATGCGCCGTGCTCGGGTTTCGGCAGCTTCCGCCGCCGCGCCGACGCTCGATGGCGGATCGAGCCCGAAGCGCCAGAACGTCTCGCCGAGCTTCAGGTCGAGCTGGTTCTTGCTGGCCTCGACCTCCTCAGAAGCGGAGGCGAGCTGCTCTATAGTGTGTGCACGTTGACGACCACCGAGACGGTCGGTGTTCTCGACCAGATTCGCAGCCGTCGTGACGATGTCGAACTGGTCGAGATTGACGCACCACAGGAATGGCGTCGGCTGACGTCGGGCGTCGTGTATCTCTTGCCCGACACCAGCGACGGCATGATGGCGTTCAAACTGCGACGACACTAGCTTGTGATCGTCGCCCGGAGCGTCAGCCGATGGACCTACGATTCCGGTGCAGGAAGATTCCCGACCGGACTTTTGGCTCGAAGTAGGTCGATTTCGGTGGCATCACCAGGCCAGCATCAGAGGCAGCAACGAGCTCAGACATCTGTACCGGCCGCATGATGAAAATTGCCTCGTCGGCTTCGGGCACGATCGCGGCCAGCGAGCTGGCGTCGGCGAAGCCGGGCTGATAGGTCAACCGTCCGTCGGGCTGAGCCTCATCTACATCGAACTCGGGGCCGAGCAACCGGGTGGCTAACCGAACCGTATCGAGATTGGCAATGATGGTGGCGGCGTCGTCGGCGGTCTCCACGAGGGGAATATCGATGAGGAGCCAGCCATCGTCGTCCGGGAGTCTCACCACGATTTCGCTCGGGCCTCGGTGCGAAGCCTCGGAAGGTGAGGCGACCGAACGGCTGGCGAAAAGCTCCTTCAGCTGAACGCGTAATTCGGCGGCATCGTCGATGCCATGAAGGACTCGGTGGAAGGCCTTATTGCGGAGGTGGCTCAGAGGGAAGATTGCGCACAGCATCCAATCGAAGGTGTCGTCGTGAGCATCGCCAAGCTGAGCTGAACGGTAGGTCGACGCGGCAGCCGCTCGATGGTGACCGTCGATCAGGTAGAGAGGCTGTGATGCCAGCTCGCTTTCGATTGCGCTTATGTGCTGGGCATCTATGACGGGCCACACCCGTTGACGGAGACCGTCATCGGAGGTGACATCAACAAGCGGTGCGTCGGACCTCTCGGCCTCCAAGGCGCCTTCCAGGGCCCCGGATGCTTCGAAGCCGAGAGCGATCGGGCTGGACTGGGCCCCCACCACGCTGAGGTGGTGGGCCAGGTGGAGGGCTCGGTCGGTCCGAACCTGTTCGTGGATACGTACGACGCCGGTGTCATAGTCATCGACGGCTACGCCACAAACGATCCCGCATTGCGAGGAGGTCTCGGTGTCGAGCCGGTAGAGGAAATAGCCAGCTTCGTCGGTGCTGTCGAAGGCGCCGGCGTCGAGCAGCTGCTCGAGCTGGCGGCGCCCGGCGTTCAGCAACTCCTGGGTAGTTGTTGGGGTCTGGGGATCGGCGTCCTCAGGCGCTTTCGTTACACCGAGGTAGGACAAGGGATGCTGATCGAGATGTGCCCTGCGTTGAGTCGGCGTCAAGGCATCGTGGGGCGGCGAAGGAACCTCGTCGGCCCAGTCACGCCCAACGATGTCTAGATGAAGGGGTTTGATGGCTGCCATACGCGACCTCTAACCGTGTTGGGCGGAGAAGGAGCCCATGAAATCGACGAGGGCTTGGACGCTCTCGGTTGGCAGGGCGTTATAGACGCTGGCTCGCATGCCGCCAACGGAGCGGTGGCCTTTAAGGTTTCGTAGATCGTGCTTGTCGGCTTCGGCCAAGAAGATCTTCTCAAGATCCTCTGACCCGAGCCGGAACACGATGTTCATGTGTGAGCGATAGGCCGAATCGACGGGGTTGGTATAGAAGCCGTCGCTGGCGTCGATGGTGTCGTAGATCATGGCCGAGCGTTTGGCGGCGCGACGCTCCATTTCCTCGACTCCACCACTGGCTTCCATCCACTTCATGACCTTGCCGGTGGCCCAGATGGCAAAGACCGGCGGCGTGTTGGCCAGGCTGCCCGCGGGCTCGTGATACTTGTAGCTCAGGTAGTCGGGCAGGGTGTCGGGCATCTCCTCAAGGAGGGAGGAACGAATGAAGACGACGCTGAGGCCCGCCGGTCCGAGGTTCTTTTGGGCACCGCCGTAAACGACGTCGAACCGGTCCCACGGAATCGGTCGACTCATGTAGTCCGACGACATGTCAGCCACGATCGGAACGCCGGGGTCGACGAAATCGTTGAACCGGATTCCGCCGATCGTCTCGTTTGAGGTCAGGTGCAGGTAGCGAGTCCCGTCCTCAAGGTTCAGGTCGGCCATCGTCGGCAAGGTGGTGAAGTTGGAGTCCTCGCCAGACCAAGCGCTGTAGGCGCTTGCGCACTTCTTCGCATCGGCGAAAGCCTTCTTGCCCCACGAACCGCTGACGATATGGGCGGCCTTGGCCTCCGGCGTCGCCAACAGGTTCATTGGGATCATTGCGAACTGAAGCGTTGCGCCGCCTTGAAGCAACAGGGTTGAGAAGTCGCTCGGTACGTTGAAAAGGCGACGGGCTAGATCGAGAGTCTCGGAATGGACGGCGTCATAATCGGCACTTCGATGGCTCATTTCGATGAGCGACATGCCCGAGTCGTTGAAGTTCGGTAGTTCATCGGCTAACTCGGCCAGAACGCTCGTGGGAAGAGTGCAGGGACCTGCGCAGAAATTGTGTGCTCGTTGCATTGGATCTCTCACTTAGCTTGGCTCGCTGACGGACAGGTTGAGGACTTCATCGACTTCGGCAAGTTGGGCCAGCACATCTGCATTGGGGACTGAGCCAACGTTGATGCTGGCCACGGCGGCCTGGCCGCCGCGGAATACACGGTTTTGCATCTGCTGCACGTTGATCCCATTGGTTCGAAGCACGGCAAAGATCTTGGCCAAGACACCAACCCTGTCAAGGTGCCGGATGGTGAGATTGGAAACCCCAGCCGGTTCGACTCGTAGGTTTGTGCAGTTGATGGGTGCGCCCGCACAGTAGGCTTCGATCGTTTCGACCGTCCCCTCAGCGACCGATTGCTGAGCCTGGGTGGTTGACGCACCTATGTGGTGGGTGCCGACAACAGCCGGGTGTTTGGCCAACGTCGAGGCGAAGTCGCCATCGGACGATGACGGCTCGTTGGCATAGACGTCGAGCCCGGCACGTATACGGCCACTGTCGAGCGACGCGAGGAGGGCGGCCTCGTCGACGATGTCGCCTCGAGAAGTATTGAGCAGGATGGCACCGTTCCGTAGCTTGGAGAGGAAGACGTCGTCGACCATGCCGATCGTTTCCGCTGATTTGGGCACATGGATCGACACGATGTCGGCGCTAGCCAAGAGTTCATCGAGCGTGTCGAACAAGCGAACGCCGATCGACCGGATTGCGCTCAGGGAGGCGGCTGAGCGGTCTGGTTTGCGAACCGCTCCGACGGTCAGTCCAAAGGCTTTGGCCCGTTCGGCAACCGCCAAACCGATATCGCCCAGGCCGATGATGGCCATGTTTTTGCCATAGATGCCATCAGCCTTTGTATAAGTTTTCTTGTTCCAGGCCCCCGACTTGAGCTCGGCGTCGTTGGCTGCGACCCGCCGGTCTACGGCGAGAAGCAGAGCCATGGTCAACTCGGCAACCGCGATCGCATTGCGACCAGGCACGTTGCACACATAGATGCCCTTGGCCGAGGCGGCTTCCTGGTCGATGTTGTCGGTGCCAGCGCCAGCCCTCACGATGAGGCCGAGTCGGTCGGCGGCGCTGATCGCGGCGTCGGTGACCTTCGTGCTCCGAACCACCAGGACGTCATGTCCGGGAATAGCTTCGGGGAGGGTGTCAGCGGTCAGCTCTGGTCGAATGGAACATTCGTGGCCAGCTTCGACAAGCGGGCTCAGGCTGGACACGTCGACAGAGTCGGCGCAGAGAATCTTCACTTGTACTCCGGTTCTCGAAGCTCGGCACCGGCCAAAGCGGGCGACGAGGTCGTTTCGGTTCAAACTTCTTTTTGCAGGATACAACACATTGGCCGCTGGGGTCTAGCCGCAGCGCTAGGCCAAGCGGCCCATCAATGAAGGGCGTCGAGTACCCCGGTTAGGTCCTGCCAGAGATCGTCTGGGTGCTCACAGCCAACGCTTAGGCGTAGCAGTGTGGGCGGAATCATCTCCTGCCCTGGGAGGCGATGCCTGCGTTCGATCGTGGACTCGACGCCGCCCAACGAGGTCGCGTTGTGGATGATTGACAGCCGGCTCAATGCAACATCGAGGCGTGAGGGATCACCGATGGTCTCGAAGGATAGAACGGCACCCGGACCAGACATGGTGCGGGCCGCCAACTCGGCGCCAGGGTCTTTCGATAGCCCTGGGTACGCAACCCGAACAACACCTGCGTGTTGGTGTAGACGTTCGGCCAAGATCCCAGCCGTTTCCTGAGACCGAGCGAGGCGGACGGGAAGCGTGCGCAGCCCACGCAAAGCCAGGAAAGCTTCGAGCGCTCCCATGGTGGCGCCGCCGAGCGATCGGCGCAGGCGAAGCTCATCGGCTGCGGCGGAACTAGCGCAGGCCACGACGCCTCCCAACAGGTCGGAGTGTCCACCTATGAACTTCGTCGCACTGTGGACTGCGTAGGTTGCGCCGTGTTGGAGCGGGTTTTGTAGCAGCGGCGTGGCGAAGGTATTGTCGACTGCGGCGACGACTCCCCGCTCGGCTGCGTATGAACACAGACTCGGCACGTCGGCAACCTCCAGCATCGGGTTGGAGGGAGACTCGATCCACAAAAGGTCGGGTTGGCCATCGATTGCCTCAAGCCAGGCAGGGGTGTCGGTGGTTGCGATGATGCGTACATTCCAGCCATGGCTCTTGGCCCGCTGGTCCAGGATGGCGGTAACACCTTGATAACAGTCGGCCGGTGCGACCACCGACGCTCCCGGCTCCAAGAGGTTGAGGATGGCGGAGATCGCAGCCATGCCCGACGCAAAGGAAACAGCTGGGCCGCCCTCAAGCTGGCCGATGGCCGACTCGAATGCTTCCCACTGTGTGGTCCCCTCGTTGCGGCTGTAGACGCGGCCGTCGGTGGCAGTCGGATCGACGATGAAGTTCGAGGCAGCCATGAGCGGTGTATTCAGCGGGTCGCCGGCCACGGTGGGTCGGCCTGCGGTCACGGCGATAGTCGTCGGATCAAGGGGTCGATCAGGCGTAGTCATGGGATGAAGGGTAGTGACCTGTCCGCTCCAACGATCTCCGACGGCACAATGGTGCCTATGAGCGATGCCACATCACCATCAGCGAAGGCGGATGCCAAGCCGCCAACCGGTCTCGACGTCAAGGTGGTCACGGTCTCCGATGGGGTGGTCGGCGGAACCCGAGAGGATCGCTCGGGCGATGCAGTCGTTGAACGTCTTGAGCGCGATGGGTGGATTGTCGTCGATCGACGTCAGATTGCCGATGGTGTTGAATCGGTGGCTACCTGCCTCACCGAGTTGGCAGAAGGATTTGAAGGGTTGATCGTGACCACGGGCGGCACGGGCTTCGGTCCCCGAGATCTCACCCCCGAGGGCACGCTCCAGATCTTGGAGCGACAGGCCCCTGGCCTGGCCGAAGCTATGCGATTGTGCAACCCGAACGGTCTCGGGCGATTGAGTCGAGCTGCCGCCGGAACCCGAGGTCGATGCCTCATCTTGAATACGCCAGGATCGACGACCGGCGCCGTCGAGACACTCGAGTCGGTTCTGGATGTTGTCGGTCACGCCCTAGATCTCCTAGCTGGCGGGCGGCCGCACTGAGCTGAGGCCTAGACCGTCTGCCTCGCCTCTAAGGAATCAAGCCGTTGTGCCGATGGACGGACTGTGTCGGGTTCCGATTATCTCCACCGCGCCGAACCGCCGAAAGGAGAGCGGCGTGGCGCCTTGCCCGACGAGGTCTTTGAGGATCTAGACCGCCTGCTCACGTTCAACGGCCTGGTCAAGGCCTTTGCTTCGATAGCAAGCAGAACGCCAATGTGGCAGATCGTGGCGACCGCTGCCATCGCCACCGCCCAACTTGCGCTCTTTGTGATTGTTATGGGCGCTGAAAGTCCGTCAGCTCGGGCCACGCCGATCCTCGTTATGGGCTTTCTGGTTGTTGCTGGCGCGGCTGCCGTTCATCGCCTGAGTTCGCGGCTTGTCGCTGCCTACAACCTGGTCGACCGCCTGCACCGGGCCCTCGGTCGGGACGAGCTAACCGGCGTCGCAACCCAGGCCCATGTGTACGCCGAGGTGCGCCGCCTGCTGACCGAGCTCGGACGAGGTGAACTGTTGCTGGTGTTGTACTGCGACATCGATCGGATGTCGCTGATCAACGAGTCGCTTGGTCGGGCGGGAGGGGATGCCATCCTGGCCGAGGTGGCGGCCCGGCTGGAAGGTGTGCTGCAGACCGATCGGCATGGAGGATCGGAGGTCGAGTCGCTCGTAGGGCGAATCGGGGGTGACGAGTTCGCCATTGTGACCCGCGACCTGCCGACGGTTCGAGACCTCGACTATCTTCTCACCGACATCGATCGGTTGCTGAACGAACCGATGGAGCTCGGCTCGGGTGGTGCCACCGCAGCCAGAAGTCAGAGGGTTTCGGTCACCATTGGCGCCGCCTACTGCTTGGCCGACGAGTACCTGATGGGGGAGCGACCCGGTCCGGATGCTCTGTTGGGCGACGCCGAGTTGGCGTTAGCTGAAGCGAGACGTCAGGGGCTTGGGAGCCGCGTTGCGTTCAGCGCCGACCTCCGCAACCGGGCCATCGCCCGTCTCGAGCTAGAACAAGCGCTACGGAGTGCTCTTACCTCCGAACAAATCATTGTGCACTATCAGCCCCTCGTCGACCGAGCCACCAACGAGGTGGTGCTTTTCGAGGCGTTGGTCCGCTGGGAACACCCGATTCACGGCATGGTGCATCCGGCCGACTTCTTGCCGGTTGCAGCCGAATCGTCGCTCATCATTGATCTTGGTGATGTTGTGCTCGATCGAGCCTGCGCCCAGGTTGCCGAATGGACCAGGCGATCGGGAAGCTCCGTTGCGGTCTCGGTCAACCTCGATCGCCGCCAGGTGCGTGATGTCAGGCTGATGGAAAGGGTGGAAAGCGCCCTGGCCCGCCACGATCTTCAGCCCGAACAACTGGTTCTGGAGATCTCCGAGGGCGAGCTCGATGAACTCGAACCCTCAGCGCGAGCGATGCTTACAAGACTTGAGCAGTCTGGAGTCCGCTTTGCCGTCGATGACTTCGGGGCGAATCAGGCCGCACTAGGAGCGTTGCGATCTTGGGGGCTGGCATCGAGCATCAAGATCGATCGAAGTTTCGTCGAAAGTATCGCCACCAACCCCGTCGACTACAAGGTCGTTGCCGCCATCGTGGCATTGGCTGATGAGGTCGGTTTCGATCTCATCGCCGAGGGTGTGGAGGACGAGACGCAGGCCGAGGTTCTGATTCAGCTAGGGATCAATCTGCAACAGGGCTTCTTTTACTGTCGACCTGGGCCAGCCAGTCAGGTTGAACGCCTGCTCTTCGAAGGCCATCCCGACGGAGCTGTTGTAGGCGCCTCCTTGCCCGTAGGAGGCTAGCTTTCCGGTGCGGATTCGGCTGGATCGGACCCGGCGTCTGCCAGCTGATTCTGGCGATGGACGAACGCCAGGCGGATCTGGTGAAGCGCTTCGAGCAGGGTGCTCTCGGCTTCGCCAAGTTTGCCTTTGAGTTCGCTCAAGAGGGCGGCCAGGGCGTCGATCGCAATCTGGGACTGATCCATCTTCGGCTGGTCGGCGGTGAGATGGATGGCGGCCAGTTCGTAGATGCCCATTGCGTGGTTGGCCAGCACGGCGCTGACATCGGTTTCCAGAAGGCGAGCGCGAGCCTCGGACAGTTCGTGGGCCATCGTCTCAGCCTGGGCCTGTTGCTCCGGCGTTAGCGGCGGTTGCTCGGATGGTGGGGCGGCATCGGTTGCCGTCTGGGGGGAAATCGGGCGCTCACCGTCTGGGGTCCAAAGACTCATGGCTCAAACCATATCCGGCTGTCGAGGCTCTGATCGTGGCCGAACGGCTCGCTGGTTGCCCAATCAGCCTAAAGTGCTGCTAGCCTTTATTCGGTTAAGACAAAGAAGAGGGTCTCGGCCCCACCTGGCCACGGTAACGTGCGCCCAGGTCCTCGATTTCAGCTCATGACTGGCGGGAGACCGTCGCATGTCTTGAGATTCTGAACCCGTTGTCCGGGCGACGATCGCTTTCAGCGCTCGTCGACCTCCTTCTTTTCTTCGCTTCACAGTAGACAAACGAAGGAGAATCCAACGGTATGAGGAGTGATCGGCTATAGCACCGTCGCCAGAGCCACGGATCAACGACAAGATCCGTGCGCGAGAAGTCAGAGTGATCGGTCCGACCGGTGAACAGCTTGGTATCAAACCAATGCCGCAGGCGCTTTCACTTGCCCGCGAGTTAGACCTCGACCTCGTCGAGGTAGCCGACAAGGCGAACCCGCCGGTCTGTCGCATCATGGACTACGGCAAGTACAAGTACGAAGCGGCACAGCGTCAGAAGGAATCGCGTAAGAAGGCCACCAATATCACGGTCAAGGAGATGAAATACCGTCCCAAGATCGGTAGTGGTGACTTCGATACAAAGACCAAAAAGGTTGAGAAGTTCCTCCAGGAGGGCCACAAGGTAAAGATCACGATCATGTTCCGAGGGCGTGAGGTCACACACCCCGAACTCGGAAAGCGAATCCTCGACAACATCGCTGAGCGAGTCGAGGACTATGCCAAGATCGAGAACTACCCAAGGCTCGACGGACGCAATATGACGATGGTTCTTGGACCAGATTCCAAAAAGGGCAAGAGAAAGCGGCCAGAGCCGCCAACCGATGCCCAGATCGCTGAAGCTTCGGCTCCAGTTCCGCCCCCAGCTCCGGCTGCGGCGGCACCAGTTCCGCCCCCAGCTCCGGCTGCGGCGGTACCCCAAGAACCAGTTGCTGCTGCAGTTGAAGCCAACGCAGACAATGTGGGCGGCGAAGAACCCACAGCCTAAAATCGAGTCCGATCCGCTTGCTGGACGGGCATCATCCTCCATTGAACCGTACGGAGACTCCCAGGAGATTCCCATGTCAAAAATGAAGACGCACAAGGGCGCCAAGAAGCGCTTCAAAGTAACCGGTAGTGGCAAGCTCACGCGCCGGAGCAAGAACCTGAACCACTTCCTTGAGAAGAAGTCGAGCCGACGCAAGCGTCGTCTGACTGGTGACATCGAAGTAGCCAAGGCTGATAGCGATCGCATCAAGCGAATGCTCTCGAGCTAGAGGATCTCAAATTCAACGTTAGCCAGCTGATAGAAGCTGGTTCGCAATCGAGCCACCTCGTCAGCAATCGAGGTGGCTCAGCTCACAGTACAAATTTACGTTCTAGAGGAGAAGTGAGATGGCACGAGTAAAACGCTCCGTCCATTCGAAGAAGCGCCGCAGGCAAACACTTGAGCGGGCCAAAGGTTACTACGGCAACAAGAGCCGTAGTGTGCGAGCTGCCAACGAGCAGGTCATGCACTCGGGTAACTATGCCTTCCGCGATCGCCGTGCCCGCAAGGGTGAGTTTCGCCGACTGTGGATACAGCGCATCAATGCTGCGTGCCGCCAGAACGACACAACCTACAGCCGCTTCATCAATGGCCTGAAGAATGCTGAAGTCGAGGTGGATCGCAAGGTCCTCGCCGAGTTGGCCGTTTCCGACCCGGCCGCCTTTACCGCTTTGGTCAAGGTCGCCGAGGGTGCCGAAACCGCAGCGTAGGGAGTCGCTCGATCATGACTGAGCTTGAGCCAGTCCCGGTCAGCGCCAAGAACCCACGGATCAAGCGGCTTCGATTGCTGGTCCAACGCCGCAAGACCCGCTCCGAGGAGCGGGTCTTCGTGGTTGACGGTCCGGTGCTTGTCGCCGATGCGTTGCGAAGCCCGTGCCGGGTCAAGGAGATCTATGTTGGCGACACGGCCCAAGATTTGCTGGTGTCGTTGGATGAACCCGTCGATTTCCAGGTGAAGGCCGGAGGCGGAGATCCTGAGGTGTTCGTGGCCGAGTCGTCGGTACTGAGCGTTGTTCTGGATCCAAAAAACCCTCAACCGGTAGCGGCCGTCGTCGAGATGCCGACCTGGACGTTTGAGGACCTTGGTCGTGATGGACATCTCCTCGGCGTCGACCAGGTCCGCGATCCCGGCAACCTTGGTGCCATCCTCCGAACGGCCGAAGCCTCCGGGGCGGCCGGTGTCGTGATGGTTGGTGACACCGTCGATGCCTTCAGCCCGAAGGTCGTGAGGGCGAGTGCCGGCTCAATTCTGCGGGTACCCGTCGTCAGTGCGAATGAGTATGGTTCGCTGGTGAATGTCGCTGCTACCCACGGACGGACCATCGTTTCGGCCGATATTTCCCCCGACGCAATTCCTTATGACGCCTATGATTTACGGCGTGCCGTCATCCTGGTCGGCAATGAACCACGTGGTCTCTCGCCAGAGGCCAAGGCCAGTAGCGACGACATGGTGACGATTCCGATGGCTGACGACGTCGAATCGCTGAATGTAGCAGCGGCGACCGCTGTCCTTTGTTTCGAGGCAGCCCGCCAGCGACGCAAACACACCCCTTAGATTTCGACCAAGATTTTGAGCGAGAACTGCATGATTGACAACCTTCCACAACTCGAAGCTGATGCGTTGGCCACGATCACAGCGGCAGCCGACAGCGAACAGCTCACCGACGTTCAGACCGACGTCGTTGGTAAGGGAGCGCCGCTGACACTGGCCCGGCGGGATCTCGGCTCACTGCCGCCCGAGGATCGTAAGGCCGCCGGCCAGGCGCTCAATGAGGTACGGGCTCGCATCGAGCAAGCTCTCGAAACCCGTCGTAGTGAGATCGCCGCTGTGGAGCGAGTTGCCCAGATGGAGACGGAACGTCTCGATCTGACCGAGGTGAGCGAGTCGGCGCATATCGGGCACGCCCACATCGTTACCCAAGCCTGGGAAGCCTTAGAAGATGTCTTTGCCGGCATGGGGTTTCGCGTGGCTGAGGGGCCGCAGGTCGAAACTGACTGGCACAACTTCGATGCCTTGAACATCCCGCCGGGCCATCCGGCGCGAGACGGCTTTGACACAATTTATGTGGAACATGGCGAACCGGGCAGCACCCTGCTGCGCACCCATACCTCGCCGGTGCAGATCCGGGCGATGCTCACCCAAGAGCCGCCTATCTACATCGTCGCCCCTGGGCGAGTGTTCCGGCGTGACACCGCAGATTCAACCCATCTCTCGGTCTTCCAGCAGATCGAAGGCCTCGTGATCGACAAGGGCATCTCGCTGGCCGACCTCGCGGGCACCATCGAGGCGTTCACCGATAGCTATTTCGGTTCGGACTTCTCGTCTCGACTACGCCCGAACCATTTCCCGTTCACCGAGCCCTCGGCTGAATTTGATATCCAGCTCCCCGATGGTTCGTGGCTAGAGCTGGGAGGTTGCGGCATGGTCCACCCCAACGTTTTGAAGGCTGGGGGCATCGACCCTGAAGAGTGGTCTGGCTTCGCCTTCGGCTTCGGCATCGACCGCCTGGCCATGATGAAGTTTGGTGTCGATGACATCCGTGAAGCGTTCACGAACGATATCCGCTTCATTCGCCAGTTCTAGATCAGACCTCACCCGCCCGGATCAGAAGACGAAGAGAAGACGAGCAACGAGATGAAAGCACTACATTCCTGGATGCAGGAGTTCGCCCCGCTCACCGGTGAGCCGGATGAACTGGCAGCCACCATGACCGATCTCGGCATGGTGGTGGAGGACGTCGCAACCACCGGGCCCTCGTGGGACGGCATCGTTGTGGCCAAGGTTCTCGCCTTGCGAAGCCATCCCGAGGCCGACAAGATTCAGCTCGTCGATGTTGACGCGGGAGATGGCGAGCCGCTGCAGATCTGTTGTGGTGCCTTCAACATGGCCGAAGGCGACCTCGTGCCCCTCGCCACCCTTGGCACCGTGATGCCGGGCGGTCTGGAAATCGCTCGTCGTAAGCTCCGAGGTGAATGGTCGAACGGCATGATCTGTTCATCATCAGAGCTCGAATTGGGTGAGGACGCCGATGGCATCATGATCCTCGACTCCTCGCTGCCCGTTGGTGAGACGCTGGCGTCAGCGCTTGGAGCCCAGAGCGACGTGGTCTTCGACCTCGACATTGAAGGCAACCGGCCTGACGCTCTCTCCGTCATCGGCATTACCCGGGATCTGGCCGCTCGGATCGGCGTGCCGTTCAGCCCGCCGACGCCAACTGTTTCTGAGGTCGAGCCAGCAGCGTCTTCGCTGATCACGATCGACGTTCAAGACGGCGATCTCTGCCCCCGCTTTGGCGCCCGGGTTCTGGAGAATGTCTCGGTCGGGGACTCGCCAGCCTGGATGGCGTCTCGTTTGATCGCTGCTGGTATGAGGCCGATCAATTCGATCGTCGACATCTCGAACTACGTCATGCTTGAACTAGGGCAACCGAACCACACCTACGACCTCGGCCTGGTCAAGAATGGTCGCCTCGGTGTTCGCATGGGCCGCGCTGGTGAATCGATCATCACCCTTGACGAAATAGAACGTCCGATCACGCCCGACGATGGCGTAATCGTCGACGCTGACGATACGCCGATCGGTCTTGCCGGTGTCATGGGCGGCGCATCGACCGAGATCAGCGATGCGACCACCTCGGTCTTGTTGGAGGCTGCGGTGTGGGATCGGATGACGATCGCCAAGACCTCCCGCCGGCTCGGGCTGCGCTCGGAAGCTTCCACCCGTTTTGAGCGAGGGGTCGATCCCCTCGGTATCGAACGGGCCCTCGATCGGTTCGCCGAGCTGGCCATTGAGCTCTGTGGGGCGAAAGTCGCCGCCGGTCATGTGGTGGTCGACGGCAACCGTGCGCCCACAACGCCGGTAACGGTGCGGGTGCAGCGAACCAACGATCTGTTGAACACCGAGCTGTCAGCGATCGAGATGGCTGATCTCCTCGATCCCATTGGATTCACCAGCGAACTAGCCACCGACGGTCAAGCCCTGCAGGTGACCATTCCGAGTTGGCGCCCCGATTCGTCGATCGAGATCGACGTCATTGAAGAGATCGCACGGCACAACGGCTACGACAAGTCGGGTAAGCGAGTGCCGACGCCTGAACAGGCTGGCGGACTAAGCGAGGATCAACGCAATCGGCGTAGGTTGCGGCGAGCCCTACTCGGGGCAGGCTTCTCCGAAGCGATGCCGATACCGTTTCTGGCCCCCAACGATCTGAGTCGCGCCGGGCTGAGCGAAGATGGATTGAGCCTGGTCAACCCGTTGGTGGTCGAGGAGTCGATACTCCGAACCTCGCTGCTCCCAGGGCTGCTCAAGGCCTTGGTGCGTAACCAGGCCTACCGCAACGGCCCGGTTCGCCTCTATGAACTAGGCGTTGTCTTCGAGGCCACCGACGACACGTTGCCGAACGAGCCTGAGCGCGTGGCCGTGATCGGATCGGGATTCGATGCGGCGCCGACGAGTGCGGCCGAGACCGCCGTCGGCTGGCTCTACGACTTTGCGGCCCGCACGAACATGGCGGGCCTGAGCATCGCGAACGAGGTAGTGGCTGGACTTCACCCGACACGTTCGGCTGTCGTGAGCTTCCGCGGCCGTACGATCGGTTCCGTCGGCGAAATCGATCCTGCCGTGCTGGAAAACTATTCGATAGATGGACGGGTCGCCTGGTTTGAGGTGGCTGTAGCGCCTGTGTTGGCAGCTCTCTCCACCGTGCCGAAATATAAGCGGGTCTCGGTCTATCCGTCGTCAGACTTCGATCTCGCCTTCGTCACGTCCGATGAGGTTCCGGCCACCGACCTCTCCCGCACGATGAAGAAGGCCGGCGACGGCATGATCGAGTCTGTCGAACTGTTTGATGTATTCCGCAGCGAGCAGCTCGGGCCCGGCGTTCGCTCGCTGGCCTATCGCCTCCGGGTGCAAGCCTTGGACCGAACACTGACCGATGAAGAGGTGGCCAAAGTTCGCCAGGCCTGCATCGACCAGGTTGGGATGAAGCACAAGGCCGAGATCCGCTAACGTCGCGAGATAACCACCACCGCTCAGCAAAAGGAAGACGAGACATGTCTGAAGTCGCTACTCCGAACGAGGCAGATCTGAAAGCGTCAGAGGTGGCGTGGGATCTCAGCTCATTGCTCGATGGCGCTAGTGATCCACGAGAGCTTCTGGATCGCGCCGATGCCAAGGCTGCCGAGCTTGTGCAGTGGCGGGGGCGCATCGGTGATGCCGATTCCGGCGAATTGGCTCAGCTCATGAACGGTCTGGCCGAGATACAAGAGTTGGTCAGCCGAGCTGGGCATTTCGGCATGCTGCGTTATACCGAGAACACGCAGGTCGTTGAAAATGCGGCCATGATGCAGCAGGTAGAGGAGAGGGCTACCGGGATCGGCTCGCAGCTTGTTTTCATCGATCTTGAGTTTGCGGCCATCGACGATGCTCGGGCCGTCGACCTGCTGAGCGATGAACGTTTGGCCTTCTGCCGGCACCACCTCGAGAACACTCGCCGAAACCGCCCCTACATGCTCGAAGAAGGCCAAGAGCAGGTGCTGATCGAGACATCGGTGACCGGAGCCTCGTCCTGGGTTCGACTGTTCTCCGAACTGACCTCCATGATCCAGGTGGAGTTGCCTGATGGCGACGAAACGCGGACCGCTTCGCTGGAGGAAGGTCTCTCGCTCCTCCAGGCTCCGGTACGCGAGCAGCGAGCTCAGGCGGCCAAGGCCGTGACTGCAGGTCTGGCCGAGGACGTCAAGACAAGGGCCTTTATCTACAACACGCTCTTGCTCGATAAGTCGGTCCATGACCGGTTGCGCAGTTTTCCGAGCTGGATCTCCAGCCGCAATCTGTCGAACGAGGCATCGGATGAGTCGGTCGAGGCACTGGTCTCGGCGGTGGTCGCTCGCTATGACATTCCGCAGCGGTGGTATCGCCTCAAGGCCCAAGCGATGGGCGTTGATCGGCTCGCCGATTACGATCGCATGGCCTCGATGATCGATTCTGAGCAGAGAATCGGTTGGACCGAGGCCACGAGTGTTGTGCGGGATGCCTACGCCTCGTTTTCTCCCGAACTGGCCAGCATCGTCGGCCGCTTCATCGATGAGGAATGGATCGATGCTCCACTACGCCCTGGCAAGCAGCCCGGTGCCTTCTGCGCCTACTCGGTCCCAAGCGACCACCCCTACGTGCTGCTGAACTGGACGGGACGATCTCGAGACGTGCTCACGCTGGCTCATGAACTTGGTCATGGCGTGCATGGCTACCTAGCCCGTGAGCAGGGAATCTTCCACCAGTCGACACCCTTAACACTGGCCGAGACAGCCTCGGTTTTTGGGGAGACCGTGACAAACAACCGGTTGCTTGAGATGCTCGAGGATCCGGCTGAGCGCTTCGCCTTGCTGGCTTCGACCGTCGACGACGCCATCGCTACCGTGTTTCGACAGGTGGCGATGAATCGTTTCGAGCACAGTTGCCACGTTGAACGACGCGACGTTGGCGAATTGGCGGTTGAGCGCTTTGGCGAGCTCTGGATGAAATCACAGACCGACATGATGGGTGACTCGGTCGAACTCACCGACGATTACGCCATCTGGTGGTCGTACATCCCTCACTTCATGGCAACCCCTGGCTATGTGTACGCCTATGCCTACGGGCAGCTCTTGGCCCTTTCGGTGTATGCCCGCTACGAACAACAGGGTCCTGATTTTGTCCCCGCCTACCTTGAGCTTCTACGGGCAGGCGGTTCGATGTCGCCCGAGGACCTCGGCGCCATCGTCGATTGCGACCTTGCCGATCCTGGCTTCTGGGACGCGGGCCTCGATATTATCGATGCCCAGCTCGAACAGGCCGAGACAGCAGCTCGTCTCGCTGGTCGTATTAGCTAGCATCCTGCGACTCAGGCGACGTCGTAGCCCGCCTCGTCGATGGCGGCGACGATGGCTGTGGCGTCGCCGCCAGTGACCGTAACCAACTTCTTGTCGAGGTTTACGTCGAGGCTGGTGACGCCGTCCACCGTTTCAACCTGCTCTGTGATGGCTGAGACGCAGTGTCCGCAGCTGATATCGGGCACGGGGAACACGTGGACGTTGCCTCCGTTGCTTGTCGGGTCATTGGCTACATCGTTGGTCATGCGAGCTGTTCTTTCATGGTCGTGCGGTGCCTCGGTAGCCTCGGAAACTACGGAGTCGAAGGCTGTTCGACACCACGAAGAGCGAGGAAAGCCCCATCGCTCCGGCGGCGATCATCGGATTCAGTATGCCGAAGGCGGCGAGGGGCATGGCAGCCGCGTTGTAGACAAAGGCCCAGAACAGGTTGCCGCGAATTGTTTGTAGTGTCCGCCGGGACAGAGCAATGGCGTCAGCCACCGCTCGTAAGTCGCCCGACACGACCGTGAGATCTGATGCTTCGATGGCCACGTCGGTTCCGGTGCCTATGGCGATCCCAAGGTCGGCCCGGGCTAGAGCAGGGGCGTCATTTATGCCGTCACCGACCATTGCCACCCGTTTGCCACCCGCCTGAAGCCGGCGAATGACGCCAGCCTTGTCGTTGGGGAGAACTTCAGCGATGACTTCGTCAATGCCAACCTCGTCGGCCACGGTACGGGCAGTTGTTGCGTTGTCACCGGTCAAAAGGGTAACCGTCAGGCCAAGGTCTCCGAAGGCGGTGATCGCCTCGGCTGAACTCGGCTTGATCGTATCGGCGACCACGATCACGGCTTCGGCCGCTCCGTCTCGGCCAGCCAGAACAGCGGTGGCGCCCGATGCTTCGGCCTCCTGAGCTGCGGCTTCGATCGTTGGGTTCACCGTGTCGAAGAGAGAACGTCGCCCCACTCGAACCGCTTGTCCATCGACCTGACCCGTGACACCGAAGCCGGGGTGATTCTCGAAATCGGCCACGATGGCCGCGTTGGTGGCGGGTAGGGGAGCGGCGGCTATCGCCTGGGCAATGGGATGCTCAGACCGAGACTCCAACGCGGCCACAAGCCGGAGCAGTTCCTCATCGCCAGCAGATCCTGGTTTGGCCGTAGCGCTAGCTGGGCGCTCCATCGTGACGAAACTCATCTTTCCCGTTGTCACCGTGCCGGTCTTGTCGAGCACGATTGCGTCGACGTCCCGGGTGTCTTCCAGGATCTCGCCCCCCTTGATGAGGACACCCATCTGGGCGCCGCGGCCGGTGCCGACCATGATCCCCAGCGGTGTGGCGAGCCCGAGAGCGCAAGGGCAGGCGATGATCAGAACCGCTACTGCAGCGGTAAAGGCGGCGGCTGGATCGCGGCTGACGAGGAGCCAGGCGACCAGGGTGATGAGAGCGACGCCAAGGGCGATTGGAACAAAGACGGCCGAGACACGATCCGCGAGTCGCTGGACCTCCGCCCGTGAACCTTGCGCCTCATCGACGAGGCGAACGATTTGGGCCAGGGCGGTATCGGCGCCGACCTTGGTGGCCTCGACCACGAGGAAGCCGCTGAGGTTGAGGGTGGCTCCAACGACCTCGTCGTCTGGACCGATCTCGACCGGCACCGGCTCGCCGGTAAGCATGGAGGCATCGACCGCCGAGGTCCCCGATACGACAACCCCATCGGTTGCTACCTTCTGGCCAGGACGTACGACAAAGCGATCTCCGACCGCGAGCTGGTCGAGGGGCACGATCCTGCCATCCTCAAGCTCAGCGTCGCTAGCGCCCAGTTTGGCCAGCGAACGAATCGCATCCCCTGAACGCCGCTTGGCCCTGTGTTCGAGCCATTTGCCGAGGAGGATCAAGGTGATGATCACAGCGGCGGTTTCGTAGTAGATCGGAAGAGGTCCACCGCCTGACGTTGGCGCTCGGCCGATCGTATCGAGAGCGAGCACAACGGTCGACCAAAGCCAGGCCGCGAGCGAGCCCATCGAAACGAGGGTGTCCATCGTCGTGGTGCGATGGGCGAGGTTGAGCCAGGCCGAGCGATGAAAGTTCCACCCAGACCAGAAGGTGACGGGGGTAGCCATCACAGCTGCGATGAAGTGCCAGCCTTCGACGTGCAACGCCGGAATCATCGAAAGAGCCATAAGCGGCACGGTGAGCACTGCGGCCACAATGAGACGATGGGTGAGGTTTCGTTGGCGTCGTTCGGCCGCCTCGTCGGCCGAGTCGGCTGCGATCAGGGTGTATCCCAGGCCTTCGACAATCGACCGGAACTCGTCGGTTGCGAGCTCAGGCCGGTGATGGACGGTGGCCCGGCCAGTGGCGAAGTTGACGATGGCCTCGTCGACCGACTCGTGTCGAGTCAGCTTGCGTTCGATACGGTTCGCGCAGGCCGCGCAGGTCATCCCGTCGATCGCAAGCGTGGTGGATTGATGCTCTCGTTCGGGATGTTCGCTAGACGGCGTGTCGTCGTCTGCGACTGCACTGCTGGAGTGGGAGCTGCGAGCCATACCCTTAGTATAAACGTTCCAGTCGGATGGAAGGTCAAGGACTGGTTCGGTAATCGGCTGGGGTTCAGCGATTAGACCGTTTCTCTCCCGATTACCTGACACCGATTCGGATCGGTGCAGGTCGATGGATTGAGTGACCTCGCTCGGTCGGCCATCGTTGCGAGCTGCATCTTTGTCTTCTCGAGCCGGGCCAGCTGATCGTCAACGTCGGCCAGGTGGCGTTCGAGCAGTCCCAGAGTATGGGTGCAGCTGCTTGCGCCAGCCTGCTTCAGTTCGAGAACCGAAGTGATTTCGGCCAGGGTTAGTCCCGACTCTTGGGCGTCACGAATGAAGCTGAGCCGCTCCGCCGCCTCGTCATCATAGATTCGATAGCCCGACTCGGTCCGCTCAGGCTCGTCGAGAAGAGCGATCGACTCGTAGTAGCGAATCGTCTTTGTTGACACGCCGACGCGTGTGGCTAGCTCGCCGATCTTCATGAACAAAGCCTAGATGGCGCGGACCTCCGAGAGAAGAAGAGCCGTTCCCGGCCAATGTCGTCAGCCTCTTCGCTGGCCGTCGGACTTAATCGTTTGACGACAGTGGCCGATGGGCAGGTGTGAGAAGCGACGGTTCTGCGAGCGTGGTAATTCGGCCTGAAGGCAGGGTGGACGCGGCCACAGCTGAAGGGCTGGCTAGGGTCTTGGGGGCCTACCGGTCTCAGCGGGTGCGGCGCCTTGTCGTCGACCTCAGCGAGGTCAGCTTCATCGACACCGTAGCCCTCGAGATGCTGGTGGACTATCGGCAGTTGTTCGCTGAGTACGGCGGCCTCCTCACCCTGCGAGACCCGTCTCCGGCCGTGCAGATCATCATCGAGCTAGCCGGCTTCCAGGGAGTTCTGCCCCTAGACAATGGTGACCGTATCGGCTCAGCTGATTCGTGCTCAACAAGGTGACCGCCACCGTTGACGTGCCGCTAGCTCTGGGTGTTGCTGGGTTGAACGTTGCTCTTCGCCGCTCCCTGCCTGAGAGTGCGGATGAGGTGTGGTTTTGTCGGCCGTGTTCGTTCGGACTCGTTGTCGGGATTGGATTAGCCTCACCGTCATCTGGGTCATCTGCGTCATCTGGGTCATCTGGGCCATCTGGGCCATCTGGGTCAACGTCGGATACGACGGGCTGTCGATTGCTCATCGAGTTCGGCAAGGCCCTTGGCGAACGAGCCTCGATCGTTGAAATCGCGGATCCTGTGGAGGTGGTTCAGGCACTAGCGTCGCCACGAATTCAGCCGGAGACGCCAGCCCCGACCGCGACCGATCCGACCCTGCGATCTCTCATCGTGGGCTGCTGGGATTCTGAAGCTCGGTTGTTGTCGACCGGGCGCTTGCCCGCTCCAGGCGAAGCCGATTCCGCCCATGTCGCTGCCTTGTCTTCATGGGCAGTCACCGTTCTGCGGGCCGGCGAGGGCGGGAGTGGACTGATTCTCAGCAGTGCCGGAAGTGACGTGCTGAGTCTCTAGCGCCTGGCGAGGACCGTTGAGGACGGCCATTCGTCGAGACAGCCGACCAATGGCTTCTCAAGCTCCAACGCTTCGACGATTCGGTCGACGGCGCGTTCGAGGTCATAGCCATGGCGGGTGACCAGATCAGCGAAAGCGGCGTGGGGTTCGACATAGATCTCGTGCATCGGCTGCACGGTTGTCTTCCATTGGGCTTCAACCGAATCGGGTGTACGCCCCCGGGTTTCCACATCGCGGAGCATGCGCCGCTCGAAGCGGACTCCCGATGGACAATCGCGGAAGATGAGATGGTCGAGTCGTTCCCGCACCAATGGTGAGCTAAAAAGAAGTATTCCTTCGATAACCACGTATTCGGCCGGGCCCACGAGCTGGATCTCGTCCGAGCGGGTGTGGCTGGCGAAATCGTACGTCGGCACTCCTATCGACGAGCCACTGCGAAGAGCGTCGAGGTGGGCCAACAGCAGCTCTTCATCGAGCGAGTCGGGGTGGTCGAAGTTGACCTCTGCCCGTTCCGCCGGACTGAGGTGCGAAAAGTCGTGATAGTAGGAATCGAAGGAGAGGCAGGCGGTGCGGTGGTCGCCAAGCTGCTCGACCAGCTTGCTGCTCAAGGTGGTCTTGCCGGAACCACTGCCTCCACATACTCCGATGATGATGCTCACCGAGAGTTCATGGTAGGCGATCCCTACCGCGGTACGTCGTATCGCAGCCTCGATCACCGCCAGAACAAGCTGCATAATTATGAGTTCGACTGAATGAATCTTACTGTATGCTGTTTCGCATGACCGATGCAGGATCGCACGACTCGAAGAGATCGGCCGGGATTGTCGGAGCCTCCGGCTACACCGGCGCCGAGCTGATGCGATTGTTGACCGCCCACCCAGCCTTCGATATCAAGGTTGCGACGGGCGATTCGCAAGCAGGCCAGCGTATCGCTGACCTCTATCCGAGTCTCGCCCTCGCCGTCGGTGATCGCACGTTCGATCCCTTTTCCCCAGATCTGGTCGACGGGCTGGATGTTGTATTCTGCGGCCTGCCCCACGGGGTGAGCATGGGCGTGGTGCCGAAGATTCAAGAACGGGTTGGAGCGGTCATCGACCTCGGTTCGGACTTTCGGTTGCTCGACGCCAGCTTGTATCCCGAATGGTATGGTGAGGAGCATACGTGCCCGGAGCTGCTTCGTTCGGCCGCCTATGGTCTCCCCGAGCTGTTTCGTGACGACATACGAGCCGCCACGCTAGTGGCCGCAACCGGATGCAATGCTGCGACGTCAATCCTTGCCTTGGCCCCCCTTTTGGCGGCCGGTGTCGTTGAACCCGACGGGTTGATCGTCAATCTCGTCACCGGCGTCAGCGGAGCGGGGCGGCCTCCGAAGGAGCACACGACCTTCTGCACGGTCGATGAAAATGTCACCGCCTACGGACTGTTGACCCACCGACACACACCCGAGATCGAACAGGCCTTGAACCAGGCTACGGGAGCCCCGGCATCGGTGTTGTTCACACCGCACCTGGCCCCTCTGAACCGGGGGATCCTGGCCACATGCTATGGCCGACCCAGCGATCGTGGTCGAGCGTTGAGCACCGAGGACGCCTTGGAAATCTTGGCCGGCCACTATCGATCGGAGCCCTTTGTCGTCGTCGACGAGCGCAGTCCATCGACCAAGGCCGTTCTCGGGTCGAACGCGGTGCATCTCACGGCGAGGGTCGACCCTCGCACAGGCTTGATCATGGTGATTGCGGCCCTCGACAACCTCATGAAGGGGGCATCCGGGATGGCTGTTCAGTGCGCCAACATCGTGTGCGGCCTTGACGAGACGGTTGGACTCCCCACCGTTGGGGTCTATCCATGAGTCCCGATCGCGGTTACTCGCCCGAACAGCGGGCCGATGCACTCATCGAGGCGTTGCCGTACCTCCAGCGCTTCCGTGGTGCGATTGTCGTGGTCAAGCTAGGCGGAAACGCCATCGTCGACGACGAGGTCTTGCGGACCTTTGCCGAAGACATCGTGATGCTGCGTTCGGTCGGCCTGAAGCCCGTCGTCGTGCACGGTGGCGGCCCACAGATCGGCGAGTTGCTGGCCAAGTTGGGCAAGCACACCGAGTTTCGAGATGGACTGCGGGTTACCGATGAGGAGACGCTGGATGTTGCTCGCATGGTTCTCGTTGGCAAAGTCGGACGCAAGATCGTTGGTCACATCAATCGTCATGGAGCCTACGCGGTCGGCATGTCCGGCGAAGACGGTCGGCTTGTAGAGGCCAGGATCGAACGCCCCGAACTCGGATTCGTTGGTGAGGTGCAGGCCGTGAACCCGGGCATTCTTGAGCGGCTTCTGGCTGAGGATCTGATCCCGGTTGTCTCCTCGATCGGCATCGACGCCAGCGGTCAGGCTCTCAACATCAACGCCGATACCGTCGCCGGTGCTCTCGGTGGTGCTCTGAAGGCTGAAAAGGTCGTCTACCTGACCGACGTGCCGGGCTTGCTGGCCGATGTGGACCTGCCGGATTCATTGATCGCCAAGGCCTCCTTAGATGAGCTACGATCGGCGATCGCCTCTGGACGAATCAAGGGTGGCATGGTGCCGAAAGTAGGTTCCTGCATCAAGGCGGTTGAGGCTGGGGCAACCAGTGCTCACCTGCTCGACGGGCGTGTGCCCCACGTGCTACTTCTAGAACTCTTTACCGATGCCGGAATCGGCACAATGGTCACCCAAGATCGCTCCTAGCTTCAACCCTTATCCGACCTGTGGTCGGAGATAAACAATCGCTCCAACACCCGCCATCGCCTCCGAGGAACTCATGACGTCAGAACCCCGAAATCTCGCCCCCATGGATGCAACCCCTGTCGAGAAGCATCGCCACGCAGTCGGCGCTGTCGACTCCCTCGACAGTCTTGAGCGCTGCCCGCTCATGCCTAACTACGGCACGCCGTCGGTTCAGTTCAACCGTGGCGATGGAGCGTATCTTTGGGACAGCAACGGCAATCAGTACCTCGACTTCCTCTCAGGCCTGGCGGTGACCAGCCTCGGACACGCACACCCAGCGGTAGCGGCCGCCATCGCCGATCAGGCGACACGTCTTCTCCACGTGTCGAATCTTTATGCGACCGAACACAACGGTGTCGTCGCCACCATGCTGGACGAACTCATCGGCGACGGCTCACCGGCCGGCGGTCAGGTCTTCTTCTGCAATTCGGGCGCTGAGGCCAATGAGGCGGCAATCAAACTTGCTCGCCGCTATGGCGGTCATGGACGCCACACTGTTGTCTGCGCCTACCAGAGCTTCCATGGGCGCACGCTGGCAACGTTGGCCGCTACGGGTCAGCCGGCGAAGTGGGAGGTGTTCCAGCCCCTGCCCGAGGGCTTCAAACATGTCGTTTGGAACGACTTAGCCGAGTTGGAAGCAGTGCTCGACGACACCGTGGCCGCGATTTTTCTGGAACCTGTTCAGGGCGAAGGTGGCGTAAACCCAGCGACCATCGAGTATTTCCAAGGCGTTGAGCGGTTGTGTCGTGAGCGCGACATCCTTTTCATGGTCGATGAGGTGCAGACCGGGCTGGCCCGAACCGGTCGATGGTTCGGCTTCCAACACTTCGGCGTTTCACCCGACGTAATCTCCATGGCCAAGGCGCTCGGAAACGGTATGCCGATCGGCGCATGCTGGGCCAAGGCCGATGTTGCTGCTTCGTTCAAACAAGGCGACCACGCAACGACCTATGGTGGGCAACCCTTGGCGACCGCAGCCGCCCGCGCCGTCCTCCAAACGATGAAGGCGATCGACGCGCCAGCCTTGGCCCGCCGAGCCGGTGAACAGATTACCGAATCGCTCCGTGCCCTGCCTCAGGTAACCGACGTTCGTGGTCTCGGTATGTTGCTGGCTGTCGAACTCGACGGGCTCGACGCTAGGGCGGTGGCTGCAGAGTGTTTGCGCCGCGGCCTGGTCGTCAATGGCGTCACTGACAGTGCTCTTCGGTTGGCTCCACCACTCATCGTCGACGAATCCCATATTGCCGAGGCGACCGACCTGCTTCGGTCGGTTCTCAGCGAGAGCTCATGAGCGGGTCATTGCGACACCTTTTGGAGATCGACGATCTCAGCGCTAGCGAGCTACGAGGTCTCGTCGAGCTGGCGAAACTGCCGCCCGAGAAGCTCGACGACAGCTTGCTTCGTCAGGGTGTAGCTTGCTACTTCGCGAAGCCGTCGGCGCGCACCCGCAACTCGACGGAGGTGGCGACCATCCAACTCGGTGGACACCCGGTTTACATCACCGATGCCGAGGTCCAGGTCGACAAACGCGAGACAGCCGAAGACCTGATTCGGACGATGGCCGGTTACCACAGTGTTTTCTGCGGCCGGGTATTCAGCCATAGCGTGCTCGAGCGGATGGCTTCGGTCGGCGTCATGCCGGTCGTCAACCTTTTGTCAGACGAGGCTCACCCGCTCCAGGCCATAGCCGATGTGCTCACGATCGAAGCCGAGTACGGCCGTATCGACGGTCGACGTGTCGCCTATGTCGGCGATGCCAACAACGTGACGAGATCATTGGCCTTGGCCGTCGGGATGCTCGGAGGCAGCGTCGTTGTCGCCAGCCCTCCCCAAGACGGTTTCAGCGAAGCCGACAAGGATCGGATTGCTGCGTCGGGATGTGAGGTGGCGACCGTCCCCAACCTGACCGAGGTCGTCGATGTGGACGTGATCTACACCGATACGTGGGTATCGATGGGCCAGGAGAACGAACGGGAGGAGCGTTTCCAACGCTTTGAGGGTTACCAAGTAAACGAGACGGTAATGGACGCCAACCCGGACGCCATCTTCATGCATTGCCTGCCCGCCCACCGTGATGAGGAAGTTTCGGCTGCTGTGCTCGACGGCGATCGCAGCCGGATCTGGCAACAGGCGGCCAATCGTTTGAATGCGGTTCGAGCTGTGTTGGCCTGGCTTTCGGGACACACCTTGCCGCTCCCAGATGAAGACGCAGCCGGTGGAATCGATGGCTAGCAAGGTCCAACGCCAGCACCGCATCGCCCAAGTTCTGGCCGATGAGGCAGTGGTCAGTCAGACCCATCTCGTCGAGCTCCTCGGCGAGGCCGGTATTAGGGCAACGCAGGCCACCGTTTCGCGTGATCTCGAAGAACTGGGAGCCATCAAGGTGCGGGTATCGGGCGGATCGAGCGTCTACGCCATCCCCGAGCTCCCTTCAGAACAGATCGCTCCAAGCGAGCATTTGCGTCGGGTCTTGGGCGAGTGGCTTGTCGACGTGTCTCGTTCCGGTGATCTGGTTCTCCTGCGAACTCCTCCAGGCTCGGCCCACGTCGTGGCCTCAGCCCTCGATCGCTCGGCTCAGCCCGACCTGCTCGGCACCGTCGCTGGCGACGATACGCTGCTCGCGATTGCGGTGGAGCGAAAGGGCGAAGCCTTGGCTGCGACCCTCACCGATCTCGCCGGATTCGCTGAAGCTCGGTAAACAAGTCGCCAACAGATCTTGATGAGTGGACCTGGTCACGCGGCCGGTCTGAAGAAAGGTTCGTACATGACAGAAAAGGTCAACAAGGTCGTTCTTGCCTATTCCGGTGGTCTCGACACCTCGGTGATCCTTCGATGGCTGCAGGACACCTACGAGTGCGAGGTCGTCACCTTCACCGCCGACCTCGGCCAGGGAGAAGAACTGCAACCGGCTCGAACGAAGGCGCTCGCTATGGGCATCCCGGAGTCGTCGATCTACATCGACGATCTGAGGGAGGAGTTTGTCGGCGACTTTGTCTTTCCGATGTTTCGGGCCAACACGATTTATGAGGGCGAATATCTGCTGGGCACATCGATTGCTCGGCCGCTGATCGCCAAGCGCCTCGTCGAGATCGCCAACGAGCAGAACGCCGATGCCATCAGTCACGGTGCCACCGGCAAGGGCAACGACCAGGTACGTTTTGAGCTTGGAGCCTACGCACTAAACCCCGACATCAAGGTGATCGCTCCCTGGCGTGAGTGGGACCTGATGAGTCGAGAACGGCTTCTGGCTTATGCTGCCGAGCACGACATTCCGATCGAGATGTCCAGGGGAGCCAAGTCGCCCTTTTCGACGGACGCGAACCTGCTCCATATCTCCTATGAGGGCGGTCCGCTGGAGAACCCTTGGACCGAACCACCGGCGGAGATGTGGCGCTGGTCGGTTTCACCCGAGGCTGCGCCCAACGAGGCGACCTACCTTGAGCTCGAGTACCAGGCCGGAGACATCGTGGCCGTCGATGGACAGGCGATGAGCCCGGCCCAGGTGCTCACCCATCTCAACGAGGTGGGCGGAGCAAACGCGGTTGGTCGCCTCGATATCGTTGAGAATCGCTATGTGGGAATGAAGAGCCGTGGGGCCTACGAAACCCCGGGCGGGACGATCATGTTGCGAGGTCATCGGGCTATCGAATCGATCACCCTCGACCGGGAAGTCGCTCATCTCAAGGATGAATTGATGCCTCGCTACGCCTCGCTGATCTATAACGGCTACTGGTGGAGCCCTGAACGCCAAATGCTGCAGACAGCGATCGACTGGAGCCAGCAGAGCGTGAACGGCACGGTTCGGCTCAAGCTCTACAAGGGCAACGTCGACGTGGTCGGGCGACGCTCAGACGACTCCTTGTTCGATGAAAACATCGCCACTTTCGAAGATGATGGCGGCGCCTACAACCAGGCTGATGCAGAGGGTTTCATCAAACTCAATGCACTCCGTCTGCGCAACCTGGCGGCCAAGCGGGGGCCATCGTTGTGAGCACCCTGTGGCACGGCCGGTTCGCAAGCGGTCCTTCGGAGGCCTTGCTGGCCTTCACCGAGAGCCTGTCGTTCGATCAACGGATGGCCCAGCACGACATCCTCGGGACGAAGGCTCACGTTCGGGGCCTCCAACGAATTGGCCTCTTGACCGAGGGTGAGACCGAGGCGATTCTGACCGCCTTGGATCAGGCTGCCGTCGAGTTTGCCGAGGGCTCGGTGGCCTTCAACCCGACCGACGAGGACATCCACACGGTCATCGAGCGTCGAGCGACAGAATTGGCTGGTGAAGCCGGTGCAAAGATCCACACCGGTCGGAGCCGCAACGATCAGGTGGCCACCGCCTTTCGGCTCTGGGTACGAGATGCGCTGGCCGAACTGGCGCTTGGGGTCGCTGAGCTGGAGTCGGTCTTGCTCCGGCGAGCGACAGACGTCGGCGAGGCGTATCTGCCCGGCTATACCCACCTCCAGCGTGCCCAGCCGGTGCCTCTGGCTCACCATCTAGCCGCCCATGCGTGGTCGTTCAGTCGCGACATCGATCGGCTGCTGGCGGCCTGGAACCGGGCCGACGTATCGCCGCTTGGAGCGGGGGCTCTCGCTGGTAGCTCCTTGCCCCTCGTTCCGGCGGACACGGCTCGTGATCTCAACTTCGGTCAAGTTTTCCAGAACTCGCTCGATGTCACCAGCGATCGAGACTTCGTCGCTGAAGCCTTGTTCGCGGTGGCCATGATCGGCATACACCTCAGCCGGATAGGGGAAGAGTTCGTGCTGTGGTCGTCGTCGGAGTTCGGATTCATCGTCTTGGATGACGCCTACGCCACCGGCAGCTCGATGATGCCCCAGAAGAAGAACGCCGACATTGCGGAACTGACCCGTGGTAAGTCTGGCCGCCTGATCGGTAACCTCACGGGCTTGTTGGCCACCTTGAAGGGTCTACCGCTCGCATACAACCGTGATCTCCAGGAGGACAAGGAGGCCTTGTTCGATTCTGTCGATCAGGTCACCCTGGCTCTGCTCGCCATTGGAGGGATGATCGACACGGTCACGTTCCGGACCGACGTGATGGAGAACGCTGCGTCGGATCAGACGTCGTTGGCCACAGACTTGGCCGAGATCCTGGTGGAGGGTGGCGTTCCATTTCGACAGGCCCACGCCATCGTGGCCGAGCTGGTTCAACGCCATCTGGCCGACGGTTCCTCTTTGTCGGACCTGGTGGCCGGCGATGACCGTTTCGGGCCCGAGGTCGATGCTCTCTTCGAGCCTGGCGCCGCCCTGCGCCGCCGTCAGAGCCCGGGAGGCGCCGGCTTTGGCCCGGTCGCCCAGCAGCTGACGGCCTTGGCTGAGCAGGTCGCTGAGGACCGCTCACGGGTGGGTGGGCTGGTCCGCTTGGTCGAGGGCGCCGTTTAGAGCACGGGGGAGGGGAGCGATGGAAGGCAACGTAGAGGGAGAACTGCCTGAGGACTTCGACTTCCTTGTCGATCGCGCTTCGGTGGTGGCCCCTCGCTTGCTTGGCTGCACGCTGGCGATGCTCGATCCCGAAGGGGCGCCCTCCTGCGCCGGCCGCATCGTCGAAGTCGAGGCATACGAGGCAGGCAACGATCCGGCCAGCCATGCATCAGGACGGGGCACCGATCGCAACCGCATCATGTTCGGCCCGCCCGGGTATCTCTATGTCTACCGCAGCTATGGCATGCACTGGTGCGCGAATGTAGTCTGCGGTGAGCCAGAGGCGGCGGGGGCGGTGCTCATTCGCGGTGTCGAGCCCATCATGGGCGTCGAGGAAATGTGGGAGCGACGTCCGAAGGCTCGTCGGGATCGAGATCTCGCTTCCGGTCCCGGCAAGCTGTGTGCCGCGCTTGGGATCGGCGGTGAGCACAATGGGTCCTTTCTCTTTGGTTCGTCCGAGGTTGCTCTGTTTGGGTGTCAGGACAAGGACTCGGAGATGCGGCTCGTCTGTGGACCGCGTATCGGCATCTCGAAAGCCACGGAGCGTCGATGGCGTTTTGCGGTTGGTGGGAACCAGCATGTGAGCCGTCCCGTGCCGGCGGTGGCGTTCACAATGCCCGATGAGGGTCGAGATCGAGGCTGATGATGGGAACAGGAACGACTACGATGCTCGGTCTGTGATCTACCAAATTTTGCCAGCGGACAGCCCTGATCTAGCGATCGCGATCGACGATCTCGAGGCCGCGATGGGCCAGCTGCATGCAGCTGCCCTGGTCGACGAGGAAGCGGTACAGGATCGCGATCGAGTTCTAGCGTTTTGTGCGAAGCATGCCGACGCCCTTCACCGGAGCTGTCCGCAAGGGCATCTCACCGGTTCGGGCCTCGTCATCGACCCCGCCAGACGCCAAACCCTGCTCATCCATCATCGAAAGCTGGATCTCTGGCTTCAGCCCGGTGGTCACGCCGATGGTGATGGCAACCTCGCTGGTGTAGCCATGAAGGAGGTAAGGGAGGAGACCGGTCTTACCGGGCTACGGGTGATCAGCCCTGCCATCGATGTAGACATTCACGTAATCCCGGAGCGTCCGAACGAGCCCGAACATCTCCACCTCGATCTTCGCTTCGTGCTTCTGTGCGCCCCCCATGCCATCGAGGCGCCGAATGCTGAAACGAAGGGGGCTCGCTGGTTCGACGAAGGCGACCCGATGGTGAGTGGTCCAGATTCTTCGCTTGGCCGCACGGCGCAGCGTGGCTTTGACGTTTGCCGCGAGCTTGGTCTCTGGTAGTCACCCGATGCAGATCGGCCTGAGCTGAACTGCCTGAGCCAAACTGCCTGAAAATGCTGCTAGACGTCGGTTGGTGCCACGCAGGAATACATTTTGTTGGTGTCGGCGAAGCGGGTGAGGCGGCGATCCAGCCGTTCGGGACCGATGGCGGTGAGTAGAAGCTGTGCGTCGGGGTCCTCGGAGATGGCATCTGCGTACTTGTAGCGATCGGCTATAAACGTTTGCCAGTCGGAAATCCAACCGGTATGCATCCTTGCGTCGTTCTCCGTTGCCGGTGCCAGCGAGGCAAGCTCGTCGACCATCGCCGACAACCGTGCTGTGCTAGCCCGAATCTGTTCGGCTCGCGCCTTGCTGTCGGCTGCTTCGAGCGCCGTCGGCATCGATGCGACATCGGCGATTGCCGTTGCGCAGATGTCTTCGGCTTGGGCTCCAAGGCTGGCCTCGTCCCATTCGTCTGGTGTCGAGCGCTCCACGAAGCCGTAGGCGTAGACCCACAGCCCGAAGCTGCCGAGGAGGATGGCGCCGGCTAGATACTTCACAAGGTTGGACAAGGGGGGTCCTTCGTCGTCGGCTGCAGTCGGTGACCAGGGTAATTAGACCGTGGCCGAAAAGGAGTCGGCGTAGGATGAGACATATGTCCACAGACCCGAACCTGCTTGACGATCTGATCGCTCGCGGCCTCATGCAAGACACCACCGATCTCGAAGCATTGGCTCAGCGGCTGAAGGAGGGCCCGATCAGTGTCTATTGCGGGTTCGACCCAACGGCTCAGAGTTTGCATGTGGGTAACCTCATCGGACTGCTGACCCTGGCCCGGTTCCAACGAGCAGGACATCGCCCGCTACCTCTAGCCGGTGGGGCCACCGGCATGATCGGTGATCCTTCAGGTAAGTCGTCGGAGCGAAACTTGCTCGACGATGACGCCCTGGCCGCCAATCTGGCTGGCATCGTGCCGATACTGCGCCAGTTCGTGGATTTCGAGGCCGACGAAAACCCGGCCAAGCTTCTGGATAACCGGGCCTGGACGATCTCCGTCTCAATTCTCGATTTCCTCCGCGATGTAGGCAAGCACGTGACGGTCAACCAGATGGTGGCCAAGGAATCGGTGAAGAACCGTATGGAGGGGGCGGACGGGATCTCCTTCACGGAGTTCTCCTACATGCTGCTGCAGGCGAATGATTTCGCCTGGCTCTTCGAGAACGAGGGTGTGGAGATGCAGATCGGTGGGTCCGATCAATGGGGCAACATCTCGTTAGGTGTCGACCTGGTCCGCCGACGGACCGGTGGCAAGGCGCACGCTCTAACGTGGCCTTTGCTGGTTCGGAAAGACGGCACGAAGTATGGCAAGACGGCGGGAGGCGAGACCCTTTGGCTCGATGCGGCGATGATGTCGCCGTACCGCTTCTACCAAACCTGGATGCAGTCGGAGGATGACGAGCTTCGAAAGCTTCTGCTGTGGCTGACGTTCCTTTCGATCGACGAGGTCGATGCTGTAGTCGCCGAGCATGCGGAGGCGCCACACGTCCGGCTCGGCCAGAAGCGTCTGGCCAAAGAGATCACCTCGCTGGTACATGGTGTCGACGCCGCAAGCGGTGCAATAGAAGCGTCTGAGGCTGTCTTCGGCGGAGCTCCTGTCGAGGCATTGAGCGCGATGACCTTTGAGATCCTGGCCGACGAGCTTCCAACGACCAACGTCGACCGGTCGCGTCTCGACGTCGACGACAACCTCGTCTCCTTGTTGGTCGAGGGCGGTGTCGCGAAGTCCAAGAGCGAAGCCGGCCGGCTTCTCGACCAGAATGGGATTTCCTTCAACGACACCAAGATCTCTTCCGAGACCGTAGCGACGCGTGCTGACCTCCAACACGACCGTTTCCTTCTCATCCGCAAGGGCAAGAAGTCCATGTTCCTACTGGACTTTGGCGGACCCTCGTGAAGACCCACTCCGGCGCCCGTGGTGCCCCCGCCGTCACCCGATGGCGCTGGCGTCCAAACTTCAACGAAAGAATTTGAAGAAAACGTGGTCTGCAGGTTGTCGGATCAGCCTCGCATAGCTAATCTAGTTATTCGCCTCAACGGCACGGAAACACTACAACCGACAAGGTTGCAGAGGCTTCCGGAACCGCTCTAAGGCAGGCCCGCATCGTCCGCTGGCCCTCGAACAAGTTGATCGCTTCAAAGCGGTCAACTTCAGTGCGGGGGTCCGCTAGACTGCGGGGCACGGGAATCACTTTCCCAGCTTCTTGAAAACGGAAGAGAGGATGTACGCAGCGTGTGCGGAGTATCTGTACAGCCAATGCTTGAGCTTCGGCTTGAGCAAGTACTTATACCCCGTCACTGGGAGGCCTCACGGCCTTCCAAAGAAATAAGCCTGGCCTTGAAACCGATTTCCTTTTCGGACAAGGCCGCTGAGTGTGGATTGGCATTCACGACTCAGCAACGGATCAACGTTAGATTCTTCCCAGAATCTAACAGGTTCTCTAACGGAGAGTTTGATCCTGGCTCAGGACGAACGCTGGCGGCGTGCTTAACACATGCAAGTCGAACGCTCTCGACCTTCGGGTCACATGAGAGAGTGGCGAACGGGTGAGTAACACGTGAGAAACCTGCCCCAAAGTCGGGAATAACTCGAGGAAACTCGTGCTAATACCGGATGCCCTCTGAGGACCTAGTGGTTCACTGAGGAAAGATTTATCGCTTTGGGAGGGTCTCGCGGCCTATCAGCTAGTTGGTGAGGTAACGGCTCACCAAGGCTCTGACGGGTAGCTAGTCTGAGAGGACGAATAGCCACACTGGAACTGAGACACGGTCCAGACTCCTACGGGAGGCAGCAGTGGGGAATCTTGCACAATGGGCGAAAGCCTGATGCAGCGACGCCGCGTGGGGGATGAAGGCCTT
>CAKZXA010000017.1 GCA_937922045.1 uncultured Acidimicrobiales bacterium | reverse complement strand
CTCATAGCCCAGCTCGGTCAGAAGCTGCTGCACCACATAGTTCTGGAAGCTGGTCTCAACCCAGTTGCCGCGAGCCATGACCACAGACTTGCCTTCGCCAGGGAGAACGCCGGATCCGGCATCCTCTTCCATGGCGTCGTCGCCTTCGTCTTCCATGGCGTCGTCGCCTTCATCTTCCATGGCGTCGTCGTCGCCTGTCACAGCGTCTGCGACGTCTCCAGCAGCATCGGTAGCTGCATCTTCAGCGTCGCTGCCGCAAGCGGCAGCGACAAAGGTCAGCGCCATAAACAGCGCCATCCACAGTCGTAGGTTCTTTCTCAACATGTGTTGTTTCTCTCCTTACGTTTTCGAACCGAGGTTCGAAGTCACGAACTTGTTTTCGCTAGATGTTCAACTTGAGGCACGGGTATGTCTTTGCGGGTGAGCGCCTGCCAACCCTGCACGGCAATGATCAGACCGCCGCAGAGCGTTAGAAAGGAACTTGCCCCTGGGGTGAGCTGTGCGGTGTCGATCCTGACGATGCTGGCAATCCAGGCAATGGCGACGCCAGCCAGTGCTAGGCCGAGTCCAGCCAGGATCGCTGCCAGAATATGCTGAATTCGTCCTCGGGTGGCGGCGCGCCCGGCTGCGACCAGGAAACTCAGTACAGCCAGAATGATCACGATGAAGCCAAGCCTGGGTCCTTCTTCAGCGAGACCGCCGATCGAGACTCGGCGTGTGCCCGACATTGCTTCGGCCAGAATCTCAGCTGCTACGCCGCCCTGGTTGGCACCGTCGGCGTTGGCTGCCAGCTCAGCCGCGATCTCAGCTGCGTCGCTGCGCTGATCCAGAATCCAGCCACCGGCTCCACCAGCCAGAGCCACGAAAAGGGCCAGCATGGCGGCGACGATAACTTCCCTGACACCAACGATTTGATGACCGTCGCGCTGAACCTCACCGACGAGAGCGAGAGCCGCCACGGTAGCGAGGGCGCCTCCGGCAACGGCGAGCCAGGCTCCGGTCCCGGTGGTATACGCTTCGCCTCGTACCGCCACCGTGTGGAAGGCCCCAGCCACCACCACGAGGGCGATGCTGAGCAAGGCGAGGAGCCCGGCATCATGCGATGGCGGACCGATGACCGAGAGCTTGGCCAGGTGAGCGATGGTCAGCGCCACAAGTGTCGCTGCGAGGATCGCGGCCACGACAGCAAACCAGGAGCCACCGGTGGCGTGCAGACCCATATGGCCGCCGGGAAGATCAACATCGTCAGGACGAGCCCAGCTCGAAATTCGTCCACCATCGACCCCCCAATCGAGGAAGACCGAAACGAGAGCCAGGCCAGCACCAACGAGCACACCGACCATACCACCCCTAGACAGTGCTTCAGGTCGCTCCCTGTCCTCGGCGGCGACGACCATGTCGGCGACCGATTGCTGGGCTGCGGTTAGATCGGGCACATCTGGAACATCAGGGTCGAGACGGTTGGCGTAGACCGAACGGATCCGTGCAAACAAACTCTGGTTCTTGTCGGAATCTTCCGGCTGGGAGATCCGATCCAGGAGAACACCGACAAAGTAGAGACCAGCGCCGGCAGCTGCACCGGTTGGGATGTCAGCGGTTGCGAGAGCTCGCAGGATCGGTTGTCCAAGACCGCCGCCGGCGATAATCGCTACGATGCCGACCATCGAGAGCGACATGAGGAGCGTCTGGTTGAGGCCGGCCATAATGGCGGGCCGAGCCAGAGGAAGTTGCACCTCTCGAAGGACGCGACGCTCGGAGGCACCAAAGGCTCTGGCCGCTTCGACCACGTCGTCGGGAACCTGACGGATGCCAAGGTTGGTAAGACGGATCAGAGGCGGAGCGGCGAAGACGAGGGTGGCGAGGACGCCAGGGGTGCGTCGCACACCGAACAGAAAGATGATCGGCAGCAGATACACAAACGGATGCACGACCTGCATGCCATCGAGAATTGGACGAAGTCTGGTCCACACCGAATCGACCCGGGCGGCCAGAACCCCGAGCGGGATACCGATCAGCGAGCAGATGAAAACGGCGACGATGATCATGCCGAGCGTTTCCATGGTCAGGTCCCAGTATTCGTTGCCGAGCAGCCCACAGATGAGCAGGGCACCAGCAGCGCCGAGTCCGACGACCAGGTTTCGGGTGAAGGCTCCAAGCAAGACAAACAACACCAGCACGAGCGGCCAAGGAAGCCAGGTTTGCAGGAGATCGTCGATCACGAAGTTCAGAAGCTGATCGACTGGCCATTTGATGGCGTCGAGTAGCCAGCCGATGTGATTGGTTAGCCAGAACACGATCTCTTCAACCCAGAGACCGAAGGGAATCTCCCACTCATCGAGGATCGAGTTGTCCCAGAAGTTCGCCGCAAGCTGCATACCCATCGTGCTCTTCATCGCTTCTCCCCCGCGGCCACCGGCTCAGCTGCACGTTCCTTCTTGTCTTGCTCAAGCCTTTCGGACACACTCTCCACTCGGCCGAGCTCAGCCAGCACCTCGAGGGGGCGCACAGCACCGACGATCCGTCCATCTCCGTCGAGCACCGCTATCGGCAAACCATCGCCACACCGCTGGTAGAGCTTGGCCAGCATCATCTCGCTCGTGGTTGTCTCGCTCGCTCGACAGATCGTCGCCAGCGAGCTTGATCCGGCAGTGCTTGATCCGGCAGTGCGTAGTGCCTCGGCATCGGCAGCAGAGAAAACGCCGAGCGGTCGACCGTCGCCGTCGACCAGGTGGGCAGCATCGTGCCCGTTTTGGCTCATCACAGACAAGGCATCGGCGACGGTTGCATCCGCGGCCACGATGGAGGCCTGCTCCATAACCGACTCGACCAGCAAGACACGGCCCTGATCAACGTCCTGCACGAATTCCGCTACGTAGTCGGTTTCAGGACGCATCAGGATGTCTTCGGGTGTTCCGATCTGGTGGATTGCACCGTCTTTCATGATGCACACCCTGCTACCGACCCTGAGCGCCTCGTTGAGGTCGTGGGTGATAAAGAGGATCGTGTTTCGCTCGGACATAGCGGCCTGGATGTCTATCAGCTCATCCTGCATCTGGCGACGGATAAGCGGATCGAGTGCGCTGAAAGCCTCATCCATCAGGAGGATGTCGGGCTCGGTTGCAAGCGCTCGAGCTAGGCCGACGCGCTGCTGCATGCCACCGCTCAATTGGCTGGGCAGGCTCTTTTCGTACCCCTCGAGGCCGACCAGAGCCAGGGCCTTTTCAGCCGCTGCGTTGCGTTCGCTCTGCCCCATGCCCTTGACCTTGAGGCCGAAGGCCACATTCGATCGAACGTCTTGGTGAGGAAAGAGTGCGAAGTGCTGAAACACCATGCCGGTGTGATCTCGTCGAAAGCGCTGAAGACCGGCCTCGTCGAGTGCGGTCACGTCAATATCATCAACGGTCACCCGACCGGAGGTTGGCTCGACAAGCCGGTTCACACAGCGGATCAGCGTTGACTTGCCCGAGCCGGAGAGTCCCATCACAACGAAGATCTCGCCTTCGTTGACCACAAAGTCGGCTCGATCTACCCCAACGACGTGATCGGTGACTCTCTTGATCTCGTCCTTGGAGGCTCCGGCTTGGAGCATTGCGAGCGCCGCACCATGGGGGTCGTCACCAAAGATCTTGCTAACGCCCTCAATCCTGATCTTCTCTTTTACCAACGCTCTCCCCCATACCAGAAGCCGATCACCGTAGTCTGCAACGGTAATTGCATGACTTTGCGTCATGATCTTGGCTGACATCAAAGCAAAACGTCATACAGCGACATGCGGTACCGGTACCGCCGCTGCAGATGCCAGGTACGCCAACGCTACTCGTGCACGTCATCACACAAAAGTATCAAACAGGTCCTGTATGATATATAACACATATTGCGGCGAGACAGGAGGCACCGTGCCAGAGGCAATCCCAAAGACAACGGCTCGGGAGACGGTGCGTCTAGAAGGGTGGCGGCCTTGAGACGCACAACCCTGAACCTACGTCGGCTGCACTACTTTCTAGCGGTGGTTGACGAAGGCCACTTCGGACGTGCCGCCGAGCGGCTGCACATGGCCCAGCCGCCCCTCAGCCAGCAGATCAAACGGCTCGAGGTCGAGCTCGGATGCAAGCTACTGAATCGTTCGCGGGCCGGCATCACCCTGACCGAGGCCGGAAAGGTCCTCTACCCCGAAGCCCAAAGGCTGGTCGGCGACGCGATGCGTCTGGCCGACAAGATGGACAATCTCGTCAGCGGAGCCGCCGGCACCTTACGACTCGGCTTTGTCGACTCGGCCGCCTACGCCATCATGCCCCGTCTCGTGCGTTCGTTCCGCCAGGCCTGGCCCGACGTCGACTACGAACTCCACAACCTGACGTCCGACGAGCAGGTCGACGCTCTCGCGTCAGGCATCATCGATGTTGGCATGATTCGAGCCCAACTCCATCGAGCCACCCTCCGCCGGTTCACGGTGTTGACCGAACGATTTCTGCTCGCCGTGCCATGGGATCATTTCCTCACCGCCCGCCAGTCGGCGTTCCTGGTCGACATAGGCGACGAATCATTGATCGGCTTCAGCCTGGTCAAGTCTCCAACCCTCTATTCGGAGGTCGCCACGATCTTCGCCCAATCCAACGTTCCCTACGCTCCAGCTATCGAGGTAGCCAACTACAGCACCGTCCTCGGGCTGGTAGCCGCCGGACACGGTGTCGCCGTGGTCCCTCGTTCAGCGGCCCAAAGCCCCGCCGACGGACTCTCGTTCATCGAGCTCGCAGACGAAGCGGCCATCACGTCAATCACGATGGTGGCCCGTCCCGAAGACGACAGCCTTCTCGTCGCTCGCGCCTTCGAGCTCGCCACCACCCTGGTCGAGGCCGAGGCAGGCTAGACCGCTCAGCGAGCAGCCAACGACGCACCAGCGATACTCTTTCGAGGTGCCAACCGACACCGAACTGCCCTTCAGCCGAGACGAATATGCTGACCGCCTCGCCCGCGTACGTGCCTCTATGTCGCAGCGGGGCATCGACGTGCTCGTGGCCGTCGACCCTTCGAATATGTGCTGGCTGACCGGCTACAACGCCTGGTCGTTCTACACCTACCAAGGAGTGATCGTGAGCCTGGAGGACGACCCCGTTTACTGGGGCCGGATGCAGGACACGAAGGCGGCCCGTCGCACCGTGTGGATGGACGACGATCACATCGTCCCCTACCCCGAGAGCTATGTCATGACGACCGAGCGCCACCCGATGCAGCAGTTGGCCGAGGTGCTCACCGCTCGCGGACTCGCCGGCCTCAGACTCGCGGTGGAAGCGGACAACTATTACTACTCGGCCAAGGCCGACCAGGTCCTTCGCTCCTCCCTCGGCGACGTCGATCTCATCGATGGCACCGGACTGATCAACTGGCAGCGGGCGGTGAAATCGGAGCAGGAGTTGCTCTATATGCGCATTGCTGGCTCCATTTTGGAAAACGTCTTCGCTCGGGTCGGCGAGATCATTCGGCCCGGCGTGCGTAAGAACGACGTGGTGGCAGAGATCTGCCGCACGGCCATTGCTGGAACCGAAGATCATGGTGGCGACTATCCCGCTATCGTGCCTCTGCTTCCAACCGGCGTCGATGCCAGCGCCTCCCACCTCACGTGGGATGACGCACCGATGCAGGCCGGGTCCGGGACCTTTCTCGAGCTGGCCGCCTGCTACAAGCGCTACCACGCCACGATGTCGCGCTCGGTCTTTCTTGGGTCGCCGCCGCCCACCATCGTGAATGCCGAAGCGGCCCTGCTCGAAGGGCTAGAAGCAGGTATCGACGCGGCCCGAGCAGGGAATCAGGCTGGCGATGTCGCCCGCGCCCTCGGCCGCTCGCTGGCCACGCGAGGTATCGATCGAGGAGGGGCCCGCTGCGGTTACCCGATAGGGCTCAGCTTTCCCCCTGATTGGGGCGAGCGAACAATCAGTTTCCGGCCTGAGGACGAGACGGTATTGGAGCCGGGTATGACCTTCCACTTCATGCCAGGGCTCTGGATGGACGATTGGGGTCTCGAAATCACCGAGAGCATCGTGATTACCGAGTCTGGTCCGGCGGATTGTCTACTCGATGTACCTCGCGAGGTCACAATCATCGAGGCCTAACACCATCGAGTCCTAGCCCCCTGGCTGCGCCTCGAGGTGAAGGCGCAGCTGACGATCAGCTTGGGTTGCGGCCGAACGACGGAGGGCTTCCTCCGCCTGCGGCCACGGTGTCCACCGGGCGGGCTCGCCCTCTGGAAGGTCACCCATCACGGTCACGCGTTGGATCACACGTTCACCCTCGAAGTCGTTGAGCACGAAGTGTTGGGTGCATCGGTTGTCCCACATGGCGACCGTGCCCTCGGACCACCGGTACCTCACCGTAAAGCGCGGCTGCTGGACGTGCCTGGTCAGGAAATCTAGCAGCACATCGCTCTCGGGTCCGCTGAGCTCGACCAGTCGTCGAGTGAAATGCTCGTTGACGTACAAAACCTTGCGACCCGTTTCGGGGTGAACCCGAACAACGGGATGGATCGTCGTCTGGTCTGGTCGATTGTGAGGTCGCGCATCGTGGAGTGCGGTGAGACCATCCAGCAACTCCCTCAAAGGTTCGGACAAGGCCTCGTAGGCGGCGTACAAACTCGTCCAGCACGTGTCTCCTCCCACCTCCGGGCAGCGCTTCATCTGCAGAATCGACATCACCGATGGCTGGGGCAGGAAGGTCAGATCGGTGTGCCACTCATCAGCGATACCTCCGCGGGAGGCGGCCAACTCGAACATTTCAGGTGGACGCCCTTCGGTGTCTGCTGCCAGCCGTTGCCCCAGATTGGGATGAGCTTCGAGCGGACCGAACAGCCGGCCGAAAGCCACATGTTGCTCGGGGTCGAGATGCTGCTCGGGGAAAAACAGAACACTGTGCTCCAGGAGCAGTGCGCGGACCTGACCAGCCAACTCTTCGTGACATTCAGCCAGCGAAATCCCGGATACCTCGGCGCCCAAGGCGGTAGCCAATCGCCTGACTCGCAAACCTCCAGGAGTTGCCATACCCAACCCTATGCCACATCGGCCGCTCAGCCCAGATTGCCAACGGCGAGTAGCCAGATTGCCAACGGCGAGTAGACGGTCCAGAATTTGGGCCATGAGTCGACCGAGCACAGACATACTCGCCACGAAGGTCGCCGTCGTCACCGGCGGTGCCAATGGCATGGGCAAGGCCTCGGTCTTGCGCTTTTTGGACGAGGGTGCGTCGGTCGTTGTCGGCGACCTCAATACCGATGCGGGCAACGCCCTCCTGGCCGAGCTCGGCGATCGAGCCGAACAGGTTCGCTTTCTCAAGGCCGATGTAACCCTCGAGGAGGACATAGCCTCGCTTGTGAGCGCAGCCTTCGAGGCTTTCGGTCGACTCGACATCATGTTCAACAACGCTGGCATCGGTGGCGCTTTCGGACCGATCACCGAGGTCGACCTCGACGCCTGGAACAAGACGTTCGAGGTGCTCGTTGCCGGCGTCTTTCTTGGCACCAAGCACGCAGCTAGAGCGATGATCGACCAGGGCCAAGGCGGGTCGATCATCAATACCGCCTCGGTCGCAGGGCTGGCTGGTGGTGGCGGGCCGCAGGCCTATTCAGCGGCCAAGGCTGCGGTGGTGAACCTGACCCAGAACACAGCGGTCGAACTGGGACCGCACAACATTCGGGTCAACGCGATCTGTCCTGGCATCATCTACACCGAGTTGATGCACGGAGGAACCGATGAAGGCGTGGCGGCTGCCGACGAGATCGTGGCTGAGCTCCAGCCCATCCCACAGCGGGGAGAGCCGGAAGATATCGCAGCCGCGGCCACCTGGCTTGCCTCCGACGACAGCAGCTTCTATTCAGGCCAATCGCTCGTGCTCGACGGGGGCCTTTCAGCCGCTGGCACTCGGATCATGGGCCGGTTACACAACACCCGCAACCTGCATCGCATGGCTGGCATGGCTTACGGCACAACCGGCCAAGCAGCATCAACGCGACGGTTGTAGGAACCTGCAGACTCGCTCGAGGTGCTATCCCTGGCGCCCTTCGACCCAGCTCTGGGGATCGACGCCTAGCTCTTCGGCCCGGTCGAGCACCCATAGTGGGGGCTCCATCTCAGCACCCTGCCTGATCTCATCCATATAGGCGCCATCTTCGGCCCACACATGGCAGGTGTTGAGGTTGAAGGCGAATCGTTCGCGCAGTTGTTCATCGGTCGGATTCGACGGAAGGGGCGGTGGCACCGGGGTGCCCTCATCGTCCTGACCGGAATACATCGACCAGACCGACTGGATCGCTACCGGAGCCATGGCCTGCAGAAGAGCGGTTGTGTGGGTACAGCCGCGTGGCCCACCAAAAAGCTCGCGGATGCGATGGGTAAAGCCGCGAGCGATCGAGAGCCCAACCAACTTCTCGTAGTGCGCTGTGATCTGAGGACATTGGCTGTGTGGGTGCGTCTCCATCACCACCTCGGCCTCGGTGATCGTCATGGACGGAAACGAGACGACGAGGTCGAGAACCATGTGATGAACGGTTAGCGGTTTCGGATCATCGGCGAAGTACAGGCCGGGAGGCTTCTGGTCCTGGATCTGGCCGCGGATGCGGAGCTCGGCATCAGACTGCTTATAGGAGCGGACCGAGTAGACACGATCGTGGAGCAGGGGCAGGTCGGGCTCGGGAACGTTAGTCGATTCGATGGCCGGAGTCGGCTGGGCTCTGCTGCTCACGAAGGGAAGACTACAGGCAGCGTGCGCGGTCCACGAACCTGGCCGGTCGACCAGGTGACGCTGTCGGGGTCGTTCAACGCAAAATCGGGAAAGGCTTCCATCCATTCCTCGATGCCAACCTTCATCTCCAACCGAGCGAGGTTCGAACCGACGCAACGATGGATGCCGAGTCCGAACGCCGTATGCCGGTTGCGCTGGCGGTCGATGATGAACGATCCGGCATCATCGAATGCTTCCGGATCACGATTTGCGGCGGGGAACGAGAGGAGCGTCCAGTCTTCAGGCTTCATGGGACAGCCGCCGATCTCCACGTCCTTGGCTACGAGCCGAGCCATCGTCACGGGAGCGTAAAAGCGGAGGAACTCTTCGAGGGCGAAAGGCCGCACCTCGGGATCGTCGGTCCATCGGCGGCGCTGTTCAGGGTGTTGGGCGAGATGCCATAGGCTGGCGCCGATCCCCGACCACGTCGTGTCGATCCCGGCAATGATCAAAAGGGCGATGGTGCCACGCACATGCTCATCCTGGAGAGGCATGCCGTCGACATCGGCCTGACAGAGATAGCTGATGAGATCGTCGCCAAGATTCTGACGGCGTTCAGCGATCTTTTCGTCCAGGTAGTACTCGAGGGAGTCTTCAAACTCCACCGTGTTCTGGCCGGGCTCGCTCAGCACTCGGTGAATAAAGACCCGAAATCGATCGCCATCTTCGCGGGGCAGGCCCAGCATGTCGGCGATGATCCGAACCGGGATGTGTTGGGCGTACTCGGTGGCGGCATCAGCGACCGCCCCCGGATCCTCGGCCAGCCTTTCCTTAATCTCGGCGATGAGCTCGCGACAGGTTTCACGCGCTACGCCTTCCCACGCGGCGATGGCTTTTGGAGCGAAGAACTCGAGAAGCACCCCCCTTGCGATCTTGTGAAAGGGCGGGTCCGAAGTGATGGGCGGGGCGTATCCCATCGGAGCGGGTACGTCGCCCCGCACGTCTTTCACCACCACATCTCGGGAGGTGAAGTTCTCCGTGTCTTTGGCGATCGTGGAGATGTCTTCGTGACGGGTCGGGAACCATGCGCCGCCGAATCGGTCGGTGTGAGCCACCGGACACTGTTCGCGCAACTCGTCCCAAATCTCAGGAGCCCGGGCCGCATAGTCGGGGTGCGTGTGATCAAAATCGGTAGACCAGTCGGTCACCGGTGGTCGGGGTATATCGGGCATGGTTCTCCCTTGGGCGGGCTCGCCAAGCCAGCCTTACGGCGTTAGATCTTTAGAGGCAATGCTAGCCGTCTCACGTTCCTCTTCGGCAAGTCGCAGTGGGAAGAAAGCCCCAGCCCTTCTGTCCCGCACCGTCGGCGTCGCGCTTCGCCACTTTTACTTCCACCTTTTTGCTCTACACTTTTGGCCTGTCCTACTTCACACCGGCGACGTTCCAGTTTTTGCGAGAGCTTGAAGCTGACAACTCGCGGGACTGGTTCAAAGCAAACCAGGAACGCTATGAACGAGATGTGCGCGAGCCAGCGCTCGATTTCATCACGGATTTCACCGGCCATCTCGAGCAGCTTTCAACCCATCTCGTCGCCGACTCCCGAAAGGTCGGCGGATCGCTCTTTCGCATCCAGCGCGACGCACGATTCAGCAAGGACAAAACGCCCTACAAAACGAACACCGGCGTGCGTTTCCGACACGAACTCTCCAAGAATGTTCACGCCCCCGGCTACTACCTCCATCTGCAACCCGGCAATTGTTTCATGGGATATGGCATGTGGCGTCCAGAAACCAAGGTCGCGTATCAGGTCAGGAGCCACATCGATGCCAATCAAAAGGCGTGGACGAAGGCGACCAAGGCAAAGGCGATAGCAGAGGTCTTCACCCTCGGCGGCGAGACACTTGCGCGGCCCCCTCGCGGTTATGACACTGATCACCCGCTCCTGGAAGACTTGAAACGCAAAGACTTCATGGCCAGCACCAAGCTGACCCAGAAGCAGGTCACGGCCGAATCGTTTCTCGACGATTACGGGCGGCTTTGCCAGCTGGGATCGCCGCTCATGGCCTTCCTCTGCGAAGCTGTCGGCATCCCGTTCTAGGTCGGTTGGACATCGCGGACAGCAGACAGCGAGAGCAGCTCGCCTTCCGTGCCCTCGCAGGATACGTCAGCGGGCCGGGAGCACCCATCACGGCAACCCATCTCGCCTTGGAAAGGATCGACACGGCAGTGGCCGTGATCCTGGTCGAGGGCATCAGCGACCAGATCGCCATCGAAACTCTGGCTAGCCGCCAAGGCAGGGATCTCGATCACGAAGGCATCGTCGTTCTTCCGATGGGGGGTGCGCAAGCCATCACGCGCTTCGCCCGCCAGCTCGGGCCGGCCGGAGAACGACTAGCCCTCGCAGGCTTTTGTGACGCCGACGCTACGACCGCCT
>CAKZXA010000016.1 GCA_937922045.1 uncultured Acidimicrobiales bacterium | reverse complement strand
GCTCGCCTGGAGGAATGGGTCAAGGCTGACTCAGCATCGATCGAACAGGCCGAGTTCTTTGGAGTTGACGAAGGCTCACCTATCAAGGTGGTCGATCATCTATGGGTCGCAGAGGATGAAACCCCGATGGTTTACGGGTCGGGAGTGCATCGGGCAGGCGAATGGTCGAGGTACTGGGTGGAGGTCGACCATGGCAAGCTTTGAACCTCTAGGAGCTGAGAACGGAGAGACGGGCACAACATGTCTCGTCGTGACAGCAGGCATCGGCCTGGTCGACACTCTCGATCGAGTTCGAGCGGAGCTGGAATCGGGTTGGCGAGTTCAGGTAGTAGCGACACCGCTTGCTGGCCGATGGCTTGAAGCTGGCGGACTATCGGCGACGATCGAGGAGTTGACCGGGGCGGCTCCTGAATCGGTGTTCAGGAATCCATGGGACTCGAAGAAAGAAGCCATGGCCAATCGCTGTCTTGCTTCTCCGGTGACCTTGAACACGCTAACGAAGTGGGCCAGTGGGCATCCTGACAATCTGGCCTTGTCCATGTTGACTGAAGCCACCTGGAGTAGGGGCATTCCTGTCACGGCACAGATCACCTTGAATGGGGCATACAAAGGCCACCCGGCTGGCGACCCCGCAATCGAAGTTCTTCGAGAAGCGGGCGTGATCATCGAGCCATACGTCGCCGGACCTGCGATGAAGGAAGTGCTCGCAGCTACCTACCAGCAGAACCAGTTGCCCCGAAATCTCCGTGAAGGCTGAAGCTGGCCGCCTGGCTCTAGCGCCCGCCTTGAGTGCGAGCATCGGCGGCGCATAGCAGATGCATTCCATCAGCTCTTTCTGCGATACAGGAAGAGAAGGCCGATCGCAGCTCCTAGCACGGCCGCAGCCGAACCCGCCAAACCCGCCGTCGCCACAAGTCCGACCAAGGTAGCGACGCCACTTGCGAGGCCGACGGCGTCACGTTCGAGCTGACTCCAGCCGAGCGAGTTTGTAACTGCCTGAGAAGGCGTGGTGTCCGGAGGGAGATTCTCGTGGTCAGGGGTAATCCTGTCCGCAATCTCTTGTGCTTTGTCAAGGACGGCGCTAGCGGCTTCGGCCGACTCCGGTCTTTGGTGCGGATTCCCAGCAATCGCCAGCAGTAATTCCTTGTCAGGGCCATCAGGTAGCTCTGGGACAACCGTCGCTAGCACCCGGCCACCGAGCAGAGCGATCATCGATGCATCAAATACATCAGGGTTCTCGAATAGCTCGTCTCGCAGGTAGTTGCGGTCACGCGTGATTCGCAGTTCTTTCATCGGGTCATCGGCGAAACGACTGTCTTCAATCATGTGGGTTGTTACGCCGACCAGCTGTTCTAGGACCGGACGTAGTTCGAGAATCGTGTCCGGGTCAGGTTTCGGGTTCCACTCAAGGCCATCTGGGACCAGGTCGTGAACTGTTAAGTCGGTTGGCGGTGGCGGAACGGTTTCGGGAGGATCGTTGGTCCTGAGGTAATCCCAGAATTCGTCGATTCCACGGTTTGCGGCCTCCATGGGGCCATCGTCAAATCGATTGCCGTCGATACGCAGATAGCCCTGTGCCGTCTCAAACGAGTTAGCGATTCGCCGAAGCTCGACCAGCGCCGATAGCTCATGAGGCAGCCACGGAAGCTGATTGCCGGACAGGACCAGCCTGGTGAGGTTTGTGAGTTGGGCGAGTTCGGCGGGAACCGTCGTCAACTGATTGCCGGACAGGTCCAATCTCGTGGCGCCATCAGAACGTGCCGCTTCAATCTTTTCAACTGCGTCCTGGTGGCTCACCAACTGGACCATAGCAATCAGACGGATATGTTCGCTGAGCGACAGCCTTGCTCCGTCTTGAACTAGGCAAACCCCGGAATCGACCCCGGAAACACATTGGAACTCATTGGATCACACAGACCCGATTGGTACGCTGGTCGCCTTCAGCCCGTATGTAACCAGGTGTCCTACACACCATTAGCCCTTTGTGGCTGCATTCGTAATGAGTAGGTCCCGAGTTCGACTCTCGGTTCGGGCTCCATCCGTGATTAGCCGTCTAGCCGTTTAGGCCAGAGAGGCGTTGCCTCAGATGCAGCTTGTAGCAGGGGTGCGGTGTCTATCGAAACCATGGTCTCGTCGATGCCGTGAACTGGCCAGGCGACAACGAAGGTCAGTAGACCGGGCGGCGGAAGTGGCCATAGCCAGTAGTCGAATTGCCATCCTGTCGGATTGCTGCTCCCACCCTGAGCCGTGAAGACGATCCCTGGCGGCTCAGCGTCATCGATCGAGAGCCCAACATCGGCCTGATCAATGTTGTTCCATTTGGAGCCATCGCTGAACAGCACACCGAGCCGTAGAGCGTTGTTGGGCTCAAACGAATCCCAGGGGTCGCGATGCTCAAACCCCCACGGCGGCATTCCTCCAGGGCCCATCGGCCGGCGAACGAATGTGGAGATCTCACACATGAGACCATTCGGGTAGCCTTGGAAGCGATCGATCACCATGACTGCTTCGCTGGTATGAAAGAGCACTATACGTTCGCTCGAGATCCCGGGCAAGAAGGCGCCGGGAGTGGGACCGAACCATTCAGGCCTTTCCGGCTCCTCGAACGGCTCAGGCTCGAGGTCAGGTTCGGGCTCAGGTAGCTCGGGAAAGAAGCTCATACCATCGACAATAGTGTCTTGCCCCGTCAGGAGTCGTGCGAAGCTTCTGGTGCCCGTAGGTATCCATGAACCAGCGAAGGCATTTGAGCACCAGATGGTTGAGATCGAGCCGACCTCGAAACCGACTGAAGAACTGCGAGATCGTGTCCGGGCCCCGCCGCGTACTCCCCATCGAGCGATGTCGCGAAGACGTATGGTATCCTTGTCCGCTTCGGCCCGTAAGAAATCAGGTGTCCTACACACCATTAGCCCTTTGTGGCTGCATTTCGTAATGAGTAGGTCCCGAGTTCGACTCTCGGTTCGGGCTCCAAATGGCCAACCAATCGACTTTTGTCGAGGATACTGAACCCTTCATGCAGTCGCTGTACTCCACGGCGTTGCGGATGACAAGCAATCGGGCCGACGCAGAAGATCTTCTGCAGGAGACGTACCTTCGAGCCTTTCGCTCGTACGAGAGCTTTCAAACTGGAACCAACCTACGGGCCTGGCTCTTTCGGATCCTGACCAACGCCCACATCAATCGGTATCGGGCGCGGAAGCGACGGCCGGAGGAAACCGATCTGGCCGACGTCGAGGAGCTCTATCTCTATCGTCGTCTGAGCAATCAGGGCGACGTGGGCAAGAGCGCCGAAGACATGTTGATGGAGTACTTCTCCGAGGCCGAGGTGGTCGCCGCCGTCGAAGACCTACCCGAGGCCTACCGCATGGCGGTTCTGCTGGCTGATGTAGAGGGTTTCAGCTACAAGGAGATCGCCGAGATTCTCGAGATTCCTGTCGGCACGGTGATGAGTCGATTGCACCGGGGAAGAAAAGCGTTGCAGAAGGCGTTGTATGACTATGCAACGAAGCGAGGGCTCACCTCAGAGCCCCGTGAGAACGTGAAGACCAGCGATGACGCTGATGAGCCGTAAGGGTGCACGAGACGGTCATGACCTCTGCAGAAACACACAACCCGCATGCCGACTGCCAGCGCTCACTCGAGGAGCTCTACCAGTACGTCGACGATTGGCTCGACGGCGAGACGAGGTCGACGATCCGTCAACACCTGGATTCCTGCACCTCGTGCGAAGACGTCTATCGGTTCCAGGCCACCTTCGTGGCCATGATCAGCACGAAGTGTCGGTCTGAGCTGCCCGATGAGCTCCGGCGGCGAATTCTCGAAGCGCTGGAGGAGTCCTGCTAAGGCGACATGCCCCTACACTGGGTCACCATGTTGCATCTCGCAGTCGTCTGGCATTGGTGGATCGGTTTCTTTCTCGCGATCGGGGCTGTCTTGGCCGTTCTCGGCGTCATCGTTGGGTACCTCATGAAGGTTGAGAGTCCGCGTTACCCGAAGAAAGACAGCTAGGTACAACCCCGATGGCGACACTGCGACGGAAGTTCTGACATGAGCACGAATGTTGATTGGGATTTCGCCCGCTCGGTCGCCTCGCGCGTCGCGGGCGAAGAGCCTTTTGCCGAGAGCTATCTTCGCCGATCCTTTGAGTCCGACATGCTCGAACTCACCCCCAAGGCCGAGGCGCTTGTCGAAGCCGAGACCGGTTTGGTTTCCACTGCGGGCGCAGCCCGAGCACGGGCCACCGACCGCCTCGGTTGGATCGACGCAAACCTTGCCAGCTTCGATCGATTGTTGCGGCCCCTGCTGGGCCGTCTCGATGCGGAGACCGAAGCGAACTCGACCGGTGACGACAAGTCTCTCACCGACACGGTCACCGCCTATCTCGGCCCGGTCGGCGAAACCCTTCGCCCCTACGGCAACCGGATGGAGAGCACCGTTGGCACCGCCTGGTCGACCACGGCTGGCTATGTCGCCCCGAAGGTCGCTGGCGCTGAGGTCGGTGCCCTCCTCGGCTGGATGTCTGGTCGGGTTCTCGGCCAGTACGATCTGCTGCTGATCGAAGACGACCGCCCCGAAGACCAAGACTGGGTCTACTACGTGGCGCCCAACATGATGTCGCTCGAGAAGCGTTACGGGTTTCCGCCCCGTGAGTTCCGGCTCTGGGTGGCGGTGCACGAGTGCACCCACCGGGCCCAGTTCACCGGTGTTCCCTGGCTACGGCCCTACTTCTTATCCCTGGTCAACGAGTTGCTCGACGCCGTCGATCCCGATCCGAAGCGTCTCGTCGACGCCATTCGCGACACGATGGATGATCGCAAGGACGGCAACGCTCCATCGTTGAAAGATGGCGGCCTCTCCGCCCTGTTCGCGTCACCGGCTCAGCGTGAGACGATGAACAAGGTAAGCGGCCTGATGAGCCTGCTCGAAGGCCATGGCGACATCACCATGGACCGAGCAGCCAAAGACCTGATTCCGAACCAGGCCCGTTTCTCTCGGGTTATGAGCGAGCGTCGAAAGAACTCGACGGGCCTCACAAAACTGGTTCAGCGACTGACCGGCATGGAAGCCAAGCTGGCCCAATATGAAGAGGGCGAGCAGTTCGTGCACGCGGTTGAGGCTGCTGGTGGCCGTGACCTCTTCGACCAGGTGTGGACCGCTCCCGAAGCGTTGCCCACCCTCGAAGAGATCCGGGAGCCCAGCCTGTGGATCTCACGCATCGGCGCCCCCACCGGGGTCTAATCGAAGCCCGCCATGCTCGATGCCCTGCTGGCTCGATGCACCTTTCCCGCCCCGGGCACCCCGGTCCGTTGTGGCGTGTCGGGCGGTGCCGACTCACTCGCCTTGCTGGTCTTGGCTAGCCGCGCTGAGCTGAAGGTGACCGCCGTGCACGTGGATCATGGGTTGAGGCCGGGTTCGGCCGACGAGGCCGCGATCGTGGCCCGAGCTGCCAATCGGTTTGGCGCCGGATTCGAATCGTTGAGCGTCACGATCGAGGATGGCTCCGATCTTGAACAGAGGGCGAGAGAGGCCCGGCATAGCGCTCTCGGCGCCGGAGCCTTGACCGGTCATACGGCTGATGATCAGGCTGAGACGGTGCTCATCAACTTGCTGCGAGGCGCTGGGATCGATGGCCTGGCTGGGATTAGGCCCGGCCCCACCCATCCGATACTCGATCTGCGTCGGGCTGAGACCGAGGCGGTCTGTCGGGGGTTGGATCTTGATGTCGTCGAAGATCCGTCAAACGCCGATCCGCGCTTCCAGCGGAATCGGATCCGCCACGAACTCTTGCCGTTGCTGGCCGACATCGGTCGCCGAGACCCTGTGCCCTTGCTTGCTCGGACCGCCTTGGTCAACCGTTCGATCGCTACCGACCTCGACACTCTGGCCGCTGAGCTAGACCCCACCGACACCAGGGCGCTGGCGCTGGTGCCCGCCACCCTTGCTCATCGCGTGCTGAGGCGTTGGCTTGTTGACGAGCGTGGTCATCCGCCTTCGAAGGCCGATATCGAACGGGTGATGGCCGTCGTCCGCCATGAGACAAGCGCTTGCGAGGTGTCGGGTTTTCGGCGTGTGGCCCGCACCAACGGTGTGCTGCGGGTGGAGCCCACGAGCGGACCGACAGCGGAAGCAGGCTCACCTTCGCCCTAGACTGGCGGTAGTGAGCGTAACTGAGCCGGTACGTCAGCGCAGACAAGCGAACGTCATGGGCGTTCTCAACGTCACCCCCGATTCTTTCAGCGATGGGGGTCGATTCGACGTGCTTCAGCGAGCCGTCGACCAGGCCAAAGCCATGGTGGCCGAAGGGGTAGACATCGTCGATGTTGGCGGCGAATCGACGAGGCCAGGCGCAACCGAGGTGCCATCTGCGATCGAGATAGATCGAGTGCTGCCCGTGATTGAGGCCATAAGCCCGTTTTGCCGGGTGGCGGTCGATACCCGCCACGAGGCGGTGGCCAGGGCCGCGGTGGCGGCTGGCGCCAGCATCATCAACGACGTGAGCGCCTCGCTGGGTGAGCTGGCCGCAGAGCTCGGCGTTGGCTGGATAGCCATGCATATGAAGGGCGGCCCTCAAACAATGCAGCACAACCCGGCCTATGACGACGTCGTAAGCGAGGTGCGCGATTACTTGTTGACCAGAGCCGAGAGCGCCCGCTCCGCTGGCGTCGACCAAATCTGGATCGATCCCGGATTCGGGTTCGGAAAGACCTTGGAACACAATGTGAAGATCTTGGCCAATATCGACCGATTCGTCGATACCGGCTGGCCGGTCGCCGTCGGCCTGAGTCGCAAGGGAATGTTGGGCCAACTTTTGGCCCGTTCGGACGGGGCCGATGCGTCAGTGCCAGTCGATGACCGTCTCGTCGGTTCGGTTACGACCGCAACCTATGCCATGCTGGCTGGAGTTGACCTAATCCGCGTCCATGACGTGAAAGCGGCCAAGCAGGCCGCTACCGTCGTCGCAGGCGCTGGCTAATCGAGACGCTCCGCGGGCTGTATGCCTTAGCAGGGGTAAGGAGAACGTGTTATGGCCAAAGGAAAGTGGGCTCAAGGTATTAAGCCCCGCGCCTTCCAGTGGGTAATCCAAGACAAATTGGCGATCTGTGAGCGCCCTGGTGGTTACGGAACGAACCATCGCAAGGTTCGACGGCAGGAAGAGGTGATCTGGATCCGAGAAAACGGTTTCTCGTTCATCGTTTCCCTGATCCCGTCCGACCACAACCTGCACTCCTATGACGAACAGGGAATGCCCTGGCGACATTGGTCCTTTGCGCCGACACTCGATCTCGACGTGGCTTTGCCCCAGCTCTACACCGAGCTGCAACGCTTGCTGGCCGAGGACAAGAAGCTGTTGTTGCATATGGAAGAGGTCGGTGACCGGCTCCTGGGCTTGATCGCTGGCTATCTCTGCTGGACCGGTATGGTGCCTGTGCCCTTCGAGGCCATCACGGTGGCCGAACGTCTCTTCGCCCGCAAACTCGGTCCTACCGGACGCGCCATCGTTACCGCCGCCCATCGCGCCCCCGATCATGTGCCTGAATCGGCGGGTGACACAACCGAAGGGGCCGTGACCGGTCCCGACTCGATCGGGTCGGGAGCCGTACTCGAAATCGTCAGTCCGGACCTGATCGGCAAGCACGCCTGTGACGCCTGACAGCATCGAGGTTCGTTCGCTCGACGTGCTCGCCTTCTGTGGCGTTCTGCCCGAGGAAAAGGCTCGACGTCAACCGTTTCGTATCGATATCGATCTCTGGCTAGACCTTTCGGCAGCTGGTGGCTCAGATGACCTTGCCAAGACGGTGAACTACGGCGATCTCATCGACAAGCTGGTAGTGCTGGCCGAAGAAATTCGTGTCAGCCTGCTCGAAGTCTTTGCTCAAGCCATCGCCGACGTTGCACTCAGCTACGAGCTGGTCGACGCGGTCACTGTTCGGGTTCGCAAGCTTCGGCCGCCGGTCGAGGCCGACGTCGAGACAACCGGTGTGCGAATCCACCGCAAGCGCTGAAAGATCGGGGCGAAACGATGACCAGCGATGAAGCGATGAAGCGACGCGCCTACCTTGGATTGGGTTCGAACCTCGGCGACAGCCGCCAGATCCTCGTCGACGCGGTCGAGACCCTGAGAAGCGGCGGCGAAGTCGTGGCCGTGTCCTCGCTGTATCGAACCGAACCCGTCGGTGGGCCAGAACAGGACCCATTCCTCAATCTGGTCGTCGGGCTCGACACGACCGCCAGTCCGCAGGAACTGCTGGAATGGAGTCGGAGCCTTGAGCGTTCAGCCAACCGGCGCCGCATCATACGGTGGGGGCCCCGCACGCTCGACGTCGACGTTCTGCTCGTAGGTGACCTGACCGTAGACGAGGAGGATCTCACGGTTCCCCACCCGCGCATGTTTCAGCGGAACTTCGTGATGGTTCCCTTGTTGGAGCTCGACCCGAACGTTGTGGTCGAGGGCTACGATCCGGCCATCGCATTCGGCGACGTAGAGAACATCGGACCGCTACTACCGGTCGACGACGGCCTGTCCAGCGCTGTCGACTGACGCAGGGTGCTGACGGATCAGGTTCGGCCCCAGAAGAGCTCTCTCACTTCCGGGCTGTTTTGATACCCCGGCTCGGTGCCAAAGGTGAGCACCGGCACCAGACGGTGGCGGGTGCCTTCCACTTCGGTCACCCGATGCATGGTGTGGCGACCGCGAAAGATCGACAGTGTTCCAGCCGAGAAAGCGAGTCGTTTCACGTGGCTCTCATCTCCGTCGAGAACGGATTGTACGCCGTCGTGGTTACGGACATCGTCGGTTCGTAGACCGGTGACGTACTCGAAGTACCCGCCGGACTCGGCTTCTTGCACCATCAGCGTGATGGTGAACAGTGATTCGTCGAAGTGCCATGCGTGGGCGTCGCCAGGTGCGAACACATTGATCGAGAGCGCACCGAGAGGATCGGAACTTTGGAAGAGCTCCGGTGCCCCGACCACCTTGGCCACGAACGGCGCTAACCATTCACTGTCGTACAACTGCTGCAACGCCCCATCTGGATCGAGAAAGTCGTTCGCGATCGACCCGACGTCGGTGCGAAGACGGCGGTTCTGGGCCGAGTCGGCTGAAGCAGAGCTGTCGCCATCGTCGAGGTACACGTTGTGGTCGTTGCGACAGAAGAATGCGTGGGCTACCAGCCGCTCTGCTTCCTCCACGATCTGACCCAACCCGTCTTCGGTTAGAAACCGAGGTAGCAAGGCAACACCGTCGTCGCGAAACCCCGAAGCGCTCTGCTCAGCGAGGGCGCGATACCGATCGCTCCCAAGCTGGTCGAGCGGATACCGGTCAAGATCGACTGCGCCCATGTACACAGCCTAATCGGCGAGGTCAGCCAGAAGCCGTGCCGCTTCTTTCGCTCGGTCGAGGGGTACGAGCAGGTGGTCGTGGAAGTTGCCTGCCAGCACGTTGCAGGCGATGCCAGCCTCGCTCAGCACCGCCGACAGGGTCGCGGTGATGCCCACCGCCAAGAGCGAGGTTTGGGCTTCGACCGTCAGCCAGCCAAACTCGCCGTCGATCGGCAGGCCCGCCGCCCTCGCTTGTTCAGCGCTGATCACGATGGTCAATCCTTCGTCTTCGACGACGGTGGCCTGGGCATGAGCGAGCAGCGGTGCCGCCGACGATGGCTCCAGGCAGAGGTACACATATGATCCCGGCCGGCGGGTGACGGAGAGCTTCGGTGTTGGAGCCATGGACCCGAGTGTAGGGTCCCAGCGCCGGTCGCTAACCGGAGCGCGTGCGCTGGTTAGTCATCACCGATCAACCGCCTCGACGTGGCCTTTGGGGAGATCGGCGGCCTCGTGCGCCTGCTCTCGGCGATCGACGGGATGTTTCCAAGTGTCCCAGGCCGCGTAGGGGATGAAGAGAGCGCCGACTGGTCCAAACGTGGGCTCGCCGGAGAGCAACGACGCGAGGCCACCGAAGGCCAGGGCGGCGCAGCCAGCAAGTTTCCAAACCTCCCAGGTGTCGATCCGGGGCAAAGCCTTGGCCTGGCGCCGTTGACGCAGCAGGAAGGCATACAGGCAGGCAAGAGCGAAGGTCGACAGCGAAAACGGGACGGTCAGGCCTTCCACGCCGACCGATGCTGCAACGCTCAGACCCAAGGACAACACGAGCAGGAAGCCCAGTAGCTTTCGCATGGTCTCAGCATAGTCTCCGTGTAGTTCGTGACCGCTTCGCCATATCCTCGGTGCTGTGGCCAGTCAAAAACCGAACACCGCCGATAGTACTGAGAACAAGACCATCCCTACCGACCTCGTCGCCCCCCGGGCTGACATTCGTTTCCTGGTAGAACGAGCGCTTGCGGAAGATCTGACACCGTTTGGCGATCTCACCTCGTCCCTGCTCGACCCAACCTTGATGGCCACCGCCCACTTCAACGCCCGCCACTCAGGCGTGATTGCTGGCTGTGCTTGTGTGGAAGAAACCTTTGCGGCCATCGATCCTTCATTGGAGCTTCGCTGGACCAAGGTCGACGGTGATCGGGTCGAAGCCGGTGATGTCATCGGTGTGGCCACCGGACCCTACGCCACCCTGCTCACCGCTGAGCGTACGGCGCTCAATTTCCTCAGCCATCTCTCCGGGGTGGCCAGCCATGCGGCACAGTGGGTCGAGCTGGCAGCAGGCCGACTCACGGTTTGGGACACCCGCAAAACCACGCCAGGCTATCGCTCTCTACAGAAGGCTGCCGTGCGGGCCGGCGGAGCGGCGAACCACCGCGGCAACCTATCGGACTGGTTGATGCTCAAAGACAACCACCTGATCGGCACGAACATCACCGACGCCGTCGCCCTCGCTCGCAAGCGTTGGCCGGGTCGCACCGTGCACGTGGAAGCCGACCGAGAAGAGCAGATGTTCGAAGCCCTCGAAGCCGGGGCCGACATCATCCTGCTCGACAACTTCACCCCCGACGAGTTGAAAGAGCTTGTTCCGAAGGCCCACGCCTGGTCCGAAGAACAAGGTCACGGCATAAAGCGTTCGCTACTCGAAGCCTCCGGTGGTATCACTATCGAAACGCTTGATGCCTACGCTGACACCGGCGTCGATCTGGTTTCGTCCGGTTCGATAACGAATTCGGCTCCTGTCCTCGACATCGGTCTCGATGTCGTGCCCAACACCTAGTCCATCTGGAACCTGCACCATGACCAGCAACGAGATTCCCTACCGTTTTGAGCCAAATGCCACGGCCGCCCAGCTCAAGGCCGATTTCGGTCAGATCGAAGCTGGTGAGGAAACAGGCAAGACAGTAACGGTCGCCGGTCGCCTGATGCTGCGTCGGGTTCAGGGCAAGCTGGCGTTCGGCACCCTTCAAGATTCAACCGAGCGGGTGCAGCTCTTCGCCCCAGCCAAGGTCACCCCTGATTTTGACGACTTCTGTGGCCTGTCGCTCGGCGATTGGGTTGGCATCACCGGCGAGGTCATGAAGACCCGCAAGGGCGAGCTATCGGTCAAGGTCGAACAGTGGGTCATGTTGGCCGAGGCCCGTCGTTCGTTCCCCGATAAGTATCACGGCATCACCGACACCGAGGTGCGCTTTCGTCAGCGGTACATGGATCTGTGGGTTACGCCCGAAAGCCGTCAGGCCCTCACCCAGCGTTCGCGGATCATGTCACTCACCCGCCGCTGGTTGGAGGATCGCAGCTTCATGGAGGTGGAGACCCCGGTCTTTCACCCCATTCCCGGTGGCGCAGCGGCCCGTCCTTTCACCACCCACCACAACGCCCTCGATCAGGAGTTCTTCCTCCGCATCGCGCCTGAGCTCTACCTCAAGCGGCTGGTGGCCGGCGGCTATGAGCGGGTCTTTGAGATCGCCAGGGTCTTTCGCAACGAGGGCATCAGTATTCGCCACAATCCAGAGTTCACCATGCTGGAGCTGTACCAGGCCTACGCCGACTACAACGACATCATGGAACTGGTGGAGGAGCTGGTGTCGTATCTAGCGATGGAGCTTCTCGGGACGACCTCGGTGCCCTACGGGCCGATCGACGAGGACGGCAACCCGGAGCGCGTCATCGAGGTCGCTGCGCCGTGGCGACGAGCCACCATGCTCGAACTGATCGAAGAAAAGACCGGTCTTGCGCTCAGTGTCGACGACGATCTCGAAACCTTGCGGTCTCACGCTCGCACCCATGGCGTTGAGGTTAAGGATGGCTACGGCCCGGGCAAGTTGATCCTTGAGATCTTCGAGGTCACGGTCGAAAACGATCTCTGGCAGCCGATCTTCGTAACCGAATACCCCAAGGAAGTGTCGCCCCTGTCGCGTGACCATCGCGACAAGCCTGGCTACACCGAACGGTTTGAAGCATTCGCGGCCCGAGGCGAATTGTGCAACGCCTTCAGTGAGCTCATCGACCCCGATGAGCAGCGAGCCCGGTTCGAGGACCAGGTTCGACAGAAGGAGGCGGGCGACGATGAGGCCATGGGGGTCGACGAAGACTACCTGCGCGCTTTGGAGTACGGCTTGCCACCAACGGGCGGCCTCGGCATCGGCATGGACCGGCTCGTCATGTTGCTGACCAACACCCAGAACATTCGCGATGTGATCCTATTCCCCACGCTGAGGCGTGAGGTATTCGACTAGACGAGGCCTTCAGTCGGCTGCGAGCAGTTCGCGGTCGGCGTCGTCGAAGGCCACCATTTGGTTTCGGCCGAGTACGACGGCGTTCGAGAGCGCGTGCTCCGCGAACCTGATCAGGTCGCGAGCATCATCGCCCTGCAAGGTGGCAGCCACACCGATGGCAAACGGGCAGGTGGCCGAAATCGCATCCAGTTCGAAGGGTTTCTTCAACGCCTCGCTCAGATGCAAGGCAAGTCCCTCTGCTTCGGCTGGCGCTTGCATCCCGGCGCGAATGACGGCGATTTCGTCGAGGCCGACGCGTAACGTGCGGTCTGGCCCTTTGAGCAGGGAGGTCACGCGATTGTAGGCAGCCTTTAGGAGACGTTCGCCGAGATCGCCGGGATCATCGACCGGAATCGTTACCGCATCGATCGCGTCGAGATGGATCATCAGGAGCCCCGTTGGGCCCGTCGGGGCTGTGGTATCGAGCAGATGCTGAATTGTTTGGGCCATCACCTCGCGTTCGGCGGGCAACGACTGTGAAGGCTCCAATGACGGCAGGGTCATGCCGAGTGGTATCGGACGCCTTCTGGTTTCGCCTTAGCGCCGTTACAGAAACAGCGATGCTCAGGCCCGCAGATGGGCTGGTATGGAGAGGCCAAGTGTTTCGCCAACCGTGGCATACCGGGCCGCGACCGGCACTCCGGTGGCGTCCAGAATGCGGTTCATCATCTCAAAGTTTGCGGTGATAGCTGCCACCGCTTCCACCACCTCAGCGCCGGCGGTGTCTACCAGCTGCTCACGGGCGAGCTCCAGTTCGTCGTCGTCGCGAAGCACGATGGCGTCGACGAAGGCAAGGATGATCGAGTCGTGTTCGAGTCCCGCAGCGACAAAAGGATCGCGAGCGGCCAACAGGTCGACCGTTAGAGCTTGTTGTTCGGCGCTCGCACGGAGCATCCAGCCATGGGCGAACAGTCAATAGAAGCACTCGTTGAGGTACGAAGTACGAGCCGCTACCAACTCCATCTGGGGACGGGTAAGAGGCCCACTACCCGATTTCGACAGATCACCAACATGTTCGTAAGGCAAGTACAGGAAGGTGTGCATTTCTCGCACAGCCGAGGCCTCGGCTGGCACCGCAGACAGGGCATTTACCGCACTGGCAGAACCAACCGTCGGGACCCATGAATTGTGAATGGCGGCCTCGGGGTGCGCATCTACTGAGCTCGGCTGGGACGACGCCTTCGCCGGAAGATCGATGAGGGCCAACCCGAGCCCATAGTTGTAAGCGTCGGCGGCGCTGAGGCGGGCTACGACCGAGACGAGTTCGACGTAGGAAAGCCGGTCGAGGTCGGCGATCGCCCAGTGTTCGACGAGCTCACGGCGAATGCTCGCGGCGTCGGCACTCACCAGCCGGGTGGCCTCGTCAAAGGGCTCGGGAATCGAATCGAGTTGGAGGCCGCGTCCAAGGGCCAGTCGGGCTGTTTCGGCCAGGGCAACCCGTTCAGCACCGGTAAAGAACGAACCAGGCTGGGCGAGTCCGGCGACGGTTTGGGCCACGATGGCTTGAACGTCGGCTCTCGGTTGGATGATTGCGGAGGTCATGGTGGCGCCTGCTCCTGCGGCATGTGCGGGCCTCTTGCGAGCCTATTACCTTCAGGCACTCCTACCACAAGTCGGTTGGAGGTAAGGCCAGACGATACGCTCGAACCGGACTCTTGTCACGGGGGCTTGCGTCACATTTTGGGCTGGAACGGCCTCGTTGGTAGCGTTTTTGCGGGGTGGCGGTGGAGTATCTCTTACATTTCGAGAAACGAGTGGACGGTCACGCCGGTTCGCTCGCCGATGATCTTGTGGTCACGGTCGAACCTGACCACACCGTTGGGGAGATGGCCGAGGCAGTAGCCGCGCATCTTGGCCTCGACCCGGGGTCGAATCTCACGCTGGCCCGGGCCGACGGGTTGCTCGATGCCGCGTCGAGCCCAGCGGCGGCTGGCCTGGTATCGGGGGAGAGCCTCGCCGTAGCCAACGGTGACGGCCTCCAAAAGGAACCAAGCGCCATGGTGGTGACGACCCCTTCTTCGATGCTGCTCACGGTGGTGGCTGGCCCCGACATCGGCCGTAGCGCTTTGCTCGGAACGTCGAGCATCGTCGCGGGGCGAGACGCCACCTGCGACCTCGACCTGGTCGATCCAAAGATGGGTCGCCAGCAGCTGATGGTCTGGCGAGATGAAGCGGGCGACGTGTGGGTTGAACCGGCCACCGAAGCTATCGGGCAGGTGCGGCTCGATGGGCGAACCCTTCTCGGCAGGGAGCGGATGGCGGTTGGAACCAGCCTCACCACCGGTTCCACTGCCTTTGGCCTGAGGGCTAGCCCCGCGGCGAGGGCCACCATCCCCGACGTTCATGGCTGGTTGCCCTTCCACCGTGCCCCCTACTTCCCGAAACCGGTCGAGGAGGTGAACGTACGGCCCTTCAGCGCCGTTCCCACCAACCCCGAACGGCCCCGCTTTACGTATCTGGCGGCACTTGCCCCCTTGGTCGTAGCGGTTGGCCTCGCCGTTGTGCTCGACTCGCCCCAGTATCTGCTGTTCGGCTTGTTCTCGCCGATCATGGCCATTGCTTCGTTCCTCGAAAACAAGCGCCGCTTCGGGGATGCGTTCTCGGCCACCGTCGATCGTTTCAACCGTGAACTAGTGGAGGCTAGCGCCGCTCTCACCGCAGCCTTGGTCGAGGAGCGTCGACGCCGCTTTGAAGCAGCCCCGGATCTGGTGGAGCTTCATCGTCGAGCTGCATCGGGATCGCCTGAGCTCTGGGTGCGGCCTCGTAGCGCCCAGGATTTTCTCCAACTTCGGCTCGGTTTGGGAACGATCCTGCCAACGACCCAGCTTCATGTGCCAGCCGGCGGCGACGACGAGTACCGGTATCAGATGGAGCGCCAGCTGCCGTCGGTCGATGAGCTCATCGATGTGCCGGTCACCGCCGATCTCGCTGACCTTGGCACCCTGGGGGTCGTCGGTCGCGAAACCAACACGACGCCCCTCGTCGCCTCGCTGGTGGTGCAGGCATGCTGCTGGCATAGCCCGGAGGATCTGATCGTGGCGGCGGGGGTGGGGCCAGGGCGCGGTTTGACCGGTTGGATGAAATGGTTACCCCACACCCGATCGGGAGCCTCACCCCTTGAGGGCCAGCATCTGGTCGAGAATGGCGCAGAAGGCGACGCCCTCATCGGGGCAGCCCTGTTGGAAGCTGAACGTCGCCTTCAGATCCAGCCATCGCCGATCCAGTTCCCCTGGCTTCTGCTCATCTTGGACAATGCTCTTGGCCTCGATGCTCCCGCCGTCTCTCGGCTTCTCGATATGGCGCCAGCGGCTGGCATCTCGGTGGTGTGGGTGTCTGAGGAATTGCCCCGGGTGCCTCGCCAGGCCGGAGCGGTGGTCGATGCTCGGTCACCGGTCGAATCCTCCGCCTCATCAATTGTTTACACCGACCCCGAGCGCCCCGACGCGACCTTCGTCGTCGAACACCTTCCAGCCGAGCGGGCTGCGCTCACAGCCCGGGCTCTCGCTCCTTTGCGCGATGCCTCCTCCGCCGACGCTGCCACCGCCATTCCCACCTCTGTTCCTTTGTTCGGATCGCTAGGCATTGCTGGGGTCGACGCCGCATGGGTGGCGCAACAGTGGCAGCAGAGCAAGGGGGCGGGCTCCAGCCTGGCCGCTCCCGTTGGCGTGACCGAACACGGAGCTCTGATCGTTGACCTGGTCGAGCATGGCCCCCATGGCCTCATCGGTGGCACGAGCGGTGCGGGCAAGAGCGAGCTGTTGATGTCGATGGTGGCTTCGATGATGGCCCTGCATCCGCCCGACAAACTGAACTTCCTGTTTATCGACTACAAGGGAGGCGCCTCCAGCGAGGTCTTTGCCGCATGCCCGCACACCGCTGGCTGTGTCACCAACCTCGATGCTGCGCTGGCCAATCGAGCGCTCACCTCGCTAAGGGCTGAGCTGAACCGTCGTATGACGTTGTTGTCGGGGCGGGCCAAGGACATGGCAGAACTGCGGGCCTCTGGCGCGGCCGATGTCGCTCCATCCTTGGTGATCGTCATCGATGAGTTCGCCACGCTCGTCAACGAGGTACCCGGCTTTGTCGACGGAGTTGTCGATGTTGCCCAACGCGGCCGCAGCCTCGGCATTCATCTCCTGTTGGCCACCCAACGCCCCTCGGGTGTGGTGAACGACAACATCAAGGCCAACACGAACCTGAGGGTCGCTCTACGAATGCTGGATGATGGTGAATCGCGGGCCATCATCGGCTCGGGCGACGCAGCCACCATCCCCGGCCCGTTGAAGGGGCGGGGCTATATCGCTCGCGGTGATGGGCGTCTCTCAGCGTTCCAGGCAGCCTGGTCGGGAGCCCCTCTTCTTGTCGGTTCCGGAACTCATCCAGTCATCGTCGAACCCTTTGGCCACCGGCCAGCAACCAGCGCCGACGAACACGCCGAGAGGCGCCTCAAGGGCGAGGTATCCCAGCATGATGAGGCGGCTCAGCTTCATGCGGCCCTTGGGTCTGAAGACACTTCGACCCAGCTCGAAACGCTGCTCGCCGCAATCGCTCACGCGGCCGATGTCGGCGGTTTCTCTCAAGGCCCTGCCCCCTGGGTTGAGGCGCTTCCCGATGTGGTCTTGCTGGGTGACGCTCTAGCCCAGGCCGATGAGCGCTCAACCACCGGCCGGCGAGTCGGCTCGGAGTTCGTGATCGGCTTTGTGGATGAACCCGAAGCGCAAGATCAATACCCGGCGGTGGTGAATCTAGGCCGGGCTGGTGGCTTGCTGGTGCTCGGAGCACCCGGCTCGGGCAAATCCTCAACCTTGCGAACCTTGGCTGTCGCAGCCGCTCTCGACGACTCGGTCGCCGGCGGTGGCGGCCTCGACATCGTCGGACTGGACTTCGGTTCTCGGCAGATGTCGATCCTGGCCGACCTTCCCCAGTGCGCGGCCGTAGCGGCAGGGGATGAGATCGAGGCGGTTACCCGGGTGATCTCGGTCCTCGGGAACGAATTCGATCGGCGACGTTCGCGCTCGGAAGAGGCGACCGCTGCAGGAGACTCGACGATCCTCCTGATCATCGACGGGCTCGACAACCTGATCCAGGCCCTCGAACAAAGTTCTCACGCATCCGGCCTCCTGCCCTACTACGACCGGCTGGTCGAAATCGTGGCCAACGGCCGCCACAGCGGCATCCTTACCGTCGCTACCGCCTACCGGCGAGCTGGCTTACGCATGGCCTTGTCGGCGGCCTTCACCGAACGGATCTTGCTGCGGCAATCCGACAGCAGCGACTATCTGGACGCGGGCGTCGGCTCACAGCTGGCAGCCGATTTGGATCTTGCTCCCGGTCAAGGGTTGTGGTCGGGGGCTGACGTCACCAATGCCACCATCCAGGTGGCGCGGCTCACCGACGGAGGAGAGCAGGCTGAGCGCGAGCTGGTGGCCAAACTGGCGCCGAGCCTCTTGGGTGAGATCAGCGAGGGCCTGCGCACCTCGCCGCTCCCGGCGACCATCGAGTTAGGCATGATCCAGGACGAAGGCCAGCCGTGGGCGCCGGTACTGGCGCTCGCCGATCTGACCTTGGCCCCTGTGACCCTCGATCTGACCTTCGACGATGTCTATGTCCAGGGTGATCCTCGGACCGGTCGATCCACGCTGCTTGCCGCCATCGGGCGGCGGGTGGCCGACGCTGGCGGCGAGGTATGGCTGGCCGCTTCGCTTTCGTCGCCGCTGAACACCTTCGACGGCGCCCACCGCAAAGTGGTGGGCGACGGTGGTCAGATGGTCACGATGCTCAACGAGTTGGTGGCTGTTGGCGAGGCAGCGTCGGGGCCAGGCGCGGCTGACATGGTGCGGCTTCTCCTCGTGGACGACATCGATCGGTTGATCGACGGACGGATCGAGGTCGAGCAAGCTCTGGCTCAGGCCCTGCGAGTGGTCCGCTGGGCGGTCGCCGGGCCTACGCTGGCTGCCAACGCCTACATCGCTGATCAAAGCCTTCAGCAGGCCAAGAAGGCCCGGACGCAGGTGCTCCTCGCCCCGACCGCCGCTCGCGACGCCCACGATGTCTTCGACGCGGCACCGCCATGGCACCCCGGTCTAGCGATGGTGCCCGGTCGCGGTCTGATGCTCGCCGATCGCCGTATCACGCTGGTGCAGTTTGCACTGACGTCGTAGGTAACAAGCGAGCCCGTTGCACTGCTGTGCTGGGGAGGAAGGCTCTACTGGTCGCCGTGCCTGGTCGCTTCTACCGTCACCAGGAGCGAGTGGGCGGTGTCGGCTAAGGCTTTGGCCGCCGCATTGGTGGACACCGAGAGGATTGTTTCCTCGGCCTGTATGACGTACTGCTTGGCGAGATCGAAGGCTTCGTCGATCCCAGGACCGTTGCGAACGACCTCGATAGCCAGGTGGCGATCGGCTTCGGTAAGCCCGTCTATCAGGTAGGACGACAGCTTCTCACCGACCGGGGAGGCTAGGGTCCGCAGCACGGGCAGCGAGTAGACGCCTTCCACCATGTCTTTGCCCGCCGGCTTGCCGAGCTGCTCATCGGTGGCGATCAGATCCAGGATGTCGTCGACGATCTGGAAGGCCATGCCGTAAAGGCGGCCAAAGGAGGTGAGCGCCTCGATACGATCGCGGTCGTAGTCGGCCACAATGCCACCGATGCGGGTAGCGGCGGCGAAGAGCGAGGCGGTCTTGCCGGTGATGGACTCGAAGTACTGGTCTTCGTTGCGAGAGAGGTCATAGAGGGTTTGAAGCTCGCTGACCTGCCCCTTGCAGAGCTCGCCGATAGTGCTGGCCAGGAGTCCGGCGACCTCGGTGCCGAGGCTTGCCGCGATTTCGGACGCCTTGGCCAGGAGGAAGTCTCCGGCCAGAATGGCTCGTAGGTTGCCCCATCGGGCATTTACGCTCGACACCTGGCGGCGAATCTGGGCCTCGTCCATGACATCGTCGTGGTAGAGCGAACCGACCTGAACGAGCTCGACCGCCACCCCGCCCCTCACGAGGTCGTAGTCGACCGAGGTGCCGTCAGGCATTCCAGATGCAGCCGACGCGATGGTGAACATCGGGCGCTGTCGCTTGCCGCCAGCCTTGATCAGGTGTGAGGCGATCTCGGTTAGGTACTCATCATTTTCAACCCGGACCGTTTCCAAGAGGCACGATTCGATGCGAGCGCTGTCGTCGGAGGATGTTGGAAGGGACGAAAGGGACGAAAGGGAAGAACCAGCCACATCACCCACGGTAGGCGAAATGAGGCCGAATTGGCAGGCGTGCCCGCGGCCGTCATGCCCCCTGCATCTCCCGAGATTGGCTTTAGGCGCCGTTTCGGCCTTCGGCCGTAGAGTTCAGAGCCCGCGATTACCTTCCACAGCGATCGAGGGTAGATAGCTCCGGCCGACCGCTCACGATTTGCGGCCTTCATGCCGATCCAAGTTCCGGACCGAACCGATGGCTCAGTATCCTGGAAGGGCCATTTGACCGGGCCCAACCGAATCAACGAGTCTGTTTCGCCCAGATGAAACCAGGTGAAACCCCCCAGCTGAGGAAACCAACCCCAAATCCGACGCTCTCCAACTTCGCAAGCGCTAAACTCAAATGTTACGTTTTCTTTGAATTCGCTTTTCGTAGCTGTTTCACCTGAACTGCTGCTAAGCCGCCAACACCAAACCGATCCACCCGACGCCACAAGCTTGTCTAACACCCGCATCCTGGGAGTACTTGATGTTTGAACGCTTTACCGACCGAGCCCGCCGAGTTGTGGTCCTCGCCCAAGAGGAAGCTCGTCTGCTCAACCACAACTACATCGGGACCGAGCACATCCTGCTCGGTCTGATTCATGAGGGCGAAGGAGTGGCCGCCAAGGCCCTCGAATCGCTCTCGATCTCGCTCGAGGCGGTGCGAAGCCAGGTCGAGGACATCATCGGTCAGGGCGGTTCGTCGCCGAGCGGTCATATTCCGTTCACACCGAGGGCTAAGAAGGTCCTTGAGCTGTCGCTGCGCGAAGCACTGCAGCTCGGCCACAACTACATCGGCACCGAGCACATCCTGCTCGGTCTCATCCGCGAAGGCGAGGGCGTTGCCGCTCAGGTGCTGGTCAAGCTTGGCGCCGACCTCTCGCGAGTGCGCCAGCAGGTCATCCAACTGCTGTCCGGCTATTCGGGTCCATCCGGTCAGACCGGTGGGGCCCCGGAGGGCGGCAAGTCGTCGACGACCAGCGGTGGCAGTGGTCAGGAAGCCGGTTCCGGTTCGCTGATCCTCGATCAATTCGGTCGCAACCTCACCCAGCTAGCTCGAGAGAAAAAGCTCGACCCGGTGATCGGCCGGACCCGTGAGGCCGAGCGCGTCATGCAGGTGCTGAGTCGTCGTACCAAGAACAACCCGGTCCTCATCGGTGAGCCCGGTGTCGGTAAGACCGCCATCGTCGAAGGCCTAGCCCAACAGATCGCCAACGATGAGGTGCCCGACACCCTTCGAGGCAAGCAGCTCTACACCCTTGATCTCGGCGCTCTCGTCGCCGGCTCTCGCTACCGCGGTGACTTCGAGGAGCGCCTCAAGAAGGTGCTCAAGGAGATCAAGACCCGAGGCGACATCATCCTGTTCATCGACGAGCTACACACCCTCGTCGGCGCCGGTGCAGCCGAAGGTGCCATTGACGCCGCCAGCATCCTCAAGCCGATGCTGGCTCGTGGTGAACTGCAGACCATCGGCGCCACCACGCTTGAGGAGTACCGCAAGCATCTGGAAAAGGACGCAGCGCTCGAACGACGCTTCCAGCCGATCAAGGTTGAAGAGCCGACGGTTGAGCACACCATCGAGATTCTCAAGGGTCTACGCGATCGCTACGAGAGCCATCACCGGGTCACGATCACCGATCAAGCCCTCGTGGCTTCAGCCAATCTGGCCGACCGGTACATTTCCGATCGTCAACTTCCCGACAAGGCCATCGACCTCATCGATGAGGCCGGTTCTCGCCTGCGCATCAAGCGCATGAGCACACCGCCAGCGTTCAAGGAGCTCGAGAACGAGCTGTCCGATGTGGTAACGCAGAAGAAGGAAGCGGTTGAGCAGCAAGACTTCGAGGCCGCCGGTCGGCTTCGTGACCAGGAGAAAGAGCTCCTGGGCAAGAAGGAGACGATGGAGGCCGAAATCAAGGCCTCCGGTGTCGACCTGTTCGACGAAGTCAACGAGGAATCGATCGCCGAAGTGCTCTCGATCTGGACCGGAATCCCGGTCTACAAGCTTACCGAAGAGGAGACGGCCAAGCTCCTCCGCATGGAGGACGAGCTCCACAAGCGAGTGATCGGCCAGGAAGACGCCATCCACGCTGTCTCCCAATCGATCCGCCGCACCCGGGCCGGCCTGAAAGATCCGAACCGACCCTCGGGTTCGTTCATCTTCCTCGGCCCAACCGGCGTGGGCAAGACCGAGCTGGCCAAGACACTCTCAGAGTTCTTGTTTGGCGACGACAAGGCTCTCATCACCCTCGACATGTCCGAGTACATGGAGAAGCACACCGTGAGTCGCCTCGTGGGTTCGCCCCCCGGCTACGTCGGTTACGAGGAGGGCGGACAGCTCACCGAAGCGGTGCGTCGCAAGCCGTTCTCCGTCGTGTTGTTTGATGAGATCGAGAAGGCTCACCCCGATGTGTTCAACACCCTGCTCCAGATCCTGGAGGAAGGTCGCCTCACCGATGCACAGGGCCGCAGCGTCGACTTCCGGAACACGGTGCTGATCATGACGTCGAACCTGGGTACCCAGGATCTGCGCAAGGCAAACCTCGGTTTCTCTAAGAACGATGAGGCTGTGTCCTACGAGCGGATGAAGGACAAGGTCAACGACGCTCTCAAGGTGCATTTCCGCCCCGAGTTCTTGAACCGCATCGACGAGACGATCGTGTTCCACGAGCTTTCGCAGAGCGAGGTCGTACAAATCGTCGATCTGATGATCGCCCGCACCGTCGAACAGCTCGAAGGGCAAGGCATCGGTCTGGAACTCACGGTCGACGCCAAGGAGTTCCTGGGCGAGGTCGGCTACGACCCCTCCATGGGTGCACGTCCGTTGCGGCGTGCTATTCAGCGGCAGATCGAAGATGTGCTGTCGGAGAAGCTTCTGTACAAGGAGTATCGCGCTGGTCAGATCATCGTGGTCGATGTCGAGAACGACGAAAACGGTGAGCGACAGCTCAGCTTCAACGCCCACGATGGCTTTCAACCGCCTCCAACCCCAGAGTTGGCCGAGACGGCTGAGTCACCCGAAGGTTCGGGCGAGTAACTCTTCGCCACCCTCTGCGCGATGGCCTGTGCCGTGCGGGCCGATAGCGTAGAGCGGTGGCCAACAGAATCATGCGCCGATCCAGTGGCCGTCGCCAGCGACGGTTCATTGGCTATGTCTTTGCGCTGGTGGCCATGGTTGCCCTTTCGGGCTGCAACGCCGACCTCAATGTCTTTGTCGACGTAAACGATGATGGTTCCGGGGTCGTGGTGGCCGAAGCTTTTCTCGATGCGGAGGCCAGCGAGGCGCTGTTCGACCTGGATCCCGAGTCGGGAGGTCTGCCCCTTTCTGATCTCGCCAAGGGCGGATGGGTGGTTCAGAGCCCCTCGGTCTCGTCGACCGGCACAACGATTCGAGCTGAGAAACGCTTTGGCACCATTGGACAGTTCGGCGAGGTAATGGACGAGTTGTCGTCCGATTCCGGCCTTTTCCAGGATTTTCAGCTCGTTCGCAATCAGAGTTTTGGCCGGCTCGACTATTCGGTTTCGGGTGTTCTCGATACCTCAGCCGGTTTTGAGGCGTTCTCGGATCCCGAGCTCGATCAGACTCTTGGGCGTTCGCTGCTCTCCATTGCCGAGCACTACGGCGCTCAGCCCTCCGATGTTTCTGTCAGCGTCGAAGTGAAACTCCCTGGGGAGCTTCAGGAAGACACCTCGACCGGGCGGGTAGATGGTTCTGAAGTCGACTCGGTGGTGGGACTGTGGGAGTCAAACCTGGGAACCGCCGACCGGGTGAGCGTGGCCCTCAACACAACCCGACGGTCGATTTCGGCGCAGGTCTTGCGAGGTCTGGCTGTCGTGGCTGGCGTGCTGGCCGGGCTCATCGTCTTTGCTCGATTGGTTCGTTGGCTCAGCGGACGCAGGCGTCATCGTCCGACGGCGCCAAAGGTTCGCCCGGCCGATGCCCTTGGTCGCAGCCCTGAACAGATCGCAGCCAGCGAGGCGGCGAAAGCTCCATCGGTCACCGGGGAGCACAAGGCGATCGATCTAGCCGCCGATCGTGGTGAGGCGCCCATGCGTTACCGTGTTGTCGCCCTCGACGGCATGGGTGTGCTGTACAAGGAAGGTAACGACATCGCCAATCTGCTCGTTCCTTTCGCCCGCGATGCCGGCTCGACGGCCCCAGCCGCCGATATCGCAGCCAAAGCCCGCCTCGTAAGCTTGGGTCGCATTACGTCAGCCGATTTCTGGGAGGCCATCGGTGTCGGTGGCGACGCAAACGAGCTCGACGCCGCCTACTTGGCAAACCATCAGCTGATGCCCGGGGTCGTAAAGTACCTGCGGAAACTTCGAGACCGCGGGGTGCGGGCGGCTTGCATCACCAACGACGGTGCGCGTTGGGCCACCAAGCTGCGGGCCAGCCACAGCCTGGAAAACCTGATCGACCAGTGGGTGGTCTCCGGCTCGGTCGGCGTACGAAAACCGGAGCCACCGATCTTCGAGGTCCTGCGTAGGGTCACCGGCGAACCGCCGAGCGCCATCCTTATCGTCGATGATGATCTCGACGTTCTCGACGCTGCCCGCGGCCTTGGGTTCGGCACGGCCTGGTTTGCGCCGGCGGCAGAACGGGGAGATGCCCGCGGCCATGATGTCTTCCGCCGCTTCGATGCTGAGGATGATGAGGCGGTAGCAGCGGCTGATCCACAAGTAGCGCAACCGCCGACACAGCCGACCCAGCCGACGCAACCGACACAGGCCACGTAGGCCTCGGTGGTTGGCGAAACAAGACGGGGCATTCTCAGCGCGACCCTGATCGGAGCGATGACCGCCACATCGTTTCAAATCTTCGCGCTGGCTGTGCTGGCGCCAGAGATAATCGCCGAGTTCGACCTCACCCGCGGGGAGTTGGGGCTGATCGGTTCGGTCAACACGCTCGTAGGCGGCTTGACCGCCCCCTTCTCGGGCCGCATAACCGATTGGATGGGGCCTCGCCGAGCCGTTATCGCCGCCATCGTGGTTAGCGCCGTCGGTATGGCCTTGATGGCGATGGCGCCGGGAGCATTGGTACTGGCTTTGTCTGCGGTGCTGCTCGGTGTGCCACAAGGTTGGGGAAATCCGGCCACGAATGCTCTGATCGCCGAACGGGTCGCCGACGGCAGCAAGGGTGTGATCACCGGGGTGAAGCAGTCGGGGGTTCAGTTCGGCGTGTTCCTTTCTGGCCTAACGCTCCCTTCGTTGGCGCTATGGATGGGATGGCGAGGCGCGATGTGGGGTTTCGCCGGCTTGTTCGCGGTCTTGGCCTTGGCCGTTTGGATTGGTTTGCGACCATCGCCGGCGATCGCAAGCGGCCAGAACGCTTTGACCGGCGAGGCTGGAACGAGTGGCGGCGGGGCAGGGCTCGAGCCTGACGAAGACGACGACGCCGCCCAGCGCTGGATCCTTCGGCTTGCGGTTTACGCTCTTTGCGCCGGGACCGTTGGCGGCGCGGTGAGCAGGTTCTTTCCTCTTTGGGCTCAGGAAACCGTTGGCCTGAGCAGTCGGACAGCTGGGCTGCTGGTCGCTCTTGGCGGCTTTTTGGGCATGGGGGCGCGGGTGATGGCCGGTCGGGTCGCAGAGCGGCAGATAGCGCCTCCTCGTCTTCTGTCGGTGCTCGCCTTGATCGGTGCTGTCTACTGTGTGTCGCTCGGTATAACGCTGTCGGTTGGGGACTGGATTCTCTGGCCCGCCACCTTGCTCAATGCGGTCGGGATAGGGGCCTGGAACGCGGTCGCCATGCTGGCGGTGATCGTGGCTGTGCCTGCTCACCGGGCGGGGCGAGCCTCGGGCATCGTGATGATGGGCTTTCTCGTCGGCTTGAGCCTCGGGTCACCGGTGGCTGGGTATGTGGTCGACCGATTCGGCACCTATCAGCCGATCTGGTGGGTGGGCGCCGCGCTCATGGTGGTGGCCTCGACGCTGACCTCGCCACGCCGATCGGGGCGTCTGGCTTAGTTGTCACACCGGCGCTTTAACCTCGCCGGTATGGCTAAAGCCCGTCGTGTCTTCGTCTGTCGAGAATGTGGTGCCCAGTACCCCTCATGGACGGGTCGCTGTAGCCAATGCCAGGCGTGGGCTTCAGTCGGGGAAGCATCTGAGCTGAAGCCGAAGGTCCCGTCGATCGCAGCTGCGGCCGACACCATGAACGCCATGCCGCTCGCCTCGGTCGATGCTGATCTGGTGCTGCCATTTCCGGTAGGCGTTGATGAGGTCGATCGGGTTCTTGGCGGCGGCCTGACCCCGGGTTCGGTCACCTTGCTGGCTGGTGAGCCCGGCATCGGCAAATCGACGCTCACCCTACAGATAGCATTGGCGGTCGCGGGGGCGGGGGCTACGGTCGTGATCGTGGCGGGGGAGGAGGCGCCAGCCCAGGTAGCGGCCCGCGCCGCTCGCCTCGGAACGTTGCCAGAGTCTCTCCTGGTCGTCGATGATCTCTCGATTGAAGCCGTGGTCTCGGTCATGGCCAGCGAACCCCAGCTGATCATCGTCGACTCCGTCCAGACGCTGGTCGATCCCAATCTCGAGAATCAGGCCGGTTCGGTTACCCAGGTAAAGGCGTGCGCGGCCGCCCTGGTCGAGGCAGCCAAGCGACACGGTGTCTCGGTTCTCTTGATTGGCCACGTCACGAAGGAGGGCACTATCGCCGGTCCTCGGGTGTTGGAGCACGTGGTCGATACGGTTCTGTCGTTCGATGGTGAACGTCATGGCGAGCTGAGGTTTCTGCGGGCGGTCAAGCATCGCTTTGGCCCCACGAACGACGTCGGCATCTTTGAGATGGTGGCCGAGGGTCTTGTTGCGGTAGCCGATCCGTCTGATCGCTACCTTCGGGATCGTCAGCCAGCACTTTCTGGCTCGGTGGTGGTTCCCGCACTGGACGGTAGACGTCCCGTGCTCATCGAGGTACAGGCCTTGCTGTCGCCGTCGGCGGTGGCCACCGGGTCGACCACGACCCAGGGGGTCAGCAGCCGACGGGTCGCACTCGTGTCTGCTGTCCTGGCAACCCGTGTCGGTTATCGGCTGGCCAATCAGAATCTTTTCGTGTCGGCGGCTGGAGGGGCGGTCGTCGAAGAACCGGCTGCCGATTTGGCCTTGGCCATCGCTGTGGCGTCGTCGGCCGACGGTCAGCCGGTCGCTCCTGATGTCGTGGTCTGTGGCGAGGTTGGTCTTGGCGGCGAGCTTCGTTCGGTGCCTCGGATCGAGCATCGATTGCAGGAGGCCTACCGCATGGGCTTTCGCACCGCTCTGGTTCCGGCATCGGCCCCGGATGGTCCTACTGGGCTCCGATTGCTGAGGGCAGAAACGGTCACAGAGGCGCTTGCGCTCGTCCCTCAATACGTCGCTACCTAGGCTTCCAAACCCAACATTGTTAGTCCAAGATCTCTGTGGATAGTGGTCTACCATGGGGCCATGGATCTGCGATCTGACGCCGCCTTGTATCGAGCGCTGTCGCTCGTCGCGCCTGGAACTCCTTTGCGTGAAGGGCTGAACCGGATCCTGCAGTCGGGTCGAGGTGCGCTGATCGTCTTCGGCGATGGTGACGACGTGCTCGGCATTGCCTCCGGCGGCTTTCTGCTCGATGCTGCCTTCTCCCCCCAGCGACTTAGCGAGCTGGCAAAGATGGACGGCGCCATCATCCTCAAGAGCGATCTGACTCGAATTGCGCGGGCCAACGTGCACCTGGTTCCCAATCCGAACGTGCCGGCCTCCGAGACCGGCACTCGGCATCGAACAGCGGAACGGGTAGCGCGCTCGTTGAACGTGACCGTTGTGACCGTGTCGGAGTCTCGCCAGCAGATCCAGGTCTACGTCGGCGACCAAACCCGGCCCGTTCTGTCGGCCAGCCGACTGCTTGACCGATCCAACCAAGCGCTCCAAACACTGGAGCGTTACCGGGCCAGGATGGACACCGTAACCCGCAAGCTCTCAGCTCTCGAAGCCGAAGACCTTGTGGCCTTGCGAAACGTCATCGAAGTTGTTCAGCGAACCGAGATGGTGCTGAGGATCGCAAACGAGATCGAACACAATCTGGTCGAACTCGGGACCGACGGCCGACTGGTCGGCCTTCAGCTCGAAGGCTTGATGGATGGCGTCGAGGACGATCGCCGCCTGCTCATCATCGATTATCTGAATCCCGGGTCAAAGATGCAGCCGGAGGAGGCCATGGAGGCGCTCGCCGCCCTCGACGACACGCAACTTTTTGACGACGAGCAGCTGGCTCGTGCTATCCACCTCATCGGCCCCGCCGGCGATCTCGACGAACCGCGTGAGCCTAAAGGCTTCCGGCTGCTCTCGAAGATCCCGCAGGTCAACGAGGTCCACGTCATGCGCGTGGTTGAGCATTTCGGCTCACTCCGTAAGGTCCTTGGCGCTACGGTCGCCGATCTGGAAGCGGTCGAAGGTATCGGCTTGGGACGAGCCAAGGCGCTCAAGGACGGCGCAGCTAGGCTTGCCGGGGACCTCATCATCGACAGCTATTAGGTTGCTTCTTGCTTGATGTCTGCGAACAGCTGGCCCAACCCAGCGCGTCGGCAGTATCCGTGGTGCCGACAAGGAAACAATTCGTGACGAGTGCGGGCATACGCAGCGTGAGGTAGACGTGGAGATCGAACTTTCATCAGGGGCACTGGCCGATCTGTATCCGACGATCGGCGCCACTCGAGGTGTGGTTCTGGTTCCCGATCTGGAAGGCCGTCGGCCTCTTTTCGCTGAGATGGCGAGCGGCCTTTGTGCCACCCATAACTGGAACGTGGTCGTTGTCGACCCGATCGAAGGTTTCGAAGTCGGCCTTCAGGGCCCAAACGGCGAGGATCTCGACCGAGACCAGGTCGTGAGCCGGCTCGATGACGATGTAGTCGTCACAGACCTGGTGGACGCTGCCAATCGACTTGAAATCGAGCCGGTTGCTGTTATCGGGTTCGGTTTTGGCGGCATGTACGCCTACAAGGCGGCCGCCGCCCATCGCTTCGATCGCATCGTGAGCTTCTACGGCACGATAAGACTGCCCACCCACTGGCGTGGCCGAGCGCAGCGCGAGCCGATCGATCTGTTCGCCCACGTCGAGCAGCCATCGAATGTGCTCGCCTTGGTTGGAACCGATGATCCGTACACGCCAGCAGCCGACGTCGACGAACTGGTGCGGCTCGGCGTCCGCGTGGCTCGGTTCGAACGGGCCGCGTCGGGGTTCGCCCACGAGACACCGCTCGTCAAGGCTCGACCTAAAGACGCCTCGGATGCGTGGGCTCAGGCGGTTGCTCACCTCACGCCTGATACCGAGCGTTAGCGGGCCCGCAGCTCCATCTGGTCTCGCTTTACGATGTGATAGCGGCGGTCACGCTGTTCGAGCCAGCCAAGCTTGATGAACGAAGCGATCGCCTTGTTCACCCTTTCGCGGCTGGCCCCGACCATGCCTGCCAGCTCTTCCTGGGTGACCGGAAGCACGAAATCGTCGGCGTCGCCTGCGATTTCGAGTAGGCGCTTAGCGGTGCGACCGGTGACGTCGAGGAAGACCGAGTCGGCCAGGACCCCGTCCATAACTCGCAATCGGTGGGCCAGTAGTTCAACGACCCGCCAAAGCAGCCGAGGATGCTCTGAGTACAGGTTTCGAAGTGGGTCGTAGGCGATTGCCAAGACCTCGGAACTCTCGAGAGCCCGAGCGTCGGTGGAGCGGAGCTGACCGTCGAACAGGGGCATCTCGCCGAAGAGGTCTCCTCGTTCCATCAGCGATACGACCGACTCACGACCGTCGATAGACCGGTTCACCATGGCGATACGTCCCGATACGACCACATAGAGCTCATCGGGTTCGTCGTCCTCGGTGAAGAGTACGTCGCCTCGTTGGAGGGGACGCCGTTCGCTTTGCTGGACGAGATTGGCGAGCGTAGCGTCGTCCAGATCTCGGAATAGCTCGACGGATCGTAGGGCTTCGATGCTGATCATGCGCTTAGAGTGCTGCCGTTCCTGGTTTGGCGGACAAGGGACCCGCGGTCAACGGCCGTCCGACGTTAAGGATGTTCGACGGGCGTTGAAGGCTGTCAAACGATTCGAGTGAACCTCCACCGAATGAATGGTAGTCACGATTTGGCCGGTTGCCTTGGTCCCCGATTCTGCAGTTCTGCGCTACCGTCGCCGTATGGAACTCTGGGCGGTAATCGTCGCCGCCGGTTCAGGCAGCCGGTTTGGTCGTCTCAAGCAACTTGAGTTGCTTGGAGGACGGCGGGTGATCGACTGGTCGGTGAACGCAATGCGTCGGGTCTCTCGAGGAGTTGTGATCGTCGGCCCGCCAGTTTTGGACGATGTCGAGACACTCGATGGTCTGGTCCGCGTCGATGGGGGTGCGAGCCGATCCGATTCTGTGCGCAACGGCCTGGCCGCGGTGCCAGCCTCCGCCACCCATGTCCTGGTTCATGATGCGGCCCGGCCGCTCGTTGCTGAGACCGTGGTCGATGCGGTTGTGTCGGCGCTTGTCGACGGGGCTGAGGCGGTGGTTCCGGTCGTCGCGGTGACCGATACGCTCAGAAGCGTCGAGAGCAGGGCGGTTGATCGTGATCGCTTTGTGGCTGTACAGACGCCGCAAGGGTTTCGGCTCGATACGCTGCGGGAGGCTCACGAGGCCGGTCTGGTCGCTAGCGATGATGCCACCTTGATTGAAGGTCTGGGCCGACCGGTCGTACATGTCGAAGGGGATCCAACGAATATGAAGATCACCTTCGCTCACGACATCTTCGTGGCTGAACGCCTCATGGAGGACCGATGACGTCGACACCGTTCGACAGTCTCCGGATCGGCCAGGGTTTCGATGTGCACCCGTTCGCTCCGGTGGGATCGGATCGGGTTCTCGTGCTCGGTGGTGTCCGCTTCGAGTCGGGCCCGGCGTTGGTTGGCCACAGTGATGCCGATGTGATCGCCCACGCTTGTATCGACGCCTTGCTTGGCGCCGCTGGCTTAGGCGACATCGGCGGTCTTTTTCCCGACACCGACCCTGCCTATGGCGGTGCCGATAGTATCGCCCTGCTGGCGCTCGGTGTAGCTCGGGTGCACGATGCCGGGTGGCGAGTGATCAATATCGATTGCACCGTGATCGCCGACGAGCCGAAAATTGCGCCTCATCGGGCCGAGATGGAACAGCGTCTCTCGGCCACGGTCGAGGCTCCGGTTGCCGTGAAAGGCAAACGGACCGAAGGAGTTGCCGGTCTTGGCGGCGGTATCCAATGTCATGCCGTAGCTCTCCTGACCAGGTTCGATCAGGAGAACCTCGATCAAGGCAACAGTGAGATCGCTGGACAGGTTGAGGAAGGTCGAAGCAGATGAGTGGTCGCAAGTCGAAGAAACCGGGAGGCGCAGGGCGTTCTCCGAAGCGTCCGGACTCGCGACGCGGATCCGGTTCGCGGCCGCCTCAACGGTCTCGGCAAGGTCCGGGCGAGCGGGGCGACAAGCCGCGCTCGGGAAATGAACGCTCGGGAAGCGAGCGCTCTGGTCGCTCGCGCAAGCCGATCAAGGGTTTGGGTGGCGATCAGGTCGAGGGCCGTCACGCTGTGCGTGAGCTGTTGCTGGCCGGTAAACGACGTGTCCATGAGGTGCTCGTGATCGACGACCTCGCTGCCGCCGACATCCTTGACGATATTCAACAGCTGTGTGGCGAACTCGGTGTGTCCTATCGCCCGGTGTCACGGCGTCATCTGGCCTCGGAGGCGATCACCGAATCGCACCAGGGTGTTGTGGCTAAGGCTTCGCCCCTGGAAGAGGCCGACTTCGATGCCATGCTGGACGATGCTCGGGCCTTCCTTCTGGTTCTGGACGGGGTGACTGATCCCGGCAATCTCGGGGCCATCCTGCGTACCGCCGAGTGCGCTGGTGTTACCGGGGTGGTTCTTGGCCGCCACCGCTCGGTGCGGGTTACCGCGGCGGTGACAAAAACCGCGGCCGGAGCGGTTGAGCATGTTCCGATTGCGGTGGTCGGCGGCATCCCAACCGCAGTTTCGACGCTGTCGGATCGCGGGATTTTCACCGTAGGGCTGGATGAAGCCGGATCTGAGTCAATATTTAACCTGCCTCAAGACGATCGGCCGGTTGCCCTGGTGTTAGGTGCTGAAGGCAAGGGTCTGTCGCGGCTTGTGCGCCAGCGGGTCGATGTTTTAGCCTCTATTCCTATGGGTGGGCGCCTTAACAGTTTGAATGTTGCGATGGCTTCGGCCGTCGCCTGCTTCGAGGTTGTTCGCTCGCGAACACGCTGAGTGGCTGCGGTGCGCCGTCCGTGGTCGCTCGTGGCGTTGCGAGCGGTTACCGTAGTACGGAGCACATCGACAGTAGGGATTGTTTGCCGTGGAGAACAACGTCTACACAGCCTGGGACGACAACCAGTACCAGGGCCCGCCGCCCGATGGCTGGTACCTAGCTTTTGACAACAAGTGGTGGCCGGAGGGTTATGGCCCTCCAGCCGAGGCCCAAGAAGAGGCTTCAGATGCCGTCGACCTATCGTCGACGGCCAGGGTTGCTGATGCCCCTGCAGAGGCCATGGCGAGCCGCGGCACCGATGCCGGAGAACAAGGCCTGGCAGCTTCCAACGGTCGACGTGGGCTCATAGACGACTTGTTTGACGGCGGCACCGACAAGCGGGTGGGAACGGTGGCCAATGGTCTGGATGAGACCACCAGCCAAGGCAGGGAGAAAGTCGGAGGTGTCCTCGGCGGATCCCTGGGTAAGACAGCGGGCGCCCTTGGCCTTGGAGGAGCAGCGGCGGCTGCGGCTGGCTCTGGTCTCGGCTCGAAAGCTTCCGATCTCCTCAAGGGTGCAAAGGACTCTGCTGGCACCGTCGTTGGCGATGTGAGCAGCACCGATCTCCCGACGGTCGGTGGTCCCGATATTGACCTCGCCGACTCGAAGGTGGCCGGCCTCGATATTCCTGATGTCGATTTGCCCGATCTGGACGCCCCCGATCTGGATGTTTCCGGTCTCGGCACGCCTGATGTTGCCGTGCCTGATGTTGCCGTGCCCGATCTCGATGTGTCGAATCGTGAGATGCCCGACATCAATGCGCCGGATGTGAACATGCCGTCGGTCGACACCCCTGATGTCGATTTGCCCGATCTGGACGCGCCCGATCTGGATGTTTCCGGTCTCGGCACGCCTGATGTTGCCGTGCCTGATGTTGCCGTGCCCGATCTCGATGCGCCGGATCTCGACGTGCCGGATCGTGAGATGCCCGATATCAATGCGCCGGATGTGAGCATGCCATCGGTCGACACACCAGGTGTCGACATGCCCGACCTCCCCGCTGGCGCGGACACGGCGACGATCCTGCCGACGGGTGAAATTCCCGAAGGACCGCTCGCCGAGGCGCTTGGTGAGGCTCCGATCGATCTCCACGCTCCGGGCATGGACAAGCCGACGCTCGATATTCCTCCGGTCGACCTCGAGGCCGCCAGTCGTAGCGGCGTTCTTAACGAGATGCCGTTGGCCGAAACGGAACAGGGAACGCCGACTCGAGAGGTTCCTTCTCAGGCCGACCACGACGATGTCGGCGTGAATGCATTCCATGACGATGTTGTCGTACATGCTCCCCACGCTGGCGGTGAGTACGCCGAACAGCAGGCGTATGCCGCACCTGGCGCATTGGAGGCACCGTCGGCTGGTCCGTCGTATGCGATCCAATCGCCATCAGCGGCTCACGACCAACACCAGTACGCGGCGGCCCCGTCGGCTCAGGCTCAGCGGGCCCCGACCGACGACCGCGGCAGAGGCTACTACGACGGTGGCAACGTTGATCTGCGGAGCGACATGCCGAAGAAGTCTGGTGGCCGATGGTTGGCCCTACTCGGTGGCATGCTCGTCTTGGCTGCGGCCTGCGGCCTCGCCTACTTGGCCTACGATTACTTCACGAACCAGAGCGACGGCGAGGCGGCTTCGGTGGAAGAAGACGCAACGGCGGCGGTTGGGCCTGGCTCGGCCGCCAACCCGCATCCGAGCACGCAGCCGGTCAGCGTCTTCTGGGACATCGACAATGAAGGCAATAAGCAGCGTTGGCTCGTCAAGCCGGAACCACTAGCCACCGAGGAGGCTACGGCTCTAGCCGAGGCAGCCTCGGGCGATGGCGAGAGCTACGCCGCTAGTCGCTTGATCGTGCTCAACCAGGAAGGCTCCGACGCCGCCGAGTTGGATCAGTTGCTCTTCTCCGCGGTTAGCGACAGCGGAGACATCTACGAGGCAGTAGATTGCCCCGCCGGGCAACCCCTTCCAAGTGGCCAGGTCGCGCTCACCGAGCAGGCTGAAGGCGTTCTGTGCTGGCTTGTGCCCAACGATGCCGTCGACGGCCTCATGCTCGGCATTCAGAGCACCGAGGTTCCAGGAACCATCCACGTCCTCTTGCCCTAGTTAACGTCGGTCACTATTCGCGTCGTGGCCGACGGGTACGGACTATGGCAACCGCTCTCGCTTGAGCAGGCGGTTGCCCTGTTTCGCGACGCACCCTTTCGGTGGTGGGTCAGCGGCGGTCATGCCCTTGAGCTACACGCAGCCCGTTCGTGGCGAGATCACGACGATCTGGACGTCAGTTTCTGCCGTGTGGATGCACCACTCGTGCGATCGCTGCTGACCGACTGGGACATCCATATCGCAGCCGCCGGTCTTCTCTCGCCATGGTTCGGGCAGACCCTGTCGGCCGCAGCACACCAAAACAACTTGTGGGCGAGGGACTGGACGAACGGGTCGTGGCGTCTAGACCTCACGATCTCCGAGGGGAACGAGCGCGAATGGATATTTCGCCGAGATCCGGAGATTCGTCAGCGATGGTCCGACGCTGTTCTCCATTCGAAGCCGACGGGGATCCCCTATCTCGCACCCCACCTACAGCTTCTCTTCAAAGCGAAGGGTCGACGCCGCAAGGATGACATCGATGCAGCCGAAGTCATACCGATCTTGAGCGAGGCGCAGGCGGACTTTCTGTTCGCAGCGCTGCCGCCAAACGATCCATGGACTGAGCATCGAAAGTGATTGCGGCGACCGATATCCCGCTCTGAGACTAGAGGGGGTCCGGTCCTAGACGAAGATCTCGAGTTGAGCGGGAGCGACGTCGAGGGATCGTGGGCTAGTGGACTCGGTAGATCAGACGCCGGTTCGAGGTGCACCTGCCCTGATGGGTCAGTATGGCGCCCTGAGCCGGATCCGCTGAACCCGCTTAAAGACTGTGAGCCCGGGAGGAGGGTCGAACTCCTGACCTTCGCTTTACAAGAGAGCACCTGCTGGTCTGGCTAGTCGCTGATTGGCTTGTTTTCTGGGGTTTCGTGTCTAGCTTGTCTGTCTGGTGAGCCCAAATCTGCATGGTCGGCTGGAGTTTCCTGGGCAGATTCCTGGTGTGAGGCTTCTCTCGTGAGAAGTTGGCGACTTTGCGGTAATCTTCAGCTGTTCGGTGCAGAGGCAGAGTCTCTGACTGCCGATCTGGCGAATCTACCACCACTGATAGGGGCGACTAGCGTGCCAAATCTAAAACTGACTTTACTGACTTTCGGCTTCCTGATAGGCGTTGGTTGTTCCCCTTCGACTATCGAGGCCAATCCCAAGGCTGTCGATGAGACAGCCACTAGCGGAGTAAATGGGGAGCCGGAGACCTCACCGGATACACCCGAGGGCGCTGACGGTGATCTAGAGGAGGACGATCTGGATCTAGCTGGGGCGAGCCTTGATCGGCCGCTGGCTGTTGGTGATGCGTCGGTGTCGGGTTTCTCTTACCAGGATGAATTCTTGGGAGCCGATTGGGATGGCGCGGTTCTCGGGTTGGTCGCTTCGACCCCAATGGATTATGTCGAAGAAGAAGGAGCTTGCTATCTGTTG
>CAKZXA010000015.1 GCA_937922045.1 uncultured Acidimicrobiales bacterium | reverse complement strand
GTCGAGCTGACCCTCTTCGTCGACACCTATCCTGAGCACCTGACCGGTCTTTGCGTCGAGCTCAACCGTTGTGTGACGGATCAGTTCGCGCGGATTGTCGTCGGCTGGGATCGAGAACGATACCCCCCACACCGGGCGTAGCCGAGCGCCTTGTCGGACGAGGCGCGCATCAGCATTGACCGGCTCAAAATCGAGATGAGCACGAGCGATATCGATCGCCTCATCGCTCGTAATCTCAACGTCGCTCCCGGCGCCTAACACTCCGGTGGCGGCCAGGCCGATAGCAACAGTCGACAACACGATGAAGGCGATCAGCCGGAACCGTCGCCCTGATTCGGTGGCCGTGCCCTGACCCAGGTTGAATGAGTCGGCGCTCACCTGTGCGCTAGAAACTTTTTCGCTGGGACTTGACGTCATGAGGTTGCGCCGCTTTCGGCTTGTAGTCCGCGTCGCCGTTGGTACCCCCACGCTCGAAGAGCGAGGTATCCAACGACATGGGTCATTGCCACCACCGACAACCACCAGAGGGTCATCCGGGTGTCGAGCTTGAGTTCGCGGGTCTCGGTGAAGGTCAGACCGAGGGCAACGAGCAGCATCAGCCAGAGGATCAGGAGGTCCTCACGGCCAAGAATCATCATCAGCGCCATGTTGTGACGTTACCCGTCGGCTGACTCGGCAGCCAGATAGGTTTCGAGCGAGTCATCCATTGCCTCGACCCATGGGGTGTGATGCGGCGGGGCGATGGTTCCGGTGAGTGGTGATTCGTGACCGAAATCTCGGTAGGTCATGATGTTCTGTTTCTTGTGCTTCTTCCAGTTCTTGAACATCTTGTCGACGAGAGGGATGTTGAAATCCGGGTAGTCGGTTTGGTCGACCAGATCCTGGGTGTAGGCCCCCTGAAAGTCGATGGCACCGTAGTCGTCCTCGATGAGATCTTCGGCTGCTACGAGATCGTCGATCCATTGTTGTTGCTCGCCGGGCGACGGCAGGCTGATGCGCCCCATCATCACGTCTCGGGCATACCAGGCCTGAGCGTCGAACATATTAAAGGTGTACCACTGGTCTTGCATGCCGAGATAGAAGAGCTTGTTGTTGGGCTGGAACACCACACCCCGATACAGCATGGCGGTCGCCAGCCGGTTTGTGGTCTTGAGTCGCAGGTCCTCATCGACGAAGGGGAAGCTGTGGAGGTAGCCCGTGCAGGAGATGATGGCGTCGATCTTCTTGGAGGTGCCATCGGCGAAGAACACGGTGTCTCGATCGACGTGGGTGAGGATCGGTTTCTCCTCCCAGTTGTCTGGCCAGTCGAAACCCATCGGGTCGCTGCGGGTTGAGGAGGTAATCGACGCGGCCCCGTACTTCCAGCACTGGGAGCCGATGTCTTCGGCCGAGTAGCTACCACCGATGATGAGAATGTCTTTGCCCGCGAACTCCACTGCGTCGCGGAAATCGTGAGCGTGCAGGATGCGGCCAGTGAAACTCTCGTACCCCGGGTACTGCGGCATGTTCGGTGTGGAGAAGTGGCCGCTGGCCACCACGACGAAATTGAAGTCCGACGAGGAAACGACGTCGGTGTTGTGATCGTGAACCGTGACGGTGAAGTTGTCGCTTTCGGCGTTGTAGCGAACATTGCGACAGGCGGTGTTGAACTGGATCTTGTCTCGCACGCCGCTCTTCTCGACGCGGCCCTTTATGTAGTCCCAGAGCACCGCTCGCGGCGGGAACGACCCGATGGGCTTGCCGAAGTGTTCCTCGAAGCCATAGTCGGCGAACTCGAGGCATTCCTTTGGACCGTTCGACCACAGGTAGCGGTACATGCTGCCGTGCGCCGGTTCGCCATTTTCGTCGAGGCCGGTTCGCCACGAATAGTTCCACAGGCCACCCCAGTCGGCCTGCTTCTCGTAGCAGACAACCTCAGGTACGTCGGCCCCCTTCGTCTCGGCCGACGCAAACGCTCGCAACTGGGCCAGACCACTCGGCCCTGCGCCGATGACGGCTACTCGTGTCATGAACTTTCCCCCTGTGGATGCTTGCACTATTCACACGGATCATAGAACACCACGGCCGATCTGTCGCCCCGCTCCTGGTGCTCGGTAAAACAAGCTGCTGTCTCGGGAACTTTCTCGTGCCGGTCTAGCGTCTAAGCAGTATGAGGCTACGAACTGCCACCACCACTCGACTGCTTGTTGTGCTGCTCACCGTTCTGGTCGCCGTGGCGGCGAGCTGCGGGACTACCAGCACGGTTGCGTCTGGAACGTCGGGCACCGACGAGGCGGCAGCAACGATGGGATGCGCCGAAGGTGCCGCCCCTCTCGCCGCACTCCTCGCCACCGGGCTTCCGAGCTACGACTATGAGCCATCGATGACGCTCGACGAGCTGGTAGCAACGACCGACGTTGTGGTCACCGGCACGCTCGCCTCCGCCATTCGAGTCGCAGGGGAAACAAACAACGAAGAACTCGAACCGATCGACACCGCCTTTACGCAGATGGAAGCAGCCGAATGGGAGGTGCTCTCGGCCGCCGCCGAGGGCGACGTTGAGGACGACGCCGACATCTTCCTGATGGATTCGTGGTGGGCTGGTCCCGGCGACGACGATCCGCTCGGTGCAGAAGTCACCTTCGAAACCGAGGTTCGCTACCTGGCGTTCCTTCACCGTCATGAGGCATGGCCGGCTCTGGCCGTCGACGTCCAAGGCCTTGTCATCGGTTGCGGCGACGACCCAGTGGTGCCGGTTACCGATCCACTCCCCGCCGACACCGCTGGACGCTCGATCGACGAACTGATCGCCTTGCTCAGCGATGAAGGCAGCACCAGCAGTCCCACCACCGGTCGGGGTGAGAGCGTGTCGATCGCTCACCGAATCCTGGCCGACGGTGTGGCTGACGAATCCCGCGAGCCCTGGTCGACGGCCCGGCTTCAACCAGAGGAGATCGGGTCTATCGACCCCAGCATCGAGCTCGACGAGGAGAGCGAGGTCTTCTTCGGCTTCTGGTTGGCTGAGTCTGGATCGTGCCCCTACGGCCCGATGAACGACCTGCGCTACGACCTCGAGTTCCAGGTCATCTACCCCGATGTGCCCCTCGCCGGTGGGAAAGGTCAGGACTGTGAAGACGACGCCAACGCCCACCTCATAATGGTGGCCGTGCCTCGTAGTGAACTGCCGGAGGGAAACCTGGCCCTCTGGGTCGACGGTGAGGAGCCGAAACCGAGCATGACCGACAACATGGCGTTCTTCGCCGATGGTGAGCTGACCCGAGCTGAGAGCGCTTTGCCCTACACGATGCTGGAAGAAGGTGACTCCCTTGGTGTGGGTGAGACAGCCGTCGCCATCGGGGTGGACACTCACTGTGGTCTTGAGCGGTTGTACTACCTCGTCGACGGTCGCCAATGGCTGATCGCATCGGGTGGCGCCGTTCCTCCCCCATGGGAAGGCACGATTCGGGGGGAATCGATCGACCTGCTCATCACGCGAACCACAGCCGACGAACTTGAGATCAGCGCTTTTGGGACCGACGAGGGTGCTACCTACATTCCTGCTGACGACATAGAGGGATGTATGTGACGGATCTGTCCGGCGACAACACGAGGTAGCCCCTTATCTCGGTTCACCATGGGCCGATAGGCCCGGATGAAACGTGCACGCTCAGTTGAGGGCTCCTCACAGAAGCCACTCGGTCGCCGACGGTGGCCTCAGGCCCTCATTGTCTTTGTGGTCCTGGCTGGCAACCTGGCGATTAGCGTTTCGCCAGCCGACGCAACCGATGCGATGGTCACCTACGTCGATGTTCATGGGCCGGACGATGCGGGTGCTCAGGCCGATCTCTCGACAACATCAATCGACTATTCACACCTACTCGATGCCGATCCCACGCTGTTTGTCGACTGGACCTGGGACGAAATCGACTTCTCGGGCAAGAACACGGGTGATGCCTGTGCCATGTTTGACACTACTGGCGACGGTCTGGCCAATTACGCGATCTGCGTGACGATCACCGGCAACCCGGCGGTGCAAGCGCTCGACTCCCCTCGGCTCTACGAGTGCACGGCCAACAATCTTTCGGCTACCCGATGCAATGGCGACACCTTGCTCAGCGGGACAACCTCGACCTGTACGGTGAGCACCGTCGGGACAGACACACTGGCGAGTTGCGAAGTCGACATGGACGATGTTGGTGGCGGTGACGCAACCCTGAGTAACACCTGCAGCTTCAATTCGTCTGAACCAAACTCGAACCCTCCCGATTGTGTGCTCGAACCCGGTATGGGCATCACGGTCGTCAAGGACGTGAGCGACGACGCGCCTATCCAGTCTGATTTTTCAATCACCATCGATGGGGTAGGGACGATCGAACGCTCGGTGATTGGCGACTATTCGTTCTTCATACCGCTCAGCAGTGGGACGCACTCAATCGCCGAGATCGGCGTTACCGCCGGCTACATCCTCGACACCTCCAGCTGTACAACTGGCACCCCGGATACCTTTGTGGTCACCCTGGGTGCAACCGAAGCGATCACCTGTACCTTCGTGAACCGTCCAGCCATTCCGTCCAGCGTCACGACCAAGACCTTCGATCCAACCACGGTCGAGGCGGGCTCGACCGGGAACACGTTCACGATCGAGGTACTCAACGATGGCGAAACGTCGTTGACGAATGTTGCTGTCAGCGACCTCGTTGACCCGGCCCTGGTTGTTACCTCCGTCAGCTCGGACTTTTCCGGTGATTGTTCGGCCTCGGCCGGAAACACCGTCGATTGTCTGATCGCTAGCATTCCCCTTGGTGCTACCGCCACGATCGCTGTTACCTATGACGTCGACGCCTCGATAGATCCGGCAACGATCACCAACACCGCCCTCGTCATCAGCGATGAACTACCCGCTGGGCAAAAGGCGGGAGCCGTCGTTGACATCGTTGAAGATGTGGTGCTCTCGATCGAGAAGCTGTTTACCGCCGATCCTGTCGACGCAGGCTCCACCGGCAACTCCTTCACCATCGTCGTAACCAACGACGGGATCTCCGACGCCGACAACGTCACCATCACCGACCTCATCGATCCGGCGCTCGCCGTCACCGGGGTGTCGATCAGCCCTACGGGCGACTGCTCAGCCTCCGCAGGCCAGAGCGTCGACTGCACCGTGGCCAGCTTGGGAGGCAACGAGTCGGTCATCATCACGGTCACCTACGACGTAGACGTTTCGGCGGCCCCGGCCACCATCTCCAACACCGCATCGGTCACCTCCGATGAGGTCCTCGTTCCGCTCGAAAGCACGGCCACGGTCGATGTGGTCGAGAACGTCGTACTCGACATTGCCAAGACGTTCGCCACCGACCCGGTGGCCGCCGGTTCGACCGGTCAGACCTTCTCGATCTCGGTCACCAACAGTGGCACGTCGGATGCAGAAAACGTCACCATTGCCGACCTTGTGCCACCCGAGCTTCTCGTTACCGGGGTCAGCTCAGCGACCGCCGACTGTTCGGCCTCGGCTGGCCAGACCGTGGACTGCACCCAGCCCGTCGTGGCTCCCGGCGAAACGGTCACCGTCGTCGTGACCTACGACGTGGCCGTGTCGGAACTGCCAGCGACCTTGACCAACGTGGCCGAAACCACCTCAGACGAAATCACGACCCCGGTCCCAGCCGCCACCGACGTCGACATCGTTGAAGACGTCGTGCTCGAAGTCGACAAGTACTTCGACACCGCAACCGTGGCTGCAGGTTCGACCGGCAACACGTTCACCATCGAGCTGTCCAACACCGGCCTCTCCGATGCAGAGAATGTTGCGGTGAGCGATCTTGTCGATCCGAACTTGATCATCACCAGTGTCTCCTCATCGGTGATGGACTGCTCGGCTTCGGCCGGCCAGGCCGTGGATTGCAGCGCACCAACCCTGGCGCCGGGAGAGACGGTGTTCATCACGGTTACCTATGACGTGGCCGAGTCGACCGATCCGGCCACCACCTCGAACACGGCGTCGGCGTCGTCTGATGAGGTGACCACGCCCGTCGAGTCGACGGCGACCGTCGACATCACCGAAGATGTTGCGCTCACCGCCGACAAGGCCTTTTCCCCTACGGTTGCGCCAGCAGGTTCGACCGGCAACACCTTTACCTTGACCGTCACCAACGACGGTCTTTCCGACGCCGACAATGTGACGATCGGCGATCTTGTCGACCCGGCATTGCAAGTAACGGGACTATCGATCGCGTCGGTGGGCGACTGCTCAGCCTCCGTTGGCCAAACCGTGGACTGCACACTGGCCACGCTGGCCGCCGGTCAGACCGTCACGGTGACCGTGACCTACAGCATCGACTCGGGAACAGCCCCTGGTCCTGTTCCCAACACCGTCGACATTGCCTCCGATGAGGCCACTGTCTCTGCAGTGTCCGAAGTGGAGGTGGTGGCCGACGTTGGCTTCCAGGCCACAAAGGCTTTCAGCGCTTCGCCCATCGAGGCCGGCTCGACCGGCAATACGTTCGCCATCAGTGTTACCAACTCGGGTCCCTCCGATGCCACCAATGTGAGCATCACCGACCTGGTTCCAACCGACTTCGTTGTGACGTCGGTTGTCTCGGCTAGCGCCGATTGTTCGGCCTCGGCTGGTCAGAACATCGACTGTTCGGTTGCCACGCTGCCTGCAGGGCAAACCGCAACCGTCATCGTCACCTTCGACGTTGCCGAGTCGGTCGACGCGGGCACGGTCACCAACACCGCCTCCGTTGATGCCACCGAACTCCTGGCGCCCGAAACCCCGTCGGGTGATGTAGAGGTCATCGAGGACGTGGTTCTTGAAGCCACAAAGACGTTCGCTACCGGAAGCGTGGTTGCCGGCGCTTCCGACGAAACCTTCACGCTCACCATCGCCAACGCTGGCAGTTCTGATGCCGACAACATGAACATTGTCGACCTCGTTCCAGGCGGACTCATCGTCACCTCGGTCACTTCGTCGACCGCTGATTGCACAGCATCGGTTGGCCAGTCCATCGACTGCTCCCAGCCCACGCTGGCCGCTGGTGCCTCTATCACGATCAACGTCACCTACGACGTAGACGCCTCGGTGGAGCCATCCACCCTGACCAACGCGGTCGCGGCTTCCTCCGATGAGGCAACCGCCAGTACGAGCGACGATGTCACCATCACCGAAGACGTTGTGCTTGAAACGGCCAAAACATTTAACGCCGATCCGGTGGCCGCTGGTGTTACCGGTCAGACCTTCACCATCACCGTTACCAACTCGGGCCTGTCCGAAGCCGACAACATCACGATCTCCGACCTGGTCGATCCGACCTTGAGCATCACGTCGGTCACGTCTACGACCGCCGACTGTTCAGCCTCTGCTGGCCAGACCGTTGACTGCTCCAAGCCAACACTCGGGCCGGGCGAGACCATCACCGTTGTCGTCACCTTTGACGTCGATGCAACGGTGGAGCCAGCCACCGTTTCCAATACGGCCGATGTTGCTTCTGATGAGGCCACGGGAACCGCAACCACAACCCTCACCATCGAAGAGGATGTGGTGCTGGACCTGGCCAAGGTCTTCTCGCCAAACCCTGTCATGGCCGGCGCTACCGCCCAAACGCTGACCCTTACCGTGAGCAATGCGGGCGTTTCTACCGCCGACAACGTGCAGGTGACCGATCTTCTCGACCCGGCTCTACTCGTCACCTCGGTGAGCTCTGCTCCGGTTGGGGATTGTTCGGCTTCGGTCGACCAGACGGTCGACTGTTTGATCGCGTCCCTCGATGGCGGAGCCACCGCCACCATCACGGTGATCTACAACGTCGACCCCGACGCTGATACCGCCACCCTTACCAACACTGCCTCGGCTTCTTCTGACGAGGTCGGACCGGTGGAGGCCACCGACGAACTCGACGTCGTCGAGGATGCAACGCTCACCGCGGCCAAGGCCTTCGCCATCGACCCGGTGGCCGCCGGTTCGACCGGCAACACCTTCACCATCACCGTTACGAATACGGGTGTGTCCACGGCGGACAACGTTTCAATCCTCGATGCGCTCGACCCGGCCCTGACCATTGAATCAGTCCTGGCTGAATCGGTGCTGGCTTCACCCGCTGGTGATTGTTCAGCTTCGGCTGGAAGCACCGTCGACTGCTCTATCGAAACCCTGGCCCCGGGCGAGATAGTGACGGTGACCGTCACATTTTCGGTTGACGAAACCGCAGAACCACAGACCATCACCAACACCGCCGCTGTCGGCAGCGATGAGACGCTGGTGCCGCTCGAACCGAGCGACACGGTCGACATCGTCGAAGAGGTCACCTTGACCGCTGAGAAGCTTTTCGACCCCAACGTGGTCGTCGCTGGCTCGACCGGCAATGTCTTGACGATCTCGGTCACCAACGATGGCCCTTCACAGACCGAGAACCTGAACATCACCGACGTTGTCGATACGAGCTTCACGGTCACCTCGGTTGTTTCAGCCACCGCCGACTGTTCAGCATCGGCCGGTCAGACCGTTGACTGCTCGACGCCCACGGTGGCCGCGGGGGAGACGGTGTTGGTCACCATCACCTTCGATGTTCCAGCCGAAGCAGCGTCGGGAATCGTGTCGAACTTCGCCACGGTGAACAGCGACGAAGCCGGCCCCATCATGCCCGTCGACAGTGCGACCATCGCCGAAGACGTACAGCTCACGATCGAGAAGCTGTTTCTCGAGGACCCTGTTGTGGCTGGCTCGATCGGGAACACCTTCACCATCGAGGTCACCAACGAGGGCGCGTCTAACGCCGACAATGTCTCGATAGCCGATGCCGTCGACCCTGCATTGGCAGTCACCGGTGTCTCAATCAGCCCCGTCGGCGATTGTTCGGCCTCAGTGGGCAACACGGTGAGCTGCGCCATCGCAACCCTCGGCCCCGGGGAGAGTGCCCTCATCACCGTCACCTACGACGTGCCGGCCACAACCGATCAGGGGACCGTGTCGAATACGGCATCGGCCACGTCGGAAGAAGTCACCACGCCGGTTGCAAGCACGGCCACGGTTGAGGTGATCGAGGACGTCGTACTCGAAGCGACCAAGACCTTCGTTGCCGACCCGGTCGCCGCAGGTACCACCGGCAATACGTTCACCCTCTCTGTGACCAATAGTGGGCTCTCCGACGCCGAGAACGTGTCGATCACCGATCTCGTACCGGTCGACCTCGCTGTCACCGCGGTGAGCATCACACCATCGGGTGATTGCTCCGCCAGCGCTGGCCAGAGCGTTGACTGCTCGGTCGCAACCCTCGCTCCCGGTACGACGGTCACGGTTATCGTCACCTATGACGTTGCTGAAAATGTCGACCCGTCGACGATGACCAACACGGCGTCGGTGACCTCCGACGAGGTAACAACCCCAATCGAGCCGACCGCCGACGTTGAGCTCATCGAAGACGTCGCCCTCGACGTCGCCAAGTCTTTCGCCTCCGACCCTGTGACCGCTGGGGTAGATGGCTATACCTTCGCCATCGAGGTAACGAACACGGGAACCTCCGACGCTGAAAACGTGTCGATCACCGATCTTGTCGACACCGACTTCATCGTGACCGGTGTTTCGATCAGCCCGGTCGGCGACTGCTCGGCTTCCGCTGGTCAGAATGTTGACTGTGTAGTGGCCACCCTGGCCGCTGGCGCGACTGCAGTTGTCACCGTCACCTTCGATGTCGATCCGTCGGCCACGGTGCCCCAGACCGTGTCCAACACAGCGTCGGTGACCTCCGACGAAATCACCACAGCGGTTGAAGCATCGGACGCAACCACCATCGACGCCGACGTGGCCTTCGTGGCCGAAAAGGCCTTCGCCGACCCAACCGCGACGGCCGGAACCACCGGCAACACCTTCACCATCACCGTGGCCAACAGCGGCCCGTCCGACGCCACCGGCGTAGCCATCACCGACCTGGTCGACCCTCGCCTCGCGGTAACCAACGTTTCGATCAGCCCGTTCGGGGATTGCTCGCCCTCGGCCGGGCAGAGCGTCGATTGTACGATCGCCACCATCCCTCTCGGTGAGGTGGTCACCGTCACCGTCACCTACACCATCGACGAGAGCGTCGACCCGGCCTCGCTCACGAACACCGCTACCGTCGACTCGGCGGTTCCGGCCGCCACGACCGAGGTGTCGGCCACGGTCGGCATCGCCGAAGACGTGACCCTGGAGATGAACAAGGCGTTCGCTTCCGAGACGGTGGATGCCGGCACCACCGGCAATGTCTTCAACATTCAGGTGACCAACACCGGGGCATCCGATGCGGACAACGTCGTGATCTCGGATCTGGTCGACCCGGCGTTGACCGTGACCAGTGTTGCCATCAGCCCCGTCGGCGACTGCTCGGCTTCCGCGGGTCAGGTCATCGACTGTTCGGTACCAACGCTGGCTGCTGGCCAGGCCGTGACCGTAACGGTGATCTATGACGTTGCCGCCTCGATCGAACCAACCGTTGTCACCAATACCGCTTCGGTCACATCCGATGAGGTAACCACCCCGGTTCAAGCGTCCGACACGCTGGGTATCGCCGAAGACGTGTTGCTCGGTGTGGTCAAGGCTTTTGCTTCCGACCCGGTCGCCGCCGGAACGACCGGCAACACGTTCACGATCACCGTGTCGAATACCGGCACCTCCGATGCCGACAATGTGGCGATCAACGACCTGGTGGATCCAGCCTTGACCCTCACCGGTGTTTCGATCAGCCCGGTCGGCGATTGTTCAGCCTCGGCTGGACAAACCGTCGACTGCATAGCGGCAACGCTTGTGGCCGGCGGCTCGGTCACCGTCGAGGTCACCTACGACGTCGACTCGGACATCGACCCGACCACGCTTACCAACACGGCTTCGACAACCTCGGATGAGGTGACCACCCCGGTCGTTGGCACCGCCGACGTCGATGTGGTGGAGGACGTCAGCCTCGTCGTGGTCAAACAGTTCACCGCTGACCCGGTGGTCGCCGGCTCGACGGGCAACTCGTTCACCATTGCGGTGGCCAACACC
>CAKZXA010000014.1 GCA_937922045.1 uncultured Acidimicrobiales bacterium | reverse complement strand
TCGACTTCGACTTCGTCTTGGGCGAGCTGGGTTTCGACCTGATCGGTCGCTTCGTCTTCGCTCACATTGAGAGCAAAGGAGAGTTCGGACACCAGCACCTTGCGGGCCCGGGTGTACATGCTCTTCTCGCCTGCAGACAAGCCCTTGCTCTTCTCTCGCAACGCAAGATTTCGAACGACTTCAGCTACCTGGTAGACGTCGCCCGACTTGAGCTTCTCCTGATGATTCTTGAATCGTCGGCTCCAGTTGGCAGGCTCGCGCACATCCTTCTTCGCCAACAGGATGAAAAGATCCTTGACATCATCTTCGCTGATCGGCATCCGCATGCCGACCTCGTCGACCATGTCGACGGGGACTCGAACCGTGAGGTTGTCGTGCACAGCTTTCAAAACGAAGTATTTCTTCTTCTCACCGTTGATCTCGCGTGTCTCGGTTTCCTTGATCACGGCGGCGCCATGATGTGGATACACAACGCGGTCACCAGATTTAAAAGTCGGCATCAAACTCCTCGACGAGCTACGAGATCTCTACTAACCAGGATGGCGCCAAAGTTAGACAAACGCACTCAGCAGAGAACCAAATGTCGCGAGAATCATGGCACCGGTAGCGATAACCACCATCCAGAACATGAATGGACGTCGATGTCGCATCGACGCCATGGTCGGTTGTGACCCTTGAACTGGCGCTTTCTCGGGCCCATTGCCGACACGACTCTTGCCTGATGGACGACTCACGAGTTGTTCTCCCTAATCGCGAACGACGAGTGTTTTACCGATTTTGTCCCACGGTGTCTGCTTTTTGTCATCAACAAACAGCATTGCAAGGCCAGCGAGAGCGATGAGGAAGACAAGGATGTCCAGCAACTGAGCGAGACCATCGTTGCCAGCGAGGGGGCCAATAATCGTCAAGGCGACGTAGAGGGCGATGCGGCGCACGCCGGTGGCCAGCGTTGGGGCGGAACCATCTTCGTTAACCACTCGCAAGTTGAGGGCCATCTTGCCGAATGTCGCGCCTCGGGAGCCGACCATGAAGGCTTCGTAGGCGCCGACGGCGAGGGCGCCAAGCACGCCGGAAAGAGCCACCGAGGCGTAGCTAATCGAAGACGTGTCGCCGCTGACTACGGCGTCGATCGAGCCTCCCAAGAAGGGGATACCGACGACGAGCTGAATGATGAGCCAAATGACGCAATCGATAACGCGGGCGCCAACACGAGCGCCAGCGTCGGCTAGACCAGCCGCTGCGTTCACTCCGGGATCGGCTGCGCCGCCCGGAACTGGCTGCGGACCACCCTGCCACGCCTGTCCGTCCCAGTAGCGCTGTGTGCCTGGCGGATCACCCTGCGCGTAGTACCACCCTGGAGGCTGTGTCGGTGTTGAAGACATATCCGCTTCCCTCGTCCCTGTAGGAATGCTGTTTCCGGCCGGTTCTTGGCCTACAGACCAAGAAGACTACCCAGCTGAGGCGCCGGTCACCACTCTTGACCTAGCCGATATCCTTGACAGCGGGCTACCCAACCCCACCATTCAAAAGCCCAAAGCCGACACTACGAGCGCAGCCTGGACTCTTCTTGACGAGCACCAAAGGAATCGTGCCGCAGACGCTTCGCTCCGCAGCCGGATTGCCGATAGGAACCTCATGTCCCGAACCATTCTCGTAACAGGCGGTGCCGGCTACATCGGGAGCCACACCGTCGTAGCCTTGCTCGAACGCGGTCACGATGTCGTCATCGTCGACAATCTCTCGAACAGCTCGCCGAAGGCCATCGACGCCATCGAGGCCATCACCGGCCGTTCGGTGGTCTTCCACGAGGTCGATCTGACCGATTTCGAGGCGCTCGGAACGGTCTTTGAACAGCATCCGATCGAGGCCGTCGTCCACTTCGCAGGGCTCAAGGCCGTGGGCGAGTCGGTCGAGAAGCCGCTCTGGTACTACCGCACAAACCTCGTCTCCACGATGAATCTGTTGGAGCAGATGGCGGCCCACGATGTTTGGGAACTGGTGTTTTCATCGTCCGCAACCGTCTATGGCGACCCAGAGGTTCTCCCCATCCCGGAAACGGCCAAGACCAGCACGACAAATCCCTACGGCCACACGAAGCTCATCATCGAGGAGATCTGCCGCGATCTCGCCGCCTCCGATAAGCGCTGGAGTTTCAGCCTGCTGCGGTACTTCAATCCAATCGGAGCCCACCGGAGCGGTGAGCTCGGAGAAGATCCACGAGGAATTCCAAACAATCTGGTCCCCTACGTGATGCAGGTGGCTGTCGGCCGTCGAGACCAGCTTGAGGTCTTCGGTGGCGACTGGGACACCCACGACGGTTCCGGCGTGAGGGATTACATCCACGTCGTAGACCTTGCGATGGGCCATCTCGCCGCCCTCGAAAACCTCGAACCGGGCTGTGAACCGTTCAACCTGGGAACCGGCACCGGGTCGTCGGTGCTCGAGATTATCAAGACGACCGAAAACGTGACCGGCGCCTCGATTCCCTATGAGATTGTCGGCCGACGAGACGGAGACATCTCTACCTCTCTAGCCGACCCGACCAAGGCAAACGAGAAGCTCGATTGGCGAGCCGATCGAAGCCTGGACGTCATGCTGGCCGATTCATGGAATTGGCAATCAAAACATCCGATGGGCTTCGACGATCAAGCCGAGTAGTAGCCGGAGGCTTCGAGCTGGGCGGTGGTTGGCAGGGAGGCCTGAGCGCCGCGCCGCGTCACGGTCACCGCAGCTACCTTCGCTCCCCATCGGGCCGCCTCCAGATAGCTCGAACCGCCACACAAGGCATCGGCGAGACCAGCGCAGAAGGCATCGCCAGCCGCTGTTGTGTCCACCGCCTCGACCGATTCTGCCGGGATCGTGGCGACCTCGACCACTCCGGTTGAAGCGTCGACTACGAGGGCACCGTCGGTCCCCAACGTCACGATGACACAGGTCGGTGTACCGCTCAGCGATCGGGCCCGATCTACTACTTCATCATGGCTGGCATGGTCGAGGTCGGTGGGACCAGCGCCGGTGAGCTCAGCGAGTTCGCTCCGATTGGGAACGACGAGGTCGACTCCAGCAAAATCGACCCCGCTTTGGGCCGGCGCCGGATTCACCATGAGAACACCCGAACGAGCCCGGCCAGCCAGGAGGGGCACGATCGATGGCGATGTTTCGAACTGCATCATGAGCACCTTCGCGGCGCCCAGCAGTTCCTCATGGCCAGCCAGGGCTTCAGCGCCGACCCAGCCGTTGGCCCCAGCCACGACGATGATGCGATTCTCCCCCGACGCGTCGACTTCGATCAGGGCGGTACCGGTGGGCACATCGTCGCGCCGGCTGACACCGGCCATGTCGACGCCATCGGCGACCATAGCAGCCTCGATGGCGAGGCCCGAGCCGTCGTTGCCCACGGCGCCAATCATGGCAACCGAACGGCCGAGGCGGGCGGCAGCTACAGCCTGGTTTGCACCTTTTCCTCCACCGCCGGTGAGAAGCTCAGACCCGACGACGGTCTGACCCACCTCGGGGAACTGTTCGACCCGCACGGAAATGTCGGCGTTGATACTGCCGATGACCACGACCTCAGCGAGCCCCGAACGGGACGGTGTCATCGCGAGCCGAGACCGTCGATGGCGGCCAAGGTGAGCGCCCGTGCTTTGGGGTAGTCGATGGTGTGCCCATGGGCCACATTGACTCCGGCTTGGCGGGCCGACCCGCTTCGCATGTCGACCACGGTCATCGCTCGCGTGTGCTCTCCGGTTAACTCCACGACTACATGGCGCTCAGCGTGTTCGACGACGCCAGGGTGGGTGATAGCGAGAACGGCGCAGGGATCATGTAAGGCACCCCAACGAGCACCGTGCAGTTCCTCAACCCGGTCGAGATAGTTCCCCATCAGATCGGCCAGCACGTCGGCGCCGGGGTTGGAGCCATCGATCGAGAGGGCGCCCACATCGGCGACAAGCTCGTCGTCGACGGGATATTGATGGGTGAGATCGAGGCCAGCCATCAATAAACGCACGCCCGAACTGAGCACGAGAGCTGCGGCCTCGGGATCGACCAAAACGTTGAACTCGGCGACCGCCGAGTGGTTGCCAAAGGTGGCCGAGCCACCCATGAAGCTCACGCCGGCCAGCCGACCGACCAGGTCGGGGGCGGCCTGAAAGGCGAGCGCTACGTTCGTCAACGGCCCGGTGGGGATGAGCCAGAGACCTTCCTCGGCCCGAATCGTCTCGATCAGATAGCCGACGGCGTCGTCGGAGGCCACCTCTCGAGCTAGCGGGGGCAACGACGGCCCACCGAATCCACGGATGCCGTGGATTTCAGGGGCGTGACGGGGTGGGGCGACAAGCGGTCGCACTGCCCCTGCGTGCACGTCAATATCGAGGTCGAACAGCTGGCAGGTCAACAAGGCGTTGTTGGTAACGTCGACGAGGGGCGCGTTGCCGCCGACGGTCGTCAAGCCAACCAGATCGCAGTAGTGAGCGGCGAGAACGATCGCGACCGCATCGTCATGCCCGGGATCACAATCCAAGATGACGCGAAGACGTTCGGGGTCAGTTGTCATGAGCAGGTCAACTACTCAGAGCCGTCATCATCGCCGCCGCTACCGCGTAGCCCTTCGAAAATCTTCTTGCACTCGGGACACACAGGAAACTTCTTAGGATCTCGGCTCGGCACCCAGATCTTCCCGCACAGGGCCACCAACGGGCTTCCCTCGATAGCGCTAGGAAGGATCTTCTTCTTGCGCACATAGTGAGAAAAGCGCTCGTGGTCTCCTTCGTCCAGCATCGGCTCGCCGAGCCGCTCGGAGATCGTGGCTTCAGGCGATATCAGCGTCTCAGTCTCAGACATGCAACCATTCTGCCCCATAGCCGACCGCTTGGCACTCGTCTACCGTGGACAAGGCGATGCCAAACCCCGATCACACACACCATCACGACCAGCACGATCACGAGCCTGTGCAAGCCCATCAGATGGTGGCCGACATGGTGGCGGTCAGGTTGAAGCGTTCTGGCCACCGTGTCACCCAGCCCCGACTCTGGGTCTGGCAGGCATTGGCCGACGCAGATCGCCATGTAACCGCCGACGAGCTAGCCACCTTGCTCACAGCGGCCGGAACACCGGTTAACGCAGCCTCGATCTACCGCACCCTGGGTCTCTTTCGAACGTTGGGCCTGGCCCGCGAATCGAGGTTGGGCACCGATGACACGTCGTACTGGGAACTTTCGCATCCCGACGAGCATGTGCATCTCGTCTGTGATCATTGTGGCGAGGTCACGCACCATGTCGGTTCGCTGGTTCAGAACATTACCGAACACCTGAATACACATCACGGTTTCGAACCATCGTCGGTCGAGGTCGTCGTGCGGGGCACCTGCCCAGCCTGCAGAGCCGGCACGGCTGCGGTTATTGCGACCGATTCGCAATAAGCCATCACGCCACTAGAGTGGTTGGCTCGTGCATGCCCCTGACGGATTTCTAACCCCCGACGTTGCGGCCGCGACCGCCGTGCTCTCGTCTGGCGTTGTTGCCCTAGCTCTCCGAAGCGGCAACCGTAACTCGACGTCTGACGCGGCCAGCGACGCTCTGCCCATGGCGGGCATGATGGCGGCTTTCGTCTTTGCCGCCCAGATGATCAACGTTCCAATCGCAGCCGGAACGACCGGTCACATCTTGGGCGGCGCACTGGTCGCCGTTCTCATCGGCCCGCGCCTCGCTGTGTTGGTGATGACCGTGGTCGTCGTCGCCCAGGCCCTCCTCTTCGCCGACGGCGGAGTCACAGCTCTCGGCTACAACGTGCTCAATCTCGCCATCGTCAACCCTCTCGTCGGCTACGGACTTTTCCGCCTCCTGGCTCGGCGATCGCGATCCGACCACTCACTGGCCGTGGCCGCAGGCATCTCGGCCGCCGGCGCTGTGGTGGCCACGGCCGCAGCCTTCAGCGCCGAGTGGGCGCTGGGGGCCTCGGCTCCGGTTCCGATTGGCCGCATGGCCCTGGCCATGATGTCGGCCCATACCATCGTCGCTCTCGGAGAGGGCGTTATCACCACGATGCTGATCGGTTCGGTTCTGACCGCACGTCCCGATCTCGTTCGAGGCATCGGCGCCAACCGCTCAGGGCCCCCACCACCCAATCGCCTTTCGACAACGTGGATCGTGGCCCTTGGCACCTTGGCCGCACTGGCCATCGGCGCTTTGCTCTCCCCCTTTGCTGCTACCGCTCCCGATGCTCTGGAGCGCTTCATCGTCGACAATGAGCTGGCCTACGAGAACCTGTCGCCGGCACCCTTCGCCGACTACGGGGCTGGCGTTCTGGGCCACTCGCTTCAAGACTCGACAGCAGGGGCTGCAATCGTCGGCTTCTTTGGCGTCGCCACCGCCATGCTCCTCGCCGGTGCGGTCGTCGCTATGCGACAACCGACAGCAGCCAAGCATCTGCTGTCGGACCTCGCGCCCGAGTCTCGCATCGTGCTGGTGGTCGGCTACATGGTAGCGGTTGCCCTCGTCCGCGCTGGCGCTTTCTGGGCATTCGGCCTGCTGTCGGCGCCTCTCGTCATCATGCTGGTCGGCTCTTGGGTCCAACGAGTCGAGGCCGATCAGCGTCAGTCCACCGGCGGTATCGTCCTTCGGCTCGCTCTCGTACTTCCCGCTCTCCTGGCCGCCGCGGCCGTAGCCCTACTCTCGACGGGCGAGCGACCTGCAGGCCTACCTCTGCCGATCTCGGCTGCTGGGCTGACGGCGGGAGCGACCCTGGCCTGCCGGGCCGTGCTGGGCGTTCTGGCCGCCACCGCACTGGCTCTAGGCACGACACCCGAACAGATCGGACGCGGCCTCCAACGTCTGCACGCTCCTTCCTTCCTCGTTTCGGTCGGCCTGTTTATGGCTCGCTACGTGAACCTGGTCGGCGGTGAGGCGGAACGGGCACAGCAGGCAATGGTGGCACGCGGCTTTCAGGCCCGATGGCTATGGCAGGCACGCCCGATGGCAAGCGCAGCAGGAGCATTGGTCATACGTAGTTTCGAGCGGAGCGAGGAGATTCACTCGGCCATGGTGTCGCGCGGTTTCACTGGCTCTCTGCCACATTCCCCGAGCGGCGAGGCATCGGCCTTGGATCCAATGACGCCAGACCGAGGTCTGCAATGGCTTCTGGTTGGTCTGGCTGTAGGCAGTGCGTTCGTTGTTGCAATCTCCAGCCACCTGGTCGGCCGCTGATGACACGACGACATGCAACGCCAAGACCTTCGAACGCCGCCGAGGTGGAGATCACTGATCTCAGCTTCCTCTATCCAGACGGTTCAATCGGCCTCGACGGCCTAACGCTACGGGTGCCAGCCGGTGAGCGGTTGGCGCTCCTCGGACCAAACGGAGCCGGCAAGACGACGCTCGCCCAGCACCTCAACGGGCTCAAGACAGCCCAACGAGGATCGGTTCGCGTCGACGACATGCTGATCGAGACCGCCACGCTGCCCATCATTCGCCAGCGCGTGCAGCTCTTATTCTCTTCCTCCGATGAGCAGCTCTTCATGCCTACGGTCGCCGAAGACGTTGCCTTCGGCCCGAACAACTTCGATCTCGACCCTGAACTCGTCGACGAGCGGGTGGCCAGCGCTCTGTCGGCGGTCGGAGCATCCGATCTCGCCGGTCGAGTGCCGCATCGACTGAGCACCGGCGAGAAGCGGCGAGCCGCCCTCGCTGGAATCCTCGCCATCCAACCCGATGTTCTCGTGCTCGATGAACCCGTGGCCGGGCTCGACCCTGCGGGCAAGCGCCAACTCGCCCAATACCTCGGACAGCTAGGTCAAACCCAGATCGTGATCACCCACGACCTATCCTTTGCCCTCGAGCTCTGCCCGACCGCCGCCATAATCAACAACGGTCGGCTGCAGGCCATCGGGCCAACGGTCGAACTCCTCACCGACCAGGAGCTGCTGCGCCAGAACTCACTCGATTTGCCGTTTGGCTTTCGCCTCGACCGGTTAGACGGCACGCCGAGCGCAAGCGCTAAACGTCCGGGTCGCCGCAAGAGCTGAGGGCTCGGGCACGACAGCGGCTAGGTTTTCCCTTCCGATCGACGAGAGGAATTGCGATGCTTGAACGCGGTATGGAAGCCCCCGACTTCACCGTGCAAGATCAGGATGGCAGCGATGTGACCCTGTCCTCGCACCGAGGCCAATGGGTGCTGCTGTGGTGGTACCCCAAGGCGAGCACACCCGGTTGAACGCTTGAGGGAGAAGGCCTGCGTGATCAGGCCGAGAACTTTGCCAAGGCTGGCTGCACCATCCTCGGTATCTCCTTTGATGTGCCCGACGACAACCGTGCATTCAAAGAACAGTTCGACTTTCCGTTCACCTTGCTGAGCGATCCCGACCGTTCGATAGGAACGGTTTACCAAGTCCTGCGAGATCCCGGCGACAAGTTTGCCGACTACCCGCAACGACACAGCTACCTGATCAACCCCGAAGGCATCATCGAGAAGGCCTACGAGGTGAGTGATCCGTCAGGACACGCCGCCGCGGTCCTTGTCGATCTCGCTGCAGGTCAGCGCTAACTCGGCGGCACGATCTGCGTCATCTCCAATCGTCGCTTAGTCTGCTCCCATGAGCGCGAGCAACGGCACCTATGGCGATGTGTCAGTGACGACCGGAGATGACCACGTAGCGATTGTTGAGATTCATCGGCCGCCCCATACCTTTTTCAGTCTGGCGATGCTCGGCTCCCTTGCCGATGCCTTTCAGGCGGCCGATGAAGATCCGAACGCACGCTGCATCGTCTTGTGCGCCGAAGGCAAGAACTTTTGCGCCGGCGCCGAACTCGAACCAGAAGATCCGCGGCTAACGCCAGCGAACACTTCGTCAAATCCGGGGTCGAGACACATCTACGACGAGGCCTATCGCCTGTTCAACACCGCCATTCCGTCGGTGGCAGCGGTAGGAGGAGCCGCCATCGGCGGCGGACTCGGCCTCGCCTGCATGGCAGATTTCAGGATCGGCGGACCCGGCACCAGGATGAGTGCCAATTTCGCTCGCCTCGGTTTTCATCACGGCTTTGGTCTGACCGAGACGCTCCCCGCCATCGTAGGCCAGCAGAAGGCGCTGGAACTGCTCTACACAGGCCGTCGAATCAAGGGTGATACGGCCTTCGATATCGGCTTGCTCGACTACATCGTCGACGACGATCAGGTTCGACAACGCGCTCAGGAACTAGCTCAGGAAATCGCCGAATCGGCCCCTCTGGCCGTCAACTCGATTCGCACCACCATGCGGGGCGAGCTGCCCGAGAAGATCCAGGCCGCCACAGCGCGTGAACGGCTCGAGCAGGAGCGTCTTACCACCACCAAGGATTGGGCCGAGGGGATCGCAGCTATGGCTGAGCGACGCTCACCCACGTTCACTGGCCGCTAGTGACCTAGGTGGCGTCAACCGGGTCTACGCGGCCGGCAGCGGCCAGGTGGGTCATGGCGATGTCATAGGAGTCGCGAGGCACCCGGTCGGCGATTAATCCTGCGGTCATACCGATGCGTAGCCGATCAGGCCCAGAGCGGATCAGCAACCTGTCGTAGTAGCCCTTACCGCGACCGAGTCTCATGCCTCCAACATCGAAGGCGAGAGCGGGCACCAACACGGCGCCGATCTCAGCATCGTCCACGACAGGAGCGTCGTGCGCCGGTTGGAGGTACCCGTAGCGATGACGTTCGCTCGGACCGCCCCAGGGATGCAAGCTGAGCGCGTAGCCCTCATTGGGCGTGCGGGTGACAGCAAAACGTTTTGCAGGCTCAGGGTCGGCCTCGATCAAGGCAGTCAGGCTGACCTCATCGCCCATGGCGTCGTAAATCAGGACCCGCTTTGAGCGATCGACATTGGTAGCGAGAAAGGTGCCAAGGCCAGCACAAAAACCTGCGTGGTCAAGCGCGGGGAGACTCAATCGCCGCTCGGCGACCAAGTGCCGGGCCTGTTTCTTGTCGACAACACCACCGGCGACATCACCAGCCGAAACCGGGTCGAGTTCGATAAACGCCCCGTAGATGCTGACCAGTTCATCGCGACGCCACTGCCGATCCTGCGGCTCCCGGCCAGACGATGCGTTCATCAAGGTTCAAACCCAACTTTCAACTCGACGCAACCGCCTCTACTCTAAGGCCATGTCTGGAACCACACGCCTGCCACAAGGCTCCAATGAACAGCAGCGCCGCATCGATCTGTTGGCGGAGGCGGTCTCTATCAATAGCGTGAATCCGCTTCAAGCTGGACCACGCTCTGGGCCTGGCGGCGAGGCTGCGATGGCCAACTGGCTAGCGGAGCGGTGTCGAGGTTTGGGGGCCGAGGTCGAGCTCGACGAGAAGACCGAGGGGCGACCAAACGTCTATGCCCACTTTCCTGGCACCAGCGCCGAAACCATCTGCGTCGACGTACACCTCGACACCGTAGGCATCGAGCACATGACCGACGAGCCGTTCGACGGACGGGTCGAGCACGGCAAGCTATTCGGCCGCGGCAGCGTCGACACGAAGGCAACGCTCGCTGTCGTGTTGGCCCTGTTGGAGTCGATTGAAGCCGACGGTGCTCAACTACGCCCAAACCTCTTGCTCGTCGGTTCGATCTCCGAGGAGATCGGAGGCCTCGTCGGCGCCTTTCATTTCGCTGATTGGATTCGCGAGAAGCAGCTTGAGCTGAACTCGGTAATCGTGGCCGAACCCACGATGTGTGCCCCGGTGCACGGGCACAAGGGCGGTCTCGGCCTCGATGTCACCCTGCGCGGCTTGGCCGCCCACTCGTCGAAGCCAGAGCTCGGGGCCAATGCCATTGCTGCTGCCGCTCGGGTTATCGATGCCTACGTCGCTGAGCACGAAGCGATCATCGCGGCGCCAGCGCCTACGCCGGTCGGGACCGGAACACTTTCGGTCACCATGATCAATGGCGGTTTGGGAGAGAACATCATTCCAGACAGCTGCACCCTTCATGCCGGGCGCCGCATCGCTCCTGGCGAAGACCCCCTAACCGTCTTCGACCATCTAAAGAAGCTGGCTGTTGACGCTGCACTGCCGCTTGAAGCCGAGGTGGAGATCACCGACGGCCGCTACTTTTCCGCCTTCTACCAAGACTCCGACTCCGCCTTGGTCACCCGTCTTTCTAGCCTGGCCGAAACCAAGCCGGAGGTGGCGACCTACGGGACGAACGCTCTGGCTTATGTAGATCTTCTCGGCTCGCAGATCCATGAAATCGTGGTTTTCGGCCCCGGTTCGATCGACCAAGCGCACAAGGCCAGCGAGTGGGTCGACATCTCTCAACTAGATATGGCAGGCCGTGTCTATCGCGATCTGCTCCTCGGTGCTGACTAGGCCAACACGGAGAGTGCTCTACCGCCAGGCATATGGTTAAGGTTCGGTTTGGTGCCGTGAGTTATCTATCCCGAGATCACTCGACCGACGGATTATTCGGATACAACACCTGAAGCCCGTGATTTCCGGCATATCGGAAACAGCCTTATGTATCAACAACGCTCGCCCAAGTCCGCCGGCAAAAGCCGTTTCCTGCTCGCATTCTCACTCTCAACAGTGACCGCAGCTGCGGTTGCCGCGCCGCTTGCGATCAAGGCAATGCAGATAGACAGCGCTGACGGATTTCCTGGCGCTCCTACCGTATCGACGGTGGTGGCAACACCGAGTCTGAGCGTTCGCGAGAGTTCGACGCGCGGCGGGATCTCCGAGTTCGATGGCGAGCTTGAAGCCACATCGACGACAACTACCACTGCTTCGGAAGCACCGCGGCTCACGACCTCGACAACCACCGCTACCTCGGCGACCACGCTCGACGCTACGACGAGCACATCCGCAGCGCCAGCGACCACCACCACCACATCGATCGATTCGACGTCGACTGAGTCAACCGGTTCAAGCAGCACTGAGACCACGGTGGACGCCACGACGACATCAACGACATCAACGACATCAACGACCAGTGGTACGGTGACCTCGACATCGGTCGTGGAGACCACAACAACAGTGGTGACGGCCGAGCCAACGGCTCCTGGCGAATCTGCCGCTCCCTAGCTCAGGGGTTGAGGGCCGAACTAGCGGGAGGACCGCAGAACCCCCAGGTCCTGCTTCAGTCTCAGGACTCGGGTGACAGCTGCATCCAGGTGCTCCTGAGGGATACGACCTGAAACGACCGCTTCTTCTAGCGCGCTCTTGGCCGCCTCGAGGTCAGGAGGAACCAGCATTATGTCGGCGCCTGCCAGCACGGCCTGCACAACAAGCTCTCCCTCGTCGTAGCCAGAAACCGCTCCCATGTTGAGAGCATCGGTCATGACCACGCCGTCGTAGCCCATCTCAGAGCGAAGAAGTTGCTCGATAAGCACCGGTGAGACCGTGGCTGGATCTGAGGTGGCGTCTAGGTCGGGCATCGCCAGGTGACCGACGAGGACGATAGCAACGTTTTCGGCGATCGCCGCTTCGAACGGCACACGCTCCCGCGCCTCCCATTCGGCACGGTCGATATCGAGAAACGGCAGATCCTGATGGCTGTCGATTGCCGTTGCGCCGTGACCTGGCCAGTGCTTCGCCGCAGCGGCCACACCAGCTTGCTGAAGCCCTGAGATCGACGCCGCGACCATGTCGGCCACCACCTGGGGATCGGTGCCATAAGACCGGTCGCCGATGAAGCCCCGTTCGGTTGCGTCAACAACATCAGCGACAGGAGCCAGAACGACGTTGAAACCCTGCCTTTGAAGCTGCTGTCCGGTTATATAGCTCGCCTCTAAGACGGCATCGATGTCGCCGGCGAGATCTTCGGCCGATGGAAAGACGGTGACCTGATCGGTGATGCGATTCACGCGGCCACCCTCCTGGTCGACAGCCACGAGGAGGCCGATACCGCTCGACGATTCGGCGACGCGTTGAAGATCCGACGACAGGGTTCGTACCTGTTCGGCTGAATCGATATTGCCCGGAAGATAGATCACGCCGCCCAACTGGTAGCGCTCAACGATCTCGGCCGGTGTACGCAGTCCGGTGGCGGCCAGGTTCTCAGCAACTTCGGCATCGCTGACCGCGTTGGCGTCGCGGCCCGAGAGCACCGGCATCAGCAGCTGGCCTACCTTCTGCTCGTTCGTCATGGAGGCCAACACCGACGGGACGACGTCGACGCGCAGCACGGTGGTAGTCGTCTCGGCTGGCGCTGGGTCGGGAGGCGTTGAGCTCGCAAGCTGGTCGGCCGGATCCACCGGATCTGAGCAAGACGATGCCAGCAGAGCGAGCACGGCAGCGAGAACGTAAACAACCCCCCGGTTCGTTGCCGAGCCGAGAGGCGATCGAGGTTTGGTAGAACGAGGAGAGGTCAGTGATGTCATCGATTTGAAAACCGGCGCTTCGAAGGCGCACCTCTAGAGGGTAGGATTCGTTTCACCAAAGCTGTGACCTTCTGACAAGAAATTCTCGAGATTCGATCTACGTGACCAAGACAGACTGGAATCCACTTCTCCGTCAGGAGTTCGAAAAGCAGTACTGGAAGGATCTTCAGACGTTCGTACACGACGAGCGCTCTCGCTTCGAGGTCTTCCCTCCCCACGACGAGGTCTTCTCCGCCCTCCACCTCACGCCGTTCAACGAGGTCAAGGTTCTGATCCTCGGCCAAGATCCGTACCACGGCCGAGGACAGGCTCATGGTCTTTGTTTTTCGGTACGTCCAGGAGTTCCCACTCCCCCATCGTTGACAAACATTTTTGCCGAACTTGAGACCGACCTCGGCCTGCAGAAACCTGACCACGGGTGCCTCGTCCCCTGGGCCCGACAAGGCGTGCTGATGCTCAACAGCACGCTCACGGTGAGAGCCCGAAATGCAGCGTCGCATCAGCGGCAGGGCTGGGAGACCTTCACCGATGAAATTATTCGGGTGGTAGCGTCCAAGCCGGAGTGTGTCGTCTTTGTCCTGTGGGGTGCCTCAGCCCGTAAGAAAAAGGCACTCATTTCCGACTCCCGCCACGTCGTCATCGAAGCACCGCACCCATCTCCGCTTTCGGCGCACCGGGGATTCTTCGGCTCGCGACCCTTCTCAAAGATCGACGAGGCGCTCGCCGCTGCCGGTCGCGAACCTATCGACTGGTCGCTTCCACCAGCTGACGAGCTCGCTCTGTAGGCGCCAGTCAGTACATGGCGCCAGGCGACCCGGCCTCCACCTCACCACGCGCGACGGCCAACGCAGCTTTCACGCCAGCGCTGAGGGCCAGGATGTCGGCCGTGACAGTAACCATCGTGAACCCCTGGTCGAGCCTGGTCTGCACCAGGCCGGGGTGGGTGTGGATACCGGGAGCAATCCCCTTCGCTGTGCAGACCTCAACCACTTTGGCCAAGGCGGCTTGATAGGCCGGGTCGGGGTTGTCAGAGCCCGGCGGCAGACCAAAGCTCACCGCCAGATCGGCCGGGCCGACGTAGACCGCGTCGATACCCTCGACCTCGACAATGGCTTCTAGATTCTCGACGGCCGTCTTGGTCTCGATCATGGGAATACAGGCAACCTGCTCATTGGCATCGCTGTAGTAGTCGGGACCGAGGACAATGTTCGCTCTCGTAGGCCCATAGCTGCGCGACCCGGCGGGCGCATACCTGCAGGCGCGCACGGCAGCTCGAGCCTCTTCAACGGTGTTGACCATCGGGATGATGACGCCCATTGCGCCGGCGTCGAGGAGTTTGCCGATAATGCCAGGTTCATTCCATGGTGCCCTGGCCACGGGAACCGCTTTGGATGGCCGAAGTGCCTGTAGGCCGCTCACAGCCCGCTGGTAATCGATCACACCATGCTGAAGGTCGAAGCAGATGTAGTCGAGGTCGATGTCGGCGAGATGTTCGATTGCCGTCGGGTCACCGGCGGTCAGCCAGAGCCCGAGGTTTGATCGACCTGCGTTCCACGACGACTTCAGCGTGTTTTCTTTCATGGCTTTGAAACTAGGCCCGAGCTACCTCAGAAGCAATTCTCTGAGCCCTGATCACCGTCGACGTTTGGGTAGAGCGCTACCGGCGGAAGAGGCGGGCGAACGTGGGGCGCACTCGCGGGATAGGGAGCTTAACGAGGGCGAGGAGGATCGGGTAGATTTCGAGTCGCCCAAGCAGCATGTTGACCACGGCGACCATCCGGGCAAAAGCGTTGATCGTGTTGAAGTCGCTGCGGGGTCCAACGTCGGCGAGACCAGGACCAACGTTGCCAATCGTGGTGGCCGAGGCCGAGAACGCGGTCACGATATCAACCCCGGTAAAGGCGATCAACAAGCCGCCCCCGCCGAAAGCAGCGAGGGTGAGAACCAGGAAGCCAACTACCTGATTCGCGACCTTTGCTTCAATGGTCGTCGCTCCAACTCGGACGGGTCGGACCATATTGTGATGGAGTTGAGTCAACGTTTCGCGGTGGGCGAAGCTGGCGACGGCGATAACCCGTATCAGCTTGACGCCACCCGATGTCGATCCTGCCATCGCGCCGATTGGCATCAGGATGAGCAGAACAGCCTGGGCCGGAGGAGCCCACGCTCCAGCGAAATCGACGGTACCAAATCCAGTGGTGGAGACAATGGCGACAACGCTGAAGAGGGCACCTCGGAATCCATCGACGGTGCGATGCTCAACGCCAGCACCGAAGAAGCAGAGCAGGGTTGCACCCGCCACCAGGGCGACATAGAACCTGAACTCCACCGAAGACAACAGAGGGCCCGCCCGCCCTCGCATGAGTCTATAGATCAGGCTGAAGCTCGTTCCAGCCACGAACATAGCGACGATCGCGATCCATTCGATGAGATCGGATTCGAAGTGCGCCATCGACAAGGTGTAGCGCGAGAATCCTCCCGTCGACACGGTGGTAAAGGAGTGGGTTATCGCATCGTAGAGACCCATGCCGGCCAGGCCATAGGCGATGCCGACGACAACGGTGAAGGCAAGGTAGACGGCCCAGAGGTGACGAGCCGTCGACTTGACCCTGGGGGTCAGGCGCTCACCGGTAGGACCAGGCGCCTCAGCCTGCAGCAAGCCCATCCCCCAGCCACCGACGGCGGGCAAGACGGCGATCACCAACATGATGACGCCCATTCCGCCGATCCACTGACTCGTCGACCGCCAGAACAACAAGCCAGGAGAAACACCGAATCGCGTAGGGTCGGCTCCAGCGGTGAGGACGGTCGCTCCGGTGGTGCTGAACCCTGAAACCGATTCGAAGATGGCCTTGTCTAGGGCAGGCAGGGCGCCGGTTAGAAGGTAGGGAACGGCACCGACGACAGCCATGGTGACCCACGCCGCTGTGACCGACACGAAGACATCGAGCGACTGGATTCGCTCCGGTACCTGGGTCATAGACCAGAGCACGTACCCTGCCGCCGCGCAGATGATGCCGGGCACGAGCAAGGCGATCCAGTCCGAGCTCGCCCCCATCACGACCTCGACGAAGGCCGACACGGTTAGTCCAGCACCGCAGAACGCCAGCGTAAGACCAACAATATGTGCGATGAGGTTCGGATGTTTCGTCTGTTTCGTCGCCGCCATCGTCAAGACCTAAAGAGCGACCGCGCCGCCGACATCGCGGCGGGACGACCGAAGGCGACCACATGATCGCCCGCCTGGAGATCGGTGTTACCACGGGCGATCTCGGCCGGGTGCCCCGGACGGATAACGGCGCCGATCAAAATATCGGATGGCAGATCAAGCTCGGCCACCCTGGCCCCATCAGCTCGGCTGCCTCGACTGATTTCGATCTCGTCAACCTCGGAATCGCTTTCCAGGAAGGTAGCAACGGCCGCAGCTCCGCCTCGCACATGGCGCAAGACGGCGTTGGCCGACGCGGTGCGAGGGCTTAGCGCGGCGTCGATTCCGAGGCGCCGCACCAGCGGCAACAAGGCGAGACGATGCAATACGGCAACCGTGAACGGCCGTCCTTCGGCAATAGCGAAGGCACACGCCAACACGTTTGAGGCGTCCTCACCGGTGGCGGCTACTACGGCGTCCATCTCCCCCACCGACTCCTGCAAAAGAAGCTCGGTATCGGTCACGTCGCCTTGTACAACCACCACTCGTTTGAGCTGCTCCGACAGGGCATGCGCCCGAGGTGCGTCGCGCTCGATAAGCACCACGTCGACGCCTTCGTACTCGAGCTTCTCGGCGACCCGAGATCCCACCGCTCCTCCACCGAGAATCATGACTCGGCGAGCCCGACGGCCGGGAACCCCGATGAGGCGAAGAATCTTGGTCTGCTTCTCAGTCCGGCACAAGACGCGAACATGATCCCCGGCGCGGATGATCTGATCGCCGTTGGGAATGATGGTCTCCTCGCCTCGCGTGAGGGCGCCGAGCAGGAAGTCTTGGCGTTCAGACCCGATGTCTTCCAAGGTGCGGTCTACGAGTACGGATCGTTCGGCGATCGTTGCACCGACGACAACTAACTCCCCATCGGCCATGGGGTATACCTCATCGGCCCCGGTCGCGTGGACGAGTTCAAGAATCTCGTCGGCTGTCTCGGCATCAGGGTCGATAACGACGTCGGCGCCTACGGCTGCCAACAGGTTGGCCGAGCCCTTCCCTCGCAGCGCTTCCTGCTCGACTCGCACGACCGTGGTTTCAACACCGTGTTCCTTGGCCAGGAGCGAGACGATGAGGTTCACCTCATCGATCTGCGTTACCGCAGCAACGATCTCAGCCCGGTCGATCCCGGCGTCCACCAGAACCGAAGGGTCAGAACCACTCCCGATAAGTACTTGGATGTCAAGACTCGCAGCCAGAGCGTTTGCACGAGCAGCATCCGACTCAACGACCACGACGTCGATGCCCTCACCGCCCAGGCGCTGAGCTAGAAATCCGCCGACTTCACCGGCACCAACTATTACGACATGCACGGCCTAAGCATGGCCGCTGCCTTGCGCAATTCGGCGCATTGTTACAAAAATTGCCGACTTGTCGGCCCCGGCGTGAGCCAAATCAGCTCGAGGAGAGGCTTCGCCGTAGCTTCTTGAGAAGAGCGTCGAAAACCTCGATCAATTCGCTAGCCGGACTGCCAAAGGCGTGAATAGGCGATCGCTCACCGTGGGCCTGGTTGATGATCACCCGTTGAGGGATCGCCGGCTTCCAGACGGATCGTGTTCCGACCATTTTGTTGAGTTCGACGATGCGTTCCCTGGCGTCAGCGGAGATTGCGGGTACCCGGTTAAGCACGACACCGGTCAAGTCGAGCCTCTTGTTCTCCTCGCTCCAGACATCTTCTACCAGGTCGAGAACAGGGCCGATTCCGCGGAGTCCAAAAATCGTCGGCTCAACCACGAGGAGCGCGCCGTCGGCAGCTCCGAGGCCGTTCGAGGTGTTCATGCCCAGCGATGGAGCACAGTCGATCAAGACCAGGTCGAAGTCGTCGGTTGCCCCATCGAGCGCCCGCCGGAGCCGCCCCATCGAGCCCGGTCGGCGACGATCGGCCTCGCGCTCGGTCAAATCGCCGGCCGCTGGCAGAAGCCAGATGTCGTCGCCCCATCCCGACTGCACCATCATGTCGGCGGCAGCGCCCGGTGTCCGAGAAATGAGAGCGTCACCGGTACCAAGGTTCTCAATGGACGGATCGACACCGAGCGTCCAGGTGGCGTTGGCTTGAGCGTCGAGATCGACGACAAGCGTCCGGAGGCCGCTAGCCCAGGCGGCGGAGGCCAGGCCTAGCGTTACCGTGGTCTTTCCTACCCCGCCCTTTTGGTTGAGAACAGCTACGGTGCTGGTCATTTTCACTCCTGGGTTGGCTACAAAACGCTACCAACACTGTAGGAGTCCATGTCCCAAATCCGACGTAGACAAGAAGCGGAGAAGGCACCTGTCTCGGCGTCTGGAGGCACCACGGCGGCGGATCGTGGCGCACGGATCGCTTACTAGAGAGCCATCCGATCCTGCTTGCGCAGGTCGATGACGTCGGCTCCCTCATGGGTTTCGAGTAGGCCGCGCAGCCGATTGATCTCGGATTCGTTCTCGTCGCGCTTGCGACGGGCAGCCGTAAGCGCCCCGTCGGCGCGGGCGATAAGGCTCCGTAGGTTTGCGAGCTCCGCTTCGGTCTTCGGGTCGGGGGCGGTGACATGCACCGTTTCGACCACGGCGGCCGGTACTGGCTGACGCTGCGGATTAGCTTCCATTTCAGCCCGCAGCGAGAACAGATCGTTCACCGCCTGGGTTCGCTGGCGTTCAATCTTCCGCCTGCTCTCAACCAGCTTCTTCGCCACCGCTTGGTGCCGCCGGTCCAAAAGCCACATGCCGATGGCACCGATCAGAAGTCCGATCATGATGCCTATCGCTAGCTGACTTATTTCCATCGCTCGTCTCCGCCGCTTCGTTGTCGGTCCTTGTGTCAGTTTAGTCACGAGTCGACAAAACCACCAGTGGTACATTTGAATCTTCTGAAAATGGCCGGACAACTCGGCCAGACCAGCGTCATTTAGCGCAATTGGATGTCGATTTGCTCGAGGTTAAGACAGTCGCAACGCCAAAGTGATGGGCAATCTTGGACACGAACGACCCGCTGGCCTGGAACCGAGGCGTCCATTTATTACGAATTGAAGACGGTCGAGGCGCCACGATTCAAGCTGTCTACGGCCCAGTCGAACCGGCCAGCCAGTGCCGCCGACAGCGCAGGCCATAGCTCGCCTCGATAACCGCTGGCTTGTCTTCTGTCGAGTTCTGACCATTGTCGGCATCACCCACCATCATCAGGTCACCTTCATACACCTGAACCCCCTCGACGAAGCGAGCGTTGTGCGTGGCTCGCGCCCCACACCAGCATCGGGCCTCGACTTGAAGCTCGCTGCGACGATCGGCCACCTCGAGAAGGCGTTGTGTGCCCGGAAACAAGAGACCCTGAAACGAGGTGAGCAAGCCAAAGGCATACGCCTCCACGCCCAACTGGTCAACGGCTTGGGCAAGCTGGTCGACTTGGACAGGCTGATAGAACTGGGCTTCATCGCAGATCACGGCATGCAGGCCACCAGCTCGGCGATCCATATCCGAGATAAGTCGGAACAGATCGACCTCAGGGTCGATGATCGTTGCATCGGCCGAAACCCCAAGCCGACTTGAGACCACACCACCAGCTCGGTCGAGTTGTGTGATCAGCAAGCACCCAAGCCCGCTTTTCGTCAGGTTGTGATGGATCTGAAGGGCCTGGGTTGACTTCCCTGATCCCATCGTTCCGAAGTAGAAGCGAAGCTCAGCCATGGGTGATCCAACGTAGCGGATCGCAACACCGATCGAATCTAGATGTCGCCGAACGAGCCGCCTCGTCCCTTACCTTCGGCAAACCGCGCCGCTCCTCTCCTCGTCTCGCCCGAGCCCACCACCTCGAGGCCCAACTCGATTTCTCGTCGCATGGCCGAGCCATGATCCAAGCTCCACTGATCGATCGCCGACCGTCGATCGCTGCGAAGACACCTTTGAGGAAAGCGGGCGATTCCCTGAGCGAGGTCGAGGGCCCCCTCGAGCGCAGCGCCCGGATCGACGACTCGATTGGCCAACCCTATGGCCAGCGCCTCGTCGGCAGGCACGGCCCGGCCGGTCAAGATCATGTCCATCGCGTGGGAGTGCCCGATCAACCGGGGAAGCCGCACCGTGCCACCGTCGACCAGCGGCACACCCCAACGGCGGCAGTAGACCCCAAACACAGCGTCACTCGCCGCGACCCGCAGGTCGCACCAGATCGCCAGCTCCAGTCCACCGGCCACAGCATGGCCTTCCACCGCGGCGATGACTGGCTTCGACATCGACATCCTCGTCGGACCCATTGGCCCATCGCCTTCCACACTCATGCGGTTTCCAGATCCGGTGGAGATCGCCTTCAGGTCGGCGCCGGCACAGAAGGTTCCACCGGCGCCTCTCAACACCATCACCGCCACGCCATCGTCACTATCCAGCTGCCGAAACGTGTCGGCCAAAAGGGCCGCCGTCGGGCCGTCGACCGCATTGCGAACCTCGGGTCGTTCGATGGTCACCACCGCTACGTCACCGTGCCGCTCCACGGTGACCGTCTGAGCGCCTTCATCGGGTGCTCCTTCATCGCGTGTCATCCCCGGACGATAGAAGCTAGGACAGGCGACGAGAAAGTTCACCATACAATCGCCGCCAGGCGCTCGGTCGGACACACCACAACCGTGACGTCGCGCAGACCGTAACCCAGTAGACTGAATCTCTCTGCAGCAGCGTTGCGCAGGCGTACCGGAGGTCGTCCAGATCGAGACCCAAGACCGCGAAATCTCAGAACCTCACCGTCAACTACGGGGAGTAAGAGGCTGGTTCGGGCGACCTGTCTTTCTCGAGATGAGAAGCCCGTATGAACGCTGGGCTCTTCGCCGCAGCGACCTCTGGGAGGGAATTGGCGTGCCAGCCGGACGCGGTCGTTCGGTGCTCGTTATTCCGGGCTTCCTCGCGTCGCGTCGAGGCACCAAGGAGCTCATGCATGTTCTCAAGGCAGCCGGTTGGACGGCGACGGTGGCCAACGTCGGTCGCAACACCGGGCCAGCCTACGACGGGCTCGACGCCTGCGAAGCAGATCTGAAACGCTTGACGGAACAGTCGGGCGAGCCGCTAACCCTCATCGGCCACAGCCGAGGCGGCCAATACGCCAGAATACTCGCTGTGCGCCATCCCAGCCTTGTCCGCCAGGTCGTGGCCATCGGCACGCCGCTAAGGGTGAAGTATCCTCCCTTTGCGGTGGTCAAGGTTCCTGCCGAGGTTTTAGACAAGGGTTGGCGCATGGGCGCCTTCGGTCCGGTCTACCCCGACCGCGAAGATCACGTCGATCGAGATCGGTTCGCAGACTTTCCGCCGGGGGTCGACTTTGTCTCTATCTATTCAAAGAGCGATGGAATCGTCGATTGGCGGGTTTCGATCGAGCCAGCTGCTCATCTGGTGGAGGTCTCAGCCTCCCATGCCGGCATTATGAGCAGTGTCTCCGGTGTGCGGGCCGTGGCTGATGCTCTCGCCCGCCAAGATCGTTAGGCCGAACTCATCACAACGAGGCGAGGAGCGACTCGAGGGCCAACGCCAGACCGTCTTCATCGTTTGATGCAATCGTGGTCGATGCCGCAGCCTTAGCTGCAAGCTTTGCGTTGCCCATAGCAAAACTCTGACCAGCCCATTGAAGCATCGAGATATCGTTGTGATGGTCGCCGAAAGCGGCGACGTGGGCCGAAGGAATCTCCAGGTCTGCGGCGAGAAGCGAAAGGGCCGTGGCCTTCGTGACCGCCTCTGGCGCCATCTCAAGAAACGGCAAGCCGGAGTAGGTCACCGCCGCTCGTTTACCGGTGGCCGTGTCCACGAAATCGAGCAACTCATCGATCTCGGCCCCGGGCTCGCAGATCAGCACTTTCTGGACCCGCTCCTCGCTCTCCTTCAGCCTGTCGACGACGTCGCTGACGGCCGAGCGCCCGGTGGACACCATGGCTACTTCGTCGAAGGGGCGTTCAAAGATCAGGGTCTTTTCGAACTCGACAGCGAACCGCAGCCGTGGCCGAACCTCTCGCAAGCTGGTGATCAGGTCGATGGCGAGGTCCCGATCCATCCAGAAGCCGCGAATGAGCGAGTCCAAATCGAGGTTTCGGGTCACGGCGCCATTCGCAAAGACCCAGATGCCACCCAACCCAGTCGCCTCGATGATGTTGACGGCCACCGTCGTCGGCCTGCCCGTCGAGGGGACGACGTGAATGCCCGCCTCACGGGTTTGATGGAGCGCTGAGCGGACGCGGGCAGACAGTGAGCCGTCGCTGCGCAGCATCGTTCCATCGATGTCGGTCGCGACGAGGCGCACCGAATCGCCCGACCAGAGATCCTCGGTTGCGACTGTGCTTCGATCCATCTTGTCGGAACTCATTCTGGTCGAACCGACAGAGCGGTCTCATCTGCCGTCGTTTGCATGAGCGCCCAGAGCGCCTCCACATGCTCCCGCTCGGTGGACTCAACACCAATGGACACCCGAACGATCCAGCGCCCCTCGACCACCGTGGTTGTGAGGTAGGCGTTGCCAGTCCGATTCAGCCGCTCGACCCAAGCTCGGTTGTGGGTATCGAGCTCCTCACCGTTGAGCGGCATCCCATCGGCACCCAGCGGCCGGTGGATTGTGCACACCGTTTGGAACGGCACCGGTGCGACCAGATCCCATTCAGGGTTGGCCTCAATCTCGGCCGCCAACCATTGGGCGTTGTCGAGATCGCGGCGGAGGCGGGCTCGGATGGATTCGATCCCGTCGAGCCGTAGATGAAAGAGCAGCTTGAGCGACCGAAACCGGCGTCCGAGAGGGATGCCCCAGTCTCGATACTGCACCACCTTGCCATCCGCCGCCGACTGAAGGTAGCTCGGGTTGGTGGACATTACCCGAATGAGGTGTTCAGGATCGGCCACGTAGTACAACGACGTGTCGAGGATTGTGCCCATCCACTTGTGGGGGTTCCAGCAAAGCGAGTCGGCTTCTTCGATGCCGTCGAAAAGGTGGCGCTGTTCGGGCAGGAGCATGGCCGAACCTGCCATCGCAGCATCGACGTGGAGCCAGCAGTCGTGTTGACGAGCAATCGCAGCCACGGCCGCAAGCGGGTCGATCGCTGTTGTCCCGGTCGTCCCGACGGTGGCAACGATGCAGGCTGGCTTAGCGCCAGCCGCCAGGTCGCTCTCGATCATCGCCGCCAGGTCGTCGCTCTTCATGGCATACGTTTGAGGGTCGACGTCGACCACTCGCAGATTGTCGGCACCGTATCCAGCCAACAAGGCCGCCTTGCGAACCGAAGAATGCGCTTGTGCTGTGCAATACACGGTGAGTGGCCGATCGGGATCTCTCAATCCACCGGAGACCTGGGCGTGGTCGGATGCCCGCTCTCGGGCGCTTAACAAGGCCACGAAACAGGCGGTCGAGGCGGTGTCGTGAATCGTGCCCGACCACCGTTCTGACAGGCCGCACAGCTGCCGCATCCAGTCGCACACGACCTGTTCGACCTCGGTTAGAGCCGGGCTGCTCTCCCAGGAGATGCCGAGACTGCCGAGCCCCGAGGACGCCATGTCTCCAAGCACCGACGACAGTGAAGCGTTGGACGGAAACCAGCCATAGTGCATGGGATGCTGTACCTGGGTAATGCCCGGCACGATGACGTCATTCAGCTCGTCGAGCACGGACGTCATCGTGACCGATTCCGAAGGTGGCGAGGGGGCGAAGCTGGAAGCAACCTGACCTGGCTCAACTGCGGCGAGCACCGGACCGTCGCCGATGCCGGCCCGATAATCGGCAATCCAGTCGATCAGATCGTGTCCCGCCTCACGGAATTGTTCTGGAGTCACGGCGACAGTGTACCGACGCGGCCTGAGCTCACTTTGGTCGACGCAGCTCAGCGCTGAGAGCTTCTCTACGACTGGGCCTTGAACACATTGACCGCTAGCGTATTGGCCATGATCGAACGAGTTGGTGTAGTCGGAGCTGGCCTGATGGGCTCAGGGATCGCCGAGGTGTCGGCGCGGGCCGGCATCGATGTGGTGGTGATCGAGTCGTCGGCCGAGGCGGCAGCGGCTGGCGAGAAACGAATCCGAGGCTCCTTGGAGCGGGCCCGCGACAAGGGCAAGCTCGACGAGTCTGACTTCGTGGCGACGACAGACAAGCTGACCGTTTCCACCGACATCGACGCTCTCGCCGATCGCCAACTGGTGATCGAGGCTATCGTCGAAAACGAGAGAGCGAAAACAGAGCTCTTCGCTCGGTTGGACAAGATCGTCGAAGACGAAAACGCGGTCCTCGCCTCGAATACGTCGTCGATACCGATCATGAAGTTGGCCATGGCCACGGAACGACCCGGCAGCGTAATCGGCATCCACTTCTTCAACCCGGTTCCCGTCCTGCATCTGGTCGAGCTTGTGACATCGCTGCATACCTCCGACGAAACGCGGGCGATCGCTGTCGATTACTCATCGAACCAGTTGAGCAAGCGGGTTGTGCATTCAAAGGATCGGGCGGGCTTCATCGTCAACGCCCTCCTCATCCCCTATATCTTGTCGGCCATCCGGATGTTTGAGTCGGGGTTCGCCTCCAAGGAAGACATCGACCAGGGCATGGTGACGGGCTGCGCCCATCCGATGGGCCCTCTGGCCTTGGCCGACCTGATCGGTCTCGATACGACGATGGCAGTCGCCGAGTCCTTGTACGAAGAGTTCAAGGAACCGTTGTATGCCTCTCCCCCGCTGCTGACCCGAATGGTGGAAGCAGGCTTGCTCGGCCGCAAGACCGGCCGCGGCTTTTACGAATACGGTTAGGCATCAACCTCTTGTGTCATATGAACGCGACGAGGCCTCGGGGTTCAACCCCGAGGCCTCGTTCAGTTATCTACTGTCGTTGCTTACCGACGGCAGGGTTCCTTCGTTCTAGGCGAAGGGTTTCGTATCGCCTGTCTCATTGAGGAACGTCTTGCGAGTCGGTCGCTTGTAAGGCGTCGTGAGCGGGAACCGCTTGACGAGGTCGCCAGCTTGGCTGACCCACTCATCTCGTTCGATCCGGCCAGGGAAGGCATCCAACGCTGTCTGGACCTTATCGATGTCGGCCTTTGTGAAGGCAGCGAGCTGCTCCCAGGTCTGGATACCGAATCCGTTCAGGGTTTTCTCCATCACAGGGCCAATGCCGTTAACGACCTTCAGATCGTCTTTGTGAGCGGCACCTGCCGTTCCAAGCTTGGTTTTACCCTTCTGCCACGCTGAAGTCTTTGTCGCCTTTTTGGTGACCTTCTTTGCGGCTTTCTTGGGCGCTGCCTTTTTAGCTGGTGCCTTTTTGGCTGGTGCCTTTTTGGCCGGCGCACGCTTGGACGTGCTTTCGCCTGGAACGTGTCCTTGGTCGAGCAGAGCCTGCGCACCGCCAACCCAGTCATCACGTTCGATCCGGCCTGGGAACGCCTCCAAGGCGCCCTCGACCTTCTCGATGTCACCCTTGGTGAAGTCAGCCAGCTGTTCCCAGGTCTGGATGCCGAAACTGTTCAGCGTCTTTTCCATTACCGGGCCGATACCGCTGACAACCTTGAGGTCGTCCTTGTGGTTGGCTCCGGGCGTTCCCAACTTTGTGGTGCCCTTCTGCCATGAAGCGCGGGACACCTTTTTGGTGGCCTTCTTCTTCGGTGCTTTCTTCTTGGCCGCCTTAGGCTTTGACGCCTTCTTTGGCGGCGCTGAAGAAACAAGCTGCGATGCTGTTCGGTTCGACGTGGCTTTCGCCAGTTCGGCCCTCAGCTCTGCAATCGTCTTGTCCCGACCAGGTACCTTGGCTGCGTTCTTCTCGGCCTTCTTGAGCCGTTTGCGCAGATCCTCAGCTTCCTGTTGAGCCTTGCTGGCCGCAGCCTTCGACTTCGCGTCCTCGTCCTTCACTCGGCGGCCGAGTGTTTGGGTCTCACCGCGTAGCCTGCTGAGCTCATTCGAGCTGTTGTTCAACGCTGCTTCGAGTTGGGCCGCCTTCTTGGCCTCACGACTCGCAGCTGCGAGATCAGCTTCGGCTTTCGCCTGGCGGCTCCTCGCTGCTTCGATGTCGGCTCGCAGGCGGGCAAGAGACTTCTTCGCCTCGTCCGCCTCAGCACCAGCCGACTTAGCCGAAGCCAAAGCCCGATCAAGATCAGCCTTCATCTTCACCGCAGCAGCAGCCTCAACCTTCGCAGCCTCAGCATCCTTACGAGCCGCAGCCAACTGAGCCTCAAGCGCCGACAACTTGCCAGCATCTTCCTTACTCCGAGCCGCAGCAGCCGCATCGGCCTGAGCCTGACGATTCTTCGCAGCCTCCATATCGGCCTTCGTCTTATCGAGCTCAGCTCGCAGACGGCCGGCAACTTCAGCATCGCTCTTGGCCTTCGCCAGCTGACTTCGCAGGTCGGCGGCTTCAGTCTCAAGCGCAGCAGCCGCTTTGGCCTTTGTACCAGCTTCATCCAACTGCGAACGGAAGCCCATGATCTGGGACTCAAACTCACCGGACTTAGCCTTCGTGGTGTTCAATTCGCCACGGACCTTGCCCAACTCAGCCTTAAGTTCATCAGCGGCCTTGGCCTGCGCTCGCAAACCATCAAGTTCGCCACGAGCCTTACCCAACTCAGCCTCAAAGCCATCAGCAGCCTTGGCCCGAGCCCGCAAACCATCAAGTTCGCCACGGACCTGGCCGAGCTCGGCCTCTAGCTTCTCGGCTTCAGCTGCACGTGAGCCAGCATCGTCAAGCTGTGTACGGAAGCCCATGATCTGGGATTCGAACTCACCGGACTTGGCCTTCGTAGCGTCGAGTTCGCCACGGACCTGACCAAGCTCAGCTTCAAGCTTGTCAGCTTCGGCTGCACGGCCACGAAGACCGTCCAGTTCACCGCGAGCGCTGTCGAGCTCTGCACTGGTCGTCTTCAGACGTTCGTCAACATCGCCGAGTCGATCGATCTCCGAGCGGGCCGAAACCAGCTCAGCGTCGAGTTCATCAACCCGGCCAGCGGTGGATCGGAGCGTTGAAAGCTCAGTCTCAGCCTCTTCTAGCCGTGAAGACTTTTTGCGAAGCGTGTTGACCTCGGTTTCGAGGGTCTCGGCCTTTTCAGCCTTCGACCGGAGATCCACGATTCGCTTTTCAAGTCCGGGGACGAGATCAGCCTTGGTTCGGAACTGACCGACTTCGGTTTCCAGTTCACCGACACGCTTGGCTTCGGTCCTGAGTTTCATGACCTGGCCTTCGAGGTCGGTCACCTTATCCTCAGACGCCTTGAGCGTGCTTACTTTGAGCCGGAGCCGATCGGATTCGGCCTCAGCCTCTATCCGGCGCCGCTCATACTCAGCGGTTTCGCTACGACGTCGCCACCACCACCAGAGCAAGCCGAGCAGAAGCCCCAGCAAGAAGCAAAGCAGTAGCGCCAACAAAATCTTTCCAACGAGCCACCCAAACATCATGTCTGGCTTCCTTTCATCGTGCTCTTCATCAATTTCTGTGTTGCGTTCATATCTTGCGGATACGTAAAGAAGGTGTTTGAGAAATCCGTTGCGGTCATGACAGCAACTCCCAAGCAATGCGGCGGTTCCGTTGTTTATCTTCAGCGGACTCTTCAGGGCTGACGAGCAGTTCGCTCTCGCCTCTGCCCTCGTGTTCCAAACGATCGGCGTCAACGCCACCGGTGTCTACCAGGTAGTCGACGACGGCTTCAGCCCGAGCCTGACTGAGGCTCTGGTTCGAGGCATCAGAGCCATCGCTATCGGTATGACCGACAACGAGGAGGCGTCCGGCGTCAGGATTGGCGTTGATCATCTCGGCTGCCGTGTCGAGCGTGGCTACCGACGAGGGACGTATGGTTGCCTCGTTGCGATCAAACTCGATGGGGTCGAGCTGGAAGAGGTCGTTCAGCGACTCTTCGATGCTGACGCCGATGAGCTCGGTCTGATCATCGATGGCAAGGCCGGCGGCTGTAGCAACGGCGGTGCCGCTACTTACCCAACCGGCTTGTTCATCAGCCGATGTTGTCTGACCGGTGATCACGAGCAGACCGTCCTCGGTGGTGTAACCATCGGGGTCGATCGTCAGGTCGTGTGTCACGTTCTCCGCACCGTATTCGGTCACCGCGCTGCTGATCAGCGTTTCGCGGGTGGCCTCGTCGGGCACGACGCCCTCCAGGCTGATTGCAGCGCCTGTGGCAACGAGAGCGACCTTGATCGGGTCAAGCTCGACTGCCGGTGCTGGCTCTTCTTCAACCGGTTCCGGCTCGACGACCGTGTCATCCTCGGTCACCTCGTAGACGACCTCGTCGACCTCTTCACGAGCCGAGACGGCCGAGACGGCTGCCTCTTCAGCTGAGGCCGGTCCTCGAAGTGTCACGTTCATACCATCGCCACCGAAACCATTGGCTCCGTCGACGCTAACAAAATCGACCGCCGGATTTAGGCCTGCGCCCTCTAGCGCCGCCAGTGAGCCGTCTTTGGCCATTCCGGTAACCATTCCACCCAGCAACAATGACTTAATCAAAATTGCTGCAAGGGCAACAAGTGGTATCCACCACCATCTTCTAAGCACTCGCATCTACAACTCCCACGGATAGCTTCTGTCTTTCTCGACGGTCGAGAGTGGACAAATGTCGCGAAAGCAGCGTGGATGACGAGATCGAATCAGCCCCAAGCGGCAGCGCTGGGCTCGAATAGGCCTGCATCGCTACGCACATCGCCACATGCCTGTCATTTCCGATTGCCCCCTACGACGCGACTAAGCATAGCTCAGCCAACGCCGCAGGCAGGGTGATCAATGGTGAAGCATGTAGCTGTAGGGCGGCGCTCGCCGGTCGGCTACAGCTTGTAGATGCGGAGGTAGTCAACCTCGAAGGTGGCGCCCGAGCTGCCGAGCGCAGCGTCGTTTAGGGGGCCGGGGTGGCCGCCCAAAGCCAGGTTGATCTTGATCTCACGGATGGTTTGATCGAACGGCGCAGGGTAGCCCTGGGAGGTCGCGGCATGATCGACCACGAACGTCTCCTTACCATCCATCAACCAGCGAAGCCGCCCGTTGTAGCCGTACTCGAAGCGAATCGTGTGCCACGAATCGCTGAAGTATTCGCCCAGGTAGGCGCCCTTGTTCTTGAGCTCGTGGCCCCCACCTTTGCCCTGGTAGTGCATGCTGAACATGGCGCGTTTCGGGTCCTCAACGGTCATGACCTCGAGGTAGTCGACCTCGCCACCCTTGGGCCAGCCGCCCGACGACCAGCTCGAGGACCAGACCGCGGGGAAGAGGCCAGCTTGCGTGTCGCGGTTGCCGGGGTTTAGCTTGACTCGGAACTCGACCGCCTGTCCCGGCTTGAACTCGACGTCTTGAAGACGAACCATGCCCGACGTGTAGCTCTTTCGGCCAGCTCGGGGACAGTCGTAGGACTCCTTCTTAGCTCGCAGCACGAGTTTGCCACCGGAGACCCAGACATTGTTTGGCTGGTAGCACTGCACCTCGCCGTTGATGCCGCCATAGGCGGAGTGCTCAACCTTCCAGCGCGAGGTGTTCAGCGAATCAAAGTTCTCCTGAAAGAGCAGCGCACCGCTGTTCGAACCGCTTGTCGTCGGGGGCTGAGTCGTTGGTTGAGCTGTTGTCGGGGGGCGACTGGTCGTGGTTGGCCTCGTCGTCGTGGTCGTCCGGGCCGTTGTCACCGGCGGCCTCGTCGTCTGTCGCTCTGTGGTGGCCCGATACGTCGTTGTGGTTCTCTTCGTCGTTGCGGTCTTGTTGGTCGTCGTCGGCCGGTTCGTCGTGGTGGTCTTCTCGGTCGTTGCCGTCCTACCGGTGGTAGAGGTCGTGTTTTGCCTCTTCGACCGCTTCCTGGACTTCGTATCCGACGTGCTGGTTACCCGAGTCGTCGGGTGATGCGTGGTGGTACCACGATCCGAGGAGGACGTCGTAGACCCCTGGCGCGAGGTGGAGGAGCCAGACCTCGTGGTGGTCTCGACAGGCCCATCGGTCGTCGATGTGCTTTGCGACGACGTTGAGGCGGAAGTCGTCGTGTCGCTGTCATCTTGGTCGTCTTTGGAGTCATCATCCGTTGAACCATCGGTGATGCTCGTCACGGTGAGTAGTCGTTTGTTCTTTCCCTTGGCTAGGCCGCGGGGTTCTTTGGCCCGATCGTCGACATCGGTAGTCGGCGTCTTGTCCTTGCCCTTAGAGCCTCCCGGGCTTGAACCGGAGCCTCTCCCCGGACCGGCAGGATCGGGCGCAGCCGTATCGATCGTTGCATCGCCTGGCGATTGCAGCCAAAGAGCCCCAAGCCCGAGGCAGCCGATGAGTAAAACCCCGAGGACCAGCTTGAATAGGCCTCGCGCCGTTCGACTAACCGACTTGAACTCGGCCTCAAACGCATCCGATTCGGTGTCGCCGACACGTGTCCGTGGATCTTTCGAACCCGCGTTTTCATCAGCCAAGACACGCCGAATACCACTGTGATCTCGCACGCTGTGCACCCTTTCGGGGAATTACCCGCCATTGCGCCCGTAAAGATTCTCAACCAATCCGATGTGATGAGTTGAGGTAACCCTTCCAGGTAGAACCACCTAGCGTGGCCCTTGGTCAGCGTAGCTCGACTGATACAAATTTGCAATACTTCGGCCCGGGCCGACAGACCTACCTGTTGACCCGGGCCGACAATGACCTAGCGACGACCTAGCGACGCATCTGATTGACGAGTCGCAACACGTACCAGAACATGGTCATCAGCGACGAGAACAGGCCCACAGCGGCCGCCACGTAAGCCCACTCCGGATAGCGCCGGATGATGTTCTGGGTCTGGTAGAGGATCGATGCGCCCATCAGCGCAACCATGGCGACCGAGAAGATCGGGCCGAGGGTGAAGCCGAAGACGACGGCAGCGATGATAAGCCCGATAGCAGCGATGCCACCCCACATAACAATTGGGCGCAAGAACGACAGATCGCGGCGCGTCACAAAGGCAACGCCCGTGAGAGCGGCGAAGCCGAGCAAGCTGATAATGGCGGCGGCGACCACATCGCCGGTGGCCCCCTGGTGCACGAGCACATAATAAAGGAAGGGGGCGAAGAGAAGCGCCTGGCCTGCTGCCATCACGAACAGTGCTGTGTACTGGGCCTTAATATCACCGAGACGGTTAGCTGATCGGGCAGCGAAATTGGAGATCAGTGAGACACCGCCGAGCAACAACAGCCAAGCGAATCCACCGCCCCCGAAGAAGAAGTCGAACATGCGCTCGGCTATCCCGGTGACAAACAGCGCTGCCTCGAAGCCGATAAAGGCCAAGATTGCGAGCGCCACATGCTGGTAGACCTTGACCAGAAAGGCGGCGCGTTCGTCAACGCCGCCGTCGATTACCGGTGTCATCGTCGCTGGTCGGAATGGAATGTCTTGCTTCGTCACGCCCTGGCCTCACTTTGCTGGGAACTTCTCGTCGGCCTACCCGGACGGGTTGCCTTGCCCACAAGTCTAGATCCTCGGCACGTCTGTTCGTACCTCAAAGCCCGCTGTTCGCCCTAAACCGAGCTCTTTGTGTCGCTCAACTACACAAAACCGCAATCGAATACCGTCCGTTGATTCTCACCTTTTCTCAACCACGGATCAGCCGCTACGCTGAAAGGCGTGACCCGCTCGACAACAACCGAAATTCATCGCAACGCGGCGACCAAACTCGTGGCCTCCAGCCAGCGCTACACCGCTAACCGTCGCCAGATCGTCGATGCGCTAGATCAGTCACCCGGCCCTGCGACCATCGGCGAGATACTGTTGTCGGCCTCGGGGCTTGCGCAGAGTTCGACCTATCGCAACCTCGTGATACTCGAAGAGGCTGGCGTCGTGCATCGCATCGTCACCTCCGATGACCATGCCCGTTTCGAACTGAACGAAGACATCACTGGCCACCACCACCACCATCTGGTGTGTAGCGGCTGTGGCCTGATCGTCGATGTAACGCTGGCCCCAACCCTGGAGCACGGACTTGAGGTAGCGCTAAAGGAAGCAGCAGACCAACAGGGCTTTGTCGGCGATCATCACCGGCTCGACCTGATCGGCCGCTGTCGAAGGTGCGCAACCGCCGAAGCGGGCACGCACAATCGCTCCTAGATGATCCCTAACGAGCCAACCAGTTTGTGAACGACGACGTAGTTAAGGACGACGACGCCAACGCCAGCAGCCAGCCACTTGACCCCCTGCGTTCGCCAGGAGAAACGTTGCGGGAACCAACGACTACGCCGCACACCCTGGCCCTCGTTGACCGTGGTCACGTACCAACCGACCAACCAGACAAGCGCTCCGATAGCGAAGAACAATCGAGGCAGCAAGGACAAGTAAAGTCGCGCCACCTCCGCTATGCGATCGGTATCGGGGTAGACCGTGGCTGAGTCAGCGGTGTTAAAGAACACCGGAACTGTTGAACCGACGACCGGCTTCGCCGACACGTAGGCACCCTCGGAGGCGATCAACGAACTCTGCTGGCTCACTGCGTCACCATTGGCCGTCAGCGTCAGCATCTGAAGGCTTCCTTGGCAGGCCCATTGATCGGCGCCAAAACCATCAGACAACTCGCAGGACTCGACATTGAACTCACCTGCAGCGGCATACGTATCGCTCCAGGTTCGGAGCAGATCGAGACGCTGGGCGAACAATAAGGATGAGACAACGAACAGGACGGCTACGGCGACCGGTATCGCATAACGCCCGATATCGACCCCCACCCCCTCCAAGCGTCGTTGACCAACCTTTGGAATGGCTATCACTTCCACCATGACCGTCATGGTAGGCCAGATGGACCCCCGATGTCACACATTCGTTATCTTTTGCATCAGCCAGCCTGATTAAAGACGAGGTGAGGCAACCCGACGAAATGCCGACCGAGCGAACCGCAACGGGCCGATGATGGCTCGCATCGGTTGGGGTGTCACCGCTTCTGACCCCTGTGCCCATTGCCGTGGTTCTCGCTCGCTTCGAACCAACTCACCAAGGCCGTAGGGGGCCACAAGGGGACGGAATCTGGTCCCGGCTTCGTCATGCTCGAACATCAGAGCAGCCAGGGCACGAGCCTCAGCTGGGGTTGGCGTATTCCACCACTGACCGAGAAGGTCACGCACCTCAGCGTCGAGCGCCGTCGGTGAGATCCCCCAGGATTCCAGCTCGGCCCTCGATGGCACGCCAGACGCCATGGCCAGTGCGCCCGCCCAAAGTTCGACCCGATCACCATCGGTCACCTCGCTGTGGGCCCGTCCGAACACGAGCTTGACTGAACCGTCTACAGCTCGGCGGTACTCAACCACACGCGCCTTGCCCGAAGCGGTCAAGGTCTCGACGCATGAGACGGGAGCTGTCACCGGCTTCGGCGGCTGGTACCCATCGAAGGCGAACCTTTCGATGGGGATAGCGGCGTCGACATCGGCGTGAACCTTGTCGCCGCCAAAGTGAAGGTGAATCGGTTCGACCTCAACCAGATTTCGCAACACAGCCGACACCTGCCACGCCAACCGGCCCCGCCACCCAACATCGACCAGTGCGATAGGTCCCGTTGGGAAACCGTCGGCGCGCAGGTAGTCGAGTATCAAGTCTCGACGTTGGTTCGAGCGTTCGCTTACACAGCGCCTCACCTCAGGGTCGGCCAACAAACTCGACCAAAGATGAGCCGATCCCACAGGCAAGGGCTTGCTGAAGTCGAGAGCTGCCAGCTCGGCGTGGCCGGTGACGGTTGTGCCGAAATCCTCGACCGTCAGGCCGACACGATCGACCAGAGCCGAGAGCGGGATCAGGTGGCGCCGGTTGAGCAGGAAGGCGGTTTCCTCGTCGCAGCCGACAGCGATCCACTCGTCGACGCCGACCGCTGACGCTGCGGCCAACGACCATGTCAACCGAGAGCAATGGAGATAGTGCAGTGAACGGCCCTGCCAATGGTCAGCAGGGATGGTTTTTGCCAACTCCAGCGGCAGTTCCCCATCTCGGGCAAGAAAGACGACATCACCGAGGTTCTGAGCCCGACACCGCTCGGCCACCCAGAGAACAAAAGCGGTCAGAGCCGGGCCGCCAACACTGGCACCGACCTTGCGAGCCTCCGCATCGCGGCCATCGAGGAGTCCTTCTGAACCTTGAGTTTCCAACGTCAGGCGAGCCGTGCGAGCAGCCGCGGCCAACGCCGCACCAGCACTGCTCGGCCGGCGCCCCATCGTCTCTTCATAACGATTTGGCTCGGCTTCGGCAAAGACCACGCCGGTAAGGCCAGCCTTGATGGCCATGACCCCGTCCGACCAGATGTGGTTCCCAACGTGCCAAACGCCCACTCCCCCCGTGCCGACCGACCCATTCTTCGCGGCGACCTCATCGAGCGCCTGTCGATAATCCTCATGGAGAAAGAGATCGCCGCGGGCCTTGGTGGTCCCGGTTTCACAGGAGGCGACGAGCCGATCACCGTCGACGAACAAGCCTTGCGAGCGAAGAATCTCGACGAGCAGCGCTGAGGAACGATCGGTGTCGGACAAGAAGACAACATTGGGCGTGATCTTTCGAACACGACGAAGCGCCTCGACTGCTCCAGGCACGGCGCGACAAAGCTCGCGCTCCAACGCATCGGCTACGGCTGCCCGGCTGCCGGAGGACGTCCCGTCGGCCACTCGAACTCGGTGGTCTATAGCATTCTCGATCGGCTGATCGCCGGCGAGCCGACGCACGATACAGGTATCAAAAACGTCGAGGCTCACGACATCGGGGTGAGCATCGGTGATGGCCTCGATCAAAGACTCCCAGCCATCGACAGATAGGAACGAGAAGCGGCGTTCGGCGCGAAAGAGCAGACGGGGCCCGAACCAGGGCAGGCGGGTCAGAAGGCGCGCCACCTGAGCTGTCGTCTCTAGACCCATCATCGTCATTAGATCATAGAGAACTTCTCCGGCGAACGAGATGCGGCACTGAAAGAGCCTGCTAGGCCGAGTAGCATGCCAAACGGAGCGACCTGATCCAGACGGTCGCAACAGACATCGGAAGGAGGCCCACCATGACACGACGACTGACCGAGTTCAGCCATGGCGCTGGTTGAGCGGCCAAGCTCGGCCCGGACGAGCTGGCGCAGGTTCTGCGCCACCTAAACCCATCGAACGACGAGCGTCTCCTTGTTGACGCCTCCAGCGGCGACGATGCTGCCGTCTGGCGGCTCGACGACGACCGCGCTCTCGTCTTTACCGCCGACTTCATCACCCCGATCGTCGACGACGCCAAAACCTGGGGACGCATAGCTGCGGCCAACGCAGTTTCAGACGTCTACGCCATGGGTGGTCGGCCACTCCTAGCCCTCAACCTTGTGGCCTGGAACACCGAAGAGCTGTCGAACGAGCTGCTCGGCCAGGTTCTGGCCGGAGCGTCCGAGGTGGCGTCCGAGGGTGGCTTCATCATCGCTGGTGGCCACACCATCGATGATCCTGCCCCCAAGTTTGGGCTGGCCGTCATCGGCGAGGTGCACCCCGATCGGATGATCACCAATCGAGGTATACGCCAGGGGCAAGAACTCATCCTCACGAAACCTCTCGGCACCGGCATCGCCGCCACCGCCATCAAGCGGGGTGAGGCCGACGACGAGTTGGTCACCCAAGTCGTCGCTTCGATGACCAAGCTGAACGATCGGGCCGCCACGATCGCCGTCGGTTCCGGGGCCACCGGAGGCACCGACGTCACAGGCTTCGGACTTCTCGGTCACCTCGGGCGGGCTGCGGTCGAGTCGGGGGTTGACGTCACGCTCAACGTGGCCGCCGTACCGACTTTTGACGGCATCCGTGCCCTGGCCGATGGCGGCATCGTGCCGGGAGGAACTCGACGCAACCTGGCATCGATGGTCGATCGCATCGACGGTGACGTCGAGGGTATCTCCGCTCTGATTCTGGCCGACGCCCAGACATCAGGTGGGCTCGTGTTCGGCGTCGACCCCGAACACCTCGATGCGACGCTTGCCTCACTGGCTGAGGAAGGCCACCAGGCAGCCCATATTGGCAACGCTACGGGTGGGTCGGGTCGCATCGTCCTCGCCGAGGACTAGTCGCAGGAGCGATTCGACGTACAGGCCTCGCTAGGAGTGATCGCCAGCCTGCGAGTCGGCCCGGTTGATCATCAGCCAACCACCGCCAGCCAGAACCAACATCAGGGCGCCCAGCCCCAGGAGTAGGCCGGTATTGCCGGCCTGCTCCTCAGCAAAGGCAAGATCTTCAGGCTGGGAATCCGCTGCGCTTGTCACGGTTGTTTCGACCGGCCCTGATGCGTCGGCGATATCACCTTGCTCGATGTCACCTTGCTTGATATCGCCTTGCTCGACGATAGTCGTCGGCGTCACGGCGGTCTCGGCAACCGGCGCCATCGTCGAAGCGGTGATCATGTCGGGAATGTTGGCGATGTCAACGTCCCAGGAGAACGTAGACGAACCACCATCTGCGCTGATCGCGGTGGCATCGCTCCTATCTTCGACGGGGGATCCAGGGAGAGAAACCTCATAGGAGATGACGATTGCCTGCATGAAAATGTCGGCGAAGGCTTCCATCTCCCCCTCGCCATCCCCATCCTCGAGCGGAAGCGAGGCGTCGTTGTCCTCGATCATTGCCGCGATGCCAGCGTAGGAGAAATCCCATCCGCCCAACTCGTTGCGACGCAGGATCAGCTCACCGCTCTCACCCGCTTCATCGGAAAGCAGTTCGCTAAAGACCGCTCCCGGGTCATCGGAAGCACCGATCTCTGCCGAAACGCGCACACCGCAGTAGCTACCGTCCTCGTAGGGCTCGACCTCAACGCCAAGGGGAACATCGCCGTCGTTGGTCGATTCGGCCTCAAAGTCCTCGCAGAGTTCATCACGGTCGACAGCCGCGGTGGGATCATCGGCCAACGCACCGAAGCTGAGAATGGCGTCGGTATCGAGAGCGAGCACGTAGGCCATCGTTCCCGAGCCATCGTCTTCGATGGCTATCGCCGTTTCGAGCTTGTAACAGCTGGTCAGAGCTAGGCCGCACGCTAGGAGCAAAGCGAATGGGCCGACGGCTCGTCGTGCGGCCCAGGTATGGCGTTGAAGGCTCATGAACCTGTGGTTCGGCTACCTCACCAAAAAGCTTGAGGGCCGCGAGGAGTAACCCAAAGAATCTCGTAAAGACTGGGCGCTGCGTAGCCGATAACCCGCCCAAAACAAGATCGGGCCGACCCCTTGACCGGGCTGAGAGAGGCTCAGCTCGACGGTCAGAAGGGTCGGCCCGACCGGGCCGGGGTGCCATGAGCGAGGCACGCCCGGAGGTGGTAACTGTCTATCCGGTCGGTCTTTACGCTATGGCTCCTGACTTGGCCCCGATGCTTTGCTCGCCGGGGTAGCGAACGTCCTCAACCAGATCCTGAAGCTCTTGAGAAGGGGGCTTCGTCATCAACGAAACGGCGACCAAGACGATGCCGTTGAGCACCGCAGCGACGATGCCGATACCCGACTTGTTGATGCCCCAAAGCGTCCAGCCCTTCTCCCAGATCCCCCAAATATTGTTGATCATGTAGAGGGCGGCGAAGGTAAGACCAACAGCCATACCAGCGACAGCACCAGCAGCGTTTGCCCGTTTCCAGAAGATCCCGAAGGTGAGAATCGGGAAGAAGCTGGCAGCAGCAAGGCCAAAGGCGAGCGCAACCACTTCTCCCACGAAGCCTGGTGGGTTGATACCGAACCAGCCAGCCACCATCACACCAAGGCCCATAGCGAGGCGGCCCCAGAGAAGCCGCTGGGCTTCAGTGGCGTCCGGTCTGGCCAACTTGTACACCAGATCGTGGGCGATGGACGAGGAGATCACCAGCAGCAATCCCGATGCCGTCGAGAGCGCTGCGGCTAGGCCACCAGCGGCCACAAGGCCGACGATGATCTTCGGCAACCCTGCGACCTCAGGGTTCGCAAGCACCATGATGTCCCGGTCAAAGGTCACCATCTCATTGGTTGCTTCGTCGGGTGTGTAGTTGATGATCCCATCGCCGTTCTTGTCGTCGAAGGCCAGCAAGCCGGTATCGCTCCAGCCCTTGACCCAATCGATCTGCTCAAGTTCGGCCAGCGATGCACCTTCGACAGTGTCGATCACGTTGTACTTCGAGAACACGCCGATGGCGGGTGCTGTGGTGTACAGGATCGAGATGAAGAAGAGGGCCCAAAAGGCCGAACGGCGAGCTTCCTTCACGGTTCGCGTGGTGTAGAACCGCACGATCACGTGCGGCAAACCGGCCGTGCCAAACATCAGGGTGGCGGTGATCAGAAACAGGTTCTTGCGGTCGAAGGTCGCAAACTCGCTCGTGTACTCGGCAAACCCGAGGTCAGCCTGGATCAGGTCAAGCTTGGTCAGAATTTCGCCAAAGCCAAGATGCGGAATCGGGTTTCCGGTCAGGTCGGTCGAGATCGCGATGGCCGGGATGAGATAGGCCACGATCAGCACCGAGTACTGGGCTACCTGAGTCCAGGTAATGCCCTTCATGCCGCCAAGGACGGCGTAGAACAAAACGACGGCCATGCCGATGAACACACCGACGTTTACCGACACCTCGAGGAAGCGGCTGAAGACCACGCCAACACCGCGCATCTGCCCGGCCACGTAGGTGAGCGAAACGAAGATGGCACAGACAACGGCCACGACACGAGCCGTGTCTGAGTATCTGTCACCTACGAAGTCAGGAACGGTGTACTTGCCGAACTTTCGTAGGTAGGGAGCAAGGAGCAGGGCCAGAAGTACGTAGCCTCCGGTCCAGCCCATGAGAAAGACCGAACCGCCGTAGCCCATGAAGGCGACGAGGCCGGCCATCGAGATAAAGGAAGCCGCCGACATCCAGTCAGCGGCGACGGCAGCACCGTTGGCGACAGCGGGTACGCCACCACCGGCAACGTAGTAGTCACTGGTGTTCTTCGCTCGGCTGCGAATAGCGATGCCGATGTAGAGGCTGAAGGTGATGACCACCCACAGCACGGTCCATCCAAAGGTATCCATCAGCTAGCCTCCCCTGCAGCGACACGCGTAGCGTCGAGTTCAGCTGCCTCGTCGATTCCGTAGGATTCGTCGAGCTTCTCCATGCGCCACACGTAGAACGCGATGAGTGCCACGAAGGTGAAGATCGATCCCTGCTGGCCCATCCAGAATCCAAACGGGATTCCCCCGAGCGAAATGTTGTTGAGACTGTCGACAAAGAGTGTGCTCATGCCTAAGCCCACCACTGCCCAAATCGTTAATAGGACGGTCATAAGGCGCAAGTTCGTGCGCCAGTACTTACTTCGGTCGGTTGGTGTCACCGAGTCCCCCTTTGTTGAATGTGCCTTCGTTGAATTTGAGGTGCTGCTAGATCCAACAGAACTCCAGAAGACAGGGCGACGAAAGCAGGATCTAGTCGACGGCCACTCCCCCGACTCTGACGGTCCCCGCCTAGGGCCGAGCGGTCGACTAGCCAGCTGACCGCCACGTGATTCCGTTCACCGGGCGATCGAGACCGTTGAACGGCGATAGAGCGCCCTCCGGCCATTCGCCCTGGCTGGATGGCCGTTCATCACCTACCTTCGCTCGTATGACGACCTGGTGCGACAGGTGACGACCTCGACCGGATTGGGCGCAGGCGCCCCAAAGGTTGAACCGCGCAGCAATGTGCATCCAGCCCAGCGCCTGTTGCCCCTCCCTGGGTTCGGTGTGATCATCGGATCCTTTCTTCCTTGGGTGCAGACATCGGTGAGGTCCTACGGAGGGTTCGAAGGCGCCGGTCGATACACCTTCTACCTCGGTGTTCTGCTGCTCGGCGCTGCCTTCTTGCCGTTCCGGCGGGTGGCCGCAGCCCAGGCCGCGCTCGCCGGCGCCGGAAGTCTGGTTCTCTCGGGATGGCAGGTAACGCGACTCGTCGGCCGGGTCGGATTCCAGGGTTGGTTGCCCGGATCTGGCCTGGTGCTGGTGCTCGTGTCGGGCCTTGTCACCGGATATTGCGTCTTCCGCATGCTGCGCGACCTGGCCTAGAGTCAGGGGCACTATGACCAGAGGGTTCGATGGCATCTCCGATGGAGCCAAGGACGAGCTCTTCAATGATTCTCCGTATGGGATTGGCGACTATGCCTCGTTTAGTGATGAGGACGATGCGGCCGAGGTGGACGCTGTCTTTCGCTCTCAGCGCCGGATTGCCTTCGGCTACTTTGCTGTCTTCCTGCTCGTCACGCTTGGCGCCGGCATAGCTCTGATCGGCCTACGGTGGACCTCCTACGCATCGATCTTCGGGGGCTTCACGCCCGGTTTCGCCATCGCAGGCTTCGGGCTCTACGTCTTTTTCGTTGGGATGGCGGCTGCGGTTAGCTCGCTGGCCAACGGCGTGGAAGATCGCATGATGGGCGCTCGATCGCTCGCCCGTTCGTCTTCCGGCTCATCGTCGACGGCCACCAATCGCCCCTCGGCCAATCGCCCATCGGCGACGACACGGGCCTCCGACGGGCCGAGACCATAGGTGCGGCCATGAGCAGTCAATACTCCTTCTTGGTGGCAGCCCTCGTGCTCGTGGCTGGGATCAGCGTGGCCGCACGACTACGGAGCACGCGCACCGCCATCGACTTCCAACTAGCGGGACGCAAGGTGGGAGTTGTCACCAACGCTTGTGCCATCTGCGGCGACTATGTCTCCGCGGCTTCCTTTCTCGGCGTGGCCGCCGCCGTCTATGTAGCTGGCCTCGACGGAGCCTGGTACGCCACCGGCTTCGCCGCCGGGTTTGTTCCCGTGCTTATCTTCGTCGCTGCGCCCTTGCGGCGGTTCGGCGAACGCTCACTCCCCGACTTTCTCGGCCGCAGGTTTCGCTCCGAGCCGGTAAGGCTGGTCGCGGTGGTCATCGCTCAGCTCGTAATTCTTGCCTACCTGGTACCGCAAGCCGTTGGCGGCGGCCTGACCTGGGAGCTCTTCACCGACCTTTCGTTGCCTGGGCTGACGCCGTACTCAACCGGTATCGTCTCGTCCACCTTGCTCACCGGACTTCTCGTGATCATCGGCGGCATGCGCGGCACGACATGGAATCAGGCCCTGCAATTCATCCTGCTGCTCGCCGTACTCTGCTGGGTGGCTGTGGCCCTTGTCAGCCGGGGATTTGACTATGGCGAGACGGTGGCAAGCCTCAACGCTGAGCCTCTCATGCAGGCCCGCTCAGATGGCGCCAGCCTCGAGCTCACCACGAACAAGGCAGGCAACCTCAGCGCGACGGCCGAAGACACCGAGTTGCGATACGCCTACTTTGCCCAACCCGGCGCTCGCTACACCGGTCTCGGTCAGATCGGCCTCATGGTCACCCTCGTTTTCGGCACCGCTGGCCTGCCTCATGTGATGAACCGATTCTTCACCAGTCCGACAGGGCGAGCAGCCCGTATGACAACGGTATGGGTGCTGGGCCTCATCGGCGTTTTCTACGCCTTGGCCGTCATGGTTGGCACGGCGTCGCGGTCCTTGATCGCTACCTCCGACGCAGTCTGGCTCGAAGAGATGACCGTCGATGGTTTGCTCAACACTCCCGAGCACGCCCTCCTCGCCATGGGACGGCTTTTCGGCGGGGAATTCGGCCTGTCGGTCGTGACAACCGGCGCTCTCATGGCCATCATGTCAACCATCGGAGGATTGCTTCTGGCCGCCTCGGTCTCGTGGGGCCATGATGTCTACGAACATCACATCAACCCACGAGCTACCCGACTTCAGGCGCTCCGGGCGGGGCAACTCGCGGTGGCTCTCATGACGGTTGGGGCCGCCGTCGTCGCCGTCATCTTCAATCCCAGTCGGCTCTCCGGTTCCGTGCCATCGGTAATCGCCTCGATGGTCACGTCGGCCTTCGCTCTCGCCGGGTGCACGCTGACACCAGCGATCATTCTGGGGATCTGGTCGCGGCGGGTCAGTGCCGCTGGCATTATCAGCGGCATGATCGTAGGCGCCGTCGCTAGCATTATCTCGGTCGCCGTCGGCTTGCTGGTCGATGGAGCACCGATTCTGCTGCAGACACCCACCCTGGTGCTCGGCCCTGTGGTCGTCGGCATCATGCTTGCCGTCTCCGCTGTGACCTCGCCGGTCTCAGACCTTGGCGCGATCTGGCTATCCATGCACGGTTCAGCCAGCGACCGAGAGGCCGAGCGGCTCGCTAAGGCCACGATGAAGGCAGCGGTTTGAACATGAAAGGCTCGCGCCCTCTGCTCGCCGCTATCACCCTGGTATGGGCGGTTGTTTGGCTCTTCACCCAGGTCATCGTCTCCACCCCCCTTTCCACCACGCCAACCATCCTCATCGGGGTGGCCGCCACCCTCCTCGCCGTCTGGGGCTACCAGACAACGATCCGTGGGCCGCGCCGACTGGGCGGCATCTCCACCGCTTCCCTCGAGCATCCTTCTGGGGATCCTCTGATGCTGGTCAACCGCACGTTGCCCTACCTCCGCAACGGTCTGACCGGCGAGGCCGCCGATCGCACAGCCAAGCATCTCCTCCCCCTCACCGGTGGTCATTCGGTGCAGATCACCGATACCGAGCACGTGCTCGGTACAGCGGGTAACCACGGCCAGAACGGCTCCAGCGCTGAACAGCTCTCCGACCAGTCGCTTCAGGCGCTGTATTTGGGCAAGACGATTCGCCGCCCCATTTCGGGCGGCCATCGCGTCGCCACTCCACTTCGCTTGAACGACCAAACCATCGGCACCATTGCGGTTGACTACCTCCCCGACGACGAACCACCCCTCGACCGGATGGAGGCCGTGGCCAACCTCGTGACGCTCCATGTCGAGATCGCCGAACTTACCGAAAAAGCTCAGCTGGCTGCCGATGCTCGGCTCGATGCCTTGCGGGCGCAGATCAATCCACATTTTCTCTTCAACACGCTCAACACCATCGCAGCGAAAGCTCGCACCGACCCGAACGAGGCCCGGCGCCTCCTCCAAAGACTCGCCGACTTCTTTCGGTATGCCACCCAGCAGGAAGGGCAATTCGCTGAGTTCGCTCACGAGTATTTCTTCGTTCGCACCTATCTGAGCCTCGAACAGGCCCGCTTCGACGAACGTCTCCACGTCCGCTACGACATCGACCCTCAAGTGCTCGCCGCCCAGATTCCTGTGCTCATGATCCAGCCGTTGGTAGAGAATGCGGTCAAGCACGGGCTGGCTCCAAAACCGGGCGGAGGGACTCTCAATCTGCGAGCTCGGGTCGACCCGCTGGCGGGCGCCATCCGTATCGACGTGCGCGACGACGGTGTTGGCATGGATCGTGCGACCCTGGCCCAGGTGGCCGACGGATCCCACGTCGCGTCGTCCTCCAGCGGTGTGGGTTTGCGCAACATCCACGAACGCCTCCAGCGGCTCTACGGTGCTCGCTATCACCTCGACATACGGTCGACACCGCAGAAGGGCACACGCATCGAGCTCGAGCTACCGCTCTAACGGACAGGAGTCAGGAACGTCCTCAATGGTGAACGAACGGACATACCTCGAACCAGGCGTCGATTTGCGATGCCTCATCGTCGACGATGAATCGCCCGCACGAGAGGAACTTCGGTTCCTGCTCAACGAGTGCGACGGCGTCCAAGTCGTTGGGGCCGCGGCCACGGCGGAGGAAGCGATGATGCTGCTCCAAGGCATGGACTACGACATCGTCTTTCTCGACATTCGCATGCCCGGTATCGGTGGGTTGGAGCTGGCGGCCCTGCTCCAACAGCAAGACGGCAGCCCTCAGGTAATCTTCACGACCGCCCACCCAGACCATGCGGTCGATGCCTTTGACCTGTCTGCCGCCGACTACTTATTGAAGCCTCTCAACACCGAGCGACTCGTCGACTCCATAGCTCGCGTGCGATCGCGCCTCATCCCCGGGCATGGGCGTGCCGGAACGACCGGAGCGGTGGCTCCGGCCAGCGAGCCGACCGGACCTGTCGCATCCAACGCCGACCCCACCGGTTCCTACGCTCAGAATCGCCTGCCGATCCAGCGCGGTGATCGAACCGTCTTCGTGCACGAGGAGGACATTGTGGCTGCAGCTGCCGCCCATGGGTATAGCTACGTCTACCTGAGCAGCGAACGGGTTCTGGTCAACTATTCGCTAACCGAGCTCGAGCAGCGCTTGTCGAATAGCTTCTTTCGCGTGCACCGCTCCTACCTGGCAAACCTGAACCGTCTGGTTGAGCTTCGCCCTGATTTCAAAGGCGCTCTCGTCCTGGTTATGGATGATGCTGCAAACACCCGCGTTCCGGTGTCGCGTCGACAAGGCCAGGAACTCAGACGGCGGCTAGGTCTGTAGCAGCAAGCTCCAGCACTGCGTTCGGAGTACTGCGTTGGAAGCACTGCGTTCGGCCACCGATCCGACCGACTCCTACTGGGCCTCGCGTTCGCCCTGTTCTCGCCTGCGTTGCTCGTCGGCCTGGCGCTGCCACGGTTGGCGACGGTAGGCCTCATAGCGTTCGTTGAGATCATCGAAGTTCGGGGCGAGATCCCAATAGTTCGAGCAAACGATTTCGTCGAACCTCACGCGGTCGTGCCAGGTTCGGGGGTTGGCCACTCGACGGTGGTTCCACCTGATGGTGAGGCGATCGATGATAGAGAGCCGACGGGCGCCTTCGATAGCCGACCGACGGCCGGATTCGCGATCTGGTGACTCGTCATCGTTCACCCTTTCTTGGTCGGGCCGGATCCAAAGAAGTTGAGGCAACCGACGTCAAGCTAGCCTCCATCGATCGATCGACTTGCCGACGTCGACCGAGATGCTTAACCTGTTAGGTAAATCTGGATGACTGTGGGAGCATCGGAACAATGGCCGACAACAAGTACCACCAGGAGCGCCTTGAGACGCCCCCACCTCCAGCGGGTTGTCCAGCGCACGCCACGTGGAGCCCGCTGAATAGTGACTACCTTGCCGATCCATATCCGATCGCTGACGAGCTAGCTGCCGAGCATCCCGTCTTTTACGCTGAGAAACTCGGCTACGTCGTCCTGACCTCGATGGAGGATATCGAGGCCGTCTTCAACGATCACGAGACGTTCGCTTCGGTCAACGTGCAGGATCCAGTCTTTCCGCTCGCCCCCGGAGCTCAACAGATCCTGGCCGCCCCCGACTTCAACCCGGTGGCGGTGATGTCGAACCGGCCCGAACCAGACCATGGCAAGATCCGCGTACACACTCGTCAGGGGTTCTCCAACAAACGAATCAAGACACTCGAACCGTATATTCGACAGCGCAGCAATGAGCTGATCGATGAGATGTTGGCCGCCGGCTCCCCGGCCGAATTCGTCGATGCCTTTGCCTTTCCACTCCCAGGCGAAACCGTGTTCCGGTTTATCGGTTTTCCCCAGTCAGACGATGAGATGCTCAAGAACTGGTGTGGCGATCGAAAGGCGTTCTCCTGGGGCAAACCCGACGCCGCCCAGCAGGTAGCCATCGCCGAGCAGATGCTCTCTTATTGGAGGTATTGCCGAGACTTCACCGCAGCCAAACGCGACGCTCGGGGCGATGACCTGGCGTCGGAGCTGATCACTGCCCACGAGCAGAACCCGGACGACATCAGCTATCAGGAGGTCGAATCGATTATCTACGGGCTGTCGTTCGCTGGCCATGAGGCTGTAACCGCCCTCATCTGTAACACCCTGCAGTGCCTCCTGCCCCGGCGCGACGTGTGGGGCGAGATCTGCAACGACCCCACCCTCATCGCCAACGCGGTCGAAGAGGTCTTGCGCTACAACTCGAGTCAGATCTCCTGGCGCCGCCTCACCACCAGAGACACGACGATCCGCGGCACCGAAATCCCGGCGGGCACGGCGGTCTTTCTCAACTTCGCGTCGGCGAACCGGCAAGCCGACCTATTCGACGATCCGCACTCCTTCGATATTCATCGCCAGAACGCGAACCGTCACATTTCCTTCGGTAAGGGCGTGCATTTCTGCCTTGGGGCAAGGTTTGCCCGCTACGAAACTCAGCTGATGACCGAAGTTCTGGCTCAACGAATCCCTACGCTCCACCTCGAGCAAGAAACGTTCGACTACTTCCCGAACATCACCTTCCGTGGGCCGATCTCTATGATGGTCGGCTGGGACAGCTAGCTGGCCTCGGTCAGCGACCTGCTCAGGGCTCGAGCAGCGTCGCACCCGCAGCCCGAGTGGCCGCCGGCACGATCGCATCCAGGCAGCCCAGCTCTTTCGACGTTTTCGACGCTGAGCGCGTGCTGACTTTCAGCCCAACGATTCTTGGCCCGGCTCGAAGCCGGCACCGGGAACCAGCGACCGTCGGAGAAGGTTCCGACCACCTCGACCTCGTCTAGTCCGATGCCCTCATAAGGGTCGCGATCGATGATGGTGAGATTGGCTCGCTTGCCTGGCGAAATCGATCCGATCTCGTGATCCTGTCGCCAGGAATGGGCTGCTCCAATGGTGACGGCCCGCAACGCCTCGTCAACCTCGATGCGTTGATCGGGGCCTGCGACGCGGCCCGACTGCGTGATCCGATCGGTGGCGAACCAGGCCATCTTCAGTGGCTCGGCCGGGCCCATCGGCAGATCTGAGTGAAACGACAGCGATACCTTCCGATCGAGCACCGACCGAGAGCGCACCATAACGTCCGCCCTCTCCGGCCCGAGCCCGAAGGCCCCATACCGATCGGCGAATCCGCAGGGGTAGTAAGGATTGGCCGACACGATCGCTCCCAGGTCGGCGATCCGCTCTATCTGCTGCTCGGTGGAGTTGGCAAAATGAACGATTACGCATCGGTGATCGTCACGCGGCGTGCGAGCCATGGCCGCTGCCATCGTGTCGAGCACCATCTCCAGGCCAGCATCGCCGTTCACATGCGTATGGATCTGCCAGCCGGCATCCCAGTAAACGTCGAAGTACCGGCTGTAGATGTCGGGCTCCATCATCCATTCACCCTCATGGTTCGGGTTAGGTCGACCCTCAGCATCGAGATAAGGGTCCTTCATCTTCATCAGCTGGGAGATGATGGCTCCGTCGGCGAACAGCTTCACCTGTCGATCGAAGAGCATCACCTTGCCGTGCGGGGCCCGCGCAATTTGGGCTTCGGCGTCGGCGATCACCTCGTCGAGCGGCATATTGAGCGCCGCCTGGGTCCTTCCGTCGACCATGAACGTGGACCATAGGGGGGTGTCATCGTGGCCGAGGATCTGCTGATACAGCTCGAAGGGCTCGATTGCCCAGGCGATTCCTGGCTCGTTGTAGGCGGTTACACCGTTCTGGTGAAGATAGGCAACCATCTGACGCAGTCCACTGTCCATACGCTCGGGGCTCACCAGAATGGGCGCCACCTTGCGCATCACCAGATTGAAGAAGCCGCCCTCCCAGAAGTGCCCACGGTCGAGATCGACCATGGCGACCTCGGGGCCCGATTTAGTGGCGAGCCAGGCTTCGTCGATGCCGAGTACATCCATTGCTGCGCTGTTCATGTACCACTCGTGGCATGAGCGTTGCCAGATCCCTATTGGACGACTGGTGCTGATCCCGTCGAGGACCGCTCGGTCGAGGTCGCCGTGCCAGAGCTGGTGGTAACCCCACGAAAGCAACCACTCGTCTTGATCGCCCAACGCCGCCTCGGCCTGAGCCAGCCGGTCGCGGTATGACGCTTCGTCGACGGCGGCCGGGTAGAAGCCGTTGGGAAGATTCCAGTCTTCGGTTGCGATTACCGCCGTCGAGAGCGTGGTAGCGGCCAGAAGAGGATGCAGGTGCTGGTCGATAAGACCAGGCAAAGCGAAACGGTTGGCGAGCGATTCGTCGACCGTGACGGGATTGACCAGCGAACCATCACCGTCGCCTGAATGTTCGAGCGATGCCACCAGATCGCTAAACGCACCGACGGCCACGATGCGATCCCCGTCGAGGATCACGGCGTCTGCGTCGGGAACGCCAGGGTCCATCGTGTAAACCTGCGCAAATCGATAGAGCGTGGCGTTCCCCATCGTCGTCTCCTATCCGCCGACCGTCACAACATAACGGCCGATGATTTGGCGACCTTCAAGATCGTCGAGCGCCTGCGGCACCTCGTCGAGGGCAACGGTGCGGTGTACGTGTGGCTTGATCGTCTCCGCTCGGTAGAGGCTGAGCAGGTCGCGATGAGCGGTCTCGACAACATGGCGGCCACCATTTTGGGCGTAGGCGGCCCAGTGGAGACCGAGCACGCTGTAGTTCTTCACGAGTATGTGGTTAGCCGGATACATGGGGATGTCACCGGCGGCGAAACCGATGACGACGAGGCGCCCTTCCCATGCCATCAGTCGCCGCGTGAGATCACCGGTGGCGCCTCCGACCGGGTCGAAAGCAACGTCGACGCCTCGACCTCCGGTCAGTTCCATCACGTCCTTGTAGAGGTCAGCGGTTCGGTAGTCGATCACGTGCTGCGCACCGTGCTCCCGACAAGCGGCGGTCTTCGCCGCGCCTCCAGCGGTAGCGATCACTGTTGCCCCGGCAGCCAGACCAAGCTGTACGGCGGCCGATCCAACACCGCCAGCAGCGGCGTGCACGAGCAGCCACTCCCCCGTTTCGATCCGAGCGCGATGGTGGAGGGCGACATGCGACGTCTGATAGGTGGTGTAAAGCACGGTGGCATCGACGGCGGGAATCTCGTCGTCAAGGACCACAGCGCCGTCGGTACGGATGAGAGCCTTTTCGGCGTAACCACCGGCGGGCAGAGCACACATTGCCGCCACCCGATCGCCAACCCGCAGGTCATCAGCCGCGGTCTTCTCGCCGATCTCCTCGACAACCCCGACGGCTTCCAACCCTGGGGTAAAGGGAACGCCGGGGCGATCCTGATACACACCTTGGCAGAGCAGGATGTCGGCAAAGTTCACGTTGACGGCTTCGACTTTGATCCGAGCCTGGTCCGGGCCAGGGACTGGCTCCGGCACGTCTTCAAGCGTCAGTGCGTCCTTGTGATGACCAAGTTCATGTATGCGCCATGCCCTCACGTCAATCTCCTCTCGACTAGCTGCATGCGAGCGTAGTTGTTGAACGGCGACGGCGACAGCTAGGGCAACCTCTGCAGCCGGGGAATGAGTTCTTCGCCAACCGAGCGAAGAACATCGAACCGTGGCTCGAAAGGCGGCAGAATCATCACCTGGTTCAGGCCGGCATCGGCCAGGAGGTTCAGGCGTTCGACCAGATCGTCGGCTTCACCGATTAGACACGTCGACGAGAGCAACTCCGGGGTGACAAACCGCTCCTCCTCCGGTAGGACCCAGCAGTTGGGACCGGCATGAACTCGTTGGTGGCGAACGGGCTCAGGAACACTCTCCAGCATCGCCAGATAGTCGTCCCACACTTCGCGTACCGCCGGACTCGCAGGACCGCGGCCATAGTTCCGCCACTGGTCGTAGGAATAGTGGAGTGACGCAATGGCGAAGGCTCCGGCCTGAGCCCTAACCCGATCGCTCGTCACACGCTCGTGCGGTTCAAGCACCACGATCGTTGTGAGGCTTGAGGTGTAGAACCGGTTCCGGTCGATGGCGTGGCCAGCCTCGGCGGCACCCTGCTCGACGTGGGACCACACGCGCTCAAGGGCGCCAGGGTCGGGAGGCACGGAAAGCACCATGCCGTCGCCGTGGGCGCCGGCCAATCCGAGCGACCGCGGCCCAAACCCCGATACGTAGAGCGGTATGGGGTCATCGAAATTTACGAAGCCATCGTCGGGCATTATGTGGCGTACCGGTGAGACTCGTCCCCGCCACGCAACCATTGCCTCTTCGCCCCGAAGGAGAGGCTTGAGACAGGCCAGGTACTCATCGAATTCCGAAATCGGCATCGGCTTGTGACCCATGATTCGCATGGCGGTGTTGCCTGTTCCGATCCCGCAGAAGGTACGACCAGGCGCGAGCTGGTTGATCGTGGCCATCGCGGCGGCGGTTACCGGCGGAGGTCTCGTGGCAGCAACAGCCACTCCGGTTCCGATCTGGATGTGGCTGGTCCGCTCTGCCGCCACAGCCATGGTCGCGTACACATCGCTCCAGATCATCTGGCTGTCGGCAAACCAGGCATGGCTGAATCCCAGCCGTTCGGCCTCGACGACATAGTCGATGTCGGTTATCCGACTGGCCACACAGACGCCTAGATCGAGCGGCATGGAAGCGGGAATGTTGCGGATGTTGACACTTCTTGTAGTCCAGCAGGGTGGGTTGTCGTTGTCGAGCCGAGGGCCCGATTCGGCCGCACCAACGCCTCGATGTCGCTGAATATGGCTTCAGCTTGCGCTACAACTCCGTGAATTCTGCTGATCTAGCGTCGGCCGAACAGTGGTAGGCACGTTAACAGCGTGTTGCGTTTGGCCCCGCTGGCGGTGGTTGAGGGCTAAACTGCACTGGATCCGCATCGGAAGCGTCGCACGTCGGCGCCAAGGGCGGTCAAGAGGCTCACGCGTCGGCGACACGCTAGGTGCGCGATGCCTGCTCATCAATCCTCAAAGGGGAGACCTAAATCCAATGACATCAACTCTGAAGCGACTTCTCGCTTTGTTGGCCGTCTTCAGTCTCGTAATCGCTGCCTGTGGTAGCGACTCGGGCGACGACTCAGCCGATGGCGAAAGCACCGAAGACAACACTGCTGACGACAGCGACTCCAGCGGTGCGGATGACTCCGACACTGTCGAGCTGACCCAGGGCGGCACCCTCGATGAGGTCCTCGCCCGTGGCAAAGTCAACTGTGGCGTTTCTGGCCAGGCTGTAGCATTCTCACAGACCCAGGCCGATGGCTCCATCACCGGTCTCGACGCCGACTTCTGTCGCGCCGTAGCCGCCGCCGTATTCGGCGACGCAGAAGCGGTTGAACTCAAGCCGCTGAGCGCCACCGACCGCTTCACCGCCGTCCAGACCGGCGAGGTCGACGTACTCATGCGCAACACCACATGGACGCAGAGCCGTGACACCGAGGTCGGCATGGACTTCGGTCCTACCACGTACTACGACGGCCAGCAGATGATGGCTCGCGAGAGCGACGGCTTCTCGGCCGACTCCGGTTTCGCCGACCTCGAAGGTTCGATCGTCTGCACCAACGCCGGTACGACCACGGAGAAGAACATCTCCGAAGGTGCCGCTGCAGCCGGTGTGGAAATCACGCTGAACACCTCCGATGACTGGGACGCCGTTGTGCAGACCTTCATCGACGGTGCCTGCGACGTGCTCACCACTGACGGTTCCGGCCTGGTCGGTCGTAAGGCCACCCAGCAGCCTGACGGTGAAAACTGGGTCATCTTCCCAGCACAGCCCATCTCCAAGGAGCCCCTCGGCCCGACCTACGGCCAGAATGACTCACAGTGGGCTGACATCATCAACTGGACGGTCTACGCCACCATCATCGCTGATGAGAAGGGCGTAACTTCGGCCAATGTCGACGACATGCTGGCCAATGGTGATGATGAGGTCAAGCGTCTCCTCGGCGGCGCCGACGATGAGCTGCAGAGCGGCATGGGCCTCTCGGGCGATGCCTTCTATCAGGTCATCAAGCAGATGGGCAACTACGACGAGATCTTCGCCCGCCACCTCAACGAGGTAGGCATCAAGCGTGAAGGTTCCGCCAACGCTCGTTGGAACGAGGGCGGCCTCATCTACGCCCCGCCGGCCCGCTAAGTAACCGGCTTCTCCAACATCTAGTCAAGAGTTAGTAGTTCGGGGGGCGTCGCAAGGCGCCCCCCGAGCTGTATCTGCTCCCATCGAATCAAGCGGTCGTCGGGCAGCACAACAGACAAACATCAGCAAGATCAGTAAGGGGGACTTGCCTGTGACCACAGGTTCATTGGCCACGACGCAACAGCAGCGGCCACCGTTCTACAGAGACGCGGTGGTTTTAAAGTGGGCGGTACAGCTCGCCGTCTTGGCGGCGGTGATCGCAGCATTCTGGTTCTCGGCTTCGGTCGGCCTGCAAAGCCTCGATGACAAGGGCATCGATGCCGACTTCGACTACATCACCGAATCGGTGGGTATTCAGATCGCCGAAGGCATCGATACCAAGCCAAACAATGGCGGCCGTGCCCTTTGGGTCGGCATGGTCAACACGCTGAGGATGTCGGCGGCCGGGCTCATCCTGGCCACCATGCTCGGCGTCTTGATTGGTGTCTCCCGGCTCTCTTCGAACTGGATGGTGTCGAAGCTGGCGTCAACCTTCATCGAGACGGTGCGGAACATTCCTCTGCTGGTTCAAATCATCATCATCTTCACGGTGTTTACGGTGATCCTTCCGGGCTTCAGAGACTTCGAGGATCCGTTCAACGAAGTTGGCCCCATTAACGGCTGGCTCCACATCACCAACAAGGGTGTGGCAATGCCTCGGCCTCATATCGCCGACGGCTTCTACCAGTGGGCGATCTGGTTGCTGATCGGTGCCATCATCGCCCGCTTCGTCTACAAGAACCGAGCTAACGCTCGCGACGAGCACGGGGGCGAAACCTACCCCGGCTGGATCGCTCTCGGTGTAATCGCCATCTTCGCCGTCATCGGCTGGCTGGCCCACACCGTCTTCAGTTTCCTTGGTGCACCCATACAGACGCTGTCGGATCTCATCGGCCGTGTCCCTCAGGCCGCGGTCCAGATCGCTCTCACCGTTGTTGCGTTCGCAGCTGCTGCCCGTTGGATCCAGAACTTCTTCGCTCAGCGTCGCACCCCGGGTGGTTCGGCTCGTTTGACCGACGACGACTGGTTCCGCGTGATCTTCGCTGGCCTTGGCGCTGTGCTTGCCGCTGGAGTCCTCTGGGTTCTCTGGCCGGGCCTGTCGAGCTGGATCGTGAACTCGACCAGCGATCTCTTCAGAGTAATCGGCGACAAGTTCAGCGCCGAACGAACCGGAGCCCCCCTTGGCTTCCAACGACCCGATATCGTCCAGCCCGGCAACTTCGCCAACAACGGCGTTCAGGGCTTGGTGCTCACCACCTGGTTCACCGCCCTGTTCTTCGGGGTTGTGATGTACACCTCGGCCTTCATCGCCGAGATCGTCCGCGGCGGTATCTTGGCCGTGCCAAAGGGCCAGAGCGAAGCGGCAGCGGCGATGGGGCTTTCCCGGATGCAATCGCTGCGCAAAGTCATCCTGCCTCAGGCTCTTCGGGTGTCACTGCCACCGTTGGGCAACCAGTATCTCAACCTGGTGAAGAACACATCGCTCGGTGTGGCCATCGGCTACGCCGATCTCGTGACGGTCGGTAGCACCATCGGTAACCAGAAGGGCCAGTTCCTCACGGTGTTCCCGGTGATCATGGCCTTCTATCTCACCTGTTCGCTGAGCATCTCAGCGGTCGTCAACTATTTCAACCGTCGTCTAGCAATCGTGGAGCGCTGATATGGCAGGAGGAGAACAATACTCCGGGGTGCATGTACTTGATCCTGAAGGCGTAGATTACACCGGGGCCGAGGTCGAAGCGACCACGGTCAAGCCCGACGATCCACCGATGCCACCGGTGCAGTGGATGAAGACCAACCTGTTTTCATCGGTCGCCAATTCCATTCTGACGGTCGTGTCTGGCCTGTTTGCCCTGTGGGCGATTCGGGGCATCCTCGGCTTTATCTTCGACCCAGAACGCCGTTGGGAAGCCCTGGCCACCAACATGCGGCTGCTTCTGGTGAAGTCGTATCCCTTCGATCAGATGATCCGGGTGTGGGTTTCGTTTGCCATCCTGCTGGGCCTCACCGGTCTGGCTCTCGGCTTGTCGAGGAGCGGGGCTCTGGCTCCTGTATCCCGGATCGCGAGCACGGCTCGCAACGTCGGCCTGTTTCTGATTCTGGTCGGGTTTCTCGGCCCGTTCGAACTTGGCGGTCGGATTCGCTGGTGGATAGCTGGTGCTGTTCTCGTCGCTGTGTGGTTCGGCGTCTGGCGGATCATGGGCGACAAGGCACGCTTCAAGATGGTGCCAATGCTGCCCTTCACCCTCGTGCTGCTGGGCATCCTGGTCGGCACGCTCTGGGTGTTTCCCTATGGCGACTACCGATTCGTTGACAACAACCCCACCTTCGAGGCTGGCACGGTCGCCATGACGTCGAAGATCGGTTGGTCGTCGATGTGGCTCACCCTCGTCGGGGCTTGGGCGGTCGGTGTAGCAATGTCGAGGTCGAGCTTTGGCGTCGGCTTGCGTAAGTCGATGCCGTTGATCTGGCTCGTTGCGCCCTTCTTTGTGACCTGGGTTGTGATGCGAGACCCTGATCTCGACTGGGATCATGTGCTGAGCACCGACATCCCGATGTTCCTCGGCTTCGCCGCCATCGGTGGTGTGATTCTGTTCTTCCTCTCTAAGCCTGGCTTGGGCGAGGCAGGACGTCTGATCGCAATAGCGCTTGTGGTTCTCGGCCTCGCCACCTGGGTGTTCGCCTTCTTTGGCTGGGCACCGTTGTGGCCGATGTTGCAGAAGGCTCGTCTCAGCTTCTTGCTTCTCGGCATCTTCGCTCTGGCTGCCCCCACCTTCGCCGGTGAGACGGCCAAGCGGCTTCGGTTCGCTGGAGGCTGGGTCGGAGCGATGGCTCTGTTGCACTATTTCGCAACCATGATCAACACCACATCGACCCTCGAAATCGCTGAGCCGAGCTTTCTCGGCGGTGCGACCTTGAGCTTGTTCGTAGCCACGATGACGATGATCTTCTCGTTCCCCCTGGGTGTCTTGCTCGCCCTGGGTCGAACATCGAAGCTTCCCATCTTCCGGGTGCTGTGCACAACGTTCATTGAGGTAGTACGCGGGGTTCCGCTGATTTCGATCCTGTTCTTCTTCGTAATCGGCTTCTCGCTGTTCCTGCCTCAAGGCATGTCGATGTCGCAGGTGGCACAGATCTGTCTCGGCTACTCCTTGTTCTCCGCCGCCTACTTGGCGGAGAACGTACGTGGTGGTTTGCAGTCGGTTCGACGAGGCCAGTTCGAAGCGGCTGATGCGTTGGGCCTTACCGGCCTGCAGCGCACCGGCTTGATCGTGCTGCCGCAGGCGTTGCGGGTTTCGATTCCGCCACTGGTCGGTCAGCTCATCGCCACCTACAAGGAGACGTCGCTGATCTACATCGTCGGCGGCTTCGACTTGTTGACGGTGGCCAACCGGGTCATCTCCAACCAGAGCGATTTCCTCGGCGCAAAGATGGAACCTCTCATCTTTGTCTCCTTCCTTTACTGGGTTGTTGCGTTCTCCATGTCGAAGTACAGCCAGACCTTGGAACGCAAACTCGGATTGGGTACCCGATGATCACTCTTTCATTTTCACTATCAACCAACTTCTCACCCAGCAACGAAACTCACATCCAGGGGGCCTCACGATGACTGAATCCACAACTGCAGTTCCGATACCAGATCGGCTCAAGGGAGCCAACGACATGATCGAATGCGATCAGGTCAACAAGTGGTACGGCGACTTTCAAGCCTTGAAAGATGTCACTGCCACGATTAAGGAGCGCGAGGTAGTCGTGGTGCTCGGCCCGTCGGGTTCGGGCAAGTCAACCTGGATTCGTTGTATCAACCGGCTGGAACAGCATCAGGCCGGACGCATCGTCGTCGATGGTGTCGAGCTCACCAACGACACTCGGAACATCGAGAAAATTCGGTCCGAGGTTGGCATGGTGTTCCAGCAGTTCAACCTGTTCCCTCACCTCACCGTCCTCGACAACATCACGCTGGCTCCCCGCTGGGTGAAGAAGCAGCCAAAGTCCGAGGCTGAGGAGAACGGCATGGCGCTCCTCGAGCGGGTTGGCATTCCCGAGCAGGCCGAGAAGTTTCCCGGCCAGCTCTCGGGTGGTCAGCAGCAGCGTGTTGCCATCGCCCGTTCGTTGGCGATGGAGCCTCGGGTCATGCTGTTTGACGAGCCGACATCGGCCCTCGATCCTGAAATGATCAAGGAAGTGCTCGACGTTATGAAGGAGCTCGCTCGCGAGGGCATGACCATGATGGTCGTGACTCACGAGATGGGCTTCGCTCGTGAAGTGGCCGACCGCATCATCTTCATGGAGGCTGGTGCCATCGTCGAAGAAGGCACGCCAGAGCACTTCTTCACCAACCCCGATTCCGATAGGACAAAGCTCTTCTTGAGCCAGATCCTGTAAGGGACCGAAACAACATTCCCGAAATCGGGCCCCAGCAGGCATTAGTCGGCTGGGGCCCTTTCGCGTCTCGTCGAAGAGACAGAATGTTTTTGGCGAACCCTGTCCAATCCGAGACCTCCCGTTCGTCGTACCAACAACCGCGGTAAACAGGAACCTGCGACAACACCCAAAAGGGGAGAAAAATGCAAAAGTACGTACTGACCTTTCACGGCGAGATGGGCCCGATGCCCGATGATCCAGCCGAGATGGAAGCAGTCATGCAGGAGTGGGGCGCATGGTACGGCGCCATGGGTGACGCCTTGGTCGATGGTGGCGCACCGTTCGGCAATGCGTCGGGGGTTGGCCCCGATGGCAGCTCGACCGCGGCTCCAGCCTCGATGACCGGCTACACCATCATCAACGCCGCTGACATGGCAGCAGCGTCCAAGATCGCCCAGGGTTGCCCTGTGCTAAAGCACGGCCACACCGTGCAGATCTCCGAGACCATCGACATGGGCTGAGCGCCATCGGCTATGTGTCGTGACCGACTCCTGCCCCAAGAACAGGCGCCGCGATTCGGTCACGGCACAGCGTTGATTCACGGCGTTGACTCACGGCGTTGATTCACGGCGTTGATTCACAGCGTTGATTCACAGCGTTGATTCACAGATCCTCAGTATCAAGGTCAGAGCGTCGTGCGGGACGTATCAGCTCCCGAATAGACGATACGACGCAAGGAATCAGCCGACCGGGCGTGGTACGCCATAACCTCAGGGTCGAGATCGCGTTTGGGACGAGGGGCGTGATCGAAGTGTTGGAAGTGATCCTCGCCTCGGATGAAGGCAGCACTGTCCCAGTCGGCCAGGGTCTGGCGTGTGTGGGTTGGCATGTAGTGAAGCGAAAGGCCGATCCGGCGATCCTCTGCGTTGTTGGGTCCTGATCCGTGGGCGGTTGCCACATTGTGGAACGATGCCTGACCTGCCTGCAGTGGCATGGCCACCGTGTCGGCCGGATCGATATCTTGGATGTGCTGACCTCTCGTGAGTAGGTTCGCAGGGTCGTAGGTTTCACTGTGATCGAGGGTTTGGTGCTGGCTGCCCGGCAGCACGCTCATGCAACCGGCCTGCTCGCTGGCGTTGGATAGGGCGACCCAAACGGTGACCAGTTCTCGGTTGTCGAGGCCCCAATAGGCGACGTCTTGGTGCCACCCAACGAAGCTCCCTGCGCCGGGTTCCTTGATCCAGAAGATGGCGTTCCAACACAGAATGTTCGGGCCGATCAGGTCTTCGACCATGTCGACCAGCAGCGGCTTGCGCATGATCTGATCAACCCAGACGAACGGTAGGTATGCCCGCGACCGTTCGACTCGCTTCGCCAATGGGCCATGCTCAGCCTCGAACGCCGCCAGTTCGCTTCGGGCCTTGGTCGTCTCGACCTGGGTCAAGACATCAAGCGGCGACAGCCAGCCCTGATCCTTGTACTGCTCGACGTGGGCCTTGCTGAGAGCGAGGGGCATGACCGCATTTTCTCACACCACCACTGACCCTTGTCCAAACCGGGTGCAATCTGACCGTCGTTACGGCCGACCGCTCGGCACCGTCGCCCTATGGGGAACCGCCGCTGCCGCCACTGTCCCCGTTCCTCTTCATTCGCTCAAGGATTCGCCGACCTTCAGCCTCAGAATCGTTCTGTGTCGTCCACAGGTAATCTCCGATCGGCTGCTACCGATGTGATACCAACGCCATGGTTGCTGTGCTCTCACTCCTACTCGTCGTCACCTTCTTCGTGGTCGCTTCGCGCGTCGCCACAGTGGCGTTGGTCGGCACAGGGATGGCTACCGAATCCGCCAATTTTCAAGCTCGGTCGGCTCTGATGGGGGTGGGCTACACCACATCTGAAGCCGAAGATGTACTCAACCATCCGGTTCGGCGACGCATCGTGCTTTGGCTGATGACGTTCGGCAACGCCGGCATCATCACCGGCATTACCTCGCTACTCCTCGGCTTTGTCAATGCGGCCCCGACCCAGACCGCAGAACGAGCCGCTCTCTTGGCCATCGGCCTCGTTGCACTTCTCATCCTGACCAGACTCCAGCTCTTGGAACGGGCTCTAAATCGGGCGACCAAATGGGCGCTGGCCCGATGGACCGACCTCGAAACGCGCGACCTCGCCAGCCTGCTGCGGTTCGGTCATGACTTTGGCGTAATCGAGCTCTTTGCCCGTAGCGGTGATTGGCTGGTCGAGACACCGCTGGCCGATCTTCACCTACCTTCAGAGGGAATCGTTGTGCTCGGTGTTCACCGCGCCGATGGTTCGTTCTCCGGCACCCCGACCGGCCACACTCGGGTCCAGCCCGGCGACACGGTCATCGCCTACGGACGGCTCGATCATCTCGATGACCTCGATCATCGCCATAGAGGCACCGAAGGCGATCGCGCTCACGATGCAGCGGTGATGGAGCATCTCCAGGACCGCACGCTAGGTGTCGACCAGTCCCCCTAACTCCAAGCCCTAGTTCAAGATTGAACCTCATTCAGGACGTAATCGAACGTACGTTCTGGTAGTGTTGCCGGATGCTAGGACACGATACTGATCTGACCGTCGCCGAAGATGTTGAGCGCTTCCGCCGCAGCGTTGCCATGCTGCCAGCTAATAGCTATCAACGGGTTCTCAGCAGAGAAGAGGTGCTACGGCTGAGCGGGGCCTTAGTCGAGGCCCTTCGAGCAGTCCCCCAGGCCGATTGAATGGCACATTACCCCTATGGGAAACTGACGAGATGTTCAAGACAGTGGTCGATTGGCGGAGCCCGTTCAGCAACGACGAAGTACAGCGAGTGCATAGTCGTGCGTTCAGAATCGACACGCCGAGTCCAGTCGATCTATGGAGCCGGTGGCTTGATCGCCACAGCCTCGGCTGGGTCACCGCTCGGCTTCGATGAGAACGTTGCGTCCTTCTATTTCGATCAGTGCGGCTTTCGACCGACGGCTGCCGGCTTGCGATATCTCCAGTAGGCGTCGGTCCCTGCCGGTCTTTGGTCAGTCCCCTACAGCTGCTTTGGGTGCCCGGGACGGGACTTGAACCCGTACGACCCGTTAAGGTCCGAGGGGTTTAAGCCCTCTGCGTCTGCCGATTCCGCCACCCGGGCTACGAGGGCGAGATTGTCTTCTCGACCCCTAAGACTAGACCCGAATCTGGCTAGCGCGCCCCTGAGCGGATGGCATCGTAGGTGGAAAGAATCGGATCGACCACAAGACGCAGGAAGATACTCACTACGCCGAACTGGAGAACCAGACCAACGATCTTCGCCATGCGAAACATAGGCCCAGTCACCGTCTCCGCCAGCGTGAGCATCATTGCCGGCTCACCGTTCTCTCCGGCTAGGAACGAACAGGAACCGTGCGACCGGTTACGTAGACCGAACCGGTTCGATCGTTCGAAGGTTGCCAACTCGCGGCCGATCTCCTCGCCGTGGGCAACACACAAGCGCTCGGTCACAAGCTCGTCGAAAGGTTGCACGATCTGATTGCGGGCAAACCAAAGTACGAAGAAGGCAGCCACCGCGATAACACCGATGATGAGCCAGCGGCCCGGGTCTTTAAGCGACGAGCTGAGCTCTGCGGTCACAGACTGTTTCGTCATCATCGATGCAGATCCCCACTTCGGCCGGCGGCTAGTTCGAGATAAGTCTAGGCGGCGCGAGCGTCGAACTTGGGCTCGGCGCTGGCTATGCCACCCGTCGGCTGCGACATAGCGGAATCAAGGATCTCCGAAGCCACAATCCAAAGCTCATCCCGAACGGCTGAAAGCTCGGTTTGGGGCAGATCATTATTCGCCAAAATGACGCCCTCGATCATGTCGGCCATGACAGCGACCATCGGCCGACCTCTCGCTGCGACCGCAACGGTTGCCGAGCCGTTGGGCCTGCGCTGAAGAGACCTACGCACCCCCGGCATTCGAGGCGGAGAACGAAAGGCGGGGGTGCGTAGGCCATGTGCTCTCGCCACCAGCGACAACTGCTGGCCGAGCTCAGCGAACCTGACCGAGGTTAGCTCGAGCCCGAGGAGCCCTTGAGAGTGCTTCTGCCTATCCACAGTTCCCACTATGACCAGCTGGTGTGACACTCAGCGGCAAACGTCGAGCGGCTAGAAGGCGTGGGCCGACGGATCCGTACCCGTTGCCGCCTGATCACCATGCTCGTCGGAACGCTCCGTGAAGCCCCGACCCATGAAGGCCAGCCAAGCCCCGAGACCACTCACGATCGGGACCCAGAACGAGATCACGCGGTAAGCAATGGTGGCCAGGCTGGCGTCCTGAGCGCTAATGCCCGAAACGATAAGCAGGCCGTAGAGCCCGACCTCGACGAAGCCAAACCCTCCCGGCGTGATCGGTATCATGCCGAGCAGCTGAGCACCGGCATAGGCCAGCAACACCAGGCTGAGCCGCGGATCAGCGCCGACGCTGTAGAGGGCGGCGACAAGCGTCAGATAATCGAACGCCCACTTGCCAGCCGATGCAGCGATAGCGCTGGGCCAGCGAGACCCTACAACCTCGACGAGCCGATCTCGCTCCTCGACCAGCGAGCCCCGTCGTACGCCCCACGTCCGCCCAAAGGGGCGACCGACCGCACCGAAGACCCGGTCGAGCACCAGCTCAACGATCTGGAGCGGTCGAGTGAACATCATCGCCGCAGCACCGACGCCGACCAGCGTCACAAACATCACACCACCAGCTACCGCCGCAGGGAAGAGGCTCTCGGGGATCGGCGCACCGAGCAAGGCGAGTAGCCCGGCAACAGCCGGAATGGCCACCAGGGCCGAGGTGGTAAGCATCGAGCTCACAGCCAGGGCGCCGCCAGCCTCACCAGCGCCCACACCCGACGCCGACAGCATGCGGTAGTAGACGGCTCCGCCGGTGGCGGCACCACCAGGAATGAGCCGACTCACCGCGTTGGAAACCAGCTGGCTGGTAGCGGCAACAAACCAGCTCACATGGGGCAGGACAATACGGGTCAGCCACCACAAGCAGGCAAAACTCACCGCTTCGGTCAAGGCCATCACCAGGAACCAGCCCGGCCGGATGGTGCGTAGCCGTGGGCTGGACGAGAGCACGTCACGCAGTTCGTCCTGCATGAAGTAGAGGGCGATAGCGCCCACCGCCAGAAGGACCCCCGACCACAAAATGCGGCGCAGAGATCGCAGACCACCGGGAAGCTCGGTGACCTGATGGGCGCTCATCAGTAGACCCTCACGCCTTCACCGCGGGGAAGCGATCCGCCAAGCGGCGCAGCGGCCAGCCAAACGAGCTCGTCACGGTATCTAGAGCCGCGACCGGCAGGCCGACGACGTTATGGTACGAACCCTCCATGTGCTCAACCATCCATGATCCTAGACCTTGGATGGTATACGAACCTGCCTTGCCGTGGGGCTCGCCCGAGGAAACATACCAACCGATGTCCTCCTCGCTAAGCGCACGAAAGCGTACGACCGTGCGCTCGATAATGGTTTCGCAGCGGCCCTCCGCCATCACTGCAACCCCCGAAAACACCTGGTGCGTACGGCCTGAGAGGGCTGTCAGCATCTCGGCAGCCTGCGCTTCGTCGCTCGGCTTTCCCAAGGAGACGCCATCGAGATCGACGGTGGTGTCAGCGGCGATCAGGAGCGGACTCGCCCCGGCCGTCCAGATCTTGTTGGGCTGATCCAAACCCCGGTTCCAGCTGGCCCTAGCCTTCTCCGTCGCCAGACGTCCAACCATGGCAGCCGGTGTCTCCCCTGCCAGCGGTGTCTCATCGATTTCGACCGCATGCAGCGTCGGTTCGACCCCGGCGAGACGCAGCAGGTCGAGACGACGAGGTGACGTGGAGGCGAGCACGAACGCTGACGGTTCGATCTCAACCTGGTCGCTGTTCGACGTCATAGTTCCAGGTTAGGACCAAGGCGCACCAGGCCGTCGGCCCCGCTGGCTCAGCGAGCCACTTCCGCCGGTCTCACGCGCCGCCGAGATTCCGCCGAGATTCCGCCGAATTTCGGCCGAAATTCGGCCGAAATTCCCTTGAAAGCGGCGACCTGGCACACTGTCCGGATGGACCTAGTCAATGTTGCTCTCAACGAATCCGTTGCTACTGTCACGCTGAACGACCCAGCGAAGCGAAACGCTGTGACCTTGGAGATGTGTGACCAGCTCACCAGCGTCTTCGACGACCTCGAAGCCAACGATGACATCAAGGCCATCGTAGTCACCGGGGCCGCTCCCGCCTTCTGCGCCGGAGCCGACCTCTCGCATCTCGGCGACTCCGCCGAAGACGGCCTTCTGGCCATCTACGAAGGGTTCCTGCGAGTCGGCCGCTCTCCCCTGCCCACGATTGCCGCTGTCAATGGTGCAGCCGTCGGAGCCGGCATGAACTTGGCCCTGATCTGCGATGTGCGTCTCGCTGGCAGCTCGGCCCGCTTCGATGATCGTTTCCTCCAGCTCGGAATACACCCCGGTGGCGGCCACACCTGGATGTTCCAAAACATTTGTGGCCCGCAGGCCACCGCGGCCGCTGTGCTCTTCTCCCAGGTTCTCGATGGTGCTGAGGCGGCACGGGTAGGGCTGGCCTACCAGGTCTATGAAGATGACGAGCTTCTACCGGCGGCCCAGGCTATGGCCGCCACCACCGCCGCAGTGCCCCGCGACCTCATCATCAAGACCAAACAGTCCATTGGTGACATTCGTTGGGTCACCAGCCAGACAGCGGCCGTCAACCACGAACTTGGCCCCCAGGCCTGGTCGACCCGTCAGCCGGTTTTTGCCGAGAAGTTGGCCAAGCTCAAAGCCAAGATCTCGAAGAGCTAGAGCCAATCCTGGTGCAGCCCGGCCCGCCGTTCGAGCCACTCCTCCACCGTGATGGCAAAGCGGACGTGGTCTTCCCACACCCCGTTGATCTCCAGGTAGCGCAAGGCGATTCCTTCGTCGCGGAGGCCGAGCTTCCCGACTACCCGTAGTGAGGCCTTGTTGCGAGGCACGATCGAGATCTGAAGTCGGTGGAGCTTCAGTTCCTCAAAGGCGTACTTCATGAGCACAGCCAGGCCTTCGGGGACATAGCCGTTGCCCGCCTGTTCCTCGTCGATCCAGTAGCCAACATAGGCGCTCTGCATTGGGCCGCGCTGCACCTTGTTGAGGTTGATCTCGCCACAAAAGACGCCACCAACAAAGATGCCGAACCCGTAGCCCGATCCCATCTGCCATTCCCGCTCGCGAGCCTGGCAGCGCATGGTGAACGCCCCCTGGTCGATCGTAGGGTCGGGACTACCCGGCGCCTGGCGCGGTTCCCACTTGGTCAACCACTCAGCATTGCGTCGCCGAACCTCTTGCCATGCCCAGAAATCCTCGGTGCGCAAGGGGCGTAGGAGTATTCGGCGCCCGAGCAAGGAGTACATCACATCACGAGCCTAGTCTCTCAGCCTGGTCTTGATCCCAGCAACGCGAGGGCTCTGCCATCGGCAACTCCCCGCTGACGAATGATCATCTCATCGACGCCGAACTGGCGCATGAATTCGACCAGTAGACACATGGCACCGACGATGTCGACGACATGCTCAGGCGGCATTCCTGGGTTGTAGGCACGGTCTTCGATCGTCTCGGTGACCAGTGTTCGGAAGAGGTCTTCGGCGGCCTCGCGCGTGAGCACCACGCCGTCTAGTGGAAAGGCCGGGTCGGCGGTCCCGATCTCCACCCGAGCGATCGTGAGATTGGCGCCGATGGCGAGAACGGTACCCCGGTCGAAGGTCTCGACGAGACCCGGCACCTCGCGCCGCAGGTCGGTGAGATAGAGCTCGATCACCGAGAGGGCAGCGGACAACTCATCGGGCCGCGGCGGATCACTATGAAGGTATGTGGTAGTCACATCGACGGCACCCAGGGGGATGCTGAAGGTCTCAATGCCCTCGGCGCCCTCGTGGGCGAACTCGGTTGAGCCTGCACCTATGTCGAAAACGGCTACAGGCCCAGAGTGGTCAACGGCGTCTTCGTCTCTACCGATCGCTCCGGCCAGAGCGTAGCGAGCTTCCTGAGCGGCGCTGAGGACTTCAAGCTCATGGCCGGTTGCGTCTCGAACCAGGTCGGCCATGCCGGCCTGATCGGTGATCCGACGCACGGCTGCTGTTGCGATCACGGCTCGCTCAGTGGCCGCACGCCACGCTGCATCGCCGCACAGATCGATGAGAGACGTGCGCAGGCTCTCTTCAACCTGCTCGCTCAAGACACCCTTCGATGAAACACCGGCGACAAGACCGGTAAAAACGGTTCGGCTCGTCCTTTGGCCGCCACCATCGGTGACCACCAGCTTGCTGCTACCCGAGCCGATATCGATCACGGCCGCCCGTCGGCTCGACGTATCCACCGCCGAGACCGGTGTCGTCGGCCTGAAGGCGGCGCCAGCCTCGGCCAGCTGAACATCTACCCAAGCGCCTACCGGGTCATCGCCACCGGCGAGAAAGTAGGCGTAGTGGGCGTGCAGGCATTTCACGCCGATGCGAGTGCCACCAACGCCGCCATAGGGAACCGGACCGTCATGGTCAGCAGGGACAAGGGCGTCCCGCTCGGCGGCGTAGGCGGCGTGGGCCGCATTGAGCACATCGACGGGAATTTCAGCCTCGACTCGGTCCACGGCCCCCGTCGACTCAAGGGTGCCGATGGCCTTATTCAGTGCCTTGTCGATCAGCCAGTAGCGGGTTGGCATGGGCCGCCCCGAATACAACAAGGGGGCATTGGCAATAACGACGGGATTTCCGTCGGCGCGCCGAACAACAACGTGGTAGTCGCCTTGGGGGCGACGGCCAAGCAGTTCGGCCACCAGATCGTCGTCGCTGCTATCCAACGATTCGTCTGGAGGCGGCATAGACCGGTGCGTGGGCTGGTGAGGGCTTGGCCAACAGCGGAGTGCTAGCCGCGGCTTACGAGCCAGCGGACGACGAGTGCAAGCACGGCGACACCAGCTGCTGATGGAATCAACCGCTTCAACATCGGTGTGCGAGACACCGACAGGAGATCCACAGCTTCGGCCTCAGGGGAATCGATCTTGCGGACCCCCCCGCCGGAAGGGGCCGAAGAACCCGAGCTCGAGGAGCTCGAACCGGAAGCCGCATTGGCGATGGGCGCGGCGGAGGCAGCTGCAGGCGCCGCTGACGCTGCGGCAGCACTCGACGGTGCAGAACTTGACGGCGCAGGCGATGCTGCGGCCGTTGGAGCGGCGGCGGGTGCCTCGGCGACCGGGGCCGCATCAGTGGCGGATGCCGGTTCGGCCTCCAGCTTCTCACGCAGGTTCTCCGTGAACTGGCCGAGAATCTTCTTCGACACGTCTTCAATCGCTCCACGACCGAAACTGGCGAGCTTTCCGCTCAGGCCAAGGTCGGTATGGATCGTTACCTTCGTCTGGTCGTCGGTGACCGACGCCATGTTGGCCGTCACCATCGCATTGGCGTTGCCCTGACGAGGGTCGCGGCCTTCGGCCTTCAGCCTGGCCACCTTGTTTACCGCATCCTGTTCGACGAACGAGGCCTTGCCCTTGTAGTTGGCGGTGATGGGCCCGACCTTGATCTTCACCAAGCCTCGGTATTCATCACCTTCGATCTCGGTGAGCTGAGCGCCGGGCATGCAGGGAGCGATGAACTCCAGATCGTTCAGAATCGTCCACGTCTGCTCGATGTTCCGGTCGATAATAAACTCGTTGGTCAGCTCCATCGCTCGAGATCCTCCATGGTGTCGATATCGAAAGCTTTCCCGATGCACGGTATCTCAGAAACCAGCTCGGGCCGTAGTCGAAAGAGGATTCTCGCGCCCGCATCACCGGTTCGGGGCACCTCTGGCCATATCGAACGATCTAGCTTCACCGGGGGGCGACGATCCTCACCAAAAACTGCAGCCACGATCGGACCCGCTGCGGCCCCAACCGAACGCCAGGCCGAAGCGGGCACGGCCGGCTGGTCACCGAGGCCGATCACCACCCCATGGTGGCCGTCGGCCTCAGCCGCGTCGAGTCCAACCCCCAGAGAGGTGGCTTGGCCTTCAGCCCAACGCTCGTTGTGGATTACCTTGACACAGCCAGGTCGGGAACGCTCCACCGGCTCGATGGCGGCGCTGAGATCGACAGCGCCGGTCACCACGTAGACGACGTCGAAACCGGCGGCCACTGCTGCCTCGAGCGGCCACTGCACAATCGGCTTCCCGTGATACGAAGCCAGCAGCTTGTGGGTTCCGTCGTCGGCCTTGAAGCGGCTGCCGGCGCCACCGGCGAGAAGGATGGCGGCAATCGTCATCGTCAGTCGTGAATATCGCCGTCGACGTTGCTGAGAGAGGCTGCCGAACGCCCGGTCCGCAAGGCGATGATTTCGGCACAGATCGAGATCGCCGTTTCTTCAGGGGTTCGAGCCCCAAGGTCGAGGCCGATCGGGGCATGGATCCGTTCCAACCTCGCCTCGGTCACCCCTTCCTCGATCAGCCGACGATTGCGGTCCTGCGTGGTGCGCCGCGAACCCATGGCCCCCAAGTACCCGGCATCGGTTTTCAAAGCCTCGATGACGGCGGGAACGTCGAACTTCGGGTCATGGGTCAGGATGCAGACCGCATCGCGCGGGCCTAACGTCGTGCCAACCTTCTCCAAAAGCCGGTGAGGCCAGTCGACGACGACCTCGTCGGCGTAGGGAAAACGTTGAGTCGTCGCAAACACAGGGCGAGCATCACAGACGGTGACGCGGTAGCCCAGAACCTTGGCCACCCGGCTTAGGGAAGCGGTGAAGTCGACAGCGCCAAAGATCAGCATCTGGGGCGGAGGCGCGTGTGACTCGACGAAGACGGCAACATCCTCTTGTCGTGCCTCACCCGCAGGCCCGTAGTGGCGGATACCGGTGGTTCCGGCCGCCAACTCGCCCCGGGCGTCTCGTACCACCACCCGATCGAGGTCGTCGTTTCCGAGAGTGCCGAGCGGTTCCTCGCCCGCTTTGAGAAGGATTTTCGCCCCCACCTCGGGGCCACCCTCCGGGCTCTCCACGATGGTGGCTAAAACTACAGGCTCTTCAGCCTCGATAGCCGCCTTGAGAACATCGAATAGCTCTGGTTGTTCGCTCACGGGCTACCAGTCGAGGGGTTCGAGGTAGAGGTGGATGGTGCCACCACAGGTGAGACCAACAGCAAAGGCCTCGTCATCGGAATAGCCGAAGGTGACGATTCGACGGGAACCCTCCTCCAAGCATTGAAGAGATTCGGTGACGACCGCCCCTTCGACACAGCCACCGGAGACCGAACCAGCGACCTCACCATCCTCGGTAACCGCCATCGCCGCGCCCGGGAGCCGCGGCCCCGAACCATCGATGTCGACGACGCGGGCCAGCGCAACCCGCTTGCCTTGACGTCTCCACCGTTCCAAATCACCGAGAATTTCCTTCATATGTCAACCATTCTACTGGTGTCCGCCAACCGCTCGCCCAACCGGCCAAACGCGCCACACGACGCCGCAATTGGCGCCGTGTGACATCGTACGATTGTGTTCAATCCGAACCCGGTACGACTAGGCGATACCTGATGCTTCGAGGGCTCGGCGGGTCAAGACCCTGGCCAGATGGGAGCGATACTCCACGCTGGCATTCAGATCCGAGGATGGCTCCATGCCAACTGCGGCTTGCTCGGCGGCGTCAGCCGCGCTCGCTCCGGAAGCCAAGGCCTCCTCCACTGCGGTAGCCCGAATTGGCGTTGCGTGCATGTTGACGAGGGCCACTCGTGCCCCTCCCTCAACCTGCTGAGCTGAAACGCCGACGATGGCCCAATCCTGGGCTCGACGGTTGAACTTCTGGAAGTTCCATCCTTGCCCACCCTGTTTGGGTATGCGCACCTCGGTGATCATCTCGGTCGGCTCGATTGTCGATTCGAAGAACCCGGCAAAGAGATCGGCGCCATCGATGACGCGCTCGGCCCCGCCGGAACCTCGTACGACAACCGACCCACCCATGGCCAGCAAGGCCGAAGGGTGATCAGCGGCGGCGTCGGCGTGAGCCAGCGAACCACCGATCGTGCCGCGGTGGCGAACCTGGGGATCGCCAACGTGGGCGGTTGCTTCGGCCAGCAAAGGAGCATGCTCCTGAACCAGGGCCGATATTTCAATATCCCGATGTCGGGTGAGAGCGCCGATGGCGAGGTGATCGCCTCCGTCGTTCACATACGACAGGTCGTTGAGTCGGCCGATATCGACGATCACCGACGGGTAGGCCAGCCGAAGCTTCATCATCGGCAACAGGGAATGCCCACCGGCCATCAGTTTGGCTTCGTCGCCGTGCTCGGCCAAGGCGGCGAGAGCCTCGTCAGCCGAACCGGCCCGCACATAGTCGAAAGCTACAGGGATCACTGGGAGCCTCCCGCAGCTGACAGCACAGCCTTCACGATGTTGTGGTAGCCGGTGCAACGGCAGAGGTTGCCCTCCAGGCCTTCGCGTACATCGTCTTCGCTCGGATCGGGGTTCTCATCGAGCAGCGAGATCGACGCCATAACCATTCCCGGGGTGCAGTAGCCGCACTGCAGGGCGTGGCAGTTCATGAACGCCTCCTGCATCGGATGCATCTGCTCGCCTTCAGCAAGACCTTCTATCGTGGTCACACGCTGCCCGTCGGCTTGGACGGCCAGCATCGTGCACGACTTAACAGCCTCGTCGTTTACGTGAATGGTGCAAGCACCACACGACGACGTATCGCAACCAATATTCGTACCGGTCAACCCGGCCTGGTCCCGAATGAAATGCACGAGCAGCGTCCGCGGCTCAACGTCGCGGGTATGAGTTGTCCCGTTGACCTCAACGGTTATCTCCACAGATTCCCCTTCCTACAAAGTTCAACGATGTTTCCAGCTGTAACGACAGCTGCAGATTACCTCGGGCGACGCGAGAGACACCCAGGGCGGATTCTTGCACAGATCGGTCGTCGACACCACAAAGCTCCTGAATCGGGGGGCCAGCGAGGTCTAGATCATCGACAACCCTAGCCTCATCTGGGGGCCCGTAGCCGAATCCGATGCTGTACTTATGTCGTGCTCGTTCTGTACGTATACTGCGACTTCTACTGTGCTCGTTCTGTACCGCATGATGTTGCCGTGAGCCGGGGTCCGCTTCTCGGTCAGCGCATTGTGGCAGCATCGAAGCGAGACGAATGACAACAAGCGAAGGGCGCTCATGCATCAACTTTTCTATCAAGCAGCGAGAACTTGCGAGAATCTCGCGACATATTCCCTAGTTGAGCGTCGTAGACAACTGTGAACATTGAGCGCGGAACCAGGCAAGACGATGATGATGAAGGGGCAGGCTACGGCAAAAAGCTGATCCCAGAGTGGAGCGTTGCGGCCGACGACCAGATTACTCTGGCCGGTCTCGCCGTCGTAGCCGCCCTGGCACTTGGCTTGGGCTGGAGTTTCTTCTTCGGCGACGACGACGTCGACGTAGCAATCGTCTCGACCACTATCGAAGAAGCAGCGGTGGCTGAGGACGAAGTGGCCGTTGTGCCTACGACGGCGGCGGCGACAACCACCACCACCGAGGCACCTACCACTACCGAGGCGCCCACGACGACGGTCGTTCAGATCGGCGACGTACAGCCTGCTGTCGATCCCTTCCCGGGATCCATTACCGGTGTCAATGAAGGCGCTGTCGCCGTCCTGACTGGTTTCGTAGCAAACCAGGCTGAGAGCGACGAGGCCGAGGCGGCCGCTGGCGCGGTCGAAGGCATCGACTCTGTAGACAACCGGCTCGTGTTACTCGAACCCGCTGTCCTTGAACAACTCACCGCTTCCGGAGTACTCGGAGCCAGCGCCTCAGGCATCGGTACCGACATAACCGTCAGCGGTACGATTCCGACCGAAGACGATCGTCAACCGACGCTGGATGCCGCAGCTGGCATCGAGGGTGTAACCAATGTCATCGACGACCGCCTTACCGTTTCGATTACTGCCGATCTGAATGCGCTTCCGCAGGTTCAGTTCGCCACGAACTCGGCCGAGATCCTGCCTGAGAGCTTCGGCGACCTCGACGCCGCCGCCGAGCTGATCACTTCAGCCGGTGACGATACACGCCTTGAGGTCCAGGGCTTCACCGACATCCGAGGCGACGACGCATCGAACCAGGCGCTAAGTCAGGCTCGCACCGAATCAGTCACTGCCTACTTGGTCAACGCCGGCGTCAACCCTGAAGTCTTGACATCAAAGGGTTACGGCGAAACCGAGCAGTTCGGTGAAGGCGACTCCCCGGAGGCCCTCGCCGCCAACCGCCTCGTGCGGTTCGAGCAGGTTAGCTAGTTCCCCGAAGACCAAGCCCTCAAGGGCGAATACGAAAGAGGCCGGACAATGAAGTCCGGCCTCTTTCGCGTTCAGACTCCGGTCTGGATAGACCCATCCGGCCAAGGGCCGGACGCTAGACATCATCCCCGGAGTGTGTTATTCCTCGGAATCAGGTCCTGGAAGGATGCGATAGCTTTCCTCGCCCGGGTAAACGAGATGGAAATCTCGCCGAGCCCGGCGTTCAACCTCGTCGTCGGCCTCAAGCAGGCTCAGTTGACGCTCGAGATCAGCCACGTCGGCTTGTACCTGGACGAGTTCGATCTCGGCCTCAGAGAGCTTCTGCTTCTGGGACAGCCAAGTGCGAGCAGGGTGAATGGCGAGACCACCGAGAACGAAGACAGCGAGAAAGGCTCCGACCGTTATCGGCCCGTGACGCCCAACGGCCAACGCAGTTGAGGACGACGCTGAACCAGCGCGTCTCGTCGAACCCTTGGCGGGTCGCTTCTTGTTCCGCCGGGGCGCCGCTCGTTTCACCCGCGACTCCCCCGCACACCCGCAACGGCGCCAGCACCGGCGTAGCGGGCAGCAGCGCCTAGGTCTTCTTCGATACGGAGCAACTGGTTGTACTTGGCTACCCGGTCGCTTCGGGCCGGGGCGCCGGTCTTGATCTGACCACAGTTGGTGGCCACCGCAAGATCTGCGATCGTCGTATCCTCGGTCTCGCCGGAGCGGTGCGACATCACACTGGTGTAGCGAGCCGAGGTGGCCATCTGCACGGCTTCCAAGGTCTCGCTCAACGAACCGATCTGGTTGACCTTGATGAGAATCGAGTTAGCGATCCCGTCTCGAATCCCGCGCGAGAGGCGCTCGGTGTTTGTCACGAAGAGGTCGTCACCAACGAGTTGACAGCGATCGCCAATGGCCGAGGTGAGGGCGGCCCAGCCGTCCCAATCTTCTTCGTCCATACCGTCTTCGATCGAGATGATCGGATAACGGTCGACCAGTTCACCGAGCAGGGCGACCATGGCCTCGGGTTCCAGGGAGCGGCCCTCACCATCGAGGTGATAGGCGCCATCGCGGTAGAACTCGGTGGAGGCCACGTCCATTGTGAGAGCGATCTCACGACCAGGCTCGCGGCCTGCCTTTTCGATCGCTTCGATCAGCAGTTGCAGGGCTTCTTCGTTGGATCCCAGGTTTGGGGCGAAACCACCTTCGTCGCCGATGGCGGTCGACAGGCCTCGCTCGCTCAGCACCTTCTTGAGGGCGTGGTAGATTTCGACCCCCCAACGGAGTCCTTCAGAGAAGGAGGCTGCGCCCACCGGCATGATCATGAACTCTTGAAAGTCGATGTTGTTGTCAGCGTGCTCGCCGCCATTCAGCACGTTCAGCATCGGCACCGGAAGCACGTGGGCGTTCGCTCCGCCCACATAGCGATAAAGGGGCAGGCCCAGATCCTCAGCGGCGGCACGAGCCACCGCTAGGGAGACACCCAGAATGGCGTTAGCCCCGAGCTTGGCCTTGTTTTGCGTGCCATCAAGATCGATGAGCAGGTGGTCGATCTCACGCTGAGCGTAGGCGTCTGCGCCGTGGAGGGTTTCACGTATCGTGGTGTTGATATGACCAACCGCGGTTTGGACACCCTTGCCAAGGTAGCGATCACCACCATCACGCAGCTCGACAGCCTCAAACTGGCCCGTCGAGGCCCCGGAGGGCACAAGAGCTCGGCCACGAGCACCAGAATCGAGGCCGACCTCTACTTCGACCGTAGGATTTCCTCTGGAGTCCAGGACCTCTCGGCCCGAGATGTGATGGATAGTACTCACGCTGTGTAGTCCTCCTGCCGCCCGCAGTGATGCTAGCAGGTGGCGTCAAAAATCCAAGGGCCAAACGAAATATTCGATGGCCTTCCTTAGCAAACGTAGTCGACAAACGATCAACATGGAGGTATCGCCTTCTCGTTGCATAAACAGTCGAGGCGCTCCCGGCGAAGAACGTTCTTCTGCTGCCGACACCCCTACCGCTGCCCCGCGCTAAATATCGCTCGCGACAGACAGCACGACAGGCGAGTTTAGGATGCACTTTGGCCCCGGGCCGACTATCATCGAAGGAGCTGAGGCAGGAGGGTGACACTGTCCCGTCGGTTGACTGAGCGCTGGTCGGCCCTGCCCGGCCAGTATGCACCATCCTCATAGAGTGCCCCGGCGCTCGTGAGGTCACGCCATGAAAGCCTGACACACCGTAGATGACCACAACCTTCCAACTTGAAGGCTTCGAGCCTATGAAGCGCATTGGAGGCGGCGGTTTCGGTGATGTTTGGCTTGCCCGCCAAACCAATGTCGACCGCGAGGTAGCGGTCAAGGTTGGTCACGCTCCGATCCAGGATGAGACCATCCGTCTTCGCTTCGATCGAGAATGCAAGGCGCTAGGAAGGCTGAGCGGTCACGCCAACATCGTTGACGTCTTCACCGCTGGCTCGCTCGATGACGGTCGGCCCTATCTGGTCCTCGAGTACGTCGACGGCGGCACACTCTGGCAACGCCTCAAGCGGGCGGCAGTACCCGAGAACGAACTGGTCACGATAGGCCTGCAGCTCGCTGGAGCACTCGACAAGGCCCACACCTCGGGAATCCTGCACCGCGACCTCAAGCCAGAAAACATCCTGATGCGATCGACGGGCGAAGCTGTGCTCGGCGACTTCGGTATCGCCCGGCTCCAGGATGGCGCAAACACAACGTCTGCTGCGATCACGGCCAGCGTGGCTTACGCCGCCCCCGAGGTTCTCGGCGGCACGAAAGCCAGCGTCGCCAGCGATCTCTACGGGGTTGGCATCTGCTTGCTGGCCGCCGTCATCCGAACCGTTCCCTTCGTCGAGAAGAAGGACGAGTCGATCCATCCGATCATCAACCGCGTCCTCTCCGAGTCCCCACCTCCAAGTCGAGGTCACGGCATCTCTGAGGAACTCGCGGCCGCCATCGACTGGACGTTGGCCAAAAAGCCGGAGCATCGCCCTCAAGATGCCAAGGAACTGCTGGAACGGTTCAAGGAGCTTCGAGACCGCAACGGTCCGATTACACCGGCGCCCTCCCCCACCGGCAGCGTGAACAACCTCGCTGAGGTGCCAGCGCTGCGCTCCAGCAACCCTGCCCTCACCGCTGGTGATCGCCCTGCAGCGATCGCCGTCGCCCAGAAAAACGTGGTCGAGAGTCCTCCGATCTCAGACCCGAACCCTCTGAATAACGGTCTGTCGGCTGGCAACGCAGGCGCCATCGGGCTCGATGGGACCGCGGCCAACTCGGCCACGACCCACGGAGCCACCCGTGGCCAAAGCGCCGCACAAGCGCCACTCACCTCGACCGAAGGAATCCGGGCCTTCGCCTTCGCCTATGCTGGCACGGTCATCATTGGTGGGCTCATCATCTACCTGCTCGCCCAGCTGATTTCCTAGCCCAACACCCACGAAGACGGCACGTCTCCGGCCGCCTCAGAGCGCTCGAAGGTCGCTACGACCCGGTGGAGCACCGACCGGAGCAAGGTCTCAGCGTCCAACCCTCGGCGCCTGGCAGCGTCGACAAGCCCAAACAGGGCGAGGCCGAGAGCATCAGCATCATGGCTCGATCCCTGGGCGACACCCGCCTGAAAGACGTCTACGACCAGGCGATCGACGGCGACCGCAATGGCGCCAAAGTCGGCCTCGACACCGGAACGCGAACCGCGAGACAGAATCTTGTCGGCTCGCGCCAGAGCACCGAGCGAAGCGGCAATCCCATCGAGGGATGATGATGGCTTGGCCTCCCCCTTCAGCTTCCGCTCAGCGGCCTTCAATTCGTCCCACACGGTCACCGCTGTGTCGGCGCTGTAGTCGGCGTCGCCATACACATGAGGATGACGGTGGCGCATCTTCTCGACCAGCGTCGTCGCCACATTGGCCACCGTGAATCGACCAGCCTCGGAGGCCAGCTCGGCGTGAAACAAGATCTGGAACCACAGGTCGCCGAGCTCGGACTCGAGTTTCCAATACGCCTCATCGATGTCCTTCTCAGGCCCGTCGGCGACGGCCACCACCGCATCCAGTGCATCGAGTACCTCAGCTGCTTCCTCGACGAGGTAGCGGCGCAGGCTGGCGTGGTCTTGATCTCGATCCCAGGGACACTCTCGTCGAAGGCGCCTCATCATCTCGATGCTGGCAGTCAGTTCATGCGCTACCGGCGTGTTCAACTCCGGTATATAGATGGAGGTCAGATGGTCTGCCTCAAGCGTCCGATCCAGCTCAGGCCACTCGACCTCCACGATCTTCTCCGCCTCGGTACCAAGACCCTGAAGCAAGATGGCTTTCTGCTCCGAGCCGGCGTCCAACGAAAGCTTGATATCGGACAGAACCCATTGGGCGTGGGCATGAGCGACGACCAAGGGTCCCCGCTCGCCGGCCGCCTCCTGGGCGAAACGATGACCGTCGATCATACGAACACCATCATCGACCGGGTCGACGGCCAGACGCGACCAGACCTCGTCGAGAAAGGAGACGGCAGGAAGGGCGACGACAGTGATGCGATCATCTGCCCTCAACTCACGAACACTGCGTTCGAGCACGAGCGGCGAGCCAGGAACCGCGTAGACCACCTCTCCCTGCTCGATGGCTTCGGCCACGAGCCGTTCAGTGATGGTGCTGTAGACATCTTCAAACCGGTCCGACCGGTCATAGATGTCGTCGAAGGACGCAAAACCCGTGGCGAGGGAAGCCGAAGGGTGCCGACGAGTACGCAGAAACCCACGAGGTGCCTCGGCGAGAGCCGCTCTGGTCTCCTCGGTGACCCGCCCTGGCGAACCGGGCCCCAACCCGCAGACGAGGACGGTTGGGGCTGGCATCAGCCCGTGGCGGTTCCTCGAACAGCGAGACCTTCTGGATCCCACGAACCGAGCGCAGGATCAACCTCGATAGCGGCTTGCGAGAGCATCGACGACCAGGTGTCGCCAGCAAGCTGGCTGGGATCCGGTGGCGCCTCGTAGATGGTGATCAGGTGCCAACCAAACTCGGTTTGCACCGGGCCGGAGACTTCATCGATTTCCAGGCCGTCCATAGCGGTTGCGAACTCGGGAACATACTGTGAGGAATCACCACAGCCTAGATCGCCACCGCTCACCGATGTCGGTCCTGTGGACCACTCAGCTGCCAGTTCGGCGAAATCTCCGCCTGCATCGAGAAGCCCAGCGACCTCGATCGCATCTTCCTCGGACTCAACCAGAATATGGCGAGCGCAACGGACGCCTTCAGCATCGGCGCCCAAGGCGGTTCCGAGAACCACCTGTTTGGCCTGAACGTCGGCCAGGAGCTGAAGGTAGGGAGTGCTGTCGAGGAGGCTGCTCGCCGTCTGCTCGCCGTCCTCACCAAGAAAGCCAGCGATCTCGGTCTTTAGGCCATCGCTCGCCATTTTTCGGTCGTCGTCGGCAACAGCGACACCAGCATCGTCCAACGCACGATCGAGCGCTTCGTTGATAGCCAAACCAGTGAGCACGGCCTGGTCGAAACCGGGTGGCATCGATCCCTGATAGAGAGCGTCGACGAACTCCGTATTCTGGCGAGAAGCGTAAGCCACCTCGGCCAAGTCGCCGTGGGTGATGGCAACACTGTCACCACCATCGAAGCTGACCGTCATCGCCGCTTCACCGGCAGCGCCGGTGGTCGGCGGCGTAGTAGCCGGTAGGTCTGAGTCGGCCGCTGTCTCGTCGGCGGAAGCGTCTGCATCATCGGTGGAGCCGTCTGATGTCTCCGCTGCAGCATCAGCTGCTGGGGTGTCGACGACATCGGCCGATTCGCGGGTTTCCCCACAAGCAGCAGCGAAAAGAGCAGTGGCGAGCAGGACCGCAAGGGTTGCCGGGGCAAATCTAGTCACCCCGGCACCCTAGCGCGCTACTCGACGTTCCAGGTCGCACCCGAACGCAACAGGGCCCCTAGATCACCAGGTCCATCGGCCTCGTTGGCTGCCAGCAACTGGCTCGTCGCGGCCTCCGCATACTCGGGCCGCGTCGTGTCTCGAAAGACGCCAAACGGGGTCGGCGACTGGTTGTCGTCGGCCAAGAGGCCAAGAGCGAAGGCGTGGGTTGGGCTGTCGGCTCTTTCGTCGTGCACCAATAGATCGGACTCATCGACATCGGCGACCTTGACAACCTTGGCCGCTCCCTTGTCGAGCACAACACCCTTGTCGTTGTCTGCACCAAAGCGGATGGGTTCACCATGGACCAGGTCGATCATCATCTCGGCCCGAGCGTCTCGCTTAACGATCGAGTCGAATGCTCCATCGTTGAACACATTGCAGTTCTGGAAGATCTCGACGAAGGAAGAGCCCTTGTGAGCATGAGCTCGCTTGAAGACCTCGATCATGTGCTTGCGGTCCATGTCGTGGGTGCGAGCGATAAAGCTCGCACCAGCGCCGACCGCAACCGAGATCGGATTGAACGGCGTATCGAGCGAACCCATGGGAGAGGTCTTCGTGATCTTGCCAACCTCGCTGGTCGGCGAGTACTGACCCTTGGTCAGACCATAGATCTGGTTGTTAAACAGCAGGATCTTGACGTTGACGTTGCGGCGCAGGGCATGAATCAGATGGTTGCCACCAATCGACAACATGTCGCCATCGCCGCCGATCACCCAGATGTCGAGGTCGGGACGGGCAACAGCAAGCCCGGTGGCGATGGCCGGGGCACGGCCATGGATCGTGTGAAGACCGTAGGTCGACATGTAATAGGGGAACCGGGCGGCGCAGCCGATACCCGAGATGAAGACGGTGTTCTCACGGTCGACATCGAGTTCGGTGTAGAGGAACTGCATTGCGGCCAGAATGCCGTAGTCGCCACAGCCAGGACACCAACGCACCTCCTGGTTAGATGTCCAGTAACCACGTTTCGAGGGGTCGAGCTGAATATCGGTCATCGGTTGATCCCTTCGGTGATGTGATCGACAAGTTCGGCGGCGGTGAAGGGCAAGCCCATCACCTTCGAAATGGGCTTGGCATCGACGAGATACTCAGCCCGCAAGAGTCGTACAAGTTGTCCCTTGTTCAATTCGGGTACAAAGATATGTTCGCGCCCAGCCAGCACTTCTCCCAAGTTCTTCGGGAAAGGGTTGACGTGCGTGAGGTGAACGGTATCGATGTGGTGGCCGGCAGATCGGAGTCGCTCGACCGCTGAAGTAATCGAACCTCGCGTCGATCCCCACCCAACGATCAGGATCGGAGCATCGCCAGCGCTATCGGCACTGCGGTCGACCACGGCCTCCGGGATGTCATTGGCGATGCCATCGACCTTCGCCTGACGCACGTCGGTCATCACTGAGTGATTCGTCGCGTCATAGCTGACGTTGCCGGTGACGGCGTCCTTCTCGAGGCCGCCCAGTCGGTGCTCTAGACCAGGCGTTCCGGGAATCGCCCACGGCCGAGCCAGGGTTTCCTCGTCTCGCAGGTAGGCGGCAAAAGCCGGTTCGCCCTCGTCGTCGACCGCGTTCGGTTCAGTGGTAAATGGCACGCTGATATCGGGCAGCGATTCCACATCGGGCAGCAGCCACGGCTCGGCACCGTTGGCCAGGTAGCCATCGGTGAGCAGCATCACAGGCGTGCGATACTTGAGCGCCAGCCTGGATGCCTCGATGACCGCATCAAAGCAGTCGGCCGGGGTGGAGGCGGCAACGATGGGCATCGGCGCTTCGCCGTGTCGGCCGTACATCGCCATCATCAGGTCCGAGGCCTCGGTCTTGGTTGGCAGGCCAGTCGATGGGCCACCACGCTGAACGTCGATGATCACCAGAGGCAACTCCATGCTGAGAGCAAGACCGATGGTCTCGCCCTTGAGCGCAACGCCAGGTCCGGAGGTGGTGGTGTAGGCCAGGTTGCCACCGAAGGAAGCTCCTAGGGCCGCACCGACTCCTGCGATCTCATCTTCGGCCTGGAAGGTACGAACACCAAAGTTCTTGTGCCGGCTGAGCTCGTGCAGAATGTCGGATGCAGGCGTGATGGGATAGCTGCCTAGAAAGACCGGCAGCTTGGCCAGCTGGCCAGCCGCGATCATCCCCCAGGCGGTAGCAACGTTGCCGGTGATGTTGGTGTACTCACCGGGTCGTTGGGGTGCAGCCGCCACCTTGAACTGGGAGGCGAACATCTCGGCCGTCTCCCCGAAGGCATGGCCAGCATGGAAGGCGGCGGTGTTTGATGCAATGACCGCCTCCGATTTGGCGAACTTGGTCTTGATCCAATCGAGCGTCGGGTCGGTCGGACGCGAATACATCCAACTGATCAGGCCAAGAGCGAAGAAGTTCTTTGAACGCTCGGCGTCGCGCTTCTTTACGTCCAGATCAGAGGTGGCGTCGACCGTTAGTTTGGTCATCGGCACTTGGTGAACAACGTAGTCATCGAGCGAGCCATCGGACCGCGGGTCGGCGGTGAAGCCAGCCTTGGTCAGATTGCGCTCGTCGAAGGCGTCCTCGTTCAGAATGACCATGCCTCCCGAGCGGAGACGCTCCAGCTCCGAACGAAGGGCGGCGGGGTTCATTGCCACCAGGACATCGGGAGCGTCACCCGGGGTATGGATGTCGTGGTCGGAGATGTGGACCTGGAACGCCGAGACACCGGCGAGGGTGCCTTGCGGGGCCCTAATCTCGGCCGGAAAGTCAGGCAGTGTCGCCAAATCATTTCCAGCCAAGGCACTCGCCGAGGTAAATCGATCCCCGGTGAGCTGCATACCATCGCCAGAGTCGCCAGCAAAGCGGATAACGACTTGATCGATGGTGGTCAGATCTATGTGGTCAGCAGTATTGGTCACAAAATGGGCCCCTCTTGCATGGGGCACTGGGGCGACCTACCAAAAAGCTTCGATGATCGTCCCGCAACCCCTCTACTTACGGTTCTATCTTTCTAACTCATTTTCACCGTAGCCGCCTCTTCTCAATCTGACTGTCCATTTCCAAAACTTGATCTATACACATCTGCACCTCGCGAGAGCAGCAAAGACGGAGAACCAGGTTGTAGCGTTGGCTGCATGACCCGAGTACCGCATCTCTCGTCACGTTTGCAAGGTTTCGGAACCACGATCTTTGCCGAGATGACAGCCCTCGCCCTCCGGACTCAAGCCATCAATCTCGGACAAGGGTTCCCCGACACCGACGGCCCGCCCGAGGTTGCCCAAGCCGCCCAAGCCGCCATTGCGGCAGGACACAATCAATACCCGCCGGTACCGGGCATCCCATCGTTGCGGGCCGCGATCGCACGGCATCAAAAGCGATTCTGGGACCTCGAGGTCGATCCCGACAGCGAGGTGCTGGTCACCGCCGGTGCGACCGAAGCGCTGGCCGCCTCGATGCTTGCCCTCTGCGAGATCGGCGACGAAGTCATCGTGTTCGACCCAACCTACGACTGCTATGGCGCCGGCATCGCCATGGCTGGAGCCGTCGTCAAGGGCGTACTGCTCCAACCTCCTGCGACGGGCGAAGGCCGCTATACCTTTGACCCCGCTGAGCTTCGGCTGGCCTTCTCGGCCAAGACCCGCCTGCTTCTCTTGAACTCGCCACACAACCCGACCGGCAAGGTCTTCACCCCGACCGAGCTCGCCCTGATCGCCGAACTCTGTTGTGAGCACGATGTGATCGCCATCACCGACGAGGTTTACGAGCACCTCGTCTTCACCGGCGAGCATGTGCCCCTCGCTTCCCTACCCGGCATGGCTGAACGCACGGTTACCCTTTCTTCGGCGGGCAAGACCTTCTCCTTCACCGGTTGGAAGATCGGATGGGCGGTAGGACCAGCAGATCTGATCACCGCTATTCGAACGGCCAAGCAGTTCCTGACCTTCGTCAATGGAGCGCCCTTCCAGCATGCTGTCGCCGTTGGATTAGACCTAGGCGACGACTATTTCGACAGTTTCCAAGCGACCCTGCTGGCCAAAAGAGACCTGCTCGCCGACTACCTGCGTCAGGCGGGATTTCGTGTCCTGCTTCCCGAAGGCACCTACTTCGTGACCGCTGATAGCAGTCCGTTCTACGAAACACTCGAGCTTCATTCAGGCCTCGAGTTCTGTCTTCGCCTTCCCGAGTTGGCTGGCGTCGTCGCGGTGCCGAGTCAGGTGTTCTACCAGAATGCCGCCGACGGATCCTCACTCGTCAGATTCTGCTTCGCCAAACAAGACGACGTCTTAGATGCGGCAGGCGAACGCCTCGTTGGCGCCTTAGCACCATCGACCTAGCACCATCGACCTAGTCGGGAAGACGCTCGTCCAGCTTCACGTGATCCTCGGCTACGGCCGCCCGGCGGCGGACCGCCGAGAGCTCACCGAGGTTGAGCACGAAGACCACGATCGCCGCCAACGAGACGGCCAGACCCAGCGCGTACTGACTAAAACTGACAACACCTGACGAGACGGCTCGAAGCAAAACGAGTAGCGCACCAATCCCGAGATACAGGGCGAGCATGCGCAACACAGCGTGGAAGTGGCGACGAACCAGCTGTTCGGCCAGCGAGAAACCGGCCGCCACGCCGAGCAGCAGCGTGGTGACGGCGAACCCATCGAAGATCAGCAGAGCGGCGATGGCGAGCAAGAGCAAGGGCACGCTCGAGGCGGCCCAGGCCGCCAGAATCCAGCCAGCCTCGGTGGGAGGAGCAAGGGGGATCGCTGGCTTCTGCAAATGGGCTCTGGTGTCGGAATCGATCGATTCACCGCCCTCGATGCGATTGGCTAGATCGCGCAACTGGGTCCGCTGCCGCAGGAGGCCGGTAATACGATCAGCCTCGTCGGCCAGCTCTTCCAAGGGCTCCATTCGCTGAACGAGTGGCAGCAGTCGAGATGTTCGTTCGATCTCCTGGTCGAGGTAGGCCAACGATCGGCGAATGTTGTCGAGCGTCGCCGCCGACGGCGCCCGCGACGGAGGGTTTGAACCATGCAACCCAGCGAAGCCAACCGGGTCGGCCCACGACGTGCGGATCTCACCCGATCGCGTGAATTTTGGACCTGAGGGCCCGCGTTCACCCTCGGCTGGATCGCCGGTGTCGAGGCCCCAAAGGCCACGAAAACGACCGAAGCATGCCCGGTCTTCATCGAGTGGCTGAATGTCCCAATTCGAAACCTGTAGACCATCGCCAGTAGCCGATTCGACGAAGGGCATACCCAGGGCAGGGCCGAGGCCGCGCTCGGCCGCCTGATCGGTGATACGAAGAACTCGCCGAACCCAGCGTTGCAGACGGAGCAACCACCGCAGGGCCTGCACGTCGATGCGGGTTACGTAGTCGCCAGGGCGGAAATAGAAGGCGTGAGAACCGGCCCCGGCGAAGAGTACGGGGCGTTCGCCGATTCGTCGGCACTCGGGATCGTCCCAATGGCGACGCAGGTCTGGACCGAGGTGGTCGTGGTTTGAACCCACGACCCAGATCGGTTGCCGATCGACGGGATCACAGTAGATCCATGCCTGCTCCCAATCAGCCTCATGGTCGTTCAGGCCGCCGTAGCCACTGCGCCAATCATTCATGGCGTAGAAGTAGGCGTAGTGCAGCACGAGCCAGTTGGCCACATGCACGACTCGGCCGTACACGACGGGTCGTTGATGAAACCGCAGCTTGTCAGCCTTGATGGCCGCGGCCACCGTCGTTCGGCGGGGTGTCGTTGGTCGCAGAAAGACGCTCACCTGGAAGATGGCGTCGAGGATTCGACCGAAGAGCCCGACTCGGCCAAGGCGAGGGCCCAGCATCTTGCCAGCGAGTCGTCTTGCTTCTTCTTTGACGACGTCGCGGCGTTCGCTGTCGGAAACAAACTGCAGGTAGGCGCCGTCTGGCAGGACGGGTCCAAAGTCATCTTCGGTGATGGTGCCCTGTTCACGAACAACCTGGTTGTCGACGACCAGGGTGCAGTTGTTCAGGTAGTTGTCGACAGCAGTCGGGAAGAAGAGCTCACGGTCGTCGTAAACGACGACCGGAGAGTGTCGCTCTAGCAATACTTGGTTTTCAGCTTCTTGCGAATTCTCGATCATGGCAGTCTCATTCGAGAGTCAATACCGGGGGCAGAGCAAAAACCAACTGTGCCGAGGGTTATCCCTCGGCACAGTCGAACAATCTCTGACCCGACGACCGAACCTTGGTGGTCAAGTAGGTAATGTCAAGTAGGTAATAAGGTGACGGTTGTTTCGAAGCTAGGAGCTCAAGAACAACCGGACTCGGGGTGCTAGGCAGCAGGGATCCGCAGAACCTGTCCCGGGTAAATCTTGTCGGGGTCACTGAGCATCGGGCGGTTAGCCTCAAAGATCGCCGGGTACTTCATGGCGTCGCCATAAACCTCTTTAGCGATCTTGCTCAGCGTGTCGCCAGACTGAACGACGTGAAGCTGCGACTCATCGGAGTCTTCGCTTACCTCGATGTCGTCTTGCACCTGACCGACGTCGGACACGTTGCCGATAGCGAGGATGACCTTTTCACGGGTCTCCTGGTTCTTTACCTTGCCACTGATCGTGGCGAGACCATCGTCATAACGGACATCAAGGTTTTGAACCTCGAAGCCCAAGTTGGTGATGTACTGCTCGAGACCGCGAGCTTTCTTCGATTCCTCGAGATGCTGCATACGCTCAGCCTTAGCAGCCTTGGAGCGACGCTCTGAGATGCGCTTCTGAACCTCGGCGGCGCGAGCGGCGGAAGCTGCTTCGGCCGCAGCCTGCTTTTCCGCCTTGCTCTCACCAATCCCGATCTTCGCTCCGGCTTCTCGTACAAAGTCGAATACGCCCATTTCTACCTCTTCCTGGCTAGTTTTCTCCGGCTGGGAGCCGTATCGTGAACCTACCAGCTGTGGTCTTCAACTACCCTGATGCCCGCTGGTTTGTGAAAGAATCGGAACGATTCCCCAACTACTGAACCGCTAACTTTCACCGGCACCTCCTACGAGCGTCACTCGTAGGGTCGGACCGGGAACGGACACACATGCAACGAATTGCAGACTACGACATCGTGCAGCCGCTCGGCGAGGGCAACCAGAGCCAATACTGGTATGGCCGGGCACCTGCACGGCTCGGTATCGGGGACTCGATGGTGGCGATCAAAACCTACAATCATGCGGCCACCGACACCGAGTTCGACCGTATGACGGAGCACTTGACGTTGTATGCCTCCGTGACCAGTTCTCACCTCCTCCGCCTCTACGATGTCGGCCAACAGGGTGCCATCGTCTACATCGCGGGCGACTACCTCGCTGGTGGTTCACTAGCCCGCCCCGCACGACCCTTCTCCCGGATCGATGTGCTGCGGGCCATGGCGGATGCGGCCCGAGGCGCTCATGCCCTTCACGAGATCGGCATCGCTCATCGGGCGATTCGACCCGGCAACGTGCTGCTAAGCGATAATGGCGCCAAGCTGGGCGACGTCAGCATCTCCCACCTTCTGAGCCCGGGCCAGACCATAACAAGCGCGGCCCAAATGGGAACCATCGAACACCTTTCACCCGAGCTGGTGCAAGGCCAACCGCCATCACGCTCAAGCGATCTGTGGGCGCTGGCCGCCACCATGCACAAGGTGTTGACCGGTCAGAGCTTCTTTCCCGAGTTACCTACCGACTCCCTGGTTTCAGCTCTGCGCCACCTCTTGACGCAGCGTCCAACGATGGGCGACGCCCTCCGCAACGGCGAACGCCATATCATTGAGTCCTGCGTAGAGGCCGACCCGGCCACTCGCACCAGCACTGGAGAACAGTTGGCCGACGCCATACAAGCCGAGGCCGACCGGCAAGCTGAGCAGGTGCAATCATGACCGATCTCGATCTTCGCGCCGGACAAATTCATCGCGGCCTCGGCATCGTTGCCCGATGGCCAAACATCGCACTGGTTATTCCTAGCGAACCTGCTCACGATGGTGTCGTCGATGAGATGTTCGACACCCTGAACCCCAACCCGACCTCACAGCAGATCATTCGAGCGATCAATGCTCTCCTGGCCGAGAACCGGCTGAAGTCGGTCGGCATGGTCGTCGAGGCGACCGGTGGCCCTATGGCCGTCGCCTACGGCGGCGTTGAGATCATCGTCGATGGCGAGTTGGCTATGTCTGGAGCGAATGGACTCGTGAAGCAGCAGGTGCCCAGCGGTGCCGACCAGCTCACGATCAGGTCGGCCAACCTGGCCAAGGCCGCCGAACCGGTACCGCCCTTCGACCTTCGGCGCGGTATCGCCCCGGGTGGCGGCCTCACGCTCCTTCGGTTGGCCGCTGTGGAGCCACCCGCTCTCTCAAATCGCATGCCCGGACACGCGGCCCCAGCCCCCTCGGCGAAGGAAGCGCCCTCGGCCGACCCTGCTCCCCCAGCCAATGTCGCTCTGGCTGGAGCCCCGGCCCCGGGCCCCGAACCGGAGATGGAAGCACCCTTCCGATCGGTCTCGCTCATCGATGTTGCGCCGCCGGCGGAGATCACGCCGCTACCGATCACCAGCGGAGCAGATCTCGACGAAGCCGAGCCAGCACCAAGCCTCGGAAGAGGACGTGTCGAAGTAGAGGGCATTCTCTGTTCGCGTCAGCACTTCAACAACCCCCAGTCTGCCTACTGCATGGTCTGTGGGGTTTCGCTGGCCCATCTCACACCGAACCGGGTCGTTCGCCCTCGACCGACCCTAGGTTTCATCGTCTTCGACGACGGCTCAAGTTTCGGGCTCGACCGCTCCTACCTGATCGGTCGCGAACCGGTCCGAACAGAAGACCAGGACGCTGAGTTGCTGATGATCCACGACAACAACGACACGTTGTCGAGGACACACGCCGAGCTTCGCCTCGCCGACTGGTCGGTCCAGCTGATCGATCTCGGATCCACCAACGGAACCTACATTTGGGACCAGGACAACGAGCGCTGGAATCAACTTACGGCCGGCCACGCTGTCGAGCTGCATTCGGGCGAAACCGTGGCCCTTGGACGTCGTACCTTCGTCTTCGAGGGTGTTGGACAGCTCAGCTAGGCTGCTCGATCCTGTCGTCAAGCATCTGCTCGACGAGGTCGAGTAGCGCTTGGCGTTCATCGACGCTGGGCGGGGCCATGTCGAACAGATCGACCAGCCACAGCCCATCGCCGACAATCCTCACCAACAGGCCGATGACCGGGTCGTTGCCGTCGTCGTCGATCAGCCGTCGTTGCCAGCGGGCGAAGCGCTCGGCGGCGGGAGCCAACTCACCATCCTCCAGAGCGGCCGAGGCCAGAATGCCGGCCGCCGTCGCCTTCGGTGTGTGATCCTCGGTGCGCACATAGTCGAGGTAGGCGCGAGCGAAGGCGCCGGGCCCGTCTCCGTCGGTAAGGGCGTTGAGCCGGCCTGCGGTCTGGTTGAGGCTGTGATCCAGCAATGCTGCCACCAGTTCCTTCTTGGAGCCGTAGTGGTAGAGCAGGCCGCCCTTGCTGACCGCAGCTTGTTCGGCCACGCGCTCCAGGGTTAGGGCCGATACCCCTTCGGTCGCTATCACGTGCTCGGCCGCCTTCAGAATGCCGAGGCGGGTTGCGCTGGACCGTCGACTGTGGCCATCCATCTCACCGCCACCTCTGCCGTCGTCGATGTCCACCGCTCCGTGATTCTGCACCATCGGTACAGACTATCAGTTTCTGTACCGGCTGGACGGTTAACTCTCAAGCAGGTAGGCTCGGGGCATGGATCGCTACGACTTCATCATCGTCGGTGGTGGCTCAGCTGGCTGTGCGCTGGCTAATCGGCTCAGTGCTGACGCCACGACCAAGGTTCTTGTGCTTGAGGCCGGACGTAGCGATTGGCGTTGGGATGTTTTCATCCACATGCCAGCCGCCCTCACCTATCCCATAGGGAGCCGCCTGTACGACTGGAAGTATGAAAGCGAACCGGAGCCGTTCATGAACGGTCGCCGCGTCTACCACGCCCGAGGCAAAGTTCTCGGCGGCTCATCCAGCATCAACGGCATGATCTTCCAGCGAGGCAATCCAGCCGACTACGAGAAGTGGGCCCAACAGCCGTCCTTGAACGACTGGTCCTACGCCCACTGCCTCCCCTACTTCAAGAAGATGGAGCGCTGCCTCTCCGGCGGCGATGAGTGGCGAGGGGTCGAAGGCCCGCTGACCCTCGAACGAGGGCCGGCCACCAACCCTCTCTTCCAGGCCTGGTTAGAGGCTGGCGTACAGGCCGGATTCCGGCGAACCGACGACGTAAACGGCTACCGGCAGGAAGGCTTCGCCGCCTTCGACAAGAACGTTCATCGCGGCCGCCGAATTAGCGCAGCACGGGCCTACCTGCATCCGGTTATGGATCGGCCGAATCTCACCGTCGCCACCCGCGCTACCGCCAACCGCCTGCTCTTCGACGGCAACCGGTGCGTCGGGGTCGAGTATCGCAGGAACGGCCGCACCCATAAGGCGATGGGCGCTGAAGTCATCAGCTGTGGAGGTGCCTTCAATTCACCCCAGCTGCTGCAGCTTTCAGGCGTCGGCGACGCCGACCATCTCCGCCCGCTCGGGATCGATGTCGTAGCCAATGTTCCTGCGGTCGGCCAGAACCTCCAAGACCATCTCGAGGTTTACATCCAGTACGCCTGCAAGCAGCCGGTTTCGATGCAGCCTCACCTGGCCAAGTGGCGCATGCCATTGATCGGCCTGCAATGGCTTTTCCGAACAGGGCCAGCGGCCACAAACCATTTCGAAGCGGGCGCCTTCGTCAAGTCAAACCCAGAAGAGCCCTACCCAAACCTGATGTACCACTTCCTGCCGATCGCCATTCGTTACGACGGCAGCGCGCCGACCGACGGTCACGGCTATCAGGTTCACGTTGGCCCCATGTTCTCCGACTCCAAGGGCACGGTCATGATCACCTCGACCGACCCCCGGCGCAAGCCAGCCGTTCGCTTCAACTATCTCTCGACCGAGCGTGATCGGCGAGAGTGGATCGAGGCCGTGCGAACCACCCGCCGCATCCTCAATCAGCCAGCCTTCGAGCCATTCAACGGTGGAGAGGTCTCACCTGGACCATCGGTCGAAACCGATCAGGAGATCATGGATTGGGTTGCGAGCGATGCCGAGACAGCCCTACACCCGTCCTGCACCGTGCGCATGGGTTCAGCAGCCGACTCCGCGGTCGACCCCAAGACGATGAGGGTCTACGGGACCGAAGGTCTACGGGTGGTCGACGCCTCTGTGCTGCCCATCGTGACCAACGGAAACATCTACGCCCCCACGATGATGGTGGCCGAGAAAGCGGCCGATCTAATTCTGGGCAACACACCGCTGCCCCCGGATACCGCCGACGTCTACATGCCGACGACCCCAGCGTAAAACACTAGGCGGGAAGAACGCTGTGGCGCTGAAGCGCCTGGCGAGCCTCGGCAACCCCGACGGTACGTTCGGAGCGAAGGCCGACGTTGCGGGCACCGTCCACGTTCAACTGGTTGTCGTCGAGGAAGAGAATCTCTTCTGCCTTGTAGCCGGTGGTCGCCACGATGTGGTTGAAGATCTCAGCGTCGGGTTTGAGCATGCCAAGTTGGTAGGAGAGGAAGGAACGGCCCCCGAGGGACCGAATGACCTCAGCGTCGGGTTGGCGATCCCAATGCAGGGCATTGGTATTCGACAAGATGCCGGTGTCGACCACTGATGCCGTCTCTTCGACCAGTTCCGCTGCACCTTCGAAAAGCCCACGTGGGAATCGGGCAAAGTTCTCGACCAGCTGCTCGGCACTGATCGGGAGAGCAAATTCGGTAACCAGCCCCTCACCGAATTCGTCGACCGAGCAACGGCCTTGTTCGAATGCTCGTACCGTCTCGCTCGTCAACCAGCGCGGCCAGAAATCGGCACTATCTTCGTCGACACCGAGCAGCTCAGCCAACGGTCCGAGCTCGACCAACACACCACCCATGTCGAACAGAACCAGCTTCGTCGTCATGGGCGCATCGTAGTCTGAGCGAAGCTCGGGACAGCGGTGCCGTCACGAGCATCGGGGGAAAACCCGTCCAAATTTGATACAAAGTAAGACTACCCAGCTGGTTTACCCCCAAGGACTAAGGGTGCTCCGGCACAATGATCTTCAGCGGCTCGGTGGCTCAGACCACCGGCCGCAAGGTTTCCCCCGGGGGAACCGCGTGGCCTGGCCTTGGTGGTGGCTGGGCCACGCACTTCCGGGTTTTGGGCTCGGTTTCAACGGTTGCCGGTGAGCTCGTGAATCATGTGCTCGTCGTAGCCGAGTTCGGCAAGCACCTCGACCGTGTGCTGACCAAGCAGAGGCGCTGGGTTCGGCGTATCTGGCTGTACCGCATCGAAACGGACGGCAGGCCGAGGCTCGCGCAAACGTCCAATCGTTGGCGAGTCGTGCTCTACCAGTGTTCCTCTATGGCGCACCTGAGGATCTAGATGCACCTGATCAATGGCGTGGACCGGGCCTCCGGGGAGGTCGTTGGCCGCCAGCGCCGTGGTGACTTCGAGGGTGGTCATCGTCTCAAGCCGGGCCGCGACCAGCTCATTCAGGAGATCGGCGTTCCGCATTCGAGTGGCGTAGTCGGCGAAGCGGGGGTCATCGGTCCACTCGGGGTTGAGAGCCGTACACAACCGCGTCCAGGTTGACCTCGAGGCCAGGTTGACCGTCGCATAACCGTCCTTGGTGGCCCAAACGTCGTAGTTGGTCGACATCGGCGGCACGTCGGTGATGTCGTCGCCGAGCAGCGTGTGACCCCAGGCGCCGTCGGGCCACAGAAACTGCAGACCGGCGTCCAACATCGTGACTTCAAGGTGTTGACCTTCGCCGGTCCGCTGCCGGTGAAACAGGGCGGCGGTTATGGCCTGACTAACCGTGTAGGCCGTCGCCTTGTCCATCACAAGGTTCTTCGACAAGGTCGGGCGGCCATCACGCGTCTCGGCCGAAGCCCAGCCACTAACACCCTGGATCACGAAGTCGTAGACCATCTGGTCGACGTAGGGGCCGGTGGCCCCAAACCCACTGACAGAAACATAGATCAGTGAAGGGTTTCGCTCGGTGAGGGCGTCGACGCCGATACCAAGGCGCTCAGCCACGCCGGGCCGAAAGTTCTGGAGGAAAACGTCGGCGGTCTCCACCAGATCGAGGAGAGCGTTTAGCCCAGCCTTGGTCTTGATGTCGAGTACCAGCGATTTCTTGCCACGGTTTGACCCGTGGAACACCGATCCCATGTCGTTGCGAATGTTCCCAAGGTTGCGCATCCGATCACCGGACGGCGGCTCGATTTTGAGCACTTCAGCGCCCTGGTCGGCCAGGATTGAGGTGGCGAGCGGAGCGGCGATCATCTGTGCCGCCTCAACGATCCGAACACCAGCCATCGGCTGCACCGCCGACGAGTCGGCTCGATACACCGCCGACGAGTCGGCTCTAGTCATAGGAGGCACCAAGTCCGGCCTTCGCATCGGTCTGAATGCCGTAGGGCGGGATGGGGTAACGCAGGCCGTTGTTGGACAGAGCTTCCAGGCCTGCAATGGCCTTGGGCAAGAACTCTGGCGGGGTAGCCATGAGGAGTTCGTCGTCGGGTACGCCTCCGTAGCGGCGTTCGGCAAAGCACGGGATCGAGACACTCGGTTCCCGGCTCGACAGGGCGCGGCCCCAGGAGTCGGCGCATGAAGACTCGCCGACACAGCCCCACTCAAACTTCTTGTAGCCAGACCACTGCAGCCCATTGATCAGGAGGATCATCTGGGCCGGGTTGGCGTAGATCAGGCAGATATCGGGCGGATCGAGACGTCCCGTAACCAGCGGTGAAACCGCCATGGCCTCGTAGCTGCCCGCAGGCACCGTGTCCATGGCGTGCTGGTGGGCCGACGAGTCCTCATCGGTCTTGAACCACACCCCCGCCATGTGAGCCCCACTCAGCCATTGTTCATCCTGTGGGCGGAGACCAAGCACTGCGCCGCATTGAGCGCCGACGAGGTCGTCGTTGGTAATGCCGACGGTCCAATTCAGTCGAGACGCCATCGACACGACCTGGTCGGCGGTGTGAATCGCTGTCGGCCTACGGATGCGCGCCACAGCCTCCATTTCCGCCGTTGTTTCGAATAGCTTCATACCGATCGGCGTGGTCTTGATACGCAGGAGTCGCGTGAGGTCAGCGACCATCGTCACCCAGTCGTAGTCATCATCGTGACCGGGTTTGGCGCTCAGCCGTACGGGTTGCTCGGATCCAGGAGAGGTTTCCATGGCCCTATCGTGGCCCAAACAGCAGGCTCGGGCGAACCAGGCGGCGTCGCGAACCGTCAGCGCTTGTTGATCTGGGCCGTCGTCTTGCCGATGAACCTCAGAACCCCGGCCGGCGCTGCCTTGCTGACGCCTCGAATCGCCTTGTTCTGTGCGCCGGGAATGACCACAGCCTTGCCAGCAGCAAGGCCGTTCAATCCAGCGAGGGCAACATCGTTGGCCGACTGCCAAAGCCGATCTGGCACCGAGTGGTAATCGACCTCGGCTCGTTCGTGGAACTCGGTGCGGGTAAGGCCTGGGCAGAGACAGCTGACAACGACCCCCTGCGGGCCAAGCTCGACATGCAGCGCTTCGCTGAACGAGGTAACGAAGGCCTTGGTCGCGGCATAGGTCGCACTCTTGGGAGAGGGCCCGTAGCCCGCCACTGACGAAACGTTGAGAATCCAGCCTCGTCCTCGGCCAGCCATGGCCCCACCAGCGGCATGAGCCAGGCGATGGAGAGCGCCGACGTTGACATCGACAACCGATGTCTCCACATCGGGATCGAGATCGATGAAGTCGCCGACTTTGCCAAACCCGGCGTTGTTGACCAGCACATCGATCGGGCGTTCATTCTCGATTAGGCGGTCGGCCACCAGCTTTACCTGGTCTCGCTGCGAGAGGTCGGCGACAAGCACTTCAGCCTCGACCGGCAACTGGGCCGCCAGTTCTTCCAACCGCTGCGCATCGCGGGCCACCAGCACCAGTTCCACACCTTGAGCGGCCAGCAGGTCGACCATGGCTCGCCCGATGCCGGACGAGGCGCCCGTCACCAGCGCCCGTTGCCAGCCGACGTTGGCGAGGGGTCGTGGGGTGCGACGACTCTGAGCGAACCGGTCGAGGCCACCGCGTAGAGGAGCGATCTTCATCAGACTTCCTTTGACTGCTCGGAGGTTGCTTCAGCGGCTGCAGTTGGCGATTGCCCGGGGCTCGCAGGAGGCGGGAACTCATCGAGTGGGAACATGGTTTCGAAGAAGGTAAGAAGATCGGCGGCAACAGACCCCTTGCGCATGAGGGGAACCTGCAGCTGACCGCCGCGGCCCTCATAGTCGGTTGGCTTCCATGTGCCCTTGGCGAAGAGCCGGGTGAATCGCACCTCCTGGCTCACCTTCAGCCGGACAGGACCCACCTTGGCCACAAACTCGGGTCCACCAAAGCCCGATCCCTTGATCACCAGTACCTCGGTGGCGCCGATCCGGGCACAATGGGCCCGAAGACGAGCAACGTCGAGGAGGCGTTCGGTCGGTTCGGGCAGCTTGCCGAAACGATCGATCCATTCGTTTCGGATCGCTTCGACCTCGGCGTCACACGATACGGCGGCCAGCTTCCGGTAGGCCTCCAGCCGCTGAGCCTGTGCTTGTACGTAGTCTTCTGGCAGGTTGGCCGCACCGGGAAGATCGATCTTGATCTCGATCGGTGTCTGAATCGGTTCACCGTTGAGTTCGGCAACGGCCTCGGTCACCATCTGGCAGTAGAGGTCGTAGCCAACCGAGGCGATATGACCGGACTGGCCCGTACCGAGCAGGTTGCCTGCCCCACGAATCTCAAGGTCGCGCATGGCGATCTGGAAGCCAGCGCCAAGGTCGGTCGCCTCGCCAATAGTCTTGAGCCGCTCGTAGGCATCCTCGGAAAGCGACGCGTCGGGCCGGGTGAAGAGGTAGGCGTAGGCTCGTTGACCAGAACGGCCGACACGACCTCGAAGCTGGTGGAGTTGCCCGAGCCCGAGCAGTTCAGCCCGATCGACGACCAGGGTGTTCACCGTGGGCATGTCGATGCCGGACTCGATGATCGTGGTGCAAACCAGAACGTCGTACTCGCCTTCCCAGAAGTCGAGCACCGTTTTCTCCAAGGTGCCTTCGTCCATCTGTCCGTGGGCGATGGCGATACGCGCCTCGGGCACTAGGTTCTGGAGGTCGTTCGCTACTTTCTCGATGCTCTGAACTCGGTTGTGGACGAAGAAGACCTGCCCTTCGCGCAACAGTTCACGGCGAATCGCTTCGGCCGCCGCTCGCTCGTCGTACTCCCCCACATAGGTCATGATCGGCTGACGATCAGCGGGGGGTGTATTGAGCATCGACAGGTCACGAATTCCGGTGAGGCTCATCTCAAGGGTGCGAGGAATCGGTGTGGCCGAAAGCGTCAGCACGTCGACGTTGTTGCGAAACTGTTTGAGCGCTTCCTTGTGGGAGACCCCGAACCGCTGTTCCTCATCGACCACCACAAGGCCAAGATTGTGGAACGTCACGTCGTTGGAGAGGATGCGATGGGTGCCGATCACCAGGTCGACCTCACCGGTCGTCACCGCCTCGGTGACCTTGCGGGCCTGGGCTGCGGTCAGGAACCGGCTCAACACCTCGACCCGGACCGGGTAGGGGGCGAAGCGATCCACGAAGGTCTGGTGATGCTGATGAGCGAGCAGGGTCGTCGGCACCAGAATCGCTGTCTGCTTGCCATCCTGAATCGCCTTAAAGACCGCCCGAAGTGCAACCTCGGTCTTACCGAACCCAACGTCACCGACCACGAGACGATCCATCGGCGAGGAACGCTCCATATCATCTTTGATTTCGATGATGGCAGACGTTTGATCGGGCGTCAGCTCGTAGGGGAAGGCTCCCTCGACCTCGGCCTGCCAGGGTGTATCGGCCGCGTAGGTGTGTCCTTCGGTGGTGATGCGTTGCTGGTAAAGCACAACAAGTTCTTGGGCGATCTCGGCCACCGCCGAGCGCACCTTTGCCTTTGTCTTCGCAAAGTCGGCACCACCCAGCTTGTTCAGTGTCGGGTTGTCACCGGTGGAGAACTTGCGGATCAGATCGATCTGATCCGACGGTAGATAGAGTTTGTCGGCACCCCGGTATTCCAGCAGGAGATAGTCGCGTTCGTGGCCGCCGATAGCCCGCCGGACCATGCCAGCGAAACGCCCAACCCCATGCTGGTGATGAACCACGTACTGGCCTTCGCTCAGATCGTCGAAGAAACCCTCGCTCTGGCGTTTCCTGGCCCGAGCCCGCCGATGCGACCGACGACGGCCGGTGAGGTCGGACTCGGTTAAAACAGCAACATGGTCATCGGGCAGGACAAAGCCCCGCTCGATACTGGCCACAACAAGATGAAGACCAGGACCGATGCCTTGCGCTAGCTCATGACCGTGATCTCGAGGTTCGAGGCCCCAGTCGGCCAGAAGATCCTTTATTCGTTGCGCCGAGCCAGCGCCGTCAGCGGTAACCACGACCGAAGCCTTGGACGACAGCTGCCGCAGGCGAGCGGCGAGGGCTTCGCCCGGCGCATCCCACCCTGAGGCGTTGACGACGGCCACGTCCGGGCCTTCGGGCACGGCGGTGACGCTGACAGCGTGAGCCGATGTCGTGGTTAGCAACCGGTCGAACGGCAGGTGCAGGCGAGGAAAGCCGTCATCGACTTCATCGCCTCCGGCCTCGGCTGCCTCCGGTGCTGCTCCCCATGTGCGGGCCAGGCTCAAGGCGAGGTCCGCCTCTTCAGCAAGCAGATCACGGCCCCGGTCTCTCATGCGGCGAGGCTCCACCATAACGATGAGCCCATCCGGTCCGACGAGGTCGGTCAGCACCCGCTCATCATCGGATAGCCACGGAAGCCACGATTCCATGCCATCGAAGATTTCACCATCGCTCAGCCGCTGCCACTGTTCCCGGCCCCACGGGTCCGAGGCCATCAGTTGCTCGGCCTGAAGACGAAGCTCGTCGGAGAGCAGCAACTCGCGGCACGGGAAGATCTCGATCTCAGCTCTGTCGGTCGACGATCGCTGATCGGCGATCGTGAACTCGCTGAGCCGTTCGACCTCATCGCCCCAGAAGTCGAGGCGATAGGGAACCTCGGCCGTGGAAGGGAAGATGTCGACGATCGATCCTCGGACCGCTATCTCGCCGCGACGTTCCACCTGAGGCTCACGCTTGTAGCCGAAGCCGACAAGATGGGCGACAAGCTCGGTCGGGTCGAACACATCTTCGATGCCAATGCGGATCGGATCGATCTCGTCGGAACCGGGGCTGAGACGTTGAATGGCGGCACGGACCGGCGCAACGACGATACGTGGGCATCGTTCTGGGTCTCGCAGATGCCACAAGGTCCGTAGGCGATTTCCCATCGCTTCGATCGAAGGACTGATCCGCTCGAAAGGCAGCGTTTCCCATGCGGGGAACTGGAGCACCTCATCGAAACCGAGATACACACCGAGATCTGCGGCCAGCCGATCGGCCTCGGTCGTCGTCGGCGTGATGACCAGAATCGGGCGGCGATCCGAGGCCTCGGCTAAGCCAGAGAGCACGGCGGCCCTCGCCGGTTCGGCCACGGCCAGAACCGATGATGCCCTACCGACAACGCGGGTCAAGGCGTCGTTGGTTGCGACCGTCCGAACCATTGACGTGAAACTCATGACAGACGGGCTCGCTTCGGCTCAGGCTCCGGGATCGGGACGACGCCGGTTAATCTGCGCCATGGCACCATCAATGCCAACCTCGACGAGCAGTTCAAGGGCGTCGGTCGCGTCCTCTACCGCCTCGTCAAGTACAACCTTTTCGGCCCTGCCCGGTCGGCGGAGCACATAGTCGGCGCCCTGCTGGCTCGCCGGCGGTCGACCAACGCCGATCCGAAGCCGGACGTAGTCGGTCGTACCGAGATGCTGGGTGATCGATTTCAAACCGTTGTGGCCTGCCATCCCACCGCCTTGCTTAAGCCGCAGACGACCGGGTTCCAGATCGAGTTCATCGTGCACAATAACGATGTGGTGCGGCTCCTTCACACCGAACGAGCGCACCAGAAGACGAACCGATTCGCCCGAGTTGTTCATGAACGTTTGGGGGAAGGCAAGAACGATTCGCTTGTCGTTCATAAGAACACCTGCGGCCAGCGCGCGAGCCTTCGTCTTACGAAGGCGCGCATCCGAACGCTTGGCGAAATTCTCGATGACCGCCGCGCCTACGTTGTGGCGCGTCTGATCAAACTGTTCACCTGGATTGCCGAGTCCGACAAAGAGAAGATCGGCCGGTGTTCCTTTTCGGCCAGGTTCTCCCAATCGGCGAGAGAAGGCTGACACGAAGGTACCTATTCGCCGTCGGCGTCGTCGGACGCTTCGGCGTCGCCACCTTCGGCGTCACCTTCTTCCCCTTCAACGCCTTCGCCTTCAAGACCTTCGCCCTCTTCGGCTTCAACCACAGCCTCAACCCTGGGGTAGCTGGTGGTGATCAACGAGATCTCTTCAGGTACAGCGGTGGTGACTCCAGCGGGAAGGCTGAGATCGCCAATCGAGATCCGGGATTCCATCTCAAGATCGGTGACATCAACTTCGATGACGTCGGGAATGTTGATTGGGCTGACCTCGACCTCGAGTTCGAACCTCTGTTGCTCGATGATGCCACCGGCTTCGAGAACGATGAGAGGCTCTCCCACTATTTCGATAGGCACGCTGACGGTTACTCGCTGATCGGGGTCTACCCGAAGAAAATCTGCATGGATGACAACGCGCTTGAGCGGATCGCGATCGAGCGACCGCACCAGCACCATCTCGCTGTCGCCTTCGACATCGAGCGAGAGCACGGTGTTCATACCACCGGCGCCCTTGAGGGCGTCGCGCAGGTCGTTGTAGCCAACGGCGACAACACGTGGGTCTTTGCCAAGGCCGTATACGACGCCCGGAAGCTGCCCTTCGGCGCGAAGCCGGCGAGAGGATCGTGAGCCCTGCTTGCGGCCCACGGTTGCTTTGACGACTGTCTGCTTCATGGTGAATTACGTCCTTGCCGAAGGCGTCCGGCGACTTGCTAATGAAGGCCGGGTCCGGCGAGATATTCTCACCGGTTCCACCTGGCCTCCTCGACCGATGCAAACCCACACCGCTGCCATGGCTCGGTGCGGTCGATCACGAACGGTCGACCACCCCTCAAGGCGCGGCTTAGGGCCAGCAAGTGATGATACCGGCCTCGACAGCCCGAACCACCACCCCTGACGGTTCTGATCGCGATCGCCAGGTCGGCGTCAGTTCTGATTCTGCCCATCGAAGATGCTGCTGACCGACGCATCCTCGAAGACGGCACGAATTGCGTCGGCGATAACAGCAGAAACCGAAAGAATTTCGAGTTTGTCGAATTGTTTCTCCGGTGGCATCGGCAACGTGTCGGTCACGATGACCTTCGTCAGCGATGAGTTCTTCAAACGATCGACGGCGGGTCCACTGAAAACACCATGGGTCGCGGCAGCGGTGACCGAGGCGGCACCCCGATCGACGAGCAGCTCGGCTGCCTGGCAAATCGTTCCCGCGGTGTCGATCATGTCGTCGATGAGGACACAGGTTCGGCCTTCGACCTCACCGACGATGTCTTTGGCCTCCGACTCATTCTTCACGCCCTTGAGCCTGCGCTTATGCACGATGGCCAAGTCGGCGTGAAGCTGCTGGGCGTAGCGTTCTGCCACCTTCACCCGACCAGCGTCCGGCGAGACGACGACCAGGTCGTCGCCAAAGCCGCGAAGCCGATCGACGAGCACGGGCATCGCCGTCAAATGGTCGACGGGGCCGTTGAAAAAGCCCTGAATCTGGCCGCTGTGCAGATCGATACCAACCAGCCTCTTGGTGCCAGCAGCCTTGAAGAGATCGGCGACCAGCTTGGCGGTAATCGGTTCACGACCCTCCGACTTGCGGTCCTGACGGGCGTAGCCGTAGAAGGGGATGACGGCCGTGATGCGCTTGGCTGACGCGCGACGGGCCGCATCCACCATGATCAACTGTTCCATAATCGAATCGTTCAGCGATCGCCCCTCGTGAGCAGCATGGCTCTGCACGATGAAGACGTCGGAACCTCGCACCGATTCGGCGAAGCGGCAATGGGTCTCGCCGTTCGAGAACTGATCGATGTGGGCTTCGGTAACCGGCACACCGAGGTGTCCGCCGATCAGCTCCGTCAACGCGGCGTTGTGCCGTCCCGAGAACAGGTGCAAACGCTTCGTGGTTACAACTTCCATGAGATCTCCCGGTCACCGGCAGTACCAGAAGAAGCCACGACGACTTGGCTGGCCTGGCGAGCACCTCACCAGCACGACCTCATCGACGCATCATCCTTGCGACTCTGCCCTAGCTCTACCTACCAATGTGTGTAACCGGTTGAGCCGCTCACCGCAACGACGATCCTACGAGCCGGCGAAGAAGGGGCCGGTTTTTGTGTCATTGGCCACCTCGGCGCCCGGCTCTAGAACGGCGAACGGGCCAACGACACAGTCGTCGCCAACGGTTGCCAAAGCAGCCGTCGTCTTTTCTATCTTGCAGTTGTTGCCGATTCGGCAGCGATCGAGATGAGTGCCTGGACCTAGCTCGGTTCCGTTCCCGATCGTGGTCGCACCCTGCAAGATCGTGTCGGGAAAGATCGTGACATCGGTCCCAAGTTCAACCGTCGCATCGATGTAGGTGTGATCGGGATCGACCATAGTCACGCCCATCGACATCCAGTAGCGGTTGGTCCGGCGTCGAAGTTCGGCTTCAGCTTCAGCCAGCTCAAGACGGTTGTCGACCGGCAGAACATCGGATGGATCACCGATCATCACCGTCCGGCATTCGTGGCCGGACTCTGCCAGCACCGAGATCGCGTCTCGTATCGGCACCCTGGCCGAGAGCGATTCGGCCAGCGAACGACGCAACACCGGCGACAACAAGCCACGCCGGAAACAGTAGATGCCGAGCGCAGCCTCGACGACACGAGCAGGCGCCTCGTCGGCAGCTAGCGCCTCCTGGCCCTGATCCCCCGACCCAACGCCCGCTGATACGTCATCTGGTGAAGCATGATCAATCGCAACCGGCTCGATGGACCGGACCCGGTCTCGACGGTCGCGTTCGACCAGGTCTAACGCGACCGTGTCTTCCGATGCGAGAAAGGCCGGATGAGAAGCGTCTGCGGTGAGAATGGTGCAGGCGGCTCCGCTCTGAGTGTGTGCATCGATAAGGCGGGTCAGGGCCGATGGCCGCAGGAGGGGCACATCCCCCGGCACGACGACCAGATCACTCTCGTCGTCGAAATCATCAAAGTGTCCGACCCCGATAAGCGCAGCGTCAGCCGAACCGAGGTTTACGTCTTGCTCGGCGAAGGTCACGGGAAAGGCCGGAGGATCTTCGAGGAGACGTTTGGAAACCCGCCCACCATCGCGTCCGGTGACGACCACTGCCTGGTGGACACCGGCCGCTTCTAACGAGTCCAGCACATAGGACGCCATCGCCCGGCCACACAGAAGGTGGATGGGTTTCGGTCGAGCCGACCTCATCGGCGCCCCGGCGCTGGTGGCGATGACCAGGCCCGAGATTGAATGATCGCTCATGCTTATACTTTCTAGCCGAAGCTGGGGGTTGGAACCGTATTGCCCGCGAATCTTTCAACCGCCACGTCGACCTTCACCGCCGACAACCGCCACCCAAAACCCGCAAGGACCGGCAGTCACAGAGCGACTTCCGGTCCTCGCAGTATCGGGGGAGATATACCTCAATCGGTTTGGCCCTCTCGTTGTTAAGCCTTTTCGAGAAAGATTCTCCAAGCTCGCGGGGCAGGGCTCGAACCTGCAACCCCCAGATTCAAAGTCTGGTGTTCTACCGGTTGAACTACCCGCGATCAGTGCACTCCACACTACTACGCTCTGGGCGAAACTCACGATGATTTCGCCATGGCCGATAGGCGACCGCACAGAGCACAGAACCTTCAGCAGCAGTGCCCCCGAGCCGATGACCGGGCGGGAAACAAGTTGCGAATTCGCATCGGTCCGGTGGCACCCGTTCCAGATTCGGCTAGCCTCCGTGACTTCATGGGATCGCTAATCAAGAAGCGTCGTAAGCGTATGCGCAAGAAGAAGCACCGTAAGCTCCTTAAGCGCACTCGCGTTCAACGTCGCAACAAGAAGTAACGTCACGTTGCGAAGCGTCCACGCGGGGCGTTTTTTTGCGTACCTCAAAACGTCGTCGCCGATCTAGCGGGCGGGGCTCAGCTCTCGGCGGCCACCGTAGTGACCACCAGGTGGTCCACATCTGGGTACTCGCCCTCGACGAACCATGTTGATCCACTCCCAGCCAACCGAGGGGTCTTCCCAACCGCGTCACCGAATCGGTCCCGCCATCGTGCCAGTTCGGGCACGACGTCGAGCGCCGCAGCTTCGAGATCATTGCCATTCTCACCTGCCGGGCCACCGAGTTCATCCCATCGCGTGTAGATCGCTCCGGTCGGACAGGCCACCGGCGGCGTCAGCAAAGTGAAGGTTTGAGACTCATACGGAAGTGGGGCGACTAGCTCACCGATGCCCCGGACACGAGCGCGCCCACCAACGGTACAGAAGGCGACATCAGCGCCGAGAGCGGCAGCGGCCTCAAGGTCGTCGAAGTTCGCCCACCGAAGGATGGCGCCCGCATCGGACGAGCCGCCGCCGAGACCAGCCTGCGAGGGAATGCGTTTAGTTAGCGTAACCGAGGCCTCGCGCCCCACCAGCTTCAGAGCGCGAGCCACGAGATTGTCAGGACCGGTCGGTATGTCGGCGCCGCCACCAACAACGCTCAAGCCAGCCTCTCCTACGACCAGCTCAAGCCGATCAAAGAGATCGACGGTGACCATCTCGGCGTCGATTAGATGCAGGCCGTCATCGCGGGTATCGACGATCCGCAGACTGAGCGTCAACTTCGCTGGAGCGTTGAGCAGGACACGTTCTGGTGCGACCACACCGAGACACTAGCCGTTCTTACCCACGTCACGGACACGGGTGGCCAGCCGGGCCCAATCATCAAGCGAAAGCTCCTCAGGGCGAGCGGTGGGAGCGACGTCGACGGCCTCGATGTCCTCGATCGAGAGCAAGGAGGACAGGCTGCGGCGCAGCATCTTGCGTCGCTGGCCAAAACCGGTGCGAACAACCCGAGCGAGATCACCGAAAGCTAGATCGACCGGCGGAACCTCGTGACGATCGACACGAACGATCACCGACTCGACATTTGGCCTCGGCAGGAAAAGGTCGGCGCTAACATTCGCGACGATGCGCGTCTCGGCCCAGTAGGCAGCGAGAACCGACGGAATGCCATAGACCTTCGACCCAGGTCCGGCCACAAGCCGCTCCCCCGCCTCTTTCTGAACCATCACCAGCATTGTTGTAAACCGCGGTTCGGCAGCCAACAGGTCGAGAACGAGCGGTGTCGCGATGTTGTAGGGCAGGTTGGCCACGATCGACCACGACTGATCGCCCCCATCGTGATGCTGGAGCACCTCATCCCACACAAGATTGCGCACGTCATTGTTGATGATGACGACACGCCCTTCCGACTCATAGTCGCCAACGGTTTCCCGCAGGGCGGGGAGCAGATAGCGATCGATCTCGACCGCGACCACCGAGGCCTGCGCTTCGCACAATGCCTCGGTGAGGGCTCCAAGACCGGGTCCGATTTCGACCACCCGATCCCCTGGCTCCAGGCCAGCAAGCCGAACGATCTTGTCCACCATGTTCGGATCGCACAGAAAGTTCTGGCCTAACGCTCGGCTGGGGCCGAGTTCGTGGCGATCCAGAAGCTCCCGCACCGTGGTTCGGGTCAGGCTCATCGCCGGGTTTCGATCATCCAACGACGTGGACTCCGGCAGTGCTGAATTACAGGTCGCTGGATCACAGGTCGAACAACGCCAAGGCATTGGCGGTGGTGGCTTCGGCCACCTCGTCGACGCTTCGACCGAGGAATTCGGCTAGGTAGGTTCCGACGATGGCCACGTTGGCTGGTTGATTCGGTTTACCTCTGAACGGCACCGGCGCAAGATAGGGAGAGTCGGTTTCGATCAACATCTTGTCTAGAGGACAGAGCGCAGCGGCCGCACGAAGGTCTTCGGCGGTTTTGAACGTGACGATGCCACTGAACGACAGGTAGGCGCCACGAGACAAGGCCTCTTCGGCCTCGGCCTCACCACCGGTGAAACAGTGAAACACGGTGCGAGGCGGAATACCGTCGCGATCCAAGATGTCGAAGGTATCCGGCCAGGCTTCACGGGTATGGATCACCAACGCCATCTCGTTGCGATGGGCAAGCTCTATCTGTTGAGCGAAGACTTCGGCCTGCTGATCCCGAGGCGAGTAGTCATAGTGATAGTCGAGGCCACACTCGCCAACGGCGACAACTTTGGGATGATCGAGTAGCTCTTCGAGGCCATCGATTCCATCCTTGGCCTCGTGAGGGTGTACCCCCGCCGTGGCCCAGACCTGCTCAAAACCGTTGGCGATCTCTGCCGCACGAGCCGAGTCCTCAACCGTGCAGCCAACGGTGAGCAGGCGTGACACGCCTTGGGCGGCTGCGACCTCAACAGCCTCTGCCGGATCGCTCTTCAGGCTCGTGAGATGGCAATGGTTATCAAACCACATCAGCCTTCTACCTTCATCCGGGGAAAGAGCGGCGGGGCCTTGGGCACCGTGGTGCCACCGGGGTACGCACCCCAGGACGCAGCCTCTGGAAGCCGCTGATCGGTGACCTCGCCTTCCATGCCGATGGCCTCCCAGATCGCTTGCGACGCCCGAGTCAACGCCGGGCTGGCACAAACCGCAGTGATACGCAGAACTTCGAGTGCATCACCCAAGACATCGGCAACCTCTTGACTGCCTTCGTCCATCTTCCAGGGCTCGTTCTGCTCGAGAAAGACGTTCGTCTCCCGCACCAGCTGCCAGGTGGCCTCAAGGGCTACCGACGGCTGGAAGTTATCCCAGGCCTCGGCGGCCTTGGCGTAGCTGGTGGCGGCGACAGCGGCGAGTGGGCTGTCGACACGAGGCTTGGGTCCGACGCCTCCACATTTCTTGTTGACCACCGTGGCCACCCTCGAAAGCAGGTTGCCCAACGTGTTCGCCAGGTCGCTGTTGTATCGCTCAACCATGCCCTCATACGAAAACTCACTGTCGGGGCCAAAACTAACGCCCCGCAGAAAGTGGTAGCGGTATCCGTCGACACCAAAATCGGCGATGAGATCGGCAGGCCGGATCTGCGTCAATCCGGTTTTAGAGAGCTTCTTACCACCGAGCAGCAAGAAGCCGTGTACGAAGATCTTCTTTGGAGGCTTAAGGCCAGCTGCCATCAGCATCGCTGGCCAGTACACACAGTGGAACCGAAGAATATCCTTGCCAATCACGTGATGGGCCTCGGGCCACCACTGTTCGAAGCTGGCCTCATCGCTTCCAAAGCCGACTGCGGTCGCATAGTTGATGAGGGCGTCGTACCACACATAGAAAACGTGGTCGTCGTCCCAGGGAACAGGCACTCCCCAGTCGATGGACGTGCGGGTCATCGACACGTCGTCTAGGCCAAGCTTGACGATGCCCAGCGCCTCGTTGCGCTTGCCTTCAGGCACGACCGTGTCGTTGCTCAACCATTCGGTGAGCTCGGCCTCCAGCGCTGAGAGCTTGAAGAAATAGTTGTCTTCCTCTAACCATTCGACCGGACGTTCATGCACCGGGCAGTTCCCGTCGACCAGGTCACTGTCGGTGTAGTAGGCCTCGCAGCTGACACAGTAGTGGCCAGCGTAGGATCCTTTTTCGATGTAGCCGTTTGCTTTCGCTCTCGCGAGCAGCTCTTGGACCGCAACGTGGTGGCGAGGCTCGGTTGTACGAATGAATTGGTCGTTCGAAATGTCGAGTTCGACCCAGGCATCGCGAAATCGCTGCGATGTGCGGTCGGCCTGCTCGAGCGGGCTGATGCCGTTCTCTTCAGCGGCCCTCTGGATCTTGAGTCCGTGCTCGTCGGTTCCGGTCAGGAACATGGTCTCGTCTCCGAGTAGACGATGCCAACGAGCGACCGCATCGGCCGAAACCGTGGTGTAGGCATGGCCAATGTGGGGGACGTCGTTGACGTAGTAGATCGGGGTGGTGACGTAGAACCGGTTCACGCCATCAGACTACCGGACTCTCCCAATGCCAGACCCCTCATTTCGGTACACCCGGACAGGCCTTAGATGACCCCGACAGACGCGTTTCATTCCCCTCAACGGTTCTTCAAACCACCTGACGCAACGCAGGCTGTTCGGGCTGCACAACCTGTGGTTCTTCACCATCGCCGTCGCGAAGCCCTTCCAGGCGTTCGAGTTGGCGCTCGAACTGACGGGTGCGAGGACCCGACAACTCGTCGAAGGCACGCTGTGCCGAGTCGAGACCGCGTCGCATCTTGTCCATGGGTTCGCACCACTTCTCCCACTGCTCACGCAGGCCGCTGAGTGCGCCCAAGATCTCGTGAGAACGCTTCTCGATCACGAAGTTGTCCATCGCTTGTCGGATAACGGCAAGCACAGCAAACAGCGTGGTCGGCGAGCAGAGGACCACCTTGTTGCCGAGCGCAAAGTCGATCAGGTCGGGGTCGTGCTCATGGAGAAAGCCATAGACGCTCTCATTCGGCACGAAGAGCAGCAGGTAGTCGACGGTCACGTCGGCATCGACATAGCCTCGGCCGGTAAGTTCTTTCACCCGGTTCCGCACATCGATGCGAAACGCCTTGGCCAACGGTTCTTTCTGGCTTGCCTCGGTGGTGTCAAGCCAGCGCAGATAGTTATCGATCGGAAACTTCACATCCATATGGACAACCCGGTCCGAAGGCAGGGGGAACGTGAAGTCGGGCACGCCGCCACCCGACGTCTTCTTCTGCCGCTGGTAGTTGACGCCCTCCATAAAGCCTGCCGATCGGAGCACGTCTTCAGCCATACGCTCGCCCCATTGGCCACGGGCCTTAGGCGAGGCCAGCGCCTCACGCAACGAGTTCGTCGTGTCATTCAAGGCCGAGGTCGCCGCTAGGGCTTGGCGGATTCCGGTCGTGATTTGACCCGCCTGTTCAGCCCTTTCCTTTTGCAGCGACGACACGAGATCGCCAACGCGCCTCAGCTCGGTCTCGACATTCGAAACCTTGTTGGCGACCTGATCTCCCTCGCGCCCTAAGACCGCACGACCAGCCTCGAACTGGTCGCCGAGTTTCGAAGAGGCCACAGACATGACCGTTTCAACCGTGGCTCGAAGGTTTTCGGCCTGTTCGCTTCGAAGCTGATCAATGGCCTCAGACGACGCTCGCCGAGCGGCTTCATCGGCGGTCCGGTGGGCGGAGCGAACGGCCGACAGCCAACCGAGGATGGCCCCCGTAAACAGGCTCAGGACTACTGCGATGATTGCGGCATACAACATGGAAGTCGACCTTAAACAACACCTGTGACATTTAGGCCCTACGCCGGGTTTGTCACCGACGCCGAGGCCAGATGGAAGACACCAGCAAGACCGGCGGCATCGGACTGGCCGCTCGACAGCACAGACAGGAGCCAGGCGAGGCCTACCGCCACTGCGACCCCGACGACGATCCACCGCAACGAGAGGGCTTGGAACAAGGGAAAGCGAGCCCCGGACGCTACCGCCAGCACAGGAACATCGTTGAGCGCGGCCGCATTGTCGAGCAAGGACCGTTCAGCGGCCAGAAAGTCCACGACCTCGTCGTCGGTCCACACCCGGTCCTTCCGCTGTTTGGCCACGATGCCAACCACGATCGGCATCAGCATCGGCAGCATTTTGCGCACCGCTACGGGAGCGACCTTGCCAACGGCAGCGATATCGATGGCGGCGTCACCCCGGTTTGTTCCGAGGACCACGTCTAACATGCCGTTCCCGAGGGCCGGCTTACGGCCATCGAGGAAAAGCGGCACATCAGCAACGATGCTGCCGTCATCGAGTTCGACAATCGATCCGATGGCCTCAGAGCCGTCGGCCAGCTCCGCCCGATCCGCCATTGCCTTGATCAGAGCGGGGACCGCGGTGAGAACAGCCACGTCTGCGATTTCTGGCTCGACGTCCATCAGCCGGGCCAGGTTGGAGCGCGCGTCAGCCTGACCGAGAAGAATCTTTGTCGATTCGAGGATCGTGGACACCCTGGTCTCGTTTACCTTTCCTACTCAACGGAGCTTCATCCGGCACAAAAGACCACTTGCCGTGCTCTCTTTCATTCGGCAGGTTTTGGCCCTACCTGACCCGGGATCGCACGAATCCACACCTTGTTGTCGTGGAATACGGCCCCTCGGCCCATGTCGGAATCCCTATCCGCCACCGTCGCGTTGACACCCATGCCCCACCAGCCCTTGTAGGTAGCGGCCAAACCGGGCTGAATATCAGGGTCGAACGCAACTACGGCGGAGAAAACACCTCGATCATTGCCGAGCTCGATCCGGTCTCCGTCGGTCAATCCATCACGTCCACCGTCGTGCGGATTGATGCGAACCTCAGGCTCGGTGGTGCGCCCAGCATTGTGTTCGGTCCCGGCGAAGACCGAGTTGACGAACCAGTCGCTCCCGATGGCGACCAGGTCGTAGTTCTCGGCCGAACCGGCCGAGGCCGGAACGCCAGCTTCAGCTGGAGGAAAGTAGCCGGCGACGAGGCCTAGCCCGTCGTCAGCGGCGCGTTGCGACGCGAACTCGAACCGCCCCGATGCGGTAGGGAACCGGTCCGCCATCGGATGGTAGGGGTCGGTGCGTGGCATAGCGGCCCAACCGTGTTCGACCAGGTAGTCGACGGTCACCCCAGCCTCAACCAAATCCGGCGTGTTCAGCAGCTCGGCCGCCAGCTCCTGGTCCGAGAGGTAGAGCTCCGGCTCATCGAGCGCCATCGCGGCGGCCAGGCGGCGAAAGATCTCCGTGTGGGGAAGGCACTCACCTGCAGGTTCGACCGCTGGCGTGTTGAGAGCCACGTACCGATGGCTGAACGAATGGTTGATCTCCCATTGTTCATGCTGCATGGCCGAGGGCAAGACGATGTCGGCGTAGTCGGTGGTCTCGGTCGGGAAGATGTCGACCACCACCGTGAACAGATCGGCTCGGGTAAGGCCCGACCGAACCCGTGATGTGTCGGGGTTGGAGACCACCGGGTTGGCGCCATAGATGAACAGCGCTTCCACCGGAGGATCGTCGAGTTCGTGCAGGTTCGAGGCGAGGTTGGTCATCGCCAGGCGGCGACGTTCACCCTTCATGAGCTCGACCCCTCCCATCCCCGACTTGTTGAATTGATACATAGGGTCGGTCGAGTAAACAACGCCGGCACCCTTGTGCTTGAAAGCACCGATGAGAGCGGCGATACACGACACCGTCCGCGCCGCCTGGCCGCCGGATGCATGCCGCTGCATCCCCTGGCCGAGCTTGATGACGACGCGAGGATCGGCCGCTAATCCGGCGGCCAACTCCGTCACCACCGCAGGCTCCAGACCACAGACCTCGCCAACCTTTTCCGGCGTCCAAGGCTCGGCCTCAGCCGCCAGGTCTTCGTAGCCCGTGGTGTGGCTGGCGATGAAGGCCTCATCGGTGCCGCCAGCGTGGATCAAGGCACGACAGATGCCGAGGGCTAGGGCGCCATCGGTACCAACCCGAGGCGCTATGTGTCGATCGGCCCGTGCCGCGGTCCGGGTTCGAATCGGATCGACAACGATCACTTCAGCGCCACGGGTCTTGGCTGTTTCCACAAACGGCCACCAATGCTGCGACGTGACGAGGGTGTTCGCACCCCAAATCAGCACCGTCTTGGCATCGACCACATCCTCGGGATCCAGGCTGGTACCTGCCCCCATCGTGTAGCCGAGGCCGACATGACCACTCACCGAACAGATGGTGACCTGGTGATCGCTCACACCGAGATGGTTCCAAAGCCTGGTCCTGGCGCCGAGGTTTGACCCCTGAATGTTGCCGACGTTACCCGTGCCCACAAAGGGCCAGATGGCGGCCGGACCGCTGGTGTCGATAATGTGCTGGAACCGTTCCGCTATCTCCTGGAGTGCCTCATCCCAACCAATGGCTTCGAACGCCTCCTCGAAGGGTGCACCTGAACCCTTGGCGACCCGCCGACGGTGGGGACGCAGAAGACGGTTGGGCTCAGCGGCCATAGCCAGCCAGGGGTTCACCTTCTTACAGAGCGACCCTGCGGTGAAGGGGTGATCAGGGTTGCCGCGAAGCTTGGTGGCCACCGGGCCGTCAGGCCCATCTTCGACGGTGACGAGCCATGAGCAACCGTCGGGACAATCGAGCGGACAGGAACCAAAGACGGTCTTCGTCATCCACCGACTCTACGGCACAAGCACACGCACCAGCGAGACAGGGATCTCAGCCGTCGTCGCGGCCGCGCAACCGATCGATACGCCGTCGATCTCGTTTGGTAGGACGGCCCTCGCCCCGCTCACGGGCGCCACCAGGAGGAGCGATCAAATCCGGTGTCCATTCCGGTTTCGGAGGTGAGAGATCGTCGACGCACTCGGCCGCGACCTTGGCCCCAACCCGTTTCTCGATCAGTTGCAACGCCCGGTAGATGATCAGGTGGTCGGGCCGCTTCACCGTGATGACATCGTCAACCTCGATTCGGGTTGACGGCTTCGCCACCTCATCGTTCACGCTGATCCGCCCTGCGGTACACGCCGACGTCGCCGACGTGCGGGTCTTGAACACCCTGACAGCCCAAAGCCATTTGTCGACCCGAACACTCATCGCTGCTCCCTCACGAGCGATCGCCCTCGCTCCGCTCGACCGCATTTGCAAGATCGTACACCTGACGCTTCGGCGCTCCGGTGGCCACGACAACGGCCGCAACGGCGTCTCGCCGCGACACGCCCTGATCGAGATGTTCGACGATCGCAGCCATCAGCTCATCATCGGTTGGCGGATGGAGCGCTTCAGGGCGGCCAGAAACGATGATGACGAATTCGCCGCGCGGCTCGTGGTTCTCGAAGTGACCCTTGAGACCGTCGAGACGATCCCGAAGAACCTGCTCATGCAGCTTGGTCAACTCTCTGCAAATGGCGGCCGACCGTTCAGGGCCGCAAGCGACGATCAGATCATCGAGCGTTCGTCGCACTCGATGGGGAGCCTCATAGAGCACAATCGTGCGGCGCTCAGCGCCGACCTCGGCCAGTCGTTGTTTGCGGTCGGCACCCTTGCGAGGCAGGAAGCCTTCGAAAACGAACCGACGGGCGTCGAGCCCACTGAGAGCAACCGCGGCAGAGATCGCCGTCGGCCCCGGCACGACCTCGATGACGTATCCCCCATCGGCTACGGCTCGCACGATCGCCGATCCTGGATCGGAAATCGTTGGCATGCCGGCATCGGTCACCAACGCCAGTTTCTGTCCTGCTGCTAGCCGTTGCAGGATCTCTCCCACACGAGGAACCTCGGTATGTTCGTTGGCCACCAGAAGGTCGGCGCGGCGACCTGAATCACCGGTGCCGATGGTGGCCAGAAGCTTGCCGGTACGGCGGCTGTCTTCACAGATCACGGTGTCGGCCTGCCGTAGGGTTTCGGCCGCTCGTTCGGTCATGTCGCTGAGGTTGCCGATCGGGGTACCGACGATCGCAAGCCGACCGCGTTGTTGTTTTAGACGACGGCCATCGTCATCGGTTGGAGAGACCATCAGGTCGATCCGTTCAGCATGATCGAACCTCGAGCTGGTCGCCGACCTTCAGCTCCCAATGCCCGAACGATCCAGCTTCGGCTTCGAGCACCGAGCGCGCCCGCCACACGGGCAAGGTCACGCGGTTGCGATGGAGACGCAAGGTACGGATGACCACACCATCACTGTCTAGAAAGGCAACGTCGAGCTCGAACCCCATGGCTATCGAATGCACCGATCTGGCTCCGACGATGAGCATCGCCCCCTCGAGCTGGGACCGGCCGAGCAGGCCGCGAGCCTTCGAAATGCGACCTTCGGCAACTTCAACAGACGCCAAGACCTCATCGTCGCGCACAAGCCACCCGGTGGAGGGTGGTGCGGCCTTCGGCCGACGCAGCTTCCTGGGACTGGGTTTCATCGGTCTCGCTACCTTCAGCGTCTATTCACCGTCGAGGGGTTATGAGAAAGATACCGACAAGATGATTTGTGCATCAACTGGTCGGCCGCCAGCAGCTGTGACCGTCGGGCCATTGGTCGAACTAGACGTTGAACTTGATATCGAGCACATCGCCGTCTTCCACGACATACTCTTTGCCTTCAGAGCGCAGCTTGCCCACATCGCGCGCCTTGGCCCATGAACCGATTTCCAACAGTTCATCCCAGCGAATGGTCTCTGCTCGAATGAAGCCCCGCTGCAGATCGGAATGAATCCGTCCCGCGCATTCTGGAGCCGTCGACCCAACCCGGAACGTCCAAGCCCGGCTTTCCTTCTCGCCGGTGGTGAGGAAGGTGCGAAGCCCGAGCGTGTGGTACGCCGCTTGGATGAATCGAACGATCGCACCTTCGCCCAGTCCGAACCCATCGAGCATCTCGGCTCGATCTTCGGGATCGAGCAAGGCGGCCTCAGCCTCGAGCTGTACACAGGCCCCAAAGACGGGAGCGAGTTCTCCGAGCTCCTTACGAACCGGGTCGATAACGGCATCGATATCACCGAGCTGTTCCTCATCGAGGTTGACAACGGCCAACACCGGCTTATTCGTCAGTAGAAACCAGGGCTTTAGGGCCAGCCGGTGGGCCTCGGAAAGGTCGGAGTGATAGAGCGGCGTTCCGGCTTCAAGATAGGACAGCGCAGCTTCAGATGCTTCCATCTCATCTCGCAGGCCCGGGTCGCCCTTGAACGCCTTCCGCCGCTTTTCCAGCTGCCGTTCGACGGTCTCCAAATCGGCATAGGTCAACTCGAGCTCGACAACGCCAAGATGTTCGAGGGGGTCGTGTGGCCCGGGCACGTCGTCGTCGCGGAAGGCTCGCAGCACAAACACGATTGCGTCGACCTCACGAATGCCCGACAGGAACTTGTTGCCGAGCCCCTCACCCTTGCTCGCCCCAGCGACGAGACCTCCGATGTCGTTGAACTGCACGCTGGCCGGAACCACCGATTTCGATTCGCTCATTTCGGCCAACGCATCGAGGCGATGGTCGAACACCTTGGCTACACCCACGTTTGGGTCGGTGGTGGCGAAGGCGTACGGGGCGGCGAGCGCTCCACCACCCGTCAGAGCGTTGTACAGCGACGACTTACCGGCGTTGGGCAGGCCTACGAATCCGAACTTCTCCATATGTACTTTACTCTAGGCCTACAGGCCACGAGCCCGTCGATGCATCCGTCAGCTGAGCAATCGGTGACGCCTTCCAGACCAGAGCGCCAAGGTTGAGCGCTGTGCCAACGATGCACACCACGAACCAGGCGGCGCGACCCAGACCAACCGACGAGACGCTGATCTGAAGCAACAAGCCTGCGGCCACTCCTACCGCCGCGGCCATCACAAAGACCCAGAGCTGTCGTCGCCAAAAGCGCAAAGCCATTGTCGTCGGCCAACGTCTCACGGCCATGACCATCGAGGCCATGACCGCCACCATGATCACAGAGCGGAGGCGGGCCTCGCGCAGCGCCAGCGTGGCAAGGACATCAAAGAAGGTGCCGACGATGCCCGACCAGGCGAGGGGGCCGATTAGGTCGTAAAGACGTGGGTCAGCGTTGGGATCGCTCCGCACCTCCAACCAGCCCAGCATGGCGCCGGCGGCCACACCAGCGACAACGAATCCGATGATGGCGGTCACCGGTACCAACACGACGCCGACCTCACAGTTCTGCTCGCATCGCCAAGCGTCCTCGGTGAGCGCTCCACCAAAGGTGAAAAACCAGACAACGACGGCAAACCAGGTCCAAGCGGTGGCTGCCCCACCCAAGAGCCAACCTCCAGGGAGTCGGCGGCCTACTGCCGGTTTCATGGCGAAACCGTACCACGCCCACTTCGTGCGGGAACGAGACGTCAAGATGGGCTGTCGGGCCTAGGCCACCGGCCACGTTCACTCACGACGGGGGACCCAGCCTGGCTTACCGTTGCAGCTATGGCGATCGGCAGGCAGTTTTGGCGTTCATTCTTTGTGGGTGCTGCGTCGGTCGCAGCGGTGGTCTTGGGCTTCGTTGCCGCCCAAACCTTCGTCTTCGCGTCATCGGTCGACGCCGAGGTTCACAGCCCGGAAACGGTGCGTCTGCTGGCAGCAGGCGACATCGGTGTCTGCGATAGCCCGGCGGTAGCCGATGTTGGCGCCTACGTCAGCGGAGCGCCAGACGCTACCTTTCTGGCCCTTGGCGACATCGCCTACCCCGACGGCAGCAGCCAGAGTTTCGCCGAGTGTTACGACCCTTTCTTCGGTGAGGCGAAGGGGCGGACCTTGCCGGTGGTCGGCAACAAGGAATACGAAACCGAGGGGGCGGCCGGCTATATCGACTACTACGGCGAGGCCGCGGGCGAACCCGATCAGCTCTGGTACAGCACCGATATCGGGGGGTGGCACATCGTCGTGCTGAACGGGAACTGTTGGCTGGTCGGTGGTTGCTCCACCGACGATCCTCAGTATCAGTGGTTGGAGCGGGATCTTGCCGCCACCAACTCACGATGCATTCTGGCTGCCTGGCATGAGGCCTACTTCACCTCGGAGAACCCCGACGGCGCAGCGAGCTACATGGAGCCCTACTACCGCCTACTCGACGATGCCGGCACCGACATTCTGTTGAGCGGCCACTCACACAACTACGAACGATTCGCCAAGATGGACGCCGGCGGCAACCCCAACCTCAATGGCATCCGCAGCTTCGTTGTTGGCACGGGCGGCACACCGCTACGCACGATCAACGAACCAGCCACCGGTTCTGAGGTCTACGGCTTCGAAGCTTGGGGCGTGCTCGAGCTAGACCTCACCTCCTTTGGGTACCGCTGGGATTTCGCAACGACCTCGGGGACACCCCTTATCGATTCCGGCGAGGACAGCTGCACCCGCTAGCAGAACCGCTCACCCGGTTAACTCGCCACCGCCAAACGCACTCCGACTAAACTCTTCGTGTGAGCGGGGATGCCTTAGCCATCGATGATCGGGGTCGTGCGCCGTACCAGCAGGCTCTGGATCGCGTCGTGTATCTCCTCGATCGCGGCCTCGCCCCCACCCGCAAGGTGCGAGCTTTTGCCAAGGGGCGGGCCATCCTCGACGAGCTTGGTTCCGACGAGGTTGAGCGTCTGGTACGGTCTGGTCGCCTGATAGCCCTGGAAGGTATCGGCGAGTCCATCAACTCGGTCGTGAGCGCTGCTTATGGGATCGGATCGGCAAGCTACGTCGAGAAGCTTGAGACTGACACCCTGATCCCTCTCGGCAGCGGAGCCGAACTTCGGCACCAGCTGAAAGGCGATTGCCATTCCCACTCGGAGTGGTCTGACGGCAGCGTCGAGCTGCGCTCGATGGCTGAGGCGGCACAGGCTCTCGGCCACCAGTACCTCGTGGCCACCGACCACTCGGCTCGGCTCACCATCGCCCATGGCCTCAGCCCCGAACGATTGGCCGAACAGATCGATGAGATCGAGCGGCTCAACGCCGAAATGAAGCCCTTCCGTATCCTGACCGGCATGGAGGTCGACATCCTCGACGATGGCCAACTCGACCTACCGAACGAATGGCTTGCCCGCCTCGATGTGGTCATCGCCTCGGTCCACCATCGGATCCATCAGGATCGCGACGAGATGACCAAGCGGCTGGTCCGAGCGGTTGCAAATCCCCATGTCGACATCCTCGGCCATTGCACAAACCGCAAGGTGCTCGGCAACAAGCGCAAGCCAAGCAGCTTCGACGCCGACTATGTGTTCGCGGCCTGTGCCCGTTTCAACACTGCGGTGGAGATCAACTGTCGCCCTGAGCGCCAGGATCCGCCCGAAGAACTCCTAGCCCTCGCCATCGAATGGGACTGCCGGGTTAGCATCGACTCCGACGCCCACTCCCCCGGCCAACTCGAATGGGTCAACTACGGCTGCGACAAGGCGGCCGATGCAGGCATCGAGCCTGAACGCGTGCTCAATACGCGCACCGCCGACGAGCTTCTTACCCTCATCAGCAGTTGACAGCACCGAAGCCGAGTCGCGTCCTACCCATTCGCCGATAAGGTAAGAAGCTATGTCCAAGCGCAGACGAAAGAAGCGCCTGCTGGCACGTCGGAAGAAGGCCAATCATGGCCGGAAGCCCACAGTAGGACGCAACAGCTAACAACCGCTCGTTAACGTCGACCGTCGATCATCGATCGATATGCGCCCGCACGGACTCAGCAAGAAGCGCAAGCTTGTGCTGTGCCCGCTGACGGGCGAGGTCGATGTCGACACCGCCATCGGTGGTCTCGACGACTTCGAGATATACCTTCAACTTCGGCTCCGTCCCGCTCGGCCGGATCAGTACTCGTGCCCTACCGGCCAGTTCAATGATCAGCCCTGGCGTTGGCGGTAAGGTCGCGCCTAGCGAGAGGTCCTCGATCCTCTGAACCGCCATTCCGGCCAGCTCGTCGGGGCGGATTCCCATCGCCCTCGTCTTCAGCTCTTCGGCCGCATCTACGGCCATACCGACGAAGCTGAACGTGACCTGATCGGTGGCGTAAAGCCCGAAGCGTGCGGCGATGTCTTCGAGGCGCTCGGCCACGGTCGTGCCCTGCGCTCGGCACTCAGCGGCCAGCTCGGCCATGACGAGAGCGGCGGAGATCCCGTCCTTGTCGCGCACAGCATCACCAATGCAATAGCCCAAAGCCTCTTCATAGCCGAAGAGATAGGTCGCCTCCGGCTGGTCGACGATGGGGCGAGCCACCCATTTGAAACCTGTCAGTGTGCGTTCACTGCTTACCCTGCCTTCGCCGCGAGCATCGGCGGCGGCCGCCATGGCGTTTATCAGTTGAGAGGAGACGATCGACGATGCCACCACAGAGCGCCTTTCGGCGCCAGATGGAAGGCGATGGCTCAGAATGTGGTCGAGCAGAAGCGCACCAACTTGATCACCGGTGAGGCGCTGCCAAGTCGCCACTCCATCACCGTTACGATCCGTTTGTACGGCCACGGCCAGACGATCGGCATCGGGATCGTTGGCCAGGATGAGGTCTGGCGATGGATCGAGTTCGTCGGCCCTGGCAAAGGCGAGATCGAGGGCACCGTCCTCTTCAGGGTTGGGAAACGCTGCGGTCGGGAAATCTGGGTCGGGTTCAAACTGCTCAACGACCGGTGTTGGCGCTTGAAAGCCGGCTTCCTCGAAACAGGAGAGCAGATGCTGCCCGCCGACCCCATGCAGTGCGGTGTACACCACCGACACGTTCCGGGGCACCCTGGTCCGATCCGTCATGAGGACCCCGATGGCAGCCTCTCTATGGCGACGCTGCGGGGTGTCATCGAGCACCGTGATGCGTGCCGACCAGTCGGCCTCAAGATCGAGAGCCCCTGGGCCGACTTCTTGTTCTCTGGCCACCTCGTCGATCAGGCTGGCGATCTCGGCGTCGGCTGGTGAGACCAACTGGATGCCGTCGTCTAGATAGAGCTTGTACCCGTTGTCGGTGGCCGGGTTGTGGCTGGCGGTGATCATGATGCCAGCGTCCATGCTGCGATCGAGCACGGCGTAGGCCAACACCGGGGTTGGTGTCGGCTCGTTCAAAAGTTCGGCGAACCCACCGGCGGCTGCGACCACGAGAGCAGCATCCCGGGCGAACTCGGCCGATTTGTGGCGAGCGTCGTAGCCGATAACGACACGGGCCCCGGTGGGCAGCCATCGCATCAGGCCTTCGGTGGTCTGACGGACCACCAGCCGGTTCATGCGTCGAGGCCCAGGACCGAGGGCGGACCTCAGCCCTGCCGTGCCAAAGGCGATACGGCCCTCAAACAGTTCGGCGGCCATGACCGGATCCCGATCGAGCAGACCGGCCAGTTCGGCCGCCGTTTCCGGATCTGGATCGATCTCGATCCAGCGAGCAACCTCATCCAGGCGACCCAAATCGGTTCCCGTCACGAGGACGACTCTCCTAGCTCGTGTCCCAACGCGCCAACGCGGCTCTCACCCTCGACAGTCTGCCCACCCTGCCGCAGGAACGATCGCATCCGCTGCTGTGCGGCGTCGAGTCGCAGCGTTTCCTGGAACAGATACGCCTCCTCCCGCAGCCCGGGGGTCGGGTCCCCAAGACCGGCAAGCGTTGATGCCTTGGCCAGCGCCAGTGTTTGGGCGTCGAACGAGGCCAGGCGTCGGGCGAAACGATCCACCCATGCCGACAGGTCGCTCGGTTCGAACAGCCGGTTGAGCCAGCCCCACCGCTCCAGGGTTTCCCCGTCGATATCATCGCCACCGAGGATGATCTCCAAGGCCGCGCCTCGGCCGACCAAACGGGGAAGGCGTTGTGTTCCACTGCCGCCGGGCAGGATGCCGAGCGGCACTTCCATCTGGCACAAGATTGTGTTGCCTCGAGAGCCGTAGCGCATGTCGCAGGATGCGGCCAGCTCCCCGCCTCCACCGCCGACTCGACCAGCGATTTCACAGATCGTAATCACCGAGGAGGTTCGATAGCTCTCACACATCTGATGGAAGCCATGCAGTTCATCTCGGCGCCGCGCTGGTTCGTCGATCGGGGTGCTGAGAATCGCTTCAACGTCGTAGTGGGCGATAAAGAAACCCGGATTGGCACTGCGCAGCACGAGCACCTTGACGTCAGGGTCTTCCTCGGCCAGCGAGATCAGTGTTCGCAACGATTTGAACAGGTCACGGTCGAGCAGGTTGACGGGTGGATTGTCGAGCAGGGCGACAGCGACGCCTCCATCGCTCGAAACCTGAATCGGCCCGAGACCGTCGGCTTCACTGATCATTGGTTCGAACCTCGTTATGCCTCGGTGGTGAACGGTGAGATCGGCCTGCGCAACCTGCCGACCCACAGATGACAGTACGCTAGAGGGTCAGGCTCACGCCAGCAACGAGCTAGCGTTGATCCCACCTGCATGGAGGGGCAAGCGGCCGACAGCAATGACGAGATCGAACAATGATGCGTAGACGTAATCGCACAAGAGCGTGAGAGCGCCCCATCATGATTGAACGCCTCTGGGCTGAGTCCAGCCGTGGCTAAGCCCCCTTGGCCGACATGCCAGCTCTAGAAGCCCTCGTCATCGACGATCGGCCGGAGGTCTGGCGAGCGGCTGGCTTCGATGTCAGCGACGGCATGACCAGGATCGGCAACGTAGCTCTTTTGTTTGAGCCGAGCGATGCACCCAACGGCATCATCGCCTGGGTTCTGAGCGACGCTTCGACCAGCGTCATCGACGGCCTACCGACCCGACGACTGACCGACGAGCTGGCTCAACGCCGCTCAGCCTTCGAGCCCGCCCATGCCATCGGTGATGTCTCGATCGATCATCTCGTGATCCGCAGCGCGAACGTGGATCGCACCGCGGCCGAGCTCTCGGCCCAAGGTTTCGACGAACGCCGGCGACGCACGGTCGGTGAGAACACACAAAACGCCTTCCAACAGGTTTTCTTCTGGGCCGGCGAGGTCATCATCGAACTGGTCGGGCCCCTAACCCCGTCTCTCGACGATAGACCTGTCCACTTCTGGGGTCTCGCCCTAAGCAGCCCCGATCTGGATGCTTCGGTGGCCGCTCTCGGCTCTCACATCAGCACACCAAAACCGGCGGTCCAACCTGGGCGACGTATCGCCACAGTCGACACATCCAGCATCGGGTGCTCGGTACCAATCGCTCTCATGTCCCCGCACACGCGCTCCAACCCGGCAGATCCAACACAATGAACGGTCCAACACAATGAACGTCAGCAATGCTTGATCACGTCTTTACCGATGCCATCGGGGCTCTCCGCGATGCCTTGGAATCTGCCCTCCTCGAACGTCAAGCGGTGGAAGAACGCCTTCAAACCGACGTCCTGCTCGGCGACATGACCTGGGAGACCTCCTACGGTCTGCCCGGCGAAGGACAACCACCTCGGGTGCAGGCCCATCTCACACTCGAATGGCCTACATGGGCCCAGTCGGCCTACCGAACCTGGTACCTCGATGAGGTCTTCACTCAAGGGCCGGAGATCGAGATCGAGGTCGTCTTCCGCGTACAGCGGTTGGTCGAAGCCCCCGATCCTCACGTGATCATGGGTTCGATGCCTTCAGCCATTGCCCGCATCGGTGAGGAAGAACTCATCGGCCTGGGCCCGACGATCGAAACCGTCTTTGACTCGGCTCTGGAGATCGTCTCCCACGCCGTCGAAATCACCTACACCGGCGGCTACGAACTCGATGAGAAGACACTTGAGGATGGCTCTGCTCTCGACGAGCATTTCAGTTCAATGGGTGGATGGATCACCTCTGCCCTCGTTCGACTCGGCGATCTTCCTCTGCGTTTTCAGCCCGCAGCCGACTCCTAACCAGCAGTCAGCTGCAAGGTAGACGCACCGTAGACGCACCGTCCGCCGGCCAGTCCAGAACTCGGGCTCCATGCACCATCGACGCCACCATCGCGTTTACTTTGTACGCTGGTAGCTGTGAAGTCGGTTGCAAGGGGGCCCGAGCTCGTTGACCTTCCTGGGGCCGAGCCTGTTTTGGTGCTGATCGCGTCGCCCAATCCCACCTTGCTCCGCCACCTCGATGAAGACCTCATCGCTCAGGCCGCAAGCATCGACATCCGTTCCGGCGTGGTCTGGATCGAAACCGACGACGGACGCGCCTTTCTTCAACACCTGGTCGAATCGACACGGAACCATGAACAGATCCGCGTCGCCTTCGCTCAACTCGATGCGCCGCCACAAGAGCTGATCCAACGATCGCTGCTGTCGACGACCCTTCAGACCGTGGCCGATCAGTTGGAACAGGACGAGCTGGCGTCGAGCGAACTCGAGTACGAGGTGCGCTACCAGCCCATCGTGCGGCTCTCGAATCGCTCCGTCGTCGGGTTCGAAGCCTTACTCCGAGCCCGTTTGGGCAACGAGGTGCTCACCGCCGAGAATCTGATAGCAAGGGCGAACAAGGGAGGCTGGCTAGCCGACCTCGACCAGCTCGGTCGTCAACTCGCCGTCCGAGGCGTCGGCCCTTGGCTCGGAGCAGGCTTGCTCTTCTTGAACATGATGGCCCCCGATGGCACCTTCGACCTTGCGGCCGCTCGCCGCACGATCCGTCAGGCCGAAGACATCGGTCTGGATCCCGATCAGATTGTTCTGGAAACCGCCGAACGTAACCGCTACGTCGACATCGACCTGGCGGCGGCCCAGCTCAACAAGTTGCGTAACTCTGGCGTGCGAATCGCTATCGACGATGTGGGCGACGGCTACTCCAGCCTGCGGGTCGCAACCAGCTTCAAACCGGATGTGTTGAAGCTCGCCGGGCACCTCATCGCCGCCCTACCCAGCGAAGAGTCAAAAGCGATCATCAAGGCCGTCGTCGAGCTCGCTCACGAGACCGGTGCTTGGGTCGTAGCTGAAAACGTCGAGACCGAAGCCCAGGCTGCAGCGCTGGCTCAGCTCGACGTCGACTGGGGCCAAGGCATCCTGTTCGGTCGACCTCAAACTCTCGACGCCGGCTAGGCACATCTGCCACTGTCAGGACGTTTCACCTAACACGGCAGGCCGCTGAGCCCTGTCGAGCCCCTCACCGCGCCTGGTACTCACTAGTACTAAGCAAATGAAGCACACGAGTCTCGGCGACTATCTGCCGGTGATCGTGGCAAGTCAGTGAGGACTGTGCGTCATGAATACCATCGCCAACACCACCACCCCATCGGTCGACGAGATTCCACTTCTCGATGCAGCTAACGCCGACACCCCGATAGCCGATAGTCGACGTCTCGGCCGCCCCCTCTACAGGGCCGGTCTCGCTCTTGCTCTCGGCGGGGCGATCGTTGGCGTCACAACGACGCAGCCAACGCAGGTCGTCGCCGCCCAAAGCGGAGCAGCGATGGCGGCAGAGCCGACGTCGTCGGCCGGGTCGCCGAGCGCGGCCTCATCGCCGGCCGCTGCAACATCGGCCAAGTCAATCCAGCGAGTTGGGCTGAAGGGCAGCGCCGGTGCTGATCTAACGCTCGGGGCAACATCTTCTACCAGCGGCGACACCATCAGCTGGGAGCTCACCGTGATGAACGATGGGCCCGACGATGAGGGCGGCCCAATGACGCTCGTCGCCACCTTGCCCGACGTTGCTTCCTCGGTCGCCTTTTCTGGCGACGACTGGGAATGTGACTACGACACAAGTAGCGCCACGTTGAACTGCGTTAACGCAGGAGGTCTGCAGCAGTCCAAGAAAAGTGATCTCTCGGTACAGGCCGTGGTAGCCAATCCCGAGGGAGTCAGCCTCACCGCATCGTTGATCGGGACGCACAACGATCCGGACCTGACCAACAACTCGATCTCACAGAACGCCGCCACTACCTCAGGCGTTGAAGCGAAGAGCGCAACGACGAGCCGTGGCGATACGACCGAGAGCGAACTCCCCGAGACCGGACCTGGCCTCGCAGCCTGGCTGGCCGCCTTCGGCGCTGGCATGGTGCTCTTTGGCCACCGCATGGTGCAGGTGGCTAACGTGCGAACGCGCTAGCCCAGGTAGTCGCTGAGGGAACGTTCGGGTCGCGGTCCGATGTGGGAGATGACCTCGGCCGCAGCCAGTGAACCGATCCGGCCGCATTGAGCCAGATCAAGACCGTGTGAAAGCCCGTAGAGCACCCCGGCCGCATACTGGTCGCCGGCTCCGGTGGTGTCGACGACGGGGCCGACGTTCTCGGGGGCTATGTCGATGGTCTGGTCAGCGGTGACCAGCCAAGAACCTTTGGCCCCGCGTGTGACGCAACCAAGCTCAACCCGGCCGCGCAGCTGCTCAACGGCCTCGTCGAGCTCACACGTATAAAGATGCATGAGCTCGTTCTCGTTGGCGAACAAGATGTCCACCGGGCCATCGACAAGGTCGATGAACTCCTGGTGGTGCCGGTCGACACAGAAGGTGTCTGAAAGGGTCAAAGCAACCTTGTTTCCGGATTCAGACGACACCTTCATCGCCTTGCGTATGGCGTCCTTCGAACAATCGATGTCCCACAGGTAGCCCTCACAGAAAAGGATCTCCCCACCGGCGACGGTCGAGGAGAGAACATCATCGGGCTCCAGCAACGACGCCACGCCAAGAAAGGTGTTGAGTGTTCGTTGTGCGTCTGGGGTGACCAGGATCAGGCTTCGCCCGGTCGCTGGCCCTTCGGCCGAGGTCGGAACGTCAAAGTTCACGCCGAGCTGCCTCATGTCCTGGCCAAAGACCCGGCCGAGGCGATCATCGCTTACCTTGCCAATAAAGGCAGCGGAGCCGCCAAAGGAAGCGATACCAGCCATGGTGTTAGCCACCGACCCACCGGAGGCTTCAACCTCGGCGTCGATGAGGTTGGTGAGCTCGTGAGCCCGGTCTTCGTCGATGAGTAACATCGACCCCTTGACCAGCCCTTGCTCGGCTACGAAGTCCTCTGACGTCCTGGCGATGATGTCGACGATGGCGTTGCCCATTCCAACAACGTCGACCCGCCCCCTCTGATGATGCTCCACGTCTGACGAAGGTACAGCCTCCAGGCGAGTTTCACGAGTCGAGCAGCGATGAACGCGGCGGTATCTGTCTCGAGCCAACGTGCGCTCTCAGAAATTTTCGAAGAAAGTTCCGACAATTTCGTAACGTGAGATGTCTCAGATGGTTAGTGGGATACAAAGCGGCGACGGCAGCACAATGGTCGTCGGCCCCAACCATCCGGCTCTCGAATGTCGGCAACTCAGGAGGAAATCACATGAGCAAAATCGCTGGTGAAATGGCACAGATGGACGCCCTGTCCCGTGACTTCAATCAGGCTTCTACGCAGGTTCAGCAGTTGATGTCGAGCCTCGATGGCATCACGAACAACACCATTGGTACG
>CAKZXA010000013.1 GCA_937922045.1 uncultured Acidimicrobiales bacterium | reverse complement strand
CGTCGACGATGAACGACGGTGGCTCCTCCGAGGCCGAGAGCGGCGGCGCTGGCGGCCGCGATCATGCCAGCGTAAAGAATCGGAGGGTGCCAGGTCATCGCCTCATGTTCGAGGACAGGCTGGAGCCCCAAGCCAGCGCTTGGCGGTGCCGAGAGACGTTCGAAGGGGTTGGCCACCACGGCAACCGTCGTTCCGTAGGCGGCGGTCAAGCCGCCGAGCAGGGCAGGGCCGACTCGGTCCGATGTGCGGCGCACGACGGCGCTCAGTGCGAGCGCCAACATTACGGTCCACAACAGCAGTGAGCCTTCAGGCCCCGCCCACAGGCCAGCGGCTCGCAGTGGCCAGGCCAGATCGGGTCGCGTTTGGTCGACGACGAGAGCGTAGGACCAATCCTCAACCACCAGGGCCCAGCCGAGTCGTAGCAGCAGGCCGATGCCCAGCCCCCCAGCGCAAATGGCGGCCCCGAGGCGGAAGCGACGAGATGGAGCCAATCCCGCCAGGAGGGCGGCGGCCACGAATGCAACCAGGCCGATGTTGAGCGCGCTCACCCCCACGACACTACCCGCAACTCCGCCCGCTCTTCCCTCGCCACCTTCGCCGCCGGTACCGCTCCGAAGGTGGCTAAAAGGAAAGGAAACCCACGTCAGGGCTGGGATACGCTGTCTGACTATGCTCGAAGACGAACGCATGAGGGCGGACGTATCGACCACGCCGGCCAGGCCAGCGCTCACGGCGAAGACCCTGGTTGGTCTGCTGGCTGAACGCGAGCGACGGCGTGTCGTGGCGGCCTTGATTCTGGGTGCCGACACCATCGAAGCGATGACGGCGATAGCCAACCTCGACACCCGCCAGGTCGTCGATGCGCTCGAGAGGCTCCAGCGGGCTGGCCTCGTCGAGCAGGTTGACGACCACTATCTGGTGCTCGAACAAGCCTTCAAACGTGCCGCACGGTCTGAAGCGGATCAACCACCTGCCAGCCAGTTCCCCGACGAGCCCGCTCTACGTAGAACTATCCTCGACCGGGCAATTGTCGACGGACGCCTCACGCGAATGCCGGTCAAGTGGTCGCACAAGTTGATCGTGCTCGATTGGATCGTTCAGCGATTCGAGCCTGGGCTGAAGTACACCGAGCGCCAGGTGAATGCGATGTTGGTCGGGGTTGATACCGACACGGCTTCACTCCGTCGCTACCTGGTTGAGGCGGCGATGTTGGACCGAGCCGCCGGTGAGTATTGGCGATGTGGTGGATCAGTGGTTGGTGACTGATCCACCCTGCCCTCACCGGCGGTGCAGAATGGCCCGCGGCGGAGATGGGTGGTTTTGATGTCGTGGCCTACTACGGCGGACAGAGGCAGTGCCACGACATCAAAACCAGCGCTTTGCCAAGGCGACGTGGCAAAGCGGTGAGAGCCACAAGATCACTTGAAAGGGTTCTTGTAGTGCTCACGTCCATCACCTTCGCATTTCGCAAAGAGGAAGTAAAGGCCCTGCCAACATTGGCAGTACCCCCTGCCACGAGGGTTCAGGAAGCCGCGTGTTCAGGGCTCTCTGGCGACTCGGCTGCAGGTCTGGACGAACCATTCTCGGTTACGCCAGCATCCGAACCATCGAAATCCGCCCGTCGAAGGGTGTCGTCGGCGGAATGGCCGTCTTCGTCGGGGAAGGCGATCATCGAGGCGAAGATGGCCTGAAGGATTCGCCCGGCCAGTTCTGGTTCGAAACCGTAGCCCTCCTTGCCGGCAAGCCGGTGCAAGGAAGCTCGGATAGCCAGGCCTTCGACGATGGCGATCGAGGTGAGAGCGAAGTCTCTTGTCGAAATCCAGTCGTCTCGCAAAGCAATGGAGTTGGATCGGGCGGCGAAGAAGGCATCGACCATGGCCCGAATCTCGTCGTCCCAGTTCTGGTAGAGACTGCTGAGCGACTCACGGATCGCCTCGTTGCCTTCGGCATAGGGCCACAAGGCCATCTGGGCTCGAAGGGTGCGGTTGGTGAGGTTCGCTTCCCAGGCTGCTGCCGCTGCAGTAGAGATGGCTTCGGCGAGCGGGTAGTCGGCATCGAGAACTTCGCGTTCAAAGATGCGGAACATCTCGTTGGATCGACTCGCCCCTTCGTACCGGCTGGGATCGAGGATGAAGCGAGGAAGCTCATCGCGGAGTTCGTCGGTGTGGAAGTAGCGGAAGGCTGTTCGTTCTGAGATTCCGGCGCGCCTCGCGATTCGACTTAAGGCGACGTCACAAAAGATCTCGTACTCCGGCGACTGGAACTCCTCGGCCGCGGCCTCAAGAAGTCGACGACGTACGTCTTCGCGATCTGGTCCTCCACCCCGTTCTCCCATGGCGATGTCGATCCTACCTCGCGCATCTATCTCCGTGCTGAGCCAAAGTTCCCGCTGTCGGCATAGCTAGCTCGACGACGATGTCAGCCGGGTTCCCGTCCGATTCTGTCTAACGCTGTTCGTAGTCTGGGTGAAGGAGCCTGGAGCGTCAACCGCTGTGTTGGTATTGGTGCAACCGCCATCATCGAATGACTGGTAGGAAAGGCGAACCGTGAGCGGCTGGATTTGCCCACCTTCGGTGTGAGCGGCGAAGTCGGACCATCGAACCACGACCGACGGGTCGCTACAGTCGGCGAAGACCTCGCTCCACACCATGGGTGCCGACAATCGCTCGGCCCCGACCAGGAGATCGCGCACCACGGTCTCGGTCCCGGTGGCCAGGTCGGTAATCGAACCTCGCCATGCGCCGGCGGTGTCGGGCGAAGGCTCGACCCGAAGTCGGTAGGCGCGGTTGGCGTGCCACTGATAGGTGCG
>CAKZXA010000012.1 GCA_937922045.1 uncultured Acidimicrobiales bacterium | reverse complement strand
GCTCGACCCCGAGCTAGCTGAAGCCAGATGCCAGAAGCTCAGCAAACAGAGCCTCGGCGTCGATTGCGTGGCCGCGGCGCTGAAGCCAACCACAAATGTTGAGTACGTCTCGATGTAAGTAGTTGATGCCTTGTGGGTTGGCGGCGAGGTCGACGGCTTGGGGAAAGTCGATGAACCAGATTCGGTCATCCCACCACAAGAGGTTGTAAGCGCTGAGGTCGCCGTGGGCCACGCCGCATCGGGTCATGGCGTGAAGCCCATCCACGATCTGCTCGGCAGCAGCGACCAACGCCTGGCCTTGAAGCCGAGCCTGGGCAAGCTGAGGAGCGGCCTGGTCGCGATCGCCAACGTATTCGAGTACGTAGAGATCGTCGTCATAACTCACCGGGTAGGGAACACAGGCCCCGGCCCGCCAGAGCCTTTCGGTGATCTCGAACTCATGGCCCGTCCACCGGTCTTGGAGCAGGCGTTTGCCGTACGAAGACATGAGCTCAACGGCGCGACGGTCGCGCGACTTACGAAACTGACGTCCTTCGCGATACTCCACGTCGTGGCGGAAGGCAGAGGCCCGCTCGAAGCCCGATGCTTCGAGCTGTCCCTTGGTGTTGACCTTGCGCGGGATGTAGCGCTTAACCGCCAGCAGGCAGCGGCGACCATCGTCGCCAACGCGCTCGATCACGTCGATCTGGGCTTCCTTGCCCGACCGAAGGGTGCCGACGGGAACGTCGGAATAGGGTTCGTCGACCAGCCAGTCTGGTTGGTCGGGTACTGCTGAAGACGGTGCGTTCTGCACGGCGAATACTCCTCGGGTTCGGTTCGATCTGTGACGAACCGGACGCCTGCGGAGATACGCAGTTAGGCCCTTCGGGAGGCGCGACCGGAAGTGATGGCGACACATCGGACTGTCATGTACCTCACTCCTTTCGATCGGCGCCGGAGGACCCGGCGACCTCATTACTTGGTCGGTTCAAGAATGGTAGTCGCTGAAAACAACCTGATCCAACGAATAGTGACCGGTACGCTCAGCCGATGGCCCAGACCCTCAGCGTGCAGGTTGCAGCCCTACTCTTCGACAGTGATGGTGTACTCGTCGATTCCCATGAAAAAGGGATCGGGGCGTGGCGCGACATCTGCTCGCAATACGCCTTGCCTTTCGACGAGGTCGTGGAAATACTCGCCGGGGTTCGCCCCGAAGACACCTTGCGTCGCTATGTGAGCGGCCCTCAACTAGCCGAAGCTGTCGATCGGTTGGAAGCGCTGGAGATCGCAGCGTCAACCGACACCCCGCCTATTCCCGGCGCCTTGGAACTCGTCGCTTCGCTGCCGCTTGAGCGTTACGCCTTCGTCACCTCGGCTTCGAAGGCGTTGGCTGTGGCCCGCTGGCGAGAAGCGGGTTTCGCACCGCCCCCTATCGTCATCACGGCCGAAGATGTTTCCTATGGCAAGCCTCACCCCGAACCCTTCCTGGCTGGCATCGAGCGCTTGGGGGTAGAACCCCAACGCTGCCTGGTCTTCGAAGACTCGCCGAGCGGTGGCGAGGCGGCCAAAGCGGCGGGTGCCACCGTGGTTGCGGTCGGCGGGGCCGAGTGGTCGTTCGAGCCGGCAGCGCGGGTCGCCGACCTTCGAGCCGTGTCAGCCCGCGAGACGAGCGACGGGATAGAAGTGCGCCTGAGGTAGGCAGCGACAAGGAGGAATTGTTTCCTACGAGAACGCAATCTCACTTCGAAACGGCGCCACACCTTGAAGTACGGTTCATGTATGACGAGCTCCATCCAACTTCGTTCCCTCGTTCTCGAAGCTGCCGGTGTCGCATCCGAGGTGATGGCGCGGCCCGAAGTTGAGCAGCGATGGGATGAGCCCTCGGCGCTCGACGGCATGACGGTGGGCTCCCTAGCGGCCCACCTCGTGCGGGCCACCGGGGCCACGCTTGCCTATCTCGACCGAACCGACCCCGACGTCGTACCCGATGGGGATCTCCTAACCCCGACGACCTACTTTCACTTTGCCGTCGACTCACCCATCCATAGTCAGATCAGGGATGTTTCGGCGTCGGAATCCGAGATCGGTTTCCGGGCCACAATCGACAAGTTCTCCGTCCTTCTCGAAACCATGGCCCATCGTTTTGACAGCGAACCCGAGGACCGCCTCGTCGCCGCTCTCCAGGGTCGTCTGATGACGCTCGACGATTTCTGCCGCACCCGGTTGATCGAAATCCTCCTACACCTTGAGGATCTGGCCGTCAGTGTCGGCCTCGAACGGCCACCAACGAATCCTGCGGCCACCGCCATCGTGGTCGACATCGTGACCGGCATCGCCCGCCACGTTCACGGTGATTGGACCGTGCTCCACGCTCTGGCCCGAAAGGAACGTTGTGAGGCTGAGGTCTTTCCCGTCTTCTAGCGGGCACCCACATGATCCGCACCGATGAACCAATGCAGACCTCGTACCCCGTGGTTGGGGTCGGTGGAGGTTCCGTAGGCCTTTCGCTTGCCGCTGAGCTGGGTTGGCGGGGTATCGAATGCCTCGTGCTCGAAGCCCGCCCGACGTTGAACGACCACCCGCGCTCGAACGCGGTCGCCAATCGCACGATGGAGTACTACCCTCCACTGAACATAACTGGTCTCCCTATTTGAAGACCATCACCGGTCAGAACGAGGTCGAGAACATCATCCTCTCACATCGGCACGCAGCCGCCCGTGGATTTTCGGTTCGACTGGCGTCTCGTCGAGTTCGACGATGATGGCGACCGGGTCACCTGTCGAGTCGAGCATGTTCCCACCGGCCGCGTCGAGACAGTGGAAGCCGCCTATCTTGTCGGGTGTGACGGTGGCGCCTCAACCGTCAGGCGCCAACTTGGTATCGGCTATGAAGGAACCGCCGATCTCGCCTCGTTCGTATCGGTGTATTTCCATGGTAAGGAAAAGGTCGTGAGTTCAATTCTCACAGGAGGCTCTCTATAACCCCAGGTCAGAGCCTCAACCCGCCGCATCGAAGCTCTCACACCAGGCCAAGATCAGCGGGTGGGCGCCGAACTGGGTGCCATCGTTGGCGGTCACTAGGATCTCGCCGTCACTTGGCTGTAGTACGCTCGTAGTCATGGAGCGGTCTTCAACCACGACGGATTCGGAGCGGCACAAAGGTCTGCACTTCTACACCGCTGATGATGAGCTACCTCCTGGCGGTTCGGAGGCCCTGAAGCGTCGGACTGAGGAGGAGCTTCAGGCGGCTGCCGATCGCGCTGCGCGTGGCAGGTGAGGCCGGTTCGTCTCGGCGGCTCGGCGTTTGACGATCTCGAAGCTCAGCTACCGGCCGATCGGCTCGATGACTTTCGTCGGCATGACCTCCGGCCGGTACTGGAAGCCCTTTCCGATGACGATGCTGTGTGGGACGAAATCGCTGTACCTCACGGCCCTGGTCGCCGTCTGAGCCTGGTTGGCAGGACAGTTGCCGGCTTCCACGTATTTGTGACCGAGGACATTGATGATCCTCGGCCGGGGTCACTGGTTGTGTTCGGTCTGGATATCTGGCTGGAAGACTTCCCCGAGTAGTAGCCGTAGCCCGAACCGTAGCCAAGAGCGCCCGACAGGCATCGACTGATGCCGATTGCCTAGCTACGAATCGACTGGCTGGGACCCATGTTTCGCCTGGTCGGGATCGCATGGTAAGGAAAAGGTCGTGAGTTCAATTCTTCTCACAGGAGGCTCTTGAAGAACCCGCTCCAGCAGCGGGTTTTCTGTTCCGGGTTTGGTGGCTCTGTATGAACGACGGTGACCTAATAGCCAACGCTGGCTATCAGCGGCCAGGCCGGGAGTTGGAGCTAGCAGCCGGTCGCCGCCTGTAAGACTCGACAGGCCTCAGCCATCCGAGTTGGCGAAAGTTGGGTGATCTGTCGTCGAAACGTTTCGCGGGGAATCGTATGAAGGTTGTCGAAGTTCACGACGCAGGCGGTTGGAACACCGTCAGCGACCATCAGCTCAAGTTCGGAAACAAGTCCTCGCTGTGTTCGCGTGAGGGCGGCCACCACGACAGACCCGATTCGATCAGCCACAGGATCGCGAGTAAGTACTAGAACCGGCCGGTCTCCCCCCGGTGTGTCGGCGAACCACACCTCACCGCGCTGCATCGGCCCAATCCGACCAATCTTCGGCAAGACCCCAGTCGCCGATCTCGGCCAGAGCCTGCTCACCGACATCGAGCGGCGTGGTTTCCCATCGGTCTGCATCGCCTTCGGTGGCGAGGCTGTTGAGGTGGAGGCGGAGAGCTTCGCGCAGCAGCTCAGAGCGATCGATGCCAAGCGAGTCTGCCCACCGCTGAGCAGCCGCCGCATCTTTTTCATCGGCTCGAAAGCTAAGCATTATCATACAGAAAGCATATAACGTATTACGGGTGCCGCGCAAAGCACCGGAGCTGGATACGAAACTAGCCTGCTGCACGTCACCAGTTAGGACGTGGTCCACCGAAGTCGCGGGATGTGATAGCCCGATTGATAGCCACGCCGAGCCGATCAGTAGGTGTCGATCGCCGTCGACAGCCACCTCAACGGAGACTAGTCCGACACTTTCCGACGCCTGCCGACAGCATTTGAGGCCATGGAAGGAAAAGGTCGTGAGTTCAATTCTCCTGAGACCATCTGAGGGCTCTCTGTGCCCAAGCATCAAAGATTTTTGGGATCTTTGGGAACATTTTCCAGGGATCGCTGCGACATACCTCAGTACCTGAAATCACCGGAGGACGAAAGATGCGAACCCCTAGCAAACGTTCGGCCATAGTAGTGGTCGTTTTCCTTGCAGTTCTAGCCCTACCGGCAGCGGCGTGGGCCCTCACATCACCAAAGACCACCGTCGACAGCCCGGCCGAGGGCGCCGAGGTCAGCGGCACCCTGAAGATCACCGGCACGGCCTCGCATCGGGTCGGTGTGGCTGGCGTCCGCCTCGTCGTCCGCAATCTCGATGATGGAACCTACTTTGACGGCGACACCTGGCAGCGTGACTTCATCCGGTTCGACATTCCGGTGGCGAACCCGGGTTCCACCGAAACCGGCTGGATCTACACGCTTCCCACCGACAGACTCACCCAAGGCAACTACCGGGCCCGGGCCTTCGCCTACAGCGTCGAAGGCACCGGTGACGGGTTCGGCGGAGACTGGAACGAGTTCACCTACCTCGGCCGCTATGACCGGGCGCTTTATGACACCGTCATCACCGCTCCCATCAACGGGCAGACCGTGCGGTCGGGAGCCTTGTCGATCGCTGGTACCGCCACGTCGACCGAAGGGGTCGCGTCGGTTAAGGTCGTTGTTCGCAATCTCAACACGAATAGCTACTGGAACGGCTACGACGGTCAGTGGCAAGCTTCGTTCATCCGGACCGAGGCCAAACTGAACCACACTGATGGCCGGGCTCAAGCCGCGTGGACGGTCGGCATCCCAGCAGAGCACGCGAAGCCGGGTACCTACTTCTCACGAGCCTGGGTCCGCACCGACTCCGGCCTAGGCGATCCGGTCGGACGTGGCCAGACCACCTTCATTGTCGACTCGACAACGACAACGACAACCACACCGCCCACCTCCACTACCTCCGTGCCCACCACAACAACCTCGCCGCCCACCACGGCCCAACCCACAACGACCACGACAGAGCCGACGACAACCACGACACTCGAGCCCACCACAACAACCTCACCGCCCACCACAACAACCTCACCGCCCACCACGGCCAAACCCACAACGACCACAACCGAGCCGACGACAACGACTACCTCCGGGTCGACAGGTCGGCGACCCTACGCTCAGGGCACCGTCGATTGGGAACTGATCGCCTCCGACGACTTCAACGGCACCAAGCTCGACGACAACATGTGGGAGTACGGCTGGTGGCGTACGTCCGACAACAACTACGACCGCCCCGTCAGCAAAAGCGAAACGGCCTGCTACCACACCGATCAGGTCACGTTGAGCGACGGCGAGCTCCGTCTCGCCATGCGGCCCACGACCGCAAATGAGGACGCGGCAGGCGTGTGCCAAAAGAGGGACGGCTCACCCGCCTACTTTGTCAGCGGCTACGCAACCACCCGCCAGCGCTATCAGATCCAGCCTGGCACCTACATCGAGACCCGCATGCACATGCCGGGCGAAGGAAACGTCCTCTACAACTGGCCAGCCTTCTGGACCACCGACATCGACAGAACCTTCGGTAGCCGGTGGCCCCATAGCGGCGAATTCGACGTGGCCGAGATCCTCCGAGGCCAAGCGTGCGGCAACTTTCACTACGCCACCGAACAAGGCGGCAACCACCTCCAAACCGGCAAGCGCTGCTCGACGGTGTCGGCCAACACGTGGGCGGTGTTCGGCATGAAGTGGAATTACGACGGCACGGTCGAGTACTTCCATGACGGCAAGCAGGTGCAGGACCGTGGTGACGGTGGCGACTGGGTGATCGACACGACCGCACTCGCCGGAGCCTTCGCCACCGACTACTCGCACAACATCGCCCTGCAGCACGGCATGCACAACTCGTCCCGCGAAGGCTACAAAGAACCGACCGCCGACAATCCTCTGACCGTCAGGTTCGACTACGTCGACGTCTACAAACTCTGATTGGGTCTACACGTCGGACCGACATCGACCCGGTCAGTGTCGTCACTTCGGTGGTGTCGCTTTCGGAACCGGTGGTGTTGGAGGTCTACGAATCAGTCCTGGTGCTCAGGGAAGTTCGAGCACGGTAACGGCGCCGGTGTCGCCGTCGACCTCGATGAGCGCCCCGTCGGGGATGCGACGGGTGGCGTCGGTGGCCGAGACCACGCACGGTATGCCAAGCTCACGACTCACGATTATGGCGTGACTCAGAGGAGCGCCTACGTCAACGACAACGGCGGCCGCTGGCACGAACAGGGGGGTCCAGGACGGATCGGTGATCGGCGCCACCAGGATGTCGCCCGGGTTGAGACCGGTTGGATCATGGGGATCGAGCACGACACGGGCGATGCCGCGAGCGTTACCGGGGCAACCGGGCACGCCTTGCATCACGTCGCCGCTGGTGAGATCGATCACTTCAACCGCGTCGCGGCGAGGGTAGTCCTCCACCGGGCCGGGATCGCCGACGAACAGGAAGGGTTCTTGCAGCGTCTTGTACTCGTTGTAGAGCTCTTCTCGTTCGACCAGCTGATCGCGAAACTTGGCCGGGTCGGCCATGAACACTTTGAGTTCCTCGCGGCTCAACATGCCGTAGGAGTTCACCTTCGGGAAGGAGCCGTCGGCGACTCGGCGGCGACCAAACTCCTGAAGGGCGACTCGGAGTTCATGCACGAGCTTGATGCAGTTTGTCTTGGTCCGTTCGCGGCCGGGCATGAAGACTTTGGCCGAACTGAGGGCAGCCAGGAATTGGCCGTGGGCCTCGGGGTCGGCCTCGACGATGGCCGCGATTTCGGCACCGAGCCGTTCGCGTTCGGCCGCCCGTTCAGTGTTGCTGTCGGCCGGTGATGCCGAATCGGGCGAGAGCCGCATCCGGTCGATAGCGGCTAGGGCCAGATCGGGTTCGGTCTCCCAGGTGGGTGAACGGGTCTCCCACTCGTTGGGGCCACGACACCCGTAGCTGAAGAGGAAGTCATCGAAGGCGGAGAGAAAGTCGACGACGTCTGCCGTGCCCGCATCGGCGGCGCTCAACAGGCGTTCATGGAGGCCGTCATAGCCCAGATCGAACAGGGCGCCGAGTTCGGCGGAACGCTCAACCCTACGACCCAGTTCCCACATCGCCATCGATGGCGCCGCCGATTCGACGTCGCCTAGACCAGCTAAGAGTTTCAGGGTTGCGGTCGGTTGGCCCACCGCTTCGCACACGGCGGTGATGATCCCGATGGGCAGGGTTGCCAGAAAGGAGATGAAGATGTGCTCTTCGAAAAGCTTGCCAAAGTGGGTGTCGGCCGTTTCGATCATCCAGGCGATGAGGTCGTCGTCGCTCATGGCCGAGAAGTCGAGGCGGTTGGCTCGCATCTCGTTGACCATGCGCTCTTGTTCGAGCACTCGGGGCAGGTCGGGGGTGGTCAAGACCCAGCCGAACGTTTCGCCGATCTTGGCCGTGAGGTCTGGTCGATCGAACCCTTCCTTCACCACGAAGGGAGGCACGCCGGGCGCATCGCCAAAGAAGGACGCATCGATGTCGGCAGCCGTCATGCCCGGCGCTCGATGACCAAGCATGCGCAAAGCGCTGGCGTTGAGGTAGCAGTACCCGTTGGTCACCCCGAGGAAGACGCATTCGTCTTCGGGCAGCTCGCCTGGCTCCATCGCCCCAATGCGGTAGTAGGCGTCGCGAAAGCCCTGTTCCGATCCACCGAGCCCGTTCTCGTTTTGGAAATAGGAGAACGAGAGAGGTGCAACAGGGTCGGGAAAGACCTCGCCCACGTTTGCTCGAGTGTAGAAATCCCACTCGGGACTGAGATCGGTTGCCACCATCCACGGTTCTGCCATAGTTCGAAACCGTAGTGCACGACGTGACCGCTGTCACCTAGAGTACGTTCGGCAGCTCGGTCGGTTCTTCGCGCTCCCCGCAAATGTCCTTGTCACAATCTTGCCACGACCGCCGCATACTCCCAGGATGAACCAAACACGATCACCGTGGCGACAACTTCTGGCAGCCGGTGCAGCCATTGGCCTGCTGCTAGCGGCCTGTGGAACCGCAGATACTGCGGCCGATGGGGGTGCAACGACCGACGAGGCGTTGGTCGAGGGAACCGCCTCCTCGTACCTTGGCGACTACGTGCTCGACGTGGCCGAATACGGCACGGAGGTAACGGTTACGGTCGACAACGGCAAGCGTCTGATCGAGACGAATGCCCTTCCCGATCATGAGACCGGCGACTTCCCCAACAATGGGAACCCAAACACCATCACCGCTCAAGATCTCACGTGGGAGTTCCCGACCGAGCCGACCTTCACCGGAGATGCAACCGAGGTTAGGGCTACCGGTGTCGCTATCAACGGCGTGAAATTTGAGCCCGGCACAGCGGAAACGGTGACCTGCGCATCCGGCGAGATCTATCGGATCGAAGGCCTACAGAACACCTACAACCTCGGCATGGACATGAACAACGCCCACGTCCAACCCACCGGCGAATACCACTACCACGGGGTTTCACAGATGCTGGTCGACGGATACGCCACCGACGAGGATCTCGTACTCGTCGGGTTCGCAGCCGACGGCCATCTCATGTACTACTCGAAGTCGGCGGCCTACGATTCCGGCTACCAGCTGGCCTCGGAGCCACGCACGGGCACCGACTGCACCGCGTCAGGCCCGGCAGGCGGCACGTCGTTCGACGCTGAGGGCTCGGTCGCCGATGGCACCTATACCCAAGACTGGGTCTATGACGGCGTTGAGGCCGACCTCGACACCTGCAATGGCATCACGATCGATGGCAACTATGTCTACCTCATCACCGACCAGTACCCCTTCGTACCACGATGCCTCAATGGCGACATCAGCGACGTGCCCGGTGTCGGTGGTGGGCCTGGAGCCGGTGGTGGGCCTGGGGCCGGTGGCCCAGCGCCTGAACCGGACGGTTCTACCACCGGGGCCGGCGGCGACGCGACGGGCGCCGGGAATACGGCTGGCCAGGGCGGCCCTCCGGATCTAACCAACGCCGCCGCCCTCCTCGGCATCGCTGAAGCCGAACTCACCGATGCGCTCGGCACTCCCCCCAACCTGACGGCTGCGGCCGAGAAGCTAGGGATTACGGTCGAACAACTTCGGGCCGTGCTTCCCCCTCCCCCCGAGTAAGGGCGCCCCCAAAGACATTTGGGGGATTCCCCACCTTCTCGTAGGCCGGGATGTCAACGACAGTAGAACCATGGCACACGAACTGCTTCACGTCACCGAACGGCTCATGGGATTCTGGTTCGCTTTTACCGAACGGGCACCCCTAGTTCTCGCCGTCGGTGTGGCCCTAACGGTACTGGTCGAAGTGTCGGCACGGTTCCTATCAGGCCGCAGGATTCCCCTCGGGGAGATGAAGCTTTCGGCCGTCGCCGGGTTCACCTTCATGGCCATCAAACCGCTGGCCGGCTACGGGCTCATCCTCCCCGTGCACGTGTTTCTCTACCGCTATCGAATGTTCGAAGTCGACCTCTGGAACCCGTTGGTATGGATCGGCCTGTTTCTTATGCGCGACTTCGTCTCCTACTGGGCCCACCGCCTCGAACACACGGTGTCGTGGTTGTGGGCATCCCATTCGATCCATCACTCGTTTGAGGAGATCTCGCCCTCGTGCGCAACCCGCATTCCGTGGATGGAGAACATCTACAAGATTCCGTTCGGCCTATGGATGCCGCTCGTCGGGTTCGACTTTCGTCTTGTCGTTGGCATGGACGTGATCGCAGCTCTTGTCTCAATCTTGCAGCACACGGATCGGTTCCCACCCAATCCCAACGGCTTTCTGCAACGCGTGTTCATCGTGCCAAGCCACCATCGAGTGCACCACGGTGTCAACGAAACCTACCTCGACCGGAACTTCGGTGCGGTGCTCTGTGTCTGGGACAAGGCCTTCGGTACTTTCCAACCTGAGGTCGAGCCGGCCCGTTTCGGCATCCTCGGCCGACCCCTGGATGCACCACGAGACATGATCTTTGGTAAATATCCAGATCTTTTGGCCGAAAAGTACTCATTGACCGTTTAGCAACAATCCTGGCGAGCCGCAAAATTTCTCAGAGAAATTGCGCGACTGAAGGGCCGATTGTGCCGTCATACAACATGCAAGGCCTGACGATCCACGTCAGGCTCACGAAGGAGCAACAACTATGGGAATCATGGACAGCGCCAAGGGTGCAATGGACAAGGCCAAGGATGCCGCTGACACCGCCAAGGACTTGGCAGATCAGCACGCCGACAAGATCCCTGGCGAAATGGGCGACAAGGTCAAGGGCATGACCGACAAGGCTGCCGACCTCACCGACAAGATCCCCGGTGGCGACGCTGCTGAAGCCGTTGCTGAGGAAGTCGCTGAGTAACAACTCAGCAATACATAGAACTGCGAATCCATCGCAGACGTACTTCTGGCCCGGCTTATGTAGCCGGGCCTCGTACGTTTTGGCACCAGCCTCCCACGGGAGAGGCTGGTGAAGAGCGACTACGACAAGAATCCGAGATTGCGTTGGGAGAAGTTCGACAGTTCAGGGAAAGCCCTGTCAAGCTGGTCGCCCTGCAATCCCATCCATGAAGCAAGCGTCGCTCCGTACTGGCCGACCGAGGTGGTTGGAATCAGACGTCCGGCGAAGTTGCCCACCCGGTCACCCGTGTCGTCGGGATTGTTCTCGACGCGTTGGTCGGGGAACGTGCCGTAGTGGCCACCGTTCACCGCTCCACCCATCACAAAGGCATGCCCGCCCCAACCGTGGTCGGTGCCGGTGCCGTTGATGGTGAGGGTCCGACCAAAGTCGGAGGCGGTGAAGGTGGTCACCGAGTCGGACAGGCCGAGCTGGTCCAGTGATCGATAGAACGACCCTAGCGCCTGGTCCAGCTGGCCGAGAAGGAGAGGAAGGCGATCATTTTGAGCATTGTGGGTATCCCAACCACCGAGACGTACGAAGAAGACCTGTCGCTGCTGACTCAGCATCTGGCGATTGTGAATCAGCAGAGCAACCCGGCGAAGCTGGCCGCCGAGGGTAGTACCGGCCACATCGGTCATACCGACGTCGGCGATCCGGTCGATCAGAGCGTCTTCGAGCTCGGTGGTGGCAACGATTGAACTGCGCATCGTGGTGGCGGCCACCTGTTCGAACGCGCTGGGCGAATCGGCGGCAGCGGCCAATGCCGAGCTCATAACCGTCTCAACCCCAGCGAAGGAGGGGATCCAGCTACGAAGCGAGGCATCGTAACCCAAGAGGGGGCGAACCCGGGTGGAAGGAGACAGCTTCGTGTACGAGGTTTCTCGACCGGCCTGCCAGCGATTGGATCCCGAGATCGAGAACGACGGGTCGAGGGTTGACCCATTGGCGGCAGCCGCCGCGATGGAGTCGCCCCAACCCTGGCTGATCGCCGTTGTGGGACGGCCGGTCTGCCAGAGCTTCTGCTGGGTGTCGTGGGCAAACAGATCTTGGGGCAGGTTCCGACGAGCGGCGTAGTCTGCCTTCGTCGTTGGTCGGATGAGAGGACCGACATTGCGCACGACGGCCATTCGGTTCTGCTCGAACATCGCCGCCATGTTTGTCATCGCTGGGTTCAGGCCGAACGAGCCGTCACCGATGCCGAGGAGAGCGGCGGCTGGAACCGAGAAGTCGTTGCCGCGGACAGCCCGATAGTCGCCGTAGGTTTGGCCTGCGGTGCTGTTGTCTCGCGGCACGTACATCGAGAACGAGTCGGCGCCGCCGTTGAGCATGATGCAGACCAGAGAGCGGGCGCCGGTCTGGGCTGCAGCGGCGTCGACGAACGGGCCGGTCAGGTTGGTCAAGCCCAGTCCCGCCGCCGCCGCTCCTGCTGTCTGCAGGAAGGAACGGCGCGAAACTCGTCGAGACGGTTTGGATGGTTTGGGGGTGGGATCGGCTGTCGGCTCTTCGACCGGTGGATCGGCACCGAACGTCTTGTCGCACATGGTGGGGGCCTTTCTCGCTTCTCTTAGCGCTGAACCAGATGGAAGGGGGAACCTGCAATGCAGTAAATGGCGTCGAGTGTGGCCGCCAGGTGACCATCGGTTGTCGCAGGGTGGCTCGACACCTGCTGTGCAATCGCGGTCTTTACTGCGGCTGGTGTAATCCCAGCCGTAAGCATCTCGTCGACGTAGTCGACCATTGCTGCCGGGGTATCGACCAACGCCAACGCTCTATCCACGTTGATCCGGGTTACGTGCCCGGCGTTGGTGTTCGTGCGGTAGTTGTTGAAGTCGTAGATCATGCTGAACACCATGTTGTTGGTGGACGCAACGTTGATCTCGGTCAGGATCTGGTGTTCGGGGGCCACCAGGTCATAGTCGAGCGGCATGGGGTTGTCGGTGTTGAAGAAGTTGAACACCGACGGGGATCGCAGCGGTGCCTGACCTGTGAGCGCATCAATCACTGACAGATGGGAGTTGTAGACCCGGAACTCGTCGGCGTCGGCCGTTGGGCCCGGCACAGCGTCGAAGGCTCGCCAGATCTGCGTGAGCCGCAACAGGGGCTCCTTGAATTTGCCGAACTGTCCGGGCAACTGGGTGTGGCCCCGGCGAGCTTCGTCGTCGACGAGCACTGCCCTAACCACCGCTCCGAGGTCGCCACGAACGCCAGCGTCATTGGCGTTGAACACCTCGGCCACTCGGCGCACATAGGAGCTGCTCGGGTTCGAGGTGACGAGACGTTGGATCAACGAACGAGCGACGAACGGGCCGACGTTGGGATGGGCGAAGATGTTGTCGAGCGCAGCAGCCATGTCGGCGGTGGCCGATGCCCCGGCCGAGGTGCGTTGCCCACCCAACAGGATTTTGTCTGAGGGCTCGTGATACTCCTCGAAGGGCACCATCGGAACCCGCCGAGACTCGTTGGGAATGTTGTTGGCGGTCCAGCCGGCGTTGGCGTAGCTCCAGCCGGTGAAGGCTTCGGCGAAGTTCTCAACCGTGTCCTGGGTATACGCCGGGGCGGGTGACCCATTCTCGTAGCGCACCGTCCCGTCGATATTCAGCTGGTGAAGTCCGAGCGAGAAGAGCTGCAGTACCTCACGAGCAAAGTTCTCGTCAGGCCTGATATTGAGTTCAGCGTTGGCCCGCTCGCTTCTCAACATGGAGAGGTAGATGCCCATCACCGGGTGCAGCGTGACGTTCTCCAGCAGATCCCGAAAGTTGCCGGTGGCTCCCGTGGCCAACATGTCGTAGTAATGAGTGATAGCCCACTGGGCATTGGCCAGCGTGTAATCCAGATCGGAGACGACGAAGATCTCGCTGAGAGCAAACCCTAAACGCTGGCGAAGCTGGTCGGGGGCGGTCATGGCGTTATCCCACCAAACATCATGACGGTAGACCGTGTTGCTCGATCCGCCAGCCGCCATCCTCTTTTCCAGCGAGGATGTGTAGGGCAGAGCGAACTGGCGATCGATCCAGGCATCGTAAGAGCCGAGGGTTTGCAGCTCAGCGATCGTGGCCTCGCTGGCCCCGAAGGTGGCCTGATTGAGGAATCGCACGGCGTCTGTCCGGCTGATGTCTCCACCCGGGGGTGGCGGTGGTGGGTCATCGCTACCGATCAGTACCGATACGTCGCCGCGAACGCGCATGAACATCGCATCGAGGCTTTGAATCGTTACCCCCGGCTCAATGCTGGCTGCAACCGCCGCCAGGTCGAGGCTCAGGGTGACCCACTCGCCGCCGCGAATCTCACTGTCGAGACCGACCGAATACCGCGAGCCAAAGGCTAATCGGGGTGAAGCGCCGTTGGGTTCAAACTTGAACTCTCTGCCACCTGCCGACGTCGTGGCATCTATATAGAGGCCGAAGTAGTCGGATCGGGCGGGGACGTGTAGCTGCACCAGGATCGTCGTGCCGTCTGGGGCGGCGGCGGCATCGAACTGATCGTAGGCGCCGCGCGAGGAGCTCGTCAGGCGTGTTGCGCCGGAGCGACTTGCGTCGTCGGAGATCGTTCCTGATGAGGTGGTGCTCCAGGTTATGGGTTCCATCTCGGTGTCCTTTCACAGGTGGACGGCGGGGTTGAAGGCGCGCCAAGGAAGGCACGGCCGGGGGATTGGGCGTTTAGGTTAGGTGCGGCGGGTGGGCGAGGAGTTTGCTAGTGGGCGAGGGTGTCGGTCGAAGGGGTGCTCAGTCGATCGGTAGCACGGTGGTTTCTATGCGGTTTCCGAGGCCCTGGGCGAAGGTGATTCGCTTCGCATCAGCATCGATGCCGATCTGCCATCGAATCCATGCGGAGAGTTCCGCACTGTCGGTAGCGTTGCGTTCGGCCAGAGCGAGAGGGACAGGCTCGTTTGTGTTCAGATCGATGACGTGGAGCCAGCCCGGTGTCAAGGGGCCTTCGTACCAGTCGCCATCTTGCGCTTCGCCGGCACCGATGGCCACGACACCATTGGGGCTGGCAGCGGCGACCAGGCCAGGTAAGACCCTAGGCTCGCCGGCCGAGGGGCCGATGATGGTTGAGTAGTCACCGGAGGCAAGATCGACGGTTAGAAGCGAACCGGTAGGCGTTCCATCGGTCCCCGAGTAGTTCGGGCCGACGACAAGCTCCCGGCCATCGACTTCGGTGAAGACGATCGCCTGCGACCACGTGAAGCGGAATCGCTCCACAAAATCGGTGTCGAACACCACGACCTGGCTGTCGACGCCTCGCACCAAGAAGTACTGGCCGGAGGGAGAAGGAACGGGGCCCACAAACCCCTCGATGGCAGGCCTGGAGGCCAGTACTTGGCCCGAGTCGAGATCGGCGACGATGAGCTCTATGGTTTCGCCGCTTTCGCACCGCAACCCGATCATTCCTGATCCGTTGACCATCGACGACGAATGGTTCGGCTTCAGGTACCGATCGCAGCCATCTATCTCTAGCCGGGCGATCGGCGATCCGGTCATCGCATCCCGAGTGACGATGGCATCACGCTCGAGGACGAGTAGCTGCCGAGGCTCTGTGGGATGCCAGAGGACGTATTCGATATCGAGGGCCTCAAGCTTGAGATCATCGGCCACTACCTCACCGCTCTTCGCGTCGACCACGAGGTGACCGTAACCCGACCGATAGAGCAGCATGAGGGACGCATCGGCGTTCCAGTTGGTTACGCCATCGTTCAGCGGCACCACCGCCGACTCTGCTCCACCGCTCACCGTGAAGGGCTCGAGGTTGTCGAGTTCCCCAGCACCCTGCTCATCCTCACCCTCGTCGATGAGCTGACCATCGGGCTGCGGTTCGTCGATCGTGTCGGTTTGTAGCGTTGGGTCGTCGAGGGCACGAACCAGACCCCAGGCTGCCAGAAGCAGCAACATGACGACGGCAACCCGGCCCAACACTGATGGCATTGGGGACGGGTCTGGCGATTGGGGGTGACGGCCATGAGCCTGATCGAGCGCGTGCTCGAACGACTCGCCGCTGAGGTCACCAACCGCAGCAGCAAACTCTTCACCATCGCGGACGGTGCCAAGCGGGTGGCCATCGTCGTTCAAGAGCTGGCGTAAGCTGGCGCGGCCACGTTTGAGGTGGGTGCGGACCGACTCGGTTCCGCAATCCAGCACGCTGGCGATCTGGGCTACCGAAAGATCGTCCCAGTAGCGAAGGGTGACAGCCTGGGCTTGGCGAGTTGGTAGCTTTCGTACCAGGGAGAAGACCTCGTCCAACTCAGGCTGGACGGCCACTCCCTCCACCTGGTTCCCAAGGCCGACCAAGGCCTTGGTTTCGGTGGCGAGGCGACGAAGCTTCGAGCGGTGCTTATTTACGAGGACTCGGCGGACCCATGCGCCTGGGTTGTCGAGGGTGGAGACACGGTCCCAACGACGGTGGACTTCCACCATCGCATCCTGGGTGAGGTCTTCGGCGAGGGCCCAGTCGCCGCTCAGGACGTAGGCGAGACCTACGAGGGGGCGGTATTCGCGGTCGTAGAACTGCTGAAAATCGATGGTCTTGGGCGCCCTCGTTGATACCTTCCCCAACGGCGCAACATGCTCGACTTCTTCAACATCGCTCACGACATCGTTCGATTTTCGGTTCTCATTTGATACCAATGCAGGCAACACAATGGTAACACGCATGAGCCCGGGCATCCGGGGGACAGGATTTCCGAAAAGTTTTCCGAATCCTAGCTAACCGGTTCTGGACACCGCTCCGGTAGGGCATCAAAGGCACCCTCGAAACGATCCAAAGTCTCGACGAGCCAGGTGTTGGCCACGACGTTGCGGCCGGGCATGGCACTCAACGCTTCGTCGAGCTCTCCAACCAGCTGAGCCTGGTCGAGGTCGGCCGCCTCGGAGCGAAGATCAAGCAGAGCATCGACGACGCGTACCGTTGAGGTGTACTCGCCGGTGATTCCGGCACGAGCTGACTGCACGATTTGATTGAACATCTGCATGATGAAGCCTTTCTTCGCCATCGACCTGCCGGACTCCAGGCCGATCGATACCCGACAGTACACGGCGTACTGAGGTCCTAGTGAAACCGACCGGTGAAAATCCGAGATAAAGACACGCACCAGTAGTAACCAAAAACGGTACCAAAAGATTCCGACCGGGGAGCGGTCCCCATAGCCCATCTCAGCAGGGTTGAACTACTTTGGTCCTTGTAACGATTCCAAGGTCACCTTTGGTTGGCGGCGGCGGGCCGACATGCAGGGGATTTTCTGAGGGATTGGGCACACGGCGGCCTCGAGAAGGTGACGCACCGCTCCCCCACGGGTAGGTGCGTCACCTTCTTTCTTTTTTCGTTCGCTCGTGTCTAGTCGTTGCGGGGGAAACCGAGATCGACCGAGCTAGTCCCCGGATCGGGCCAGCGGGAGGTGATTACCTTCGGACGGGTAAAGAACTTCACACCCTCAGGGCCATACATCGTGGTGTCGCCGAACAGGGAATCGTTCCATCCGCCGAAGCTGTGATAGCCCACGGGTACCGGAATCGGCACGTTGATGCCCACCATTCCGGCCTCGACATCTTCCTGGAAGGCACGGGCTGCTCCCCCATCTCGAGTGAAGATCGCAGCACCGTTACCCCATCGGTTCTCCTGGATGAGCTTGAGCCCGTCGTGGTAGCTGTCGACCCGAACCACGCTCAGCACCGGCCCGAAGATCTCATCGGTATACACCGACATGTCGGTGGTCACGTTGTCGATAAGGGTCGGGGCGAGGAAGTAGCCATCGCCTTCGAAGTTCTGCTGGCGGCCATCGATCAGGATGGCGGCACCGTCGGCCTCGCCCTGGCCGATGTAGTCGGCTACTCGGTCACGGTGTTCGCCGGTAATGAGCGGTCCCATCTCGGAATCGGGCTTCGTGCCGTCACCAACGGTCAACTTCTCCATGCGTTCTCTGATGGCGGCCAGGAGTGGATCGGCGACCTCGCCAACAGCTACCAGAACCGAGACAGCCATGCATCGCTCACCGGCCGAACCGAAGGCGGCCGAAACGGCGGCATCAGCGGCAACGCCGATCTCAGCGTCGGGTAGCACGATCATATGGTTCTTCGCTCCGCCGAGCGCCTGCACCCGCTTGCCGTTTCGGGTACCGGTCTCATAGACGTAGCGGGCGATGGCGGTAGAACCGACGAAGGAGACAGCGTCGACGTCGGGATGTTCGAGAAGCCGGTCGACGGCCACCTTGTCACCCTGAACAACGTTGAGTACGCCCTCGGGCAGTCCAGCCTCGTGGAAGAGCTCGGCCAGAAACATGGGCGCCGATGGGTCGCGCTCCGACGGCTTCAGGATGTACGCGTTTCCTGCTGCAATGGCGTTCGGAATCGTCCACAGCGGCACCATCACCGGAAAGTTGAACGGAGTGATGCCAGCGACGACACCGAGCGACTGGCGAACGGTGTGTACGTCGACCCCGGTGGAGGCATTCGAGCTGTAGGAGCCCTTCAGGAGCTCGGCGATGCCACAGGCGTACTCAATGTTCTCGATGCCGCGCATGACCTCGCCCTCGGCGTCGCTCAAGACCTTGCCGTGCTCGGCCGTCAACCTGGCCGCTATCTCCTTGGTATTGGCCACCACCAGGTTGCGGAAGGTGTACATGAGTTTGGTGCGGCGAGCGATGCTTTGGCGGCTCCACTCGGCGGCGGCTGCAACCGAGGATGCGACGGCAGCGTCGACGTCGGCCACCGAAGCTAGGCCAAGCTCAGCCGTTTGTTCACCGGTCGCCGGGTTGTAGACCGGCTTGGTCTGGCCTGAAGTTGCGGCCACAGACGTGCCGTTGATGAGGTGCTGGATCTGCTTCATGGTCTTCTCACAGTTTTCTCTGAGGTTCGGATTTTTGGTTGACGTTTCTCGAACGCTGTGTTCTGGCTTACTTCAAGTAGTTCGTAAGACCCCGGCGCAGGTACCGCCCATGGCCCTTGGTGCCGACGTATGTGTTCTTTTCCACTACCACCTGGCCTCGCGACAACACCGTATCGACCCGGCCCTGCACCTCGAATCCTTCATAGGCCGAGTAGTCGAGGTTCATATGGTGATTGTCGACACTGATGGTCCAGCTCGCCTCGGGGTCATAGAGCACGATGTCGGCGTCGGAACCAGGTTGGATCACACCCTTGCGAGGATAGAGGCCGAACATCCGGGCCGGCGTGGTCGCACACAACTCCACCCATCGGGCCAGGCTGATTTCACCCTGCACGACACCCTGATAGATAAGGTCCATGCGATGCTCGACCCCACCGATGCCATTGGGGATGAACCGAAAGTCGTTGCGACCCATCTCCTTTTGATCCTTCATACAAAAAGGGCAGTGGTCGGTGGAAACGACCGACAGATCATCGGTGCGTAGGCCGCGCCACAGATCCGCGTGGTGATGTTCGTGCTTGGAGCGCAGTGGCGTGGAACAAACATACTTTGCTCCCTCAAAGCCGGGCAGGCCGAGATGATCTTCAAGGTTCAGGTGGAGGTACTGAGGACAGGTCTCGGCGAAGACGTTGGCGCCAGCATCTCGAGCTCGTACCACTTCCTCCAATGCGCCCGAGGCCGACAGGTGCACGATGTAGAGCGGCGAGGCGCCGACCTTGGCCAGCTGAATGGCCCGGTGCGTCGCCTCACTTTCCAACTCTTCACGACGCACATACCCATGGTTCACCGGATCGGTTTCGCCGCGGGCCGCGGCCCGTTCAGCCAGAACATCGATGGCGATACCGTTCTCCGCGTGCATCATGATCATGGCCCCCGTTTCGGAAGCGTTGAGCATGGCTCGCAGAATGTCGCCGTCGTCTGAATACATCGTGCCCGGGTAGGCCATGAACAGTTTGAAGCTGCTGATGCCCTCGTCGACCAAAACCGTCATCTCTTTCAGCGACGCCTGGTCGACATCGCCGATCACCATGTGAAGGCCGTAGTCGATGGCACAGTTACCCTCGGCCTCGGCCATCCGAGCTTCCAGCGAGGGTCGCACCAGTTCGCCCTTCGCCTGGGTGGCGAAGTCGATGATGGTTGTCGTACCGCCCCAGGCGGCAGCCGTGGTCCCCGATTCGAAGGTGTCTGACGAGGTCGTTCCGGCCACGGGGAGCTGCATGTGGGTGTGCACATCGACCCCACCGGGGAGCACGTAGCGACCGGTTGCGTCCATCACCCGCTCGGCGCCGGCCTCAGCCGCCTCGGCCAGTGTGGAGCCGGGCTGAAGAAGGGCGACGACGGTCTCCCCGTCCACCAACACATCGGTGAGCGACGTGCCGGTGGCACTGATGAGCGTGCCGTTCTTGATGAGCAGGGTCATGCCAGCACCTTAATCAATGGTGGCTACAGCGGCTCGAAGAGCGGCCAGGCCTTCGTCGATCTCCGAAGCGGTCACGTTCAACATCGGGGCCATACGGATCACATTGCCGTAGAGGCCGCCCTTACCCACGAGCAGATTCCCGGTCTTGGCCGCTTCCAGAACCGCTCCGGCTCGGGCGGAGGAAGGCTCGAGCGAGCCAGGCTCCACCGTTTCGAACGCCTGCATCAGGCCGCGGCCACGCACCTCGGCGATCCATGGCGTCTCAGCGGCAAGGGCCTCGAGCCCGTCGCGGAATCGGCGGCCCATCTCGGCCGCGTTTTGCTGAAGGTTGTTCTCCAGCACATAGTCGATCGTGGCCACGCCGGCCGCCGCGGCCAGCGGTGCGCCGCCAAAGGTCGAGAAGTTCAAGACGTTGATCGTGTCCATGATCTCCGCCCGAGCCACGACACCGGAAAGGGCGAGCCCGTTGCCGACACCCTTGGCGAAGGTCAACATGTCGGGCACGATGTCGTGAGCCTCGTAGCCCCAGAAGTGGTCGCCGGTGCGGCCCCATCCGGTTTGAACCTCATCGGAGATGAACAAGATGCCCTTGTTGTCGAGCTCCTTCTTGATCGAGCCGTAGAACCCGTCCGACGGTGTAGCGAAGCCGCCAACACCCTGGATCGGTTCTGCGATCATGGCCGCCACATCCCCGGCTGACGTCATCGTGAGCAGCTGGCTCAAGTCTTGAACGCAGGCATCGGTGTAGTCGGCAGCGTCGAGGTCGGGGAAGGGGCTGCGAAGCTGGTACGGGCCCTGGACGAAGGTGACCTGAAGCCCGGAAAGGCTGGTGGAAGACCACGAACTGTGCGATGTGATGGCCTGAGCCCCGAACGAGCGGCCGTGGTAGCTGTTGCGCATGGCCAGGATCTGATTCGACTTGCGATACGAGGTGGCCAGAAGAAGAGCGGTCTCGTTGGCTTCGGTGCCGGATGGGGTCAGGAAGACTCTAGCGTCGGGGATGCCCGAAAGCTGGGCGATCTTCTCGGCACATTCGATCATCGGTTCCGACAGATACAAGGTGGAGGTGTGTAGCACCTTGGCCGCCTGGGCCTGTACAGCAGCGGTGACCTTGGCGTTGTTGTGGCCGACCATGGTGGTGAGCACACCACCGAAGAAGTCGAGGTAGCGGTTGTCTTCGAGGTCATAGACATAACTGCCCTCGCCACGATCGATCGAAATCGGCTCGCTGTAGTAGGGCGAGAGGAACGAGGGCAGCACTGCCCGGTAGCGGTCGGCGAGTTCAGCTGATGTGGTCCCTGAAGATGACATAATCTGAAGGTATTTGATCTTTTGATTGAGAACAAGTAGTACTTTGTTGTATGCAAAAAGTTTTCTCGGCCATGAGTGGTCGAGAGGTCGAGCGAGACGGGCCTTGGGATGCCGATGGCATCGCCAAAGCGCTGGGACAACTGATGAGCGATGGCACGCTCGCGTCGGGCGATCTGCTGCCACCGATTCGTTCGATGGCGTCTCACCTTGGCGTGAGTTCCTCCACGGTTGCTGCTGCCTGGGCCATCATGCGGCGCCACCGACTCATCGAAACCGATCGTCGACGAGGCACGACGGTACGGCCCTTCGCCGGGCACGGCCGAAGCCGCTACTGGCAGGTGCCGACCGGCGGACGACTCGAAGTAGACCTAAGCACCGGCACTCCCGACCCCGAGCTGTTGCCACCGCTTGGCCCGGTGCTGGCCACCGTCCTCGCCGAGCTCGAAGCACACCCAAGACCGGAGATCACCTCCTACCTCGACCCACCGGTTCTCTCCGATCTCGAAGTCGAGCTGCGCCGACGCTGGCCCTACGATGCCCCCGCCTTCACCATCGTCGATGGCGCCAATGACGGACTCGACCGGGTGATCGCAGCCACGATCAAGCTCGGCGACGTCGTCCTTGTCGAAGACCCAACCTACCCCCTGCTTCTCGACCAGCTCGACTTGGCCGGAGCCGAGATCGTCGGCCTGCCACTCGATGACCATGGGCCTCGGCTCGATGCGGTGGGCGCCGCCCTCGATCGCGATCCTGCAGCCATCGTGCTCCAAACCAGCGCCCACAATCCGACCGGGATTTCGCTCAGCCCAGATCGAGCCGAAGCCATCGCCCAACTACTGGCTCCAACCGATGTTCTCATCATCGAAGACGATCACGCCGGCACGGCCACAACCGCATCCAACACCCTGTCCAACGGTGCACCGTTGAGTCTCGGTCGATGGCTCCCGGCGCGGGTCTACCACATTCACAGCTTCTCCAAGACCTACGGCCCCGACCTACGGATTGCCGCTCTTAGCGGTCCGGTTGAAGGCATCGACCAGATCCAGCGACGCCGCCAACTCGGGCCCGGGTGGACAAGTCGTCTTATCCAGCGGACGCTGCTGGCCATGCTGACCAGCGATCGTGTGTCAGAACTCGTGGCCAAAGCAACCGAGATCTATGCATACCGGCGCGAGCAGCTTGGCAAAGAGTTGACCGAACGCGGCGTTCCGGTTTACGTCGGCCACGGACTCAATCTCTGGGTGCCGGTCGGATCAGAGCAGCTGGCCACGATCGGTTTGGCGGCAGCCGGTATTGGCGTGTCGCCAGGCGAGCCGTTCCGGGTACACGACACGTCGCCTCACGTGCGCGTAACAGCCGCCAACGCGCGCGGCGACTTTTCTGTCATCGCCGACGCCCTGGCAGCTGCTGCCGACCCTCGAATGGGCCGCTAGCGACGCCTCAACGTCGCAACGGCAAACCGGGGGTCGTACTTCCTACAACCGGTTCAGTCGCAAGTGCTGGCACCGCGATGGTTACCAGGCTTGTGGCCGTCGCCGCCGATCTCGCCATTGCGGGCCTTTTCGGCGTGACGTTCACCAAATCCACAGTCTTTACCGTGGGCATTGCCTTTTGGCTCAGTGGCTGACGCTCCAACGGTTCCGATACATAGGAAAGCGGTGGCTAGTACAGCTGCTGCAAATCGCTTCATTGTTGTCCTCTTTCGGCGGCCCGCCCGCGCCTGCATGTTTAGCAGGCTAGCGCTCCCAGCGTCGTAGGTAAATCTGCTTTGTGCAACGGCTTAAAGGGCTCTGCGGGTTCGTCCTCGCGTCAGATGCGTGGTTATCCCCGCTATGGCCAGCAATCCGGAAGCCATCAGAGCGATGACGGTGGCTAGTGAGCCGCCTTCCTCGGTCGAGGTGGAGCTCAAATCCGAGAAGTCTGCCGCCACCTCTCTCACGACACCTCCGGTGTTTGCGGCATCACCTGCATCAGCCGCTCGGGGGATCAGTACGACGGCGCCATCGGTCGTGCTCGTGTCGTTCTCTGATTCCGCGATGGTCGATGAGGTAGACGACGTGGTTGTCGAGACTTCGGTCGTTGAGGTGGTCGAGGCGGTCGATGAGGTCTGAGGCGCCGTCGTTGAAGACGTTGAAGACGCCCGAGAGATCGTTATCGCTCGCTTCTTTCTCGTCGTCGTGGTGGACGGCTCGGTGGTGGTTGTCGACTGGCGAAGGGTGGAGGTGGTGCTTCGGCGCGTTGTCATTGTGGTCAACGAGTTACCGCCATCGGGAGCGAGCGTGGTGCTCGCACGGCCATCCACGGTGAGCAATCGCACATCGGCACAGGCGTAAAAGGCCTCGGGGCTATCGCTGCGTTGAAAGATGGTGTAGAGGATTTGTTGGCCGGTTCGAGGTGGCAGCAAGATATCGAACTCATGGACGTCTGCGGCTGGCAGCGATCTGCTGGTGTACACGAGCTCGAGGTCTGCCCAACCCAATGCGTTCGTCGTCGAGTTGAAGCCTTCCCTCGTCAAGTAAACGCGAACGTACTCGGCAGGATGCGCTTCTATGGCCTGATACGTGAGGCGGAAGATGCCCGATGGCAGTGCGACCAGATCGGTAACCGGCCAGTCCTGACTGGCGCGATCCAACGCTGCGTATTTCGTTTGACCGGCACTGCATAGCTGGCCGTTGGGAATGGCTTGGCGATGCCGACCGGCAACGTCCGGCAGGCTGACGTCCATCCAGTCAAAGAGTGCTTGGGGGTTTGACTCCCACAGATTCGCGCACGCCGGACTGAATCGCTCCAAGAACCGGCAGGCGTAGAGGCGCGATGGGGGATCGACGAGTGACCCGTTGGCTCTAGCCCCACCGGGCCAGACCGACACCAGAGCAGCCGCGATGAAGAGAACGGCCAGACCTGCCGCACAGCGACGCATGCCCCTCTTTTCAGCTCCCACCAATGTCCCTAACTACCACCTTCGGTCTATCTTGCTGAGGCTCACACTATCCGACAACTGACCGCGCCGAAAACGGCTGAGACCCGACCCGCCAAAACAAAAGGTGCGTTCAACCGGTCTGTTTCAGGCCGGTAGGGCTAGTTTCGGCCACGAATACGGGCACCATCAGGTTGCCCATCGAAATTGTCGTCCGGTTGGGATTGATCGATGATGAACTCCTTAGCCGGACCGGGGGCGATATAGCCACCGGCACCATTAGAAGGTGCGGCAAACGTACGGCCCCACGGATCGGTGGACCGGATCGAGCCGGCGACTTTGCAATCGGCGTAGGGACACGAAAGCTGGTTGTCGTTCCAATGGTTGTCGAAGGCTGCGGCGTACTGCTCGATTTGGCCAGCGGGACACGGGCCGGTCGAAAGGTCGGTCGATCGACCGTAGGCATCGGTGCACCAGCGTTCAACATCGCTCGGGTTGCTGTCCCCGTTTCGAAGCCAAGCGCTCTTGAAGTTCACGGCTCGACGTGTTCCGTTAAACGGTGACTTCCAATCTTCCCAATCGTCGGTCGGTTTCTGGTAGGGCCCAAGTTCGCAGAAGCGGGTTCCACCCTGATCGGCGTAAAGCCTCACACCGTTGTTGGGGTAACAAAGATCGAGTGTGCGCTTGAGTTTGGCCACATACGGATCTTGACCGGCTGGATCATTGGTCGTTCCCTCGATCATCCAAGGCATGTCGATCACCGAATAGTAGGGCTGTATGGTGAGCACACCCTGACCGTTGCGTTCGATGTCGTTTGGTTGGGTCCAGAGGGTCACGTCTTGGATAGTGTCCAAGGTGTTCCACACGATGCCGCTGGCGCATACGAACTCACGCCCATTGGCGGTCTGGTTCGGGCCGGGGCCAGGTCGTTTCATGATGTCGAGGACGCTGCCATCGAAGTCTTGAACAAAGTCGGCGTGCAACGGCACATGAACCCGCCACGGAACGCTCGGATTTGATGGCTTGGGCGGCAGGGACTGGATCTGGGTGAAGGCCGGGATATCGGCGAGGTCGGGGTTGGCGATCGCCAACTGCCGATCGCTGACCTTGTAACGACTGGTGATTTCGGCCCGCACGCTCGAGACCGTGTCGTTGTCGTCGAGCAGGTAGTCGTAGCAACCAACCCCGGTGAACACATCGGGCTCACCAAAGGTATAGAGGAACTTCACCGAGAACTCGGTGCCGACCGAACCTCCAGGACCATCATCGCATTGCAGGGTGAGGAAATACTCGTGCACGCTGTTGATGATGGCGTCGGGGCTGAACGATCCCTGATGGATCTTGGAAAGCCAGATGCAGTCGAAGCCAGCGTCGTAGAGGATCGCTCCCTTGTCGGCGGCGTTGCCGTAGCCAGCCCGGAAATTGGCCACGGTTACCTTGTGGCCTTCATGGCTTTCGTGGTTCATGACGAACCCGGCCTGCTCGGCTGCATAGCCGAACGCTGGCCAGCCACCCGAAAGATTGAAGACCTCAGCACCGGCCTTGGTTGGCATGAACCCGTGCTCATGCCCGAAATCGCAGACGGTTGTCGTTCCAGGAATATAGGTAATAGCCGGATGCCAGGTGTTGTAGGCCTGCCCATCAGGACCGGTCGTCCAGTACCGGTCGTGGAGAGCCTGGCACGGTTCGCTGAGATGGGCGGCTGTGCTGGCTTCGAAGGCGTCGGCTCGCATCGATGGCGACGGCGGTGCGTCCTGCAGCGCACCATCGGCGGTGGGGTTGGGAAGCCCGTCGACGCCATCGGAGGTGGTGGTTGTCGTGGTTGAGCCGGGGTCGGTGGTTGTAGTCGTCTCGGGATCAGCGGTCGTCGTTGTCGTCTCGGGTTGGGTGGTGGTCGTCGGTCCGGTGGTGCCAACAACGTCGACTTCGGACAGGTTCACCATCTCGTCGGCCGAGTTCATCGTCACTCGAACTCGGCGAACCTGCTGACCGCTCAGCTCGGCGATGTGCCAGTCGTTCCATTCGTGTTCGGTGCCAACAGAGAGCGGGGCGAAGACATCTCCCGACGCCTCCGAGGAGTATTCCCACACAATGCGATCGTTGGCCGGGTTGACGATGTTGCCGACGTGGTAACGCAGTTCACCGGCGGTGACAGTGGTGCCTAGGTCGACGACGGCGATCATCGGCCAGTTGGCTGGATCCCAAGGGTTGTCGTTGGCCCAAGCCTTTGATGGTTCAGGGCCGGATTGGCCATCGATGAGACGCTCGGCGTTGGCCGAATTCTCAACGTTCACCGCCGTGTGGTTGCCGGTTGGATCGTTGCCGTCGTCATCGTCATTGCCATCATCAACGTCATTGTCATTGTCATCGGGTGTGCCGAAGACGGCTACTTCGGTCACATCGAAATGGGCGTTCTTCGATTGGAAGCTGAGCCGCAGGTAGCGGGCTGAGCCGTTCAGTTGAATCGCCGCCGACCAGCTGTCGTAGGGCGGTGCCATGCCCGTGGCTTGCGGGGTGTAGGTCACGCCATCGAGCGAGGATTCGATGGTGAGCGCGGCACTGGATGGCGACGGTATCTGGCCCGCGTAGTAACGGAAAGCTTCCAGGGTGTGCGTGCCACCGAGATCGACCACCGACGTCATCGGATACGACGAGTCAGCCCACCGGTTGTCGGCGTTGGTCCAGGCGTCGGCCGGGTTGGCGCTCTCCTGTCGGTCCACGAGACGGGTTGCGTTGGCTGAATGATCGCCGTCGGCCGCGGTCAGGGCTACCAGTTGGCCAGGCAGGGTGTCAGCGGCCGCAAGCTCTATGCGACCGATGGGGCTGATTCCCAACAGGGCGATAACCAGGGCGACGCTGGCCGCGATCACCGGCCAGGTCCGTCGCGGTCTTCCATTTCTCAGGGTGGTGGCACGTCGTTTCATACACAGCACACCTGTAGGAGCAGCGAATTGTCTAGTCGGCCGCTAGTCGTCCCACGGTGCGGTTACAGCGCTTGCGGAAACCAGCGTCGCGCATGTCGACGAGGTCGATTCTGTCAGGCGCCCAATCCGAGAGCTCGGCTAGGCCTCGGCGGATCATCAAAGTAGTGCAAAACGATCATGGCCCGCTGCTTGGGAGTCAACACACCCAGTGCCGCCTCCAGACGATCGCTCGGGCCGGATGAGCGTCGCTGAGGTTTGGTGACACTGGCCTCGAATGGCGTCTTGCTCTTCATGAAAAAGATCGTCAAAGCCCTCCAACGCCGATTCCCCCACTCGACCAGCGTAATAGGCCTTGCGGTCCTCCGATTCCACCCGGCGCGGGCAATCTTCGCTGCGAATGTGTCCCTTTAGGGGTCACACAGCAACGAATCACGCCGGATCTTTACCTGGCGGCAGAATTTCTTGGCCTCCGGGTGCCATTTCCTGCCACGATCGCGGAATTCATCCGACGGTCTGCCGGTTAGTCGTTGCGTGAAGAAGAAGACTGTGCCCGTAAACGATCAGCCGCCGCGGCCCAAGCGACGGCGGCGAACCACGCTGTTCTCCGTGCTTTTCCCGGCGGTGTTCGCACTGCTGCTGGCTGCCTGTGGCGGCGGGTCAACCACCGAGGCCGGCGATGGCACCGAGGGACCAGCCGTTCCTTCAGCCGAAGAGACGGCTGAAGAGAACCAGTCAGAGCTCGAATCGTCAGACGATGCCCGAGATATCGAGGTGCTGGCTGTCGCCGATGGTTCAGTCTCGACAATCCGGGCCGCAGTCGACGGTGATCGTCCGGTGCTGCTGTGGTTCTACGCACCGCATTGACCCACCTGCAGGCGCGAAGCGCCTGCCGTTGAGCAGTTTGCTCAAGACAACATCGACAAGATCCAGGTCATCGGCGTCGGCGCCCAAGATGATTTCGCTTACGCCCAATCGTTCGTGGCTGACCATGCTCTCCAAACACCGACCATGCTCTGGGATCCGAACTTCACCACCTGGCAGGCCTTCGATGTGCAAGCCAATTCGCAGATGATGGTTGTGTCCGCCGACCTTGAAACCGGTAGCCCTCTGATCTTCGGTTTCGATGGTGAGAAACAGGCAGCGATTCTGGAGTTCGCGGCCGAGCTGTAGCACCGGTCCGCAGCCGCCACGACGTGGTACCCCTGCCGCTGCTTCACCCGCTAAGCCGAAAGGCACGCCGCAATCTACGTTTGATGGATGATCGGCGCACCAACACGACGATCGAGCTGAGAGCGATCATTGCTTCGACCGGCATGAACCACCTGGCGTAGTGGTCGGTATCCCAGTAGGACACCGGCGACTCGAAACGCCAATTCGATACAGGCCAGAAGTGGCGATGGGCATCGTCGGCGTGGACGAGGAAGTCGAACGATACGTGAACGAATGCCGACGCTCCCAGAGCGAACAGAAATGGACCCCAAGCGGCGACCGAGGACCGTTGGGTGAGCCGGCCGGTGTCATCGGCTGAAGCGGCCAAACGAGCTTGATACCGCCAGCCGATAGCGGCGACGAGCGCCCACAGGAAGACCGAGTTTGAGACGGCACCCATTGTTTGCCATGGCTCTTGCCAGTAGAGGTCATCCCACACCGCCGACCCGGACATGCCGTTGGCGGCGGCGTAAACCAGAAGTGGCACCATGAATGCGTCTGGTAAGAGCGCTCCGATGAGGGCACCAAGCAACGCCCGTCTTGGTGGCGTCCGGCCAAAAACGGCCATGCCGAGAAGGGCGTGAGTCGGGGTTAGCACTGCCAAATGCTAACACCGACCGTTTTTGAGCCCCATTCAAGGCATCACGAAGTCGGTCAGTCCGGTTCAGCGCTGGCCGTGTAGGCGTCAATCTCCCTAGGGTGTACGCATCATGATTCGACCGGCAACAGCCAACGACACCGCCCGCCTCGTTCGCACCATCTCCCGCGCTTTCGCTGAGGATCCGGTCATGCGCTGGCTGTTTCCAGACGATGAAGACTACCTTTCTAATGGGCAGGCCTTGATGGCCTCGCTGTGCCGACGGTGGCAGCACACCGAAACCCAGTGGTGCACGCCCGACGGGGTCGCCGTTGCTGGATGGTCACCACCGGGCCGGCCACCACCTCCCGATGAAGTTGTGGGCGCAAACGGCGAACACCCACCGTGGCGACTCGAACGATTCCATGTCCTCGTCGACAAGATCCAGAGCAACACACCACCAGAGCCCCATTGGTACCTCAACGTTCTAGCGACCCATCCCGACTGGCAACGCCAGGGGCTTGGGGCTGCGCTCATGGGCATCGTTTTCGCAACGGCTGACGAGGCCGGTCTGGCTTGCTACCTGGAGACCGAGACGATCGAGAACGTGGCGTACTACCGCCGTCATGGATTCGAGGTGCGCAGTGAGTGGGACGTGCCGCTCGACGGTCCTCACATGTGGGGCATGCTCCGTCAACCCAGCTAGGTGCAGGACCTCCGCGGTACGGGCTCCCGTTTGACGTCAAGCAACCTCCGGTGGCAGAGGGTCGCCGGGCAAGCGGAAGGTTGCGACGATGAAGAAACTACTGACTGCGCTATGCCGGAGTCGGCGCCCGACTCAGGAATCGCAGCACGGTATAGCAGCACGGTATAGCTGCCTCTGCGATCACTGCCTGATCGTTCATTGCTGCCACGCGCGGCTTAAAGATTCGGGCGGCGACCGCAGAGGCAGTTGTGTTGGCCGGCGTCCTCGACGAGCCTGGCAGCTAAACGGAAACGAAACTAGCCGACAACATTGTGTCAACAGCAACACAGCTCGATCACCTGTCCCTCCGTAGCGGCCACACACTGCCTAGGGTTGAGACCATGACGAATCTCGCCCCGTCACCACCTACTGACCGCGACGCGGCTCAGATCACAACATCCGACGATGAGCCACACGCGATCCAGCGCCATCGTCGAGGAACACGCTGGATGCATTGGATCAACTTTCCTTTGCTCACCATCATGATCTGGAGCGGCCTACGCATCTACTGGGCCGACACCCGAGATCCTTATGGCTTCGGTATCGGCCTGATCGGCTGGCACTGGTTCGACTTTCTCCCCGATGCGGTGAACGAGACCCTCGGGCTCGACCGGAAGCTGGCGAGGGGGATGGCGTTCCACTTCACCTTCGGCTGGTTTTTCGCACTCAACGGCATCGCCTACGGCATCTATTTGTGGCGAACTGGCCTGTGGCGACGATTGGCGCCCGGCCGCAAAGCGCTCGGCGATGCTCTCATCGTCGTGGCGCATGATCTCTACCTCGGCCGGTTGATCAAGCGGCCACTCCCCGAGCAGGGGCAGTACAACGCAGCTCAACGCATCACCTACGCCCTCGTTCTCCTGATGGGGCTTGTGGCCTTGCTCACCGGTTTCGCCATCTACAAGCCGACCGGACTCGGCCTGTTAACCACCCTGTTCGGCGGCTACGAAGTGGCGCGCACCATTCATTTCTTCGTCACCATTGGCTTCATAGCCTTCTTCGTTATCCATGTCTTGCAGGTTGCCCGTTCGGGATGGCGCAATTTCTACAGCATGGTCACAGGTTTTGAGAAGGTTGACGATCCCACCACGGCACTACCGGCCGAGGTCGGTGCTGTGCCCGACGCATCGGTGGATCTAGCTACCTACGGGGGGCGGACCCGGCGTTCGGTGCTAACGGGTGTTGTGGCCGCGGCGGGGGCGGCCTTCGGTTGGCGTTGGGTTCAGAACCGACCGCTGAGCAACCGGATCCCCGACGTTCTCCGCCAGGGTCATGAGTTCAACGAAGCCTTGTGGCGGCCTCTTTCCGCCAATCGAACGGCGCCAACGTTTGCCCGATCCGCATCGTCGATGATGCGGGTCAATGGCCGCATCGGTTTGGAGAGTCCGATCCGACTTGAGGGCTGGCAAATGACGGTTCTCGGCCCCGACGGATCAGAGCTCGGTACCCACACCTTGGACGACATTCGGGCCTTACCGAAGGTGGAGTTCACCGCAGAACATAAATGTGTCGAAGGCTGGAGCCACATCGTGACCTGGGGTGGTGCCCGCTTCAGCGACCTCGCCGCCCTCTACGCCGACGAGCTGTCTTCCGGTGCGTCGAGCGAACGACCGAGCGATTTTGTGTCGTTGGAAACACCCGACGGCGAGTACTACGTCGGCATCGATATCGAATCGATGCTCAATCCCCAGATGCTCCTGGCTTATGAACTCCAGGGCGAACCGCTCACCGAGGAGCACGGCGCACCACTTCGGCTGGCCACGCCGAACAAGTACGGGATCAAGTGTTTGAAGCGCATCGGTACCGTGCAGTTCACCAACGATCAGCCCACCGACTACTGGTTCGAGCGTGGTTACGACTGGTACGCGCAGCTCTAGGAACGGGCGAAGTGATCGCCAGCCTCCCCATGTACGCCCGGCCGGAACTGGCTAAGGTCCACGATCGCAGATCGCGAGATGCTCGGCATACGAAGCCTGATCAGGATCGAAAAGGCCCGCTACCTGTCCCACCTTGGACGACACAGACCTCGACCTAGGAGAAGGCGGCTCAGACCAAGACCAGGGCAAGGGCCTCTAGCCTGGTCGAGTGACCGATGTAGCCGAAGCGCCGAGACCCCTTGAGGTCGACCGAGGTGAGGGTCTCGCTCTTATCCGGCGTCAGCTTCGGCGCGCTCGGCGGGCCTTCGCCATCGGTGGCGTCGGCACGGTGTGCTACGCGATCGCCACGGTGGCGTCGTCGTTTGTGATCGGCTGGGTAACCGACGATGTCCTGCTGCCGGCGATAGCCCGAGGCGAACTGACCGTCGCCGCCATGGCTGGGGCCGCCGCTGCAATTCTCGGTGTCGCCACCATTCGAGGCGCCGGGATCGGCCTTCGTCGCTTTGGAGCGTATTCGGCCCAGTACCAACTGCAAGCCCGAGATCGGGTTGAGGTGACCGACCGCTACCTGACCTTGCCTATCGAATGGCATCGGCGACACCCCACCGGCCAGTTGCTGTCCAACGTGAACGCCGACGTCGAGACCGCGTCGAACATTGCCAGCCCACTCCCCATGGCGATGGGCGTGACGGTGATGCTGGCCATCACCGGTGTGCTACTACTGCTCACCGATCCTTTTCTCGCCCTCGTTGGGTTCGCCGTTGGCCCAACGCTCGCACTGGTAAACATCGCCTTTCAAAAGCGCATGCGAATCGTGACCACCCAAGCTCAACAACTTCGAGCCGAGGTGAGCGAGATCGCGCACGAGTCGTTCGACGCCGCCCTCGTGGTAAAAACACTTGGCCGGGAAGACGCTGAGGTCGGACGGTTCGGGGCGAGCTCCGATGAGCTGCGCGATCGCATGGTCGACGTCGGCCGGCTTCGAGCCGTTTTCGACCCCCTGATGGAAGCCCTACCAAGCCTTGGAACCCTGGCCATCCTGGCCGTTGGCGCCTGGAGGGTTGAGGCCGGTGTCATCACCGCAGGAACACTCGTCACCTTCGCCTACCTTTTCAGGCTCGTGGCCTTGCCCATGAGGGTGTTCGCCTGGCTCTTGCTTCAGTTGCCAGCAGCGGTAGCCGGGTGGCGCCGCGTGGAGGCGGTTCTGCAGGAGACCGACGAGGTTCCCTACGGCTCGCTGGTACCCGACCCGGTCGGGGCGGCCAAGGCCAACGTCGACACGATCGCCTACACCTACCCCGAGGATTCGGTGGCCAACCTCGGCGATGGCACCGAAGCGGCAGCGACCCTATCGAAGGCTGGAGAAGGTAGGGGCATCGAGTCCATTTCGCTCGATGTTGCTCCGGGAACCACGGTGGCGATCGTCGGGCCCACCGGCTCGGGCAAGTCGACGGTGGCCCAACTCATGGTGCGTCTCTTCGATCCAATCTCAGGCCGAATTTCGCTCGATGGCCACGGCCTCATCGGCCTTGAACGCAACGCCATGGCCGATCAGACCGCCATCGTTTTCCAGGAGGCGTTCCTCTTCGACGACACCATCGAGGCCAACATCACCCTCGGCGGAGATTTCACCGACGAGCAGGTGGTCGACGCCGCCCGACTCGCCCAGGCCGACACCTTCATCGGTTCCTTGCCCGACGGTTACAACACCACGGTCGGCGAGCGAGGCGCTGCCCTGTCGGGAGGTCAACGTCAACGGGTAGCCCTGGCCCGCGCCTTGATTCGTCGACCACGCCTCCTGATCCTCGACGACGCCACCTCGGCGGTCGACCCAGCGGTAGAAGCCGCCATTCTGGATGCCCTAGCCAAGCTCGATACGAGCGTGGCGATCGTGGCCTACCGACGGAGTTCGATCCTGTTGGCCGACTCTGTAATCTACGTGGAGGATGGTCGCGTCTTCGGTTTGGGCCGCCACGCCGATCTGTATTCAACACTCCCCGCCTACGCCGCCCTAATCGATGCCTACGACAGCACCATCGAGGACGCCGTCGATCGTGATGATGTCGATAGTGATGGTGTCGATAGTGATGGTGTCGGGACGGAGGAGACGACATGAGCGCCACCGTGTCTCATCCACCCAGCGAACGAGCGGGAGCGATGAGCACCATTCGGCGGGGCCTGGCCCTGTCGCCCGAACTCAGGGTTGGGATCGGTGGCACACTGCTCCTCGCCCTTATCGCCACCGCAGGACGAGTGGTGGTACCGATCGCCGTTCAACAGGTGCTCGACCGGGGACTCAATCTGGGCCAGGCTGGCGATGGTGCCGATGGCACGGCTGTAGTCGATCTCGACTTTGTCGTCCGCATGGTTGGCTTGGCCGTGGTGGCGGTCCTGATCACTGCGGGCACGACGTCGTTGATGCACATGCGGCTGGCCACCGTTTCAGAGACGGCCTTGTCGAGGCTGCGGGTGAAATCATTTCGCCACATCCACGACCTTTCGATGCTGCACCAGGCCTCTGAGCAACGGGGATCGCTGGTTTCACGGGTCACCTCGGATGTGGACGAGATCAGTCGGTTCATGCAATGGGCAGGCCTCACCCTCCTAACCAACAGCGCTCAGGCAACTCTTGCCCTGGTGGTGATGCTGGTCTACTCAGTACCTCTCGGTCTGGTGGTGCTAGCCACCGTGCCTCTAATCACGGTGACCATTCGATGGTTCCAGCGGCGCCTCGACGCCGCCTTCTTCGTGGTGCGAGAACGGGTGGGACGCATGCTGGCGGTACTGGCCGAGGTTGTGGTCGGTGCTCCCGCTATCCGCGCCTACGGCATCGAAGACCGGGTTCGGACACGGCTGGCCGTGACTATCGAGGATCATCGTTCGGCCGCCGTGCACGCCGGTCGTTTATCGGCTCTGTTCTCGGGGACCGGCGAGCTGTTGTCGGCCTTGGTGTTGACCCTCACCTTGATCGTCGGTTCGGTGCTAGCGATTGGTGGTTCGGTATCGGTGGGAACGGTGGTGGCCTTCCTGTTCCTGGTCCAACTGTTCGTGCAACCGGTTCAGATGTTGGGCGAAGCGGTGAACGAAGCTCAGACGGCGGTGGCGGGCTGGCGCCGCGTCTTAGACGTGCTGGCTATCCCTCCCGACGTGGCCGATCCCGGTGATGACGGCCGGCCCCTCCCCGCCGGACCGCTCGATATTGCATTCGACGACGTCGAGTTCCGCTATCCGCTTCGGGGTGAGGTTGCGGTCGACGCAACCGGTACCCGGGCGGTGCGAAACGTGTCGCTGCACATCGAGGCTCGGTCCAACGTGGCCGTGGTGGGCGAAACCGGGTCGGGCAAGACGACCTTCGCCAAGTTGCTGTGTCGGTTGATGGATCCAACGTCGGGTGTGGTGAGGATCGGAGGGCTCGATGTCGCCGAGGTAGCGTTCCGCTCTCTGCGGGACCGGGTGGTCATGGTTCCGCAAGAAGGTTCGCTGTTCCGGGGCTCGATCGCCGACAACGTACGCATGGGCCAACCGGAGGCCTCCGACGCCGACGTGTTGGCCGTCTTTGATGACCTGGGGCTGCGCGACTGGTTGGACGAGCTCGACCGTGGCATTGAGACACCTGTCGGGGAACGGGGTGGGTCGCTGTCGATCGGTGAGCGCCAACTCGTCACGCTGGTACGAGCCGCTATCGCCGATCCGGATCTGCTCGTGCTCGATGAGGCTACCTCGTCGGTCGATCCCGCGACCGAGGTCAGGATCAGCCGGGCGTTAGGCCAGCTGACCTCGTCGCGCACGGTGGTCACCATCGCCCATCGGCTCTCGACGGCCGAGGCGGCGGACCGTGTCCTCGTGTTCGATCAGGGCGATGTTGTGGAAGATGGCTCCCACGCAGATCTGGTAGCCGGGCACGGTGTCTACGCCACCCTCTACCAAGCCTGGCAACGCGGCACCAGCGGCTAGAGCACACCGGCAGTCCTAATCGAGGCTGCTACGGGTATTTTCGCTTGCCTGGCACGGCGGCTCGGCCTATTTGGCGATCGTCGAGTTTTGGCGATCACTAGGGAACACGCAGTAAACGTCAGTCTCCCCAACCCTTCCCCGAAAGCCTCCCGATCGTGCAGACGAACTCGAAACTCACTACAGACGGCGCCCACCCAAGCCGCCCGCTCCAACGAGTCCTTCTCGCTGGGTCATTGGCGGTTACTGCCGCTCTACCCTTCGGTTGGTGGATGAGCGCCGACGGGCCTGCCACCGAACCGAGTCAATCGATCAGTACACCGATCGATAGGCCGACGGCGGTCGGAACCAACCCAAGATTGCTCGCCTTCGCCGACGAAACAATGACGACCACCGAGACCACGCTGGCGGCCGCCGGCGACGTCATGGCGACCCCAACGACAGGGCCAGCAACGACGAGGTTCGAGGCCATCTCGACCGAGGCGACCTTGCCGACCGAGCTCGCGCTCGTCAGCGATCTGGTCACGGCGCCCGCCGCGGACGACACGATCTCATCGACGACGACAACCCGGCCCTTCGAGGGCTACGAGAAAACGTCGACCAGCAACCCTGAATCCAGCAACCGTGAGACAACGACGACGAAAATTGCGATCGCTTCCTCGCCCTCTACCTCGCCCTCTACCTCGACGACGGTTGGTGAGACGACGGCCGGTGATTGGTACCCCATCTTCGTGCCCACCTACTCCCCGACCAGCACAAGCTCGACCATCACATCAACGCCCATCACATCAACGCCCATCACGATTCGGCGTTCATCATCGACGACGACACCATCGGTTTGGTCGCCGACAACCGCTGCACCAACGGTCGTTGAGCCGTCGATCACCACAACCCGACGAACATCCACAACGTCAAGCTTCAGTTGGTCAACACCAGCGACAACACCAACGACAACACCAGCGATAACACCGACCACTGCTCGCCCAACGACCGCAGCCCCAACCACCACAACCGCAGCTCCGACGACAGCGGCCCCGACCACGGCAGCCCCAACAACAACGACGACCCGACCCACCACGACGGTCCAGCCCACAACCACCACCTCGGCTGGCATGCGACTCGTCTTCGAAGACAACTTTTCATCGCTCAACACAAGCCGGTGGCGCCCCGAGTTCTCCACCTACGGCGACGGCAATAATGAGCTGCAGTGCTACATGCCGGAACAGGTTTCAGTCGAGAACGGCGCTCTTACGCTCCGGGCCCAGCGCAAGCAGGCCGAGTGCATCAGCGGCGATGTTCGAGAGGTAACCAGCGGCATGGTGCGGTCGTCCGGGCTCAGCTACACGCCCGGCCAACGGATCGAGTTCCGAGCTCGCATGAACGTCGCCAACACGTCCGACATGGGTGGCCTCTGGCCCGCCTTCTGGGCCTCAAGCTGGAATGGTGGCGGATGGCCAAAGGGCGGAGAGCTCGACGTGCTCGAGTGGGTGTCGAAAGATCAGTACCGATCGCACCACTCGATCCACTGGCTCAACGAATCAAACCATCACCAGCACTGGTCGGCGAAGTCGAACATCAACATGGCCAACGAATGGCACACCTTTGCCTTCGACTGGACGGTGACCGAACTCCGCTGGTTCGTCGACGGCAAGCTCGCAGCCTCGATCGACCCTCGAACCCTCAAGACCGCCGACGGCATCAACCCCTTCACCAACCCATCGGCCAGCATCAACCAGATCAAGATCAACCTGGCGCTCGGTGGCAACTGGGGTGGCCCACTCGGCTCGACCGCTCTGGACGAATCCGGCTCGACCTCGTACCAGCTCGACTATGTCCGCATCTACGACCTGTAGCGGCTCGTCGAAGCCTGAGGTCGGGACTGAGCGAGGTTCCCTTGGTGGCCCGGGAGCCTTCGGGCAGCCCGCCGAGATACTTCGTCGACAACATGCCTTGAGCCAGCGGGGAGAACGCGATGCAGCCAATGCCGAGATCGCCCAACCTTTCGAGCAGGTCTTCTTCGACCCAACGGTTGAGCATCGAGTACGAGGGTTGATGGATGAGACACGGGGTGGTGTCGAGCGCACCCATCGTCTCTTCCAACGGTGTATCAGGGTCGTAGCGGTGCGAATAGAAGATGTCGAAGTAGCCGACCCCGGTGGCGGCCCATAGTTGTTGGCCAAATCGAAGTGGGTGACACCGAAATCGAAAGCGCCCCGCAGCATCTCCCGAGCGTTGGCTTCGACGTCGACACGGGCGTCGCCCGGCACCGAACAGACAACCGATGCTGGCCCCAATTGATGTGCGGTCGAATGCCGTCCTAGAGTTCAGGGGTCCGTCCGCACACCAACCGATAAACGAGGGCAAGCGATGACAACCCGCAGGCAGGTACTTGCTTCTGGAGCAGCCGCAATGGCAGCGCTGGCATGGGATCAAACCAACCAGGAGTGGCTGACCGCGGCCAACGCCTCGACCATCGCGAAAGACGCGCCCGGCGTCGTGCCGGTACCACCTCAGATCCGGGATCGCCTCGTCACCGATGCTGCCTCCCTGGCCGCGGCGGCCGACGATTTCGGCCACATCGTGTCCCGCACTCCGTGGGCCGTGTTCAGGGCTGAATCGACCAGCGACATCGCCACCCTCATCCGCTGGGCCAACAAGGTCGGCTTGTCGGTAGCGGCGCGAGGCCAAGCCCACGCCGTGTTGGGTGAGGGCCAAGTCGAGGGAGGGGTGATCATCGACATGAACGGCTTGTCGACGATTCACGACATCGGTGAGGACTACGCGGTCGTCGACGCAGGGGTGAAGTGGTCGGATCTGTTGGTCGCTGCTGGTGAGCGAGGCTTGACCCCATTGGTGCTCACCGACTACCTCGAACTATCGATCGGGGGCGTGCTCGCCGTCGGCGGCATCGGGGGCAACATGAACCAGGTTGGCATGGTCGTCGACAACGTCGATGCGCTCACCGTGGTAACCGGCAAGGGGCAGATCAATCGCAACATCTCGCCGACCCGCAAGTCGGCGCTGTTCGATGCCTCGCTCGGTGGGTTGGGACAGGCCGCCATCATCACCCAAGCTCAGGTGCGACTCGGCCCAGCGCCAGCCCTGGTTCGAATCTATGAACTGACCTACAGCAACGTGGCCGATTTCGCCGCCGATCAGCGGACACTCGTAACCGACGCCCGATTCGGTTATCACGAAGGCCAGGTGGTGGCCGATGGCGCCGGCGGCTGGCAGTTCAAGATCGAGGTGGGCGCCTACTACACGCCACCAACGACCCCCGACGACGAAACCCTGCTTGCTGGTCTTTCCCCTGATCTGGGCACGACCACAACCGATTTCCCCTACGCCGTGTGGCTGGGACGAGTCGGGTTTGCTGAGGTGCAGCTGCGAGCCGCTGGCTTGTGGGACACGCCACACCCCTGGTCCGACCTCTTCCTGGACGATGACAGCCTGGAAGACTACGTCACCAACGTGATGCTGCCACTGCTAAGCCCGGCCGGTATCGGCGCTGGCCTCGTCCTGCTCTACCCCTTCCGCACCTCACTGCTCGAAAGGCCGCTGGCCCGGGTTCCGGATGGCGAGATCGCGTGGGCCTTCGACATTCTCCGCTTCCCCTTCGATCCCTCGCTTACCGACACCTTGCTGGCCGAGAATCGAGAACTCTACGAGGGTGCGGTGAGCAGGGATGGCACCTTCTATCCTGTTGGCGCACTCGACACCACCCCGGCTGAATGGGAAGCCCACTACGGCACGGTCTACTCGGTGCTGATCGACGCCAAACGACGCCACGATCCCAACAACATTCTCACCCCAGGTCAAGGCATCAATCCGACCTAACTGGCCGACTGGCCGATTGGTCTGCCCAGCGGCTAGTTATGAAGTATGGATGTGATCACGGCGTTACAAAGTCGATACTCGGTTCGGGCCTACCTGCCCGAACCGCTCCCCGATGAGCTGATCGGTGAGGTCTTTGACCTGGCTCGCCTGGCCCAATCAGGCACCAATAGCCAGCCCTGGCATATCGCTGTGGTTAGCGGGGAGGCTTGCGACGAACTTCGGCGTCGACTGTGCGAGCGGTTCGACTCGGGCGACCGCGGCGAACGAGACTTCCCGCTCCCGGCCGACCCGCTCCCCGATGCCCTGATGGATCGGCGTCGGGCCTGTGGCTACTCCTACTACGAAACGATGGGTGTCGAACGAGCCGACCGTGAAGGTCGAGCGCGAATCGCCCGCAAAAACTTCGAACTGTTCGGAGCCCCCCACGCCGCGTTTTTCTCCATGCCCCGGGTGCTGGGCGTATCGAGCGCAGTCGACGTTGGCATCTTGTTGCAAACCGTGACGCTCCTGATGGTGGAGCGAGGCATCGGTTCCATCGCTCAAGGAGCGCTCGCCCAATACGCCGACACCGCACGGGAGGTGGCCGACATCCCCGAAGGTAACGGCATCCTGTTCGGCATGTCGTTCGGCTACACCGACACCGACGACGTGATCAATACCGTCCGCATGCCGCGCGAGCCCTTGGAAGCCGTAGCCAGCTTCGTCTCGTAGGGCTTAAGTGGATGTCTCACCAAAGCGAGCCCTAGAGTTCAAAGTCAAGCTGCAAGGAGCAAGCATCATGCCTGGACTACTACCCAACGTCGATCCCGACGGCCTCTTGGAATACTCGGTCGTTTACACCGACCGAGCCGTCAACCACATGTCGGCCACCTTCCAGGGCGTGATGAGAGACATCTCCTCCACCTTGAAATCGGTGTATGGCGCGGCGAGCGCCGTCGTCGTTCCCGGCAGTGGCACCTACGGGATGGAAGCCGTGGCCCGCCAGTTCGCCACCGACGCCCACTGTCTCGTGATCCGCAACGGCTTCTTCAGCTACCGCTGGACGCAGATCTTGGAGGCTGGCTCCATCGCCGCTTCCCATACCGTTCTCAATGCCCGTTCCGACGGCACATCTTCAGCCCCGTTCGCTCCGCCGCCGATCGATGAGGTGCGGGCCTCAATCGCGACCGAGAAACCAGCCGTTGTGTTTGCCCCCCACGTCGAAACCTCGTGCGGCATGATCCTGCCCGACGACTACATCGAGGCTGTAGCTGAGGCCACCCACGCTGTCGGCGGGCTGTTCGTTCTCGATTGCATTGCCTCGGGCACCATCTGGGTCGACATGAACGCTCTCGGTGTCGATGTGTTGTGCTCGGCCCCGCAGAAGGGTTGGAGTGGCCCGCCGTGTGCTGGGTTGGTGATGCTTTCGGACGCCGCTATTGCCCGTCTGGCCGAAACCACCAGCACGAGCTTCTCGTGCGATCTCGGCAAGTGGCACAGCATCATGTCAACCTACGAATCAGGAGGGCATGCCTACCACGCAACCATGCCAACCGATTCCCTCCGGGTCTTTCGAGACGTGATGAAGGAGACCGAGGTTTTCGGCTTCGATAATGCCAGAACGGGCCTCACCGAACTGGGAGCCCGCGTCCGTGAACTGTTGGAGTCGAACGGCTTTGTTTCCGTTGCGGCCGAAGGCTTCCAGGCGCCTGGGGTTGTTGTCTCCTACACCGATGTCCCTGACATCAAGTCCGGTAAACGCTTCGCCGAAGCCGGCATCCAGGTGGCGGGTGGTGTGCCCCTTATGATCGGCGAGCCCGATGATTTCTCGACCTTCCGGATCGGGCTGTTCGGTCTCGACAAAATCACCGATATCGATCGTACGGTGGCTTCGCTGGCGTCGGTACTCGACGCCATCTCGGCCTAGGCCCGACGGCGTCGGCTAGGCGCCCGAGGCTGGGACTGTTGATTTTTTGGGTAGGCGGGTGTGGCCTTGACCCGAAGGAAGCGGGCACCTAGGTCTTTGTCCTGGTTGATAGACGATTCCGGCCATCTCCAGATACGGTTCGTGGCCGTCGCCGGACTCCGAGGAGCAGCCAGCTTGAATCTCGATGGAATCGAACGATTAGAGAGCATCCGTCGTCGCCTGGATGTCACCGGTGCGGTAGAAATTGTTGAGCTTGCAGCCGAGCACGCGGTCAGCAAGATGACCATCCGGCGAGATCTCGATGTGCTCGTGGGTGAGGGGGTCGCCCATAGGGTTCGAGGAGGGGCAACGGCCATCGGGCCCCAGCAGTTCGCCGAACGATACGACCATCACGCCAAGGCTAAGGCCCGCATCTCTGAGAAGTTGATAGAGCTGGTGGGGGCGGGTGGTGCGATCGGGATCGACGCATCGACGACGATGCAACGGCTCGCCGCCAGGCTCAGCTCGGCTCGGGATCTAACGGTGCTGACCAATGGTCCAGACACCTTTCGCTCACTTCACACACACCCTGGCGTGACGGCGCTGCTTACCGGTGGCGCCTTGAACGCTGAGACCGGCAGCCTCATTGGCCCGCTGGCTGTTCGAGCCGGAGATCAGCTGCTGCTTCGCCGTTTCTTCGTCAGCGCGGCCGCGCTCGACCCCGATCTGGGTTCAAGCGAGGTCTCGTTGGCCGAAGCTGAGGTCAAGTTGGCCCTCGCAGCCTCGGCCAGTGAAGTGGTCCTTGCCGTCGATTCGTCGAAACTTGGCCACCGCTCACCTGCCCGATGTTTCGAACTAAGCAATGTGTCGATCCTGGTTACCGAGCTGGAACCAGGCAATCCCCGGCTCGATCCCTACCGTGATCTGGTACAGCTGATCTGATCCGACGGGGGTTCAGATTCCCAACGAAGTCTCCATCGTCAAGCCAGATGGCCTAGCCATTGCAAGCAACGGACAGGTCGTGTACATTCATGTTCGAACTCACACAAACGTTCATGGGCTGACGACGACTGGGGACCTCGCAGTGACCATACGCACACCAACAGATGCCGGGTTGGTCCAACCTGTGCTTTCGCTTCGCGGTGTAACCAAGCGCTTCGGTGCTACCACTGCCTTGAGTAGTGTCGGGATCGATTTGCTCGCTGGCGAGGTACACACCTTGGTCGGCGAAAACGGTGCGGGGAAGTCAACCCTCATCAAGGTCATCACGGGTCTCCATCAACCGGATGAGGGCGAAATTCTCGTCGATGGATCACCGACCCAGCTCTCGAGCACCAGTGATGCCCAGTCACTTGGTATTGCCGCCATCTATCAGGAGCCGATGATCTTCCCCGAGCTTTCGGTAGCGGAAAACATCTTCATCTCCCACCAAAACCGAGGACGCATCGTCAACTGGCGCAGGATGTACGCCGACGCCGGCGAGATCCTGGCATCGCTCGACATGGCGATCAACCCCCGTATCCCCGCTAGCCAGCTGACGGTCGGCGGGCAGCAGGCCGTGGAGATAGCCAAGGCCATCTCGCTCGACGTCCGAGTTCTCATCATGGACGAACCCACTGCGTCGCTCTCCGCCCACGAGGTCGAACGGCTCTTCGAACAGGTCGCCCGACTCCGAGAACGAGGCGTGGCCGTACTGTTCATCAGCCACCGACTCGACGAAGTATTTCGCATCTCCGACCGAATCACCGTGTTTCGAGACGGGCAACACATAAGCACGCTGCCGGTGGACGATGTCACCCAGGAACAACTCGTACGAGACATGGTGGGGCGAGACGTCGACGAGTTCTTCGGCCGTCAACAAACGCCATCATCCGAAGAACCGTCGGAACCGAAGCCGGCGGCGGCAGCGCTCAAGGTCGAGGGGCTCTCGGTCAATGGTGCCTTCGAAGATGTTACCTTCGAACTCAGGGCAGGAGAGATCCTCGGATTCGCCGGGCTGGTTGGAGCGGGTAGGACCGATATTGCACTGGCCCTCTTTGGCATCACCCCCGCCGATCGAGGCTCGATCGAAGTCTTCGGTAACGAAGCCTCGATTCACAAACCCGCCGACGCGCTAGGCCATGGCATTGCCTATCTCTCCGAAGACCGACGTCAACTCGGACTCTCGATGCCCCAGTCCATCATCGCCAATATCACCCTCCCATCGCTCGCCCGCTATCGCTCGCGCTCTGGCTTGTTGCGCACGGCCGAAGAGCGGGCGGTAGCCGAGCGTTTCCGACAACAGCTACAGATCAAGGCAGCCTCGTTGGACACTCCGGTCGGCAACCTCTCAGGCGGAAACCAGCAGAAGACAATGCTGGCCAAGTGGCTCAACACCGAACCCCGAATTCTGATCCTCGACGAACCAACCCGCGGCATCGATGTGGGCGCCAAAGCCGACGTGCATCACCACATCGACGAGTTGGCCCGTCAGGGAATGGCCGTGATCCTCATCTCTTCAGATTTGCCCGAGGTGATGGCCATGAGTGATCGCATCGCCGTCATGCGCGAGGGTCGTCTGGTCGGTATCCACGACAGCGCATCGATCGATTCCGAGACAATCATGCGAGCGGCGGTGGCTGCATGACCACCATGTCAATGAGCCGGCTCGGACCGGATCGACTGAAGGAACTGACCCTAGCGGCCACGATCTTCCTCAGCCTTGTGGTTTTCGGGTTGCTGATCGAAGGGTACTTCTCCGGCCGATTCTTTAATCGCGTCACGCTCGGGGTGGCCATCGTTGCAGTGGTGGCAGCAGGCCAATCACTCGTCATTCTCACCCGCAACATCGATCTTTCGGTCGGTTCGATCGTTGGCGTCAGCGCCTACGTGACCGGCCAACAGCTCGGCAACCATCCGGAAGCAAACGTTGTCGTCGCCATCGCTTTAGCCATCGCCATCGGGGCGATACTCGGCTTGATCAATGGACTGCTCGTGGCCGTCGCTCGGATCCCGTCGATCATTGTCACACTCGGAACTCTCGCCATCTACCGCACGGTCCTCATCGCCTACGGCGACGCAAAGACCATTACCGCCGACACACTACCGAGCTGGCTTGTCAACCTTCCAAAGTCCACACTGTTCAGCATTGGGGATTACGACCTCCGATTCATGTTTGCGCTGGCCATCGGCGTCGTGATCGCTCTTCAGATAGCCTTTGGTCGGCTTCGCGTTGGTCGGCGACTCTACGCATTGGGTTCAAACCCCGACGCCGCTCATCAAGCCGGGCTCTCGATAAACCGACTCACCGTGCTGGCCTTCGTCGGCTGCGGTGCCCTCGCCGGCCTCGGTGGCTTTCTGTTTCTCGCTCGGTTCGGCACGATCACGGTGACCGCTGGCCAAGGGCTCGAACTCCAAGCCATCGCTGCCGCGGTGGTCGGAGGTGTCAGCACCTTGGGTGGCGCCGGGACGCTCGTCGGGTCACTGTTCGGCGCACTACTAATAGAGGTACTGAACCAAAGCCTGGTTCGACTGCCTGCCCTCAGCGAGTTCTGGCGAGACGCTGTCCTCGGATTGCTAATCCTCATCGCCGTCATTCTCGACGCCGTTCTGGCTCGAAGGTTCAATCCGGGGAGACCTCGAATTCTCGCCGGTACTTCAGCGCCGGGCCGAGAACCTGGTTCGGCTCAAGCCATCACAGAGACCGGCGGCACAGCGACCGGCGGGGCAGCGACCGGCGGCGCACCATGACCGGTCGAGCGCGTCCTGTGATAAGCGAAAATCGCCGTTGGGAACTCCTCCTGCTCACGATTCTCGTCGTGACCGTGATCTTCAATGTGATGCAATCGACGAACTATCTCGGCATCAACAACTTCATCAACCTGTTCGAGCTGTCGGTCGAGAAGATCATCGTCGCCGTCGTCATGGCGTTCGTTATCGTGTGCGGTGAGATCGATCTATCGGTCGCCTCGATCATGGGTGTTGGAGCCTGCGTGGTAGCAGTCCTGCATGATTCGACATCTGTACCGTTCACGTTGGCCATTCTGATCGCCGTCGGTGTTGGCGGGTTGGCCGGGCTCCTACAGGGCTGGTGCAGCGCGACCCTGGGGGTTCCCTCCCTGGTCGTCACTCTGGCCGGGCTGATCGGCTTTCGAGGCCTTGCCAGAATCCTGGTCGAAGACCGATCCATCGGTGACTTCCCTGAATGGTTCGACTCGCTCGGTCAAAGTGGCGTGATCGGCCCGCTCCCCTTCTCGGTCATCGTGTTCTTTGTCGCCATCCTATTTGGCGGGGTCGTCCTCGGCCGCACCGGTCTTGGTCGGCGGGCTTATGTGATTGGCGACAACGCCGAGATGGCCCGCTACTCCGGCATCGACGTGGTCGGCTATAAGATCCGACTGTTCGCCGTGTCCGGGGCGGTCGCAGCCTTCGCCGGTGTGCTCTTCGCCGCTCGACTCGGCTCGGTTCGAGGCGACGTGGCCTCTGGCTTCGAGCTAGACATCATCACCATGGTGCTACTCGGTGGTGTCAGCATCTTCGGTGGCACCGGCTCGATGCTCGGTGTCTTCACCTCAATCCTGATCGTTCTGAACCTACGTAACGGACTGGGCCTAGCCAACGTGGAAGCTAACACCCAGACCGGCATCATCGGCGTGATCCTCATCGCCTCCGTCGTCCTCCGCAACGCCTTCGCCCGGTTCGATACGTCATCTCTAGATACGCAGGCACCGCCTCACCATGAGCCGGCCGTAACCAACCATGATCTCACTACAGCAAACCCTTAAGAGGAGAGAACCGAATGACCCACTATAAGAAACTGCTGGCGCTCATCGCAGCCCTCGCCATGCTGGCTGCGGCCTGCGGCAGCGATGACACCGAAGCGAGTAACGACGAGGAAACAGCGGAAACCGCTGACAGCGATGCAGCCGACTCAGACGGCGCCGAGGAAGAGGCGATGGAAGAGGACGCCGATTCCGAGGAGGCTATGGAAGAAGAGGACGCAATGGCCGACGGCGGGTTTGAAGCGGGCCTGGATTTCAACGCCATCCTGTTGCCGAAGTTCACCGGTATTGCCGTGTTCGATCAGGCAAATGAAGGTGCCTTGGAAGCTGCGGGCGAGCTCGGTACGAACGAAGCCGAGTTCCTCGGACCGACCGCTGACAACAGCGTGGCCGGTCAGATCGAGATCGTCACCAATGCCGCTACTCAGGGCGTTGATGCGGTCATGATCTCCAACAACGCAGGCGATCAGATCGAGCCAGCGGTTGCTGACCTCGTCGACACAGGCGCCGTTGTTGTCACCTGGGACTCCCCGATTCCTTCATCAAATGGCGAAAGCCTCTTTGTGGCCCAGGTCGACTTTGACGAGACCGGCAAGGTCATGGCCGACATGGCTCGCAGCATCCTCGGCGACGACGGCGGATCGTTCGCAGTCCTGTCCGCCTCACCCGACGCCTCGAACCAGAACGCCTGGATCGCTGCTCTTGAAGAGGTGCTGGCCACCGACGAGTACGCCGACCTGATTCTGCTCGACACGGTTTACGGCAACGACGAATCTGAAGAGTCTTACAACCAGGCTCTAGCTCTGGTCGATCAACACCCCGACATGGAACTGATCATGTCGCCGACCACCGTCGGTATAGCGGCTGCAGCCAAGGCTATGCAGGATGAGGACCTCTGCGAAGACGTGAAGGTATCGGGCCTTGGTTTGCCCGACGAGATGCGAGCATATACCGCAAGCGGCTGCGCACCGGAGTTCGCTCTCTGGAGCTTCGTCGACCTCGGCTACCTGACCTACTACGTGACCTACGGCCTGGCCACTGGCCAGATCGAAGCCGCCGACGGCGCATCCTTCAGCGCTGGCCGCATGGGTGACTACACCATCGAGACCGACCCCACTCGGGACGCCGGACTCAGAGTTCTGATGGGCCCGTTCACCGTCTATAACGAAGACAATATCGGCTAGCAGCAGGACTCTCCCCAAGAGAATGCCTGGGGGCGGGTGGAGATCATCCGCCCCCACGCAGTCCCGACATCGGGATGTACGAACAAGATCAACGGAACTGCTCGACTTATGAATCGCATCGCATTCACCCTCCAGGTTCGGCCCGACATGCTGGACGAGTATCGACGGCATCACGAGGCCGTGTGGCCAGAGATGCTCGACGCCCTCCGCCGTACGGGCTGGCACCGCTACTCCCTCTTCCTCAGGGGTGATGGTCTGCTCCTCGGTTATTTCGAGACACCGGGTACCTTCCAACAGGCTCTGGATGGCATGGAGAACGAGGAAGTGAACGAGCGCTGGCAGGCGCTCATGGCCCCCTACTTTGAGGGCGAGGGTAAGGCGGCCGATACACAGATGATCGAGCTCGATGAGGTCTTTCACCTCGACTAGAGGCCCCGGGCGCCTGAGGCCCATGTACACAAGCCGAGGAAAGGCAGACAGCGATGAAATGGCAGATGTCCCAAGACCAGGTTGCGGCCTTCCAGCGCGACGGCTTCCTCATCATTGAGGACTTCCTCGACCCCGGCGAACTTGAACGCTGGCGAACGTCCGTCGATCGGGCGGTTCTGGAACGCGACGGCAGAAAGTTTGCCAACCAGGACATCAAGATCGGCGAAGACGACGGCATCAATCCCGACGCCGACTATTACGGCAAAGTCTTCGACCAGCTCCTCAACCTGTGGCAGAGCGACGACGAGGTAAGGGAGCTCATCCTCGACCCACGGATCGGTGAGATGGCCTCCACGCTGGCCGGAATCGACGGGGTGAGGGTGTGGCATGACCAGGCATTGATCAAACGCCCCTGGGGCAACCCGACCGGCTTTCACCTCGACACCCCCTTCTGGTCGTTCTCGAACCGAAACGCACTGTCGATATGGGTCGCCCTAGATGATGCCACCACCGAGAACGGGTGCCTCTGTTTCTTCCCCGGCTCCCACCAGCACACCACGTTCGAAAACCCAGGCATCACCAAAAACCTCGACGCGATCTTCGACATGTACCCAGAGTTCCGAAACCAGGAACCGGTACGGGCCACGATGAAGGCCGGAACCGCCTCGTTCCACAACGGCATGTGCGTTCACGGCGCCGGAGCCAACATGACAACCCAGCCCCGTCGGGCCATGACCTGTGCCTTTATGCCGGTCGGTTCGACGTTCAACGGCGAACAGAACATTCTCACCGATGAGCAGCTGGCAACACTTAGCGTCGGTGACGAACTCTGTGACGACGAACAGAATCCCATTGTCTTCCAACACTAGAACACCCAGCGCTGAGGCACCGATGAACCTCCAGTTCTTCTGCCCCTGGTGGGGACTTGACCACCTCGGGGTCGAGGCGATGGTGCAGTTCGTTGCCGACTCCGGGTTCGACGGCATCGAAACGTTTGTACCGACCGATCGCCTGGAGCGGCAACGGCTGGTCGATGCCATCGACGATGCCGGGCTGGCCTGGATCGCTCATTGCTACGAGGCCGAAGGCGATCTCGACCAATGGTGCCAACACTATGGCGAGTTGCTTCGAAGCGCTTCCGAACTCGGTCCTCGATTTATCAACTCTCATACCGGTCGAGATCACTGGGCACCTGACGCCGTTGACAAGGTGTTGACCGTGGCCTTCGAAGTCGAGGCGGAGACGGGGATCACCATCCTCCACGAAACCCACCGCAGCCGCTTCCCATACTCCGCCGCGGTGACCGCCCCGTATCTCGCTCAATACCCCGAGATGCGGATCACCGCTGATCTGTCCCACTGGGCCTGCGTTTCGGAATCACTGCTGGAAGACCAAGATCATCACCTCGAACCGGCGTTGGCCCGCTCTGATCACATTCATGCCAGGGTCGGTTGGGCTCAAGGGGCACAAGTGCCCGATGTCCGCCACCCTCGGTGGGAACATGAGTTGGCAGTCCATGTCGACTGGTGGAAACGAATCCAAGCCCATCGCCTAGCCGATGGTGCCGATGTGCTGACCATCACAACCGAGTTCGGACCGCCACCCTACACCCCGGTCGATATCGAGACCGGCGAACCACTCAACGACTTTCGAGAACTCGATCAGTGGATCCGCAATCACCTTAAAGACAAATTGGGCTCGGTACCCACCAGTCAGCCCTGAACCGATCCCGACCCTGAAGAAACTTCTAGCCGTCTTAAACAAGGGAGTATCCAATGTCAACGTCGGCAAAGGCCGTCAACGAGCTACTGGCCCGCTGCCACCTGCTCGGATCCGACAAGCGCTACACGAACTACGCAGGCGGCAATGCCTCGGCCAAGGCCACCGCTGTCGATCCGGTCACCGGTGACGAGACCCGAGTTCTGTGGGTCAAGGGTTCTGGCGGAGACCTCGGCACGCTTACTGAATCCGGTCTTGCCTGCCTCGACCTCACCCGCGTCCAGGGGCTCCGTTCGGTGTACCGAGGCGAAGCTCATGAGGACGAGATGGTCGCACTGTTCGATCACTGTTGCTTCGGGCGTAGCGGGGCCGCTCCCTCAATCGATACCGCGATGCACGCCCTGGTCGAATGTGATCACGTCGATCACCTCCACCCCGATTCGATCATCGCCTTCGCCACCGCGGCCGACGGGCCGGCGCTCACCAAGCAGTGCTTCGGTGACGACCTGGTATGGGTACCTTGGCGGCGACCAGGCTTTCAGCTTGGCCTCGACATCGCAGCCATACAGGCTGAGCACCCGGAGGCCATCGGCTGCATTCTCGGTGGGCACGGTTTGACAACCTGGGGAGCGACCTCCCAAGAAGCTCAGGATCGAAGCCTCGATGCAATCCATCGAGCTGAACGATTCATCGCCGAGAACAGCGGACCAAACCCATTCGGAACCGTGGTCGCAGGGCGCACACCTCTGGAGCCCAGTGTGCGACGCGCTCGCGCCGCTGAGCTCGCCCCAACCCTGCGAGGCATCGCCTCCCACGACGCAACGATGATCGGCCACTTCACCGACAATGATGTTGTGATGGAGTTTTTACAGGGCTCTGAAATGCCACGGCTTGCAGCTCTTGGTACATCCTGCCCCGACCACTTCTTGCGCACCAAAGTGGCTCCGCTGGTGGTCGATACCGAAGCCGATGCCCCGCTTGAGGAAGTCGTTGACCGGATCCATGAGCTGCACAGTGAGTATCGCCAGAACTACGCCGCTTACTACGACCGACACGCCGAGCCGGGTTCTCCGGCCATGCGGGGCGCCGACCCGCTGATCGTGCTGGTACCGGGTATCGGCATGTTCAGTTTCGGCAAGAACAAGCAAACAGCGCGGGTCGCGGGTGAATTCTACGTCAACGCCATCAACGTGATTCGCGGAGCCGAGGCTCTGTCTACCTACGCGCCGATACCCGAAGTGGAAAAGTTCCGAATCGAGTACTGGGTTCTTGAAGAAGCAAAGCTCCAGCGCCTTCCCGCCCCAAAGACGCTGGCCGGGCGGGTGGCGCTGGTAACCGGTGGCGCTAGTGGCATCGGTCGAGCGACCGCAGAGCGCCTCGCGGCCGAGGGGGCATGCGTGGCGATCGCCGACGTCAACCTCGAGGCCGCGGCGCTCCTGGCCGAAGAATTAGGTGGGCCGGATACGGCGATTGCCCTTTCCGTCGACGTCACCGATCCTGAGGCCGTCGCAGCCGGTATGGCTGAGACGGTGCTGGCTTTCGGTGGTGTTGATCTCGTGATCAACAACGCCGGGCTGTCGATCTCCAAGTCATTGCTGGAGACAACCGACGAGGACTGGGATCTCCAACAGAACGTGATGTCGCGCGGCTCGTTCCTCGTCTCTCGTGAAGCAGCGCGGGCGATGATTCCGCAGGGCATGGGTGGAGATATCATCTACATCTCTTCCAAAAACGCTGTCTTCGCCGGGCCAAACAATGTGGCATACGGGGCGACCAAAGCGGCCCAGGCTCATCAGGTTCGGCTCCTGGCGGCCGAGCTTGGCGAGCACTCCATCCGGGTCAACGGCATCAATCCTGACGGGGTGGTCCAGGGGTCCGGAATCTTTGCTTCGGGCTGGGGCGCCAAACGGGCCGCCGTCTACGGTGTTGAGGAGGAAGATCTCGGTGCGTTCTATGCTCAGCGCACCATCCTCAAGCAAGAAGTATTACCAGAGCACATCGCTAGCGCCGTGCTGGCGTTGACCAGCGGCGACCTGTCGTTAACCACCGGTCTTCACATCCCCGTCGACGGCGGCGTTGCCGCAGCCTTCCTGCGGTAACCCCGTCCAACCAAGTGCCAACCTATGAGGAGAACACCGTGACGCTCAACGAAGCACAACTGCGCGAGCTCGAACGTCAAGCCATAGAACTTCCCTCCTGGGCGTTCGGAAACTCGGGAACCCGGTTCAAGGTCTTCGCTCAATCCGGCGTACCCCGCGACCCGTTTGAGAAGCTGTCCGACGCGGCCCAGGTTCACCATCTCACCGGGTTAGCTCCATCGGTTGCGCTCCACATTCCTTGGGATCTGGTCGACGACTTCTCGGCGCTGCGAACCCACGCCGAATCGCTCGGCGTTCGGTTAGGAACGATCAACTCCAACACCTTCCAGGATGATGAGTACAAGCTGGGCTCGCTCGCTCATTCCGACGCCTCGGTTCGTCAACGGGCGATCGACCATCACTTCACCTGTATTGATGTGATGCACGAAACCGGGTCAACCGATCTCAAGATTTGGCTGGCCGACGGTACGAACTATCCGGGTCAGGACGACATGCGAGCCAGGCAGGACCGCCTCGCTGAGTCGTTGGCTGTCATCTACGAGCGGCTCGGCGCCGAACAGCGGCTGGTCCTTGAGTACAAGTTCTTTGAGCCTGCGTTCTATCACACCGATGTCCCCGACTGGGGAACGTCCTACGCACACTGTGTCGAGCTGGGTGAGCGGGCCATGGTTTGTCTCGACACCGGCCATCACGCTCCCGGAACCAACATCGAGTTCATCGTCACCCAGTTACTTCGACTCGGTCGACTGGGAGCGTTCGACTTCAACTCGCGATTCTACGCCGACGACGATCTCATCGTTGGCGCCGCCGATCCGTTTCAGCTCTTCCGTATCCTCTACGAGGTTGTGCGGGGCGGCGGCTACGAGCCGGACTCCGGCATCACGTTCATGCTCGACCAGTGCCACAACATCGAGCAGAAGATCCCGGGCCAGATTCGCAGCGTTCTCAACGTCCAGGAGATGACGGCCCGGGCGATCCTGGTCGATCGGGAGTCGTTGAACACCGCCCAGCAGGCGGGGGACGTGCTCGGCGCCCACCAGATCATGATGGATGCGTTCTACACGGACGTACGGCCGGCCCTGGCCACGTGGCGTGAAACCCGCGGCCTGCCTGGAGATCCGATGGCCGCCTACGCCGAGTCCGGCTATCAGAAACAGATCGAGGATGACCGGGTCGGCGGCTCCCAAGCTGGTTGGGGCGCCTAGGTCCATGAGTAGTGGGACGGGCAGGGGGACGGAGCGAGGTTGTGTTGCCGCCATCGACCTCGGCGCGACCAGCGGCCGGGTCGTACGTGGCATCATCGAGAACGAGACCATCCGCATCGAGGTGATCCACCGGTTCGCGAACGTCCCAACCCAGACTCCTGATGGCCTGCACTGGAACGTTCTAGGGCTGTTTCAAAACACGCTCGACGGGTTGACGAAGCTGGTCCGCCACCATGGTCCGATCACCTCCATCGGGGTCGATTCATGGGCGGTCGACTACGGCCTGATTCGAGATGCCAGGCTGCTCGGAAATCCATTCCACTACCGAGACGAGCGCAACGTCGCTGGGGTTGACGATGTGCATCAGCGCATCGATCAGGCAGATCTGTATCGACGAAACGGGCTCCAGTTTCTCCCGTTCAACTCGCTCTACCAGTTGAGCGTCGACCGAATGCACGGAACGTTGGATCTGGCCGACGGATTCCTCCTCATCCCTGATCTGTTCAACTTCTGGCTTACTGGCCAGCGGCGTTGCGAGTCGACAAATGCCTCGACGACCGGCTTGTTGTCCTTGGACGATTCGAACTGGGATTTCGATCTGGCGTCACGGTTGGATCTATCCCTCGATCTGTTCCAGCCGCTGATCCAGCCGGGCGACTCGGTCGGAAAGACACTGCCTCACGTGACGTCTTCCATCGGCGCGCCCGAGCCGGTCGAGGTTGTCGCCGTCGGCTCGCATGACACTGCATCGGCGGTGGCTGCGATCCCGATGGATGCATCCCACGCCGCCTATATTTCGTGTGGAACCTGGGGTCTCGTCGGGGTCGAGGTGGCAAGCCCGATTCGCACCGACGCTAGCAGAGCGGCCAACTTCACCAACGAAGGGGGCGTCGATGGTCGGGTCCGCTTCCTGCACAACGTCACCGGCTTGTGGCTGCTCAGCGAATCGATCCGAACCTGGGAGTCGAACGGCGAAACGGTCGATCTTGAGGCGCTGTTGAGCGCAGCTGGACGCGTCAAATCACCGGTTGCTGTTTTCGACGCCAACGATCCGAGTTTCCTGCCACCAGGCGATATGCCGGCACGAATCGCCGACCACTGCCGCCAACGCGGGCTGCCGGTGCCGGACACCAGGGCAGAATACGCTCGGAGTATCATCGAGAGCTTGGCGATCGCTTTTGCTGAGACTGTCCGAACAGCTGCAGATCTGTCGAAGGTCGACGTTCGCACGGTTCACATCGTCGGCGGTGGAGCACGTAACACACTGCTCTGCCAGCTGACCGCCGATCGTGTGGGCCTCGATGTTCTCGCTGGTCCTGTTGAAGCAACCGCGATTGGGAACGTGCTCGTTCAAGCTCGGGCTGCCGGGCTGGTCGACGGTGATCTCGACCGGCTACGTTCAGTGGTGGTATCGAGCGTTGCCCTGCGGCGCTACTCGCCGCGACGGTGATCGGCGACCGATCGGTCGACTCACGCTTCCTCAGAGGCCACACCACCTCCGATGTCATCGGCAGAGATCCCGCCGGGCGGGTCGATCCCTTGTGCCGACGCCGGTACCGCAAGCGCAGTGCTCAGCATCACAACCGCTAGTAGGGACGCTGCCCAGTTTCTCCATCGTGCTATTCCCATTGCTTTTGCTCCACATCGTCGAGACTTGCCACCTGTAACACGTGTGAGAACAGCCCCAGGGGGGACAAGGCGTAGGGTTAGTCTTTGACTCCAGTAAGGTCATTGCTGACCTCACTGCCACGAGTCGGTGCGCTCCATGCCTCTCACACTGCAAGTCGGACGCTAAATCACTGGTCGTACGCGAGGCGCACGCGAGTCGCACGGATCTTGTTCTTCAGGCTCACCGCTTGGGTCAGTTGCGTGGTCGATTAGGGTGGATGTCCGCGGACAAGACATCTTGAGGTCAAGGCGATGAACCAACTCACGCTTCACGAATCTGGGCCCGACACCGCCCCGAGTGTTGTGTTTCTCCATGCCCTCGGCATCAGCAGCTGGATGTGGACCGACCAGATCGAACAATTGAGCGATCGGTTTCGATGCGTTGGCGTCGATCTTCCCGGCAACGGCGAAAGTGTCGACGTACCGTGGACTTCGTTCGCCGACAGCGCTGACCAGGTGCGAGACGTGATCATCGCAAATGGTGGAACGGCACACGTGGTCGGCCTGTCGCTCGGAGGCTATGTAGCGATCAGCCTGCTCGAGCGCTTTCCCGAGGTGGTCGACTCGATGGTGGTGAGCGGCGCAACGTTTGAACCGTTGATGCCCGCTCGTGTGATGACCCCTCTTTCGGTCGCCATCAGCCGCCTCGCGAAACTGCGTCTCGTCAGCGAGGTTGGGGCCCGGGTCATGCAACTTCCCGACGATGCAAAAGCAATGCTGATCAAGGATCTCGGTCGAGTGTCAACCGAGAGTGTCCGCAAGGTCTATCGAGAGATCAACCAACTCGGTGTCCCAAACCTGTCGACGGAGGCGGTCGGAAAACTCCTGTTGGTGAGTGGCGACGACGAGGCAAAGCAGGTGATGAACGGCCATCATTTGCTGCGTCACCAGTACCCCACGGCGACGACCGCCATCGCCTCAGAAGCCAAGCACTTCTGGAACACTCAGTATCCCGAACTCTTTACAGACATGATTGTGGCCTGGGCTAACGACCGACGCGTCGTCGACAACCTGCGCTCTCCAGCTTTGGGCCCCTCATAGCTACGGCCTGAGAGTTCTGAGGTCGTCTTGCAGAATGGTTCCTACAACGGTTTGGCCGTTCACCTGCTGGGCCAAACTGTGCCGCCCCACAGCGTCGAGCCAGAGTTGGCTACTGCCATCCGGTTTGACGAAGTAGGCCTCATAGTCGACCGACTTGAGCATCGCTCCGCCGTATCCCGAGTTCGGGTAGGCGACCGCTTCGATGTCGTAGCGAAGCTCCCAACCTCGGGCCTCGGCGATCCTGTAGCCCTCCTGCATCGCCGTCTCGACCGTCGTCATGAAACTTCGGTTGAAGTTCACGGTTGCGTACAGGATCTGGCCAGATTCGTGACCGAATCCGCCGGGCCCAACGAGGTGGGATCGGTCATAGGTTGAGGCTGGCAGATCGAGGGTTACCGCGCTCGGATACCTAATCTCGTAGTCCTTGCGCTCAGATATTTTCTTCTGAACCACCCCGCCGAGGGTGTAGACCGACGACCCATCAGCCAGACGGTTCGCGGTGAGTTCCAGCAGCCCGCGGCCAGGGTGCGGCGATTCATACCTCTCGTCGATCACGGCGCCGTTCGCGGCCCGGAACCGCACGGGGCACGACGTGTTGTGAACGAGCACATTGCTTGTGCCGGTGAACACCGCGAAGGTGTCGTCGATGGCAACGTCGAGCTCCCAGACCAGCGTCTCGGTGGCAGCGTTGACCGAAACAGCCGCCACCTCGGTAACACCATCCGGGGTGAGGAGATAGTCGCCGGGCTCAACGTTGTCGAGCTCACGCCAGGACCCATCGCTCGCCACCCAGAACATATGGTCGTCGGTCGCCGACACCTGGCTGCCATCGGTGAGGGTGACGGTTGCCATCAGGCCGTCGTCGAGGTGCGACCATTGATCGAGAACCAGGCGCGATGTCCAAACACCGGATTCTTCGTTGGCCGCGAGCACCCGGTCTCCGGCCTCTATCGACTCGATGGTTTGATGGGTGCCGTCAGCCATCAGCACAAGGGTTCCGGTGGGGAAACTGTTGCACACATCGCGGTTGCGATTATCTCGCCACTGCCGAACGTTCGCCAGACCTTCCGGCGTCAGGAACTTGCCGAGTTTCGCCACCGCCCCGACAGTTCCTCCACTGATCACGACGAGGGCGAGATCGCAGGTGAGGGCCCCAGCCCACTTTGCCTTGTCGGTGCCATACAGGTCAGCTCGCACAAGATCGGCGAGGAAGAACGCCATGAAGGCCTGCTCATCAGCGCTAAATGCCGCGGCGACCTCTTGTATGTCGGCCCACTGTTGCTTGAGGTATGCCCAGTTGCTTTCCGCACTCCAATACTCCAGGAAGGCTTCCTTGAGCTCCGCCACGTTCTCAGAAAGAGCGTAGTAGCAACCGTTGACCATCGAACGGGCCATGTTCAGCCCTTCACCGTCGAGCGTGTTCATGAGCTGCTCAAACAGTGAGTCGGTGCTCCGCTCCGAAACGGCAACGATCTGGCCGGCACCATCTCGCTGGACGGTGAGCTGAGCGATGCCTGCGTTGTTGTAACGCCCACTGGAATCACGTTCGAGGATCGTGCCGATGGCGCCGTTGCGGTCGGCGATCGAAACGCGGTATCGGCCAAACCCGAGGCTGTTGTCGTTGGCCAGCCACAAGCTCCAGCCCGAAACGCCGGGTCGCGGTTCACTTCTCATCGCAGCCCCGAGGTTCGAGCTTGACAGCAGCCAGTCCCGGAACGCAATCACCGTGGCACACGTCCCTGCATCTTGAGCAGCGGCGAGCGAAAGCGATCCGGCCTTGGCTACGGGTTCGCCACAGCTAGGTCCTGATGAGTCGCCATCACCATCACCACTACCGTCCCCGCCGGTTCCGGGGTCACCGCCAGTCGAGCCGCAGGTTCCCGTATCGCTGAAACCACTGTTGGCGGTGGTGGTGTTCACATAGGTGATCAGCCTGCGTTCAAGGTCCTCAGAGTTGCCGCCAGTGAGGATCGAGTCCAACGCTACGTTCGCCATTGGATCGAGCCAAGCTGGCAAGCAGCCCGGCGTGAGGTCGTTGAAGTACTGCTGCACCTCACCGCTCAAGTATTGGTTGACCGCTCCTCGAAGCTGGTCACTGTCCTGCCAGAGGTTTGAGACTACGACGTCGATCAGGCCACTGCTCGAATCGATGATCCTCGACGTCTGGCCGTTGTTCGACGCGATCATCTCGGTGCGGTACGACGTTGCTAGCCAGCCACCAGCTTCGGCGAAGACATAGGCCGTCAGCTGCTGATCGATATAGGCAGATTGCTGGCTCGACGGCACCTGCTCCGCTCGGCCCAAAATTTCAACCACTTGACGGGTGAGCTGGGCTCGCCAGGTTTCGCCCGTTCCGAAAGCGTTCACAACACCCTGACGGGCGAGGAAGGAAGCTTGGGCATTCACGGCCTCTCGGATGGCGTTCTCGTTGCCACCTGAGACCACGGCAACTCTTGCGATCTCACCGATGGAGAGGCCTACGTTGCCCCATGATTCTGGTAGTGCATCGCCAACGTAGTTTGCGACGTAGTTGCCAGCGCCTTCGATGACTGCGTTCTCCAGATCATCGGCGACACGATCCCAGTCGCCGTCATGGCGAATGTAGGACACCACCATCGTCGAAGCCAGATCGGCCACAAAGGGTGAAACACCGTCGAGACTCTCAAGGTATGTAGCGAGGCCAGGCACGTACTGTGCACCGAGCGAAGCGAGCACTGCGTCGTCAAAGTCGCCGCCGCGAAGCTCGGCGAGGCCACCGCGCATGACGGCAATTCCTAGGCCTTGCTGCCATGTTCGATCAGCGTTCGGAATCGCCACGTAGTAGTTGACGCCAGCGGTGAGCATCGCTCCAAAGGCAGAATCTTCTGCCTGGGACGTGCTGCCGGTCAGCAGGTACGTCGTGGTGTACGCACCGGTAGTAGCACCAAAGACAACCGCTCCGAGCGTGGCCTCACCGAAGATAGCCACGCCGATCCCGCCGGTGATCGCACCGATAACGAGACCGACCACCAAGATCTCAAAGAAGCTTGGCTTGTCGTCGATCTTCTCGGCAGCTTTGTAGAGCTGATCGGCTATCTCCAGGTAGGGCGCGGCGAGTTCCCACGCTGTCGGATCGTGACCGTAGTACTCAACCCGATCTTCCTCGGGCGCAGTGTTCCACAGTGGACCGAACGGCGACGAATCTGTAATCTGGCCTCGGATGTGTCGGAACATCTCCCGGGCCGGGCCAGTGGTCGCTGGAACAAGATCGATGCCGAGGAGGAGCTTGGCCTGATCCATGGCTGGGGCAGCGGCAGCACGGGCCTGTGAGGAGCTCTTGATCTTGTCGGGAAGGGCTTCCAACCTGTCCTGCAGGACCGTCTCGTTTGCTTGGAATCGATCTGCTCGTTGCCAGGCCGGCATCGTTGGATAGTTCATAGGCCGCTGGTTGGCGAGACTGTAGACGAAGCCATCGATCCTGGCGTTGCCGTAGCTTGGGATGACATCTCGCAAACTGGCCGGTGGCGACGACACAACCAGCCTGTCGACGAGGGCATCGTTGGCCCGGCGAAGAGTATCTTGGGTGTTGCTGTCGCCGCTGAAATTGATTCCCGTGTCGAACCCTGCATCTTCGAGCAGGCCAACAAGGGAGAGAAGCTCGGCCTCGTCTATTGGAACCAGCGTCGCCCGCTTTCTTGCATACGCCGCGTGGAACAATCCGGCGACCTCGCTGCGCCAGACAGCAGACTCATTTCGGAAACGACGATCGATGAGTCGTTGAAACGCAGGTGAGCGCCCGTTTTGCGGCTCGATGAATCCCTTGAGCTTCACCTTGGATGCAGGCCCGTAAACGCTTTCACCACCGTCTTCTCGGTAGGCACGAACGCTGTAGATCGAAGAGTCGAACGACTCTCCCATCGGGCGGGTGTCGGTGACCCGCAGTTGATGAACTCTGGCGATGAGCGTTCGAAGCAGCTCACCGTCTCGGAAAACCTCATAGCCAGTAATCCCGTCTGAGTCTTCAGGCGGCTGCCAGACAACCGTGGTGGAAGAGCGCTCATTAGGGAGGTTGACGATTCGTTGGACCGTGAGCTTCGAGGGGGCGCCGGGAGCTCGTTGATGCGAAGCATTCGTTGCTGGCGTTGCTGGCGTTGTGGGAGTTGTCGATGAACCGTCCCGCACGACACATGTCTGGTTGTTCTCCCACCCAAACCCATCACCGTCCGGGTCAGCATCGGCGCTCGAGCAGTAGGGACGACCCCGAGAATCCGTCTCATCCGCCGACCCACCGTCGGAAGAGTCCTCAGCCACAACACACGTCTGGTTGTTCTCCCACCCAAACCCATCACCGTCCGGATCAGTATCCGCACTTGAACAGATGGGTCGAGCCATTGCCGGGCTGGTCACTAAGATCGTGGAAACGAGCAACGCTGACAAAAATGAGATGATGAACTTCTTCACAGCAGCCTCCCAAGGCAACGTTCGACACACGTTCACTCGCTCAACGCCACCGAAGCTCCTTAGGTTCCATAGCACGTCGCAAAAAGGCAGGATCGCGGCGAACACCACCGGTTCGGCGACGCACGAGGCAACGATCAACCGATTGCCGCGACCTCGGCGATCAGTGCGGCTAGGGTTTCGGGAGGCGGACGGAGCCCGATCCTACGTGAGTTCCGCATGGCCAAGTTCCAGTTCCGCCTTCCGTTCGTCCGCCACATCGGCCGTCGACGTTTCACCATCGCCACCGCCGTCTTTGGTGTGCTGACCCTTCTCGGGTCGACAGCACCGGCCGCGGCTCAAGAGGCTGAGCCCGAGGCTCCGGCCCCGCCCGCCCCTCGAGAGATCGTCTTTCCGGTGGTTGGCCCTGTTTCCCACACCGACACGTTTGGTGCGTGCCGTGGCTACCGCTGCCACCGTTCGCACAAGGGTGCCGACATCTTCGGACCCAAGCTCGCTCCGCTCGTAGCCGCTGCCGACGGCACGATCACCTTCATCCGGCGCTCAGCGGTAACAAGCGCCGGCAACACGGTGATCATCCAGGATGATGACGGGTGGCGGTATCTGTACCTGCACCTCAACAACGACACACCCGGAACCGATGACGGCGCCAACCCTCAAGCCTGGATTGTGCCGAATGGGCTTCGGGTTGGTGATCGCGTTCAGAGCGGCGATGTGATCGGCTACCTCGGCGACTCGGGCAATGCGGAGCGAACCCCCAATCACCTCCACTTTGAGATTCAGCCGCCGAAGAGTGGATCGATCAATCCGACAGCGAGTCTGGTGGCGGCCCAAGAGGCCGGGCGAGTCGTGCCTGTCGCCGCCTTGGCATCAACCGCCGATGGGCGGGCCGAGTATCACGGCATGATCGCGGCCTGGTATCGAGCCCTTCTAAAGCGAGAACCGTCGAACGCTGAGCTACTGGCCTGGTCCGACCGGTTCGACATTGGCTTCGCCACCAAGAACGACCTCATCGCCGATCTCACCATGGCCAAACCACGACGCGACGCAGCTGGCGCTGTCTACCGGTCGTTTGCTGTCGTCTACCAACGTCGAGCAAATCTCGCCGAGTTTCGGGCCTGGCTGAAACGCTACGAGGCCGGCGCCAACACCGAGACGATTATCGGTGAACTGCTAGCCAGCGAGGAGTGGACCGACGTTCACGGAACCCAATCCGACGCAGACTTCGTCGACGTGCTGTATCGAAATGCTCGGGGCTACGCGCCATCGGCTCAGGTTCGTGACTACTGGAACGGACAGCTCAGCGAAGGGCGGTCACGCGCCTCCATGGCCTTCTATTTCGTCGACTCCTACCAGGTCAAGAACGACACCTGGCATGCTCTCGAAGTCACCCAGGCCTACCGTGCCGGCCTCGATCGGCTCCCGAACGACGCCGAACTTGAACGATGGGTCACACGTCTTGATGAGGGCGCCGAGTTGCCCGACGTGGTCAAGGCTATTCGCAGCTGATTCCCATCCTCGACAACT
>CAKZXA010000011.1 GCA_937922045.1 uncultured Acidimicrobiales bacterium | reverse complement strand
GAGATCGATCTCGTCGGCAGCGAGCCCGTAGCGCTCGATGACCTCGGCGAGCGTTGGAGGGCTTCCGTGAGACTCAATTGTACATCAATTTCGGAGAGCACTGAGGAGACTACCGAGGAGAGCGCCGAGGAAACTGAGGCGAACGCTGTCCGCCGAGCGCAGCCTTAGGCGTCAGCCGTCGGTGGTGGGAACCGTGGTTGGAACGGTGGTCGGGCCAGGCACGATAGCATCCGGGTCGACCGGGGTGCCGTCGGGCAATGTATCACCGACGTAGATCGGCGGCGGCGCATCGATCACCGGATCGTCGAACTGTTCCTCGTAGCCATCGCCGGGCAAGATATCACCGCGATTGTCGATTGCGAAGAGCTCGTTTGGTTCGAGAAAGCGGGTGGACCGTCGCCAGCCGCGACCCTGAATGCGAAGCACGTCACCGCCAGCTTCGAGCACATACATCTCGCCCCCGGCGTCTTGGCCGAAGGATGTGGGACTTTGGAGATCGCGATCGAGACGCACCGGCGCCCAGAGGGCCCGACCATCGGTCAACATTTCGAGCCCAGCGACAGCACCGGAGCACCAGTCGGCGTAGAGATAGACACCGCGGAGCGGATCGAGCCGAGCGCCACGGTAAACGTAGCCTCCCGTGACCGAGCAGCGTCCTTGGGTGTGGGCGTAGGTGTGAACCGGAGGTACGTAGTCGGCGATCGAGCGGGTGGGGTCTTCGAGGCCGCGATCATCAAAGACGAGATCGCCTTCCATAGTGCGCCAACCAAGATTGGCCCCCCGGCCAGCGGCCTGGGATCGAGCCGACAAGAAGGTGACCTCCTCGACCTCGTTCTGGCCAACATCGGCCACCCACAGATCGCCAGTGACCATGTCGAAGGAGAAGCGCCACGGATTACGAACGCCGGAGAGCCACACCTCGTTTGGCACCGACCGCCGGTCGAAGAACGGGTTGCCTCCGGGAATGCCGTAAGGAGCCTCATCGCTGGGGGAGGCCGGATCGATGCGGAGAATCGTACCGAGAAGGGTTTCGAGGTTCTGGCCATTATCGTCGGGGTCGCCCGAACTCCCGCCATCGCCTAAGGCGATGTAGAGGAAACCATCCGGCCCAAGACTGATCTGACCGCCATTGTGGTTGCTGTGGGGCTGGTCAACCTCGAGCAGGATGCGTTCGGTGTCGGCTTGAGCGGTAGCCGTATCCATCTTGTATTCGGCCACCACGCTGTCGCCGTCGCGATCGGTGTAGCTCACGTAGAGCTCGCGTCCGTTGAGGGAGAAATCGAGCCCGAGGAGGCCACCCTCGCCCTCGGTGGAGACCTTGTCGCTGATGTCGAGAACGACATCATCGGCCAGCTTGATCTCCTCCCGACGCTTATCGAGCGAGACCCGTCGTTCGATGCGCCGAATTCGCCCCTCGCGCTCGGCGATCCAAAGGTCGTCGGCTCCGGCCCGAGTGGCCATGGCCATCGGCGTGTCGACGATAGCGATTGGCTGGAGCTCGAAGTCAGCATCGATCCACTTCGGGTCGGGGAGCGGGCCGAAGGTGCGATTGTCGACTCTCGACGCTGGAAGCGTGGTGGAGGCTTCTTCGCGAATGGTTCGACTGGTGTTCCCGTCGGAGTCTGAGTTGTCGCTCGACGTGGCGATGCATCCGGTGGCGAAAATGCTGAGCGCGAGGAGGAGACCGATGCTCCAGCGAGCTTTTGCCCCAGCCGCGCCCGATGTCTTCGTGGTGTGCTCAACCATTCGTATCAGTCACTTGATTCAGTCACGTGCAACAATGCCTGATCTTTCATTCGACCGCAGCTGCCCACGGTTCATCTCTTTGTCGGCCAGAATCGATCGATTCTGAGCCACATGTCTTGATTGTCAAATCGCTTCGGGCCGCGCCCTAGCTGCCGATCGGAAGAGGGCGAGCATCGCCGGACCCGACGCAGTGATCGCCTGTCTCCTTACTAGCATTATGCACGAACTGACTGACATCACGGTGTACTTTCAACAACACACATCTAGCAGCTGCACTGGCCGAGAAGATCTCGTACCGTCCAACCCGACAATGAGCCCATGATGACGCAACCTGAAACAATGCAGAGCGCATCGTTGATCGATCGGGCGCGCAATGGTCTGAGCGATGGTGCCGGCTCAAAGGTTGGCCGCTACCTGGTGGTATCGGTCACGAACGTGCTCATTCATTTCAGTATGCTTCGGCTTGCCCTCTGGGCCTGGGATTGGCCGGGGGAGTGGGCCAACGCCTTCGCCGCCGCCATCGCCGTCGTTCCCGCCTTTCTTCTCAGCCGCTACTGGGTGTGGGAGGTAAAGGGTCGAGCCGACGTGATGGCCGAAATTGTGCCGTTCTGGGCCATTGCTCTGGTCGGGCTGGTTGTGTCATCGGCGATGGCCGGCCTTGGTGATCGACTCTCCGACGACTATCGGGTTGTAATGCTTGCCAGCTTCGTCGGCTATTTTGGTGTTTGGGTTCTGAAGTTCGTGGTCTTGAATGCGCTGTTTGGCCGGTCGAAGGCGCGGCAGGCAGAAGAACGTATGCCAGCCGAGGTTGACCACTAGCCTGATCGGGTGATGCTCACCGATGAGGAACTGGCCCGGGCGACGAAGGCTCGTGGCTTCATGCCTCCCGACGAAGGCCTGGCTTTGGTGGAGGCCGCGTCTCTGGTCGATGTAGCGCTTGGCCCGATGCTTGAGGTTGGGACGTACTGCGGCAAGTCGGCGTGCTATCTTGGCCCCGTCGCCCGTCGGCTCGGCACCGTGTTGTTCACGGTTGACCATCATCGCGGCTCGGAGGAGAACCAGGTCGGCTGGGAGTGGCATGAGCCCGACCTCGTCGACAGTGGCGTGGGCAAGATGGACACGCTTCCGTTCTTTCGTCGCACTGTTCACGATGCTGGCCTTGAAGATGTAGTGATCGCCGTCGTCGGCGAATCGGCAACCGTGGCTCATCATTGGGCCACGCCGCTGTCGTTTCTCTTCATCGACGGTGGACATGGCGTGGAGCCGGCACGCCGGGACTACGCAGGCTGGACGCCCAAGGTCGCTTCGGGTGGCCTGCTGGCCATTCACGATGTCTTCCCGGACCCAGCAGATGGCGGCCGCCCGCCCTACGAAGACATTTATCTTCCGGCCTTGAACTCCGGCCTGTTTGCCGAGATATCGGCAACCGGCTCTCTGCGGGTATTGCGGCGAACCTGAGGGCAAGGGCGCAGGTCGGTGCCCCAGAACAATGCACCGGGGCCCAACCGTTCAAGCTCGATGAAATGCGACGTGGCCGTGGTTCCTTCGGAGGCGAGAAGGGCCTGCTCAGCTTGCTCGAAGTCGGGATTGGTCTCGTTCTTGGGCCGGCTCCTTGCTGCTTGCGAGTTTAGCCGTGCTTGGTAAACAGGCTGCTCGTTGGGCTGGTGCCTTCGAGCGCATCGGCGGCGAGGATCACGGCCGCTGCGGTATAGGCGGAACGCTCGTCGGCTGGAAAGTGAACGAGCTCGGGAAAGACAAGACCGGTGAAGTAGGCACCGTCATCATCGCGCAGACGTTGAGCCCAACGGAAAAGGTCGAGAGCTTCGTCGTCCATTCCAACGGCCAAACAAGCCATCACGCACTCGCTGGTTTCGGCCGCTGTCACCCACGGTCGATCAGACACGCAGCGAACGCCTTTGCCTTCCATCACGAAGGTATCCCAGCCGTCGCTCATCCGCTTGGCCCCATCATCGCCGCTGATAGCTCCGGCCAGGACGGGATAGTACCAATCCATGGCCCACCGGTCTTTCGGTTCAAACGCTTCGGGCACATGCGCGATGGTGTGAACCAGCCGGTCTCGAGCTTCGATCCAGTGTGGTCGCTCATGACCCAACGCTTCAGCCAGATCGATAGCGCATCGCAGGGAATGGCTGATCGATGACGACCCGGTCAACAGGGCGTAGCTCCACGGACTGCCGTCGGTGTGCTTGGCCCAGATGATCTCACCCCGCTTGGTCTGCATCTCGAGAACGAACTCGACGGCGGCATCGACCGTTGGCCACGCCTTCTCCACGAACACTCGTGACCCGGTGCACAGAAAGTGATGCCACATGCCGGTGGCGAAATAGGCGACACAGTTTGTGTCGAGCTTCGAATCTTCAATACCTTCGGCCAGGTAGTAGTTGTGCCAGCTGCCGTCTTGGCGTTGTAGGTCGATGAGCCATTGGTAGGCAGACTCGGCCTCGTCGACGAGCCCACAGGTAGCGAGCGCCATCGCTGCTTCCACATGGTTCCAGGGGTCGGCATGGCCGCCAGGAAACCACTCGATCATACCCGACGGCAGTTGGAGCGCAGCGATCGACTGAGCCGAGGCGGTCAGTTGTTCGGCGGTAACGACGCCGGGAACTTGAGGAACGGAGATTCCGGTGGCCGAAGCATCCATCACGCTAGGTCCCGGCTCCAGCGCTCGTGGCCACCTGTCGCTCAGACGCTTGTAGCGGCGCTGGGACCGTAGGACGATCGGCATAGATCACGAGGCTCTTGCCCAGAATGGGGTTGAGTAGGCGATCGGCCCGACGGGTGATCTTGGGCGCCTTGACGATGTCCCAGGTGAGCAGCTTCAGGTACTGGCGCACCAGCGGATGATCCTCATTGTCGAGTCCGACCGCACACTTCAGCCACCAATAGGGACTGTGGAGCGCATGGGCTCGATGGTTTTCCGCCGGATTGAAACCGACCGAAGCAAGCTTCATCTCTAGCTCGGGCAGACCGTAGATTCGCACGTGACCACCCACGCTTTTGGGGGCGTGGTATGCGTCGTTCAGCCACCAGCAGATCTGCTCGGGCAGAGACGCAGGCACAGTGGCCGCGAGGCGACCGCCGGGGGTCAGAACTCGGAACAACTCGCTCATCACGCCCAGGTCGTCGGGTACGTGTTCGAGCACCTCGGATGCGATGATGCGGTCGAAGCTGGCATCGGGAAACGGCAGCGTGAGTCCATTGGCCTGGATGCAGGTGGTGGATATGTTGCCCGAAAGTTCATTGTCGAGATACATGGCGGCGAAGGTGTTCTTCGTTGTCATCATCTCATCGAAGGCGAGATCGGCGGCAACAACGTGAGCGCCTTGGCGAGCGGTGGCGAAGGCGTGACGTCCAAAGCCAGCGCCCAAATCGAGTACTCGCATGCCGCGGCGCACGTCGAGGCGCCCGTAGTCGACGGTAAGCATGGTGTCTGCCTATACCTTCCGCGCTGCTTCGTTGGCCGCTTGGTGGCTACGCATGGCCAAGACCTCACGGTACTGAGCGACCGTGTTCACCGCGGTCTGTCGCCAGGTGTAGTGGGTCGACACCCGCTCTCGGCCTGCCTGGCCGATGCGCGTGCGCAGTTCGGGATCGTCAAGGCCTCGGGTGAGGGCCGCGACCAGCGACTCAACATTGCCTGGTTCGCACCGCAGGACGGTTTCGCCGTCCTTGCCGGTTACCTCGGGCAGGGCGCCGCCGGTGGTAGCGACGAGGGGGGTTGTGGTGGCCATTGCCTCAACCGCGGGAAGAGAGAAACCCTCATAGAGCGAAGGTACAACCGCGATTTCGGACTCGGCGTAGAGCTCCACGATGCGCTCATCGGGTACACCGGTAACGAAGTTGATGTGGTCGGCCAGATCGAGTTCGCGAATCAACTTTTCGGACGGCCCGCCCTCTTTGGCTCGGCCGATCACGGTGAGGGTGATGTCGCGCTCGGTCCGCAGCTTGGCCATGGCTTCGAGCAGGAACTTGAGACCCTTGAGTTCGACATCGGCCGAAGCGGTCGTGATCAGGCGCCCGGGAATGCGTTCCACCTCGGGCATGGGCCGGAAAAGGTCGGGGTCGACGCCAACGTGGACGAGGCGCATGCGGTCACGCTCGACGCCCATGTCGTTGTGGATGTCGTCGATCGAGTTTTCCGACACGACGACGATGCGAGGCATGCGCTGGGCGACGCGGCCCTGCATCCTCACGAACCGATACCAGCGGGCGATGGCCAAGCGCTTGAGCCGGCTCGGCGCGGCGTCCATTTCGAGCCGTCGATCCACGGTGATCGGATGATGCAGCGTGACCACCGTCGGCAGGATCTTGTTGATGGCCAACACCCCGTAACCGAGGCATTGGTTGTCGTGGACCAGATCGAACTCGTGGGAGCGCCCCTTCAGCTCCTGGTAGGCCCGCATGCTGAAGGCGACCGGCTCCGGAAAGTTGCCCGTTGAGAACTGGGCGATCTCCAGCACATCGGCCAGTGACTTGATCTCCCAGTAGGCGGGAAAGCGGCCTGGGTGATGATCGTTGAAGATGTCGAGGCTAGGGAGCTTGGTCAGCTGTATTCGCTCGTCGAGAACGGGGTAGGGCTGGCCCGAGAGCACCTCGACGCTGTGGCCCAGATCGGCGAGAGCCTTGGTGAGATGCCGGGTGTAAATGCCCTGGCCGCCTACCGTCGGTTTCGATCGATACGAGAGATAAGCGAGCTTCAGTGGTTGATCATCGTGGACGGCCATGATTGTTCTTTCTGGAGTGGCTACCTACAGGATCGCACTAAATAACCAGTGGGTAACATTGTAAGCCTACGGATAAGGGTAGGGTCTTCGCCGACAATTCGGAGGTTCAGGTCGGCTATTCGGTCGCAGCCAGGTGAGGGATCGGACTCCCGGTCCCTCTAGGTTGGTCGGTCATGCGAGCACTGGTTCAACGAGTTTCCCAGGCATCGGTCACCGTAGACGGTGATGTCATCGGGTCCATCGATGCCGGCCTGCTGGTGCTGGTCGGGGCCACCCATGACGATACCGAAGCCGAAGCGGTGAAACTGGCCCAGAAGCTGATCAAGCTTCGAATCTTCGACGACGCCGACGGCAAGATGAACCTCTCCATCGCCGACGCTGCCACCGGGGGAGCCGCCCCACAATTGCTCGTCGTGTCGCAGTTCACGCTCTATGGCGACGCCCGTAAGGGCAACCGGCCGTCGTACATCGAAGCGGCCCGGCCCGAACAGGCTGAGCCTCTGGTCCAACGAGTGGTCGACGAACTGAAGGCTTTGGGGGCGTCGGTGGAAACCGGCCGTTTCCAAGCAGACATGCAGGTGGCGCTGATCAACGACGGCCCCGTAACCATCTGGCTGGAAATCTAAGCGTCGCTTTCGGCGACCGCGGTCGGGACCTACCGGCGAACGATCTCGTCGTCATACGAGTCGCGCTTCGTGGGTCTGGACGCCAAGGCTAGGCGAGGCCGCTAGCCCAGGAAGAGATCTGACAGGGTGTCGGCCACGCCGTCCTCGGTGTAGGGCAGACGGGTTCGGTGCGTGGTTGCTGCTACTACCTCATGGTGGGCATTGGCCATGGCGTAACCCCGGCCAGCCCAGCTCAGCATCTCCAGGTCGTTCATGTTGTCGCCGAAGGCCACCACCTGATCAGCATCGACCTCAACCCGTTCACAGAGACGGGCGAGCCCGGTCGCCTTGTTGACACCGGCTCCGGTGGCCTCCAGAAAGGTGGTACCGGCGGTGGAAAGCGTGAGGTGTTGAGGCACGATCGGCTTCAAGGTCGAAAGCAGCTCATAGCGAACAATCGTGGGATGGGCGATGAAGAATTTCACGACCTCGGTCGGTAACGGATGATCGTCGGGCACCACTTCCCGCTGGGCCAGATAGCCGTTCATCAAGATGTTGAAGCCCTCGGTCCACTGGTAGGTGCCGGTGGCTTCCCACCCGAAGACGGCTTCAGGCAAGGTCCCCCGGATCGACGCCACCAGAGGCTCGACATCGTGGTTGTTCATCGTGCGATGCTCTATCACCGTGTCGGACGGAACGTGATAGAGGGTTGCGCCATTGCTGCAAACCGCCCACTCGACGGCCTGGGTGTGAGCCAGCCGGGGGCCTGCGGTTGTGTGGCTTCGGCCGGTTGCGGCCACCAGATGAATACCTTGGGCCGCGACTCGCCGAAGAACCGAAACGGTGGCTCCCGTTATCTGAGCATCCGCCCCGAAAAGGGTGCCGTCGAGGTCAAAGGCCGCAAGTCGAAACGATGCCACAGGCCTCAAGTCTTCCATATCCGACTCCTTGGCGCCTTTTGGCCACCATCAAGGTGATCGTCGGACCTCGGCGCGGTGCGGACTAAGCCGAGGCCGCAACAGACCCCAAGCGATGGCGGCCAGTCCGTAGAGCAGCACCGGCCACCAGCCCACTCGGCTGTGAAGTGTTCGTCCGTCGCGCATCTCGACGGTGTGGGTTAGCACTCGACGCTCGCTCACATCGGTGCGCTGAACCACCTTGCCGTTCGGATCGATCACAGCGCTCAAACCGGTAGGGGCCACCTGGAGAACCCACCGATCGTTCTCGATGGCCCGAAGCTGATTGGAGGCGACCTGCTGGGTTTGCACGATCGTCAACCAGTACGACGATCCGTTTGTCGGGTTCGTGAGCAGCTGTGCTCCTTCTCGTACCGAGTGTCGAGCGCGGTGCTCGAAGAACCCTTCCCACGAAATCGAGACCCCAACCGGGCCGACCTCGGTGTCGAGCACCGGCTCAGCGGTGCCGATGCGCACGTTGCGCCGGGGCAACGGGTTCGTTCCCATCGTTGTTTCGGCCAACCAGACGACAAGCCCTCTCAACGGCACGAACTCACCGAACGGGACCAGTCGCACCTTGTCATAGACGTCTGTTTCGGTGCCATCCGAGTTGATAACCGACTGATAGTTGGCGGTCGTCGTGTCCGACACTGGTTTGAACCAGCCAGCCAACACGGGCGCATCGGTAGCCTGTGCAACCTGCACCACCTCCGAGAACGCACGGTTCTCGTCTAGGTATCGGCCGGGATTCACTACATTCTCTGGCCATAGAACAAGATCGATCGACGGTTCGATCGCCTTGGACGCCTCGATGTGTCGGGCCAGCACGATCGGTTCCTGATCGGATGAGGCCCTCGTGCGTTGGGGGCCGCCTCCCTGCACGAGCGCCGCGTCAATCTCACTCACGGCCGTGGATCGGGGGGCCAGGAAGGCGCCCGCCACCAGAGCGAGTGCGACGGCCGTGCCGACGACCCCGTAGCGGAAGGCATCCCGGCTACCTTGTGCAGATCCGGCACATGACGAGATTGCCTGGCCGATCACGACCACCACCACAACGACGAGAGCAGGCCCGCCTAGCCGGGCTACCTGACCTACCGGGGTGTCGACCTGGCTCATGGCCATGTGGGCGAGTGGCACACCGCCGAAGGGCCAGCTCCAGCGAGCCAGCTCAGCCAGGGCGAAGGCGCCGGGAAACACGATGCGTCTGCGCCAGTCCGACGGGGTAAGGGCGGCGGCCACGCCGTAGTAGAGAGCGAACAAGGCGCCGGCCACCAGGTAGCCGGGCGGTGTCATGTCCCACATCCAGATGGTGGACGGGTAGATCCAGGCGACCGTAACCAGTGCCATGCGGCCGAACCGGGAGCGCACCGAACGTTCGGCCAGGAGGCGGTCGATCAGGGCAAAGCCGATGAAAGCCAACGGCCACCAACCCCAGGGCGGCACCGAACCGGCCAAGCAGACACCGGCGAGAAGGCAACGAAGCCCGGCGGAGATTCGACTCATCGGAGACGGCTCATGAGTGCATGACGGCCTCAGCCGCCCGACGTCCGCTGGAGATACAGGCCGGAATGCCGATCCCGTCATAGGGCGCGCCGACAAACTCGACGCGGCAGCCACTCCCGACGCCCCGACCGGCTTCGACGGCGCCTGCGCGGATCCGCTGGACGCGGGCTCCGTGCCCTGGCTGATACTGCGGCAGCGAAGAAGGCCAGCGCTGCACTCGCCTGGCCATTGGCTCTGATTTCACCGGCAGCGCCGACCGAAGTTCGCCCAGCAGCACCTCGGTCAGTTCATCGTCGGTCAAGGACTGACCACGGTCGTCCCGGTAGCGACCGGACGTCAATCGAAGCAGCACAGCGTCCGGTCGTTGATAGTGCGCCCACTTCGAGCTGAACCATGTGCAGGCGGTCAACAGGGTTCCTCCCACCCGAGGAAACAGTATTCCGGAGGTGTCGAGTACCTCATCGAAAGCGTGGCGAGGAACCTCAAGCGTGACCTGAGCGACGCTGGCGTATTCGATTGCGGCCAACTCAGCGGAGAGGTCAGGCACGGCGGCGGCGACGAGTTCGGCTGCGGCGAAAGCGGGGGCCGCGATGATGATCGCGTCGGGCTTTGGCCCGTCGGCTGCTACCTGGGTCAATGTTCGGACGTGGCTGTTGAGGCGGAGATCCGCTCCGGCCAGTTCTTCAACGAGGCGCTCGATGATCCGGGCGATGCCGCCGGGCAAGCCATAGAAGACCGGCGCTGGACGGCCCGAACCCAAGGTTGCCCCCATCCTGGACCGCAGTGAGCTTAGGCCCTTTATCAGCGAGCCTTCCGCCGCCAGGGCATTGGCGAGCTGGGGAGCAGCCGTTGTGAGGCTCAGATGGTCGATGTGGGAGGCGTTGATACCGCCGAGGAGCGGATCGATGAGGCGCTCGGTGATCTCGTCGCCCAGCCGCTCTCGGCAGACCTTACCGACGGAGACATCGTGACCATCGGCCAGCGGATGCCAGGGCTCGACAAGATCAGCGTTGGCCGCCTCGAGGCCTGCGGCGGAGACGACACCGGAGAGCTCATTGAGATCGGTGGGAACACCGAGCACCGTCTTGGCCGGGAGTTCGTGCAGCGAACCGTCGACAAAGAGTAGAGCCGGGATCTTCGCTACCGGGTGGATCAACTCGTCGGCCAACCCCAACTCCTCACAGAGCACACGGGCGGCGTCGACTCGAGCCAGCATGGAGTCGGGTCCGGCATCGACCTGTCGATCTCCAACCTGCGAGGTGTGAATCTTGCCGCCCCATCGTCCACTTTTTTCGTGAACGGTCACCGACCAACCAGCCCGATGCAGATCGTAGGCCGCTGCCAGGCCAGCGATGCCACCGCCGATGACGACAGCTTCAGCCACGTGCCGTTCCCTCGGCGTGGACCAAATCGACGACCCTGGCCAACACATCGGGATCGATATCGGGCAGCACACCATGGCCGAGGTTGAAGATGTGGCCGGGGTGTCCGGCGTTGTCGGCCAGGATGCGCCGCACTTCAGGCTTAACCGCTTCCCAACCTGCGAGGCACAGGGTTGGATCGAGGTTGCCTTGCAACGCCACCTTGCCCCCCGTTCGCTCACGAGCTGTGGCCAACGGTGTGCGCCAATCGACGCCGACTACATCGGCTCCTACATCGGCCATCTGGTCTAACAGCTCGCCGGTGTTCACCCCGAAATGGAACCGAGGAACGTCGGTAAAAGCAGCCATGATTCGCTCCGAATGGGGGGCGACGAACCGGCGGTAGTGATCGGGGTGCAGGGTCCCAGCCCACGAATCGAAGAGCTGGATGGCTGAAGCCCCGGCGTCGACCTGAGCTCTGAGGGTGGCGATGGCGATGTCGGCCAGCCGTTCACAGAGCTGATCCCAAAGCTTCGGGTCGCTGATCATGAGCGATTTGACCTTGTCGTGGTTCTTCGAAGGACGACCTTCGACGAGGTAGGCGGCCAGGGTGAAGGGAGCGCCAGCGAAACCGATCAGAGGCACCTCCAGCTCTGACACGAGTTCTTTCACGGTCGTTGTTTGGAAATCGAGCGCCGTTTCAGGATCGAACATGGGGAGACGTTTGAGGTCGTCGGCGGTGCGAAACGGACGCTCGCACTCAGGGCCGAGGCCCGGGGTGATATCGATGCCAAAGCCGGTGGCCCAAACCGGGGTGATGATGTCGGAGAATAAGATGGCAGCGTCGACGTCGTAGCGACGGATCGGTTGGAGCGTGATTTCGGTGGCCCGATCGGGGTCTCGAATGGCGTCGAGAATAGTGCCCTCTCCTCGAACACCGAAGTACTCGGGCAAAGAGCGACCGGCCTGGCGCATGAACCAGATGGGAACCCGATCTCCTGGCTCCTGGCGGGCGGCTCGCAATAGGGGCGACTGTGAAGGATCTGCGATCACACCCCTAACCGTACTGGCCGCCACCCCGGTGCCAACCGCGCTAGTGGTAGACAATCAGACGGTGTGCTTGGCGTCGCGTGAGGCATTGTCGGCTCGCCCCAAGATTGCTATCGAGTCCGTGGGCTACTCGCCTCCTGCAATCGCGATTGCGTATTGATCGATCAACACCAAAAGGGGGAAGAGGGGACCGGAATCCATTTGTCGTCGGTCACGCGATTTTGTGAACGCTGTGCCTTCAGGCAGAATGCCGACATGGTGGACGAGATGTCTGAGCAGCAGCACACCCTCGGTGATGCTGAAGTTCCAGAGGTCGTCTTGGTCTTGGCTGGAGGGCGGGAACCAGAGCTGGTCTGGCACAACGAGCTCGGTGGCCTCACGTTCCGGGTCGAGGATCGCTACATAAAATGGAACCCGCGTTCCAGCGGCATCGATCTCGAGGTTTGGATCGGACGTAGCCCGGTCGAGCTGGGAATCCGTCCTCCCGTCGACGAGCCCGTGCTCGTGCACGGCGATGCGTGCGCGCCAAACACACTTGTCTCTGCCGACGGCGCCTGGACGGGCAACGTCGACTTCGGTGATCTTGGCATAGGTGATCGGGGGGCTGATCTAGCCATCGCCTCGCTCAGCCTCGATTGGAACTTCGGCGAAGGCCACCAGCACACGTTGTACGAAGGCCTACGAGATTGAGGCTGATGCCGAGCGGATCGAGTACTACCGACGACTGTGGCATAGCGAGTCGTGAACTGAGCGCCGATGCCAGGCCATAGAAGGGTAGGGGAGTGCGCCGTCTCGCCCCTAGAATTGATTACCCCTTTTGACGGTCCGGAGCGTGAGTGAGCGAGTCGCATCCTGAGCTTGAAGAAGAACAGGCGCATGTCGATCATGCCTACGCGCGCCTTGAAGCATCTCGGAAAGAGGCGGTTCGGCTGAAAGGCATGATCGAGGTCGGGCGAGGCGGTACGAATCAGGCTCGCTGGGAGCGCGAAGTGTTCTACGAGAACATCGCCAACCGGTTGCGAGATCTCGATCTTGGTGAACGATCACTGTGTTTCGGCCGCATCGATCAGGTCGAGGAAAGTGGTGGCGGGAGCTACCACATAGGCCGGGTTGCGATCGCTGGTGAAGACCAGGAGCCGCTGATCGTCGATTGGCGGGCACCGGTGGCCGAGGGCTTCTACCGTGCAACCGGCGCTGATTCGCATGGTCTTGCCCGGCGTCGCCACTTCATTTCGCGGGGCCGCGAGGTGCTGGGCTTAGAAGACGAGTTCTTCGGAGAGGCCGCCGTCTCCGGCCGAGTCGTGATCAACGGTCGGGAACTGAGAGGCCAAGGGGCGTTGGTCTTCGCTCTGGAGGAGAACCGAACCGGTCGTCTCGGCGACATCATCGGTACCATTCAGGCCGAACAGGACGAGATCATCCGCTCGGGGATGCAAGGCGTACTCATCGTGCAGGGTGGGCCGGGCACCGGCAAGACCGTTGTCGCCCTCCACCGCGCCGCCTACCTGCTCTATACCCACCGTTTCCCGCTGGAGGGCCAGGGCGTGCTCGCCGTCGGGCCCAACCGACTCTTTCTCGGCTATATCGAGCAGGTGCTTCCCTCGCTGGGTGAGGCTGGCGTGGAGATGGCGGTCTTGGCCGACCTTGTCCAAAAGGTTCGAGTCCAGGGCCGAGATGCGCAGCAGACCGCCCGCATCAAGGGCGACCTGCGGATGGCCAAGGTGATTCGTAAGGCGTTGCGCGATCGTCAACGGCCGCTGCGGGCCGACCTGGTCGTCGGCATGGGTGTGCGCAAGATTCGGGTGCCAGCAGCAGAGACCGAAGCGATCATCAAGGAAGCAAGGCGCCGTTACCGGACCCACAACGCGGCCCGGAAGTTTGTGGCTGCCGCTCTCTATGAGGCGATTGCTGAACACCACCCCGATGGTTCGAATTCGGAGATCGTCCAGGAACAGTTGGGTCACACCACCGAGGTGCGCGAAGCTTTACTTTGGATGTGGCCGACGTTGTCGCCGAGCCAACTCGTGCACGACCTCTACGGATCGTTGGGTCTGCTGGCTTCGGCCGGGCAGTGGCTCAGCAGCGACGAGCAGCAGGCCCTCTACCGTGAGTGGCAGCCCGAGAAGGATGCCTCCTCGGTTATTTGGAGCGTCGACGATGTTCCCGTTCTCGACGAGGCTTACGAGGTTCTCGGCCCCCGCAAGAAGTCTGACGACGATGTTCGAACCTACGGTCACATCGTGGTCGACGAGGCCCAAGACCTTTCGCCGATGCAGCTGAGGATGCTCACTCGCCGTTCTCTCAACGGATCGATGACGATCGTTGGTGACATCGCTCAGTCGACGGGAGCATGGGCCCATCAAGACTGGCAGGAGATCCTCGATCACCTCCCTGATAAGCGTGAGCCACGCCGTTCCGAACTCACCGTTGGTTACCGAATTCCCGGGCCTTCGATGGCTCTAGCGACCCGAATCCTGCGTCATGCCGCTCCCAACCTGAAGCCGCCGGTATCGGTCCGGACAGAAGGCGACGAGCCACGATTTGTCGACACCAACCAGACCCACCTTGACGCTGCGCCCGAATCTCGGCTGCTTCGTTCGGTGATCGATGTGTCGGTCGAGGAGTCGGAGGCCACCGGCGCTGGAAACGTTGCCGTCGTTTGCCCCCGGTCGTTGTACGAGCCGCTGATCGCCGCCTTCGCTGAAGCCGGTGTGCCGGTAGGTCGGGCACCTCGGGATGGTCTCGATCACGCCATTACCATCGTGCCTGTCAACATGGTGAAAGGCCTTGAGGTCGATGTTGCGATCGTGCTGGAACCAGCGGCGATCCTCGATGAAGAGCCGCAACCGGCTCGCTCCCTCTATGTGGCCTGCACCCGGGCGACCAAAAGGCTGGTCATTGCCTACGGCCGAGAGTTGCCGGAAATGTTGACCGATCAGTCAACCTAGGTTCGAAGCCTGGAGACTCCTCCGCTACTGTCGAAGCATCGACATGTCGTCGAAAGCGATCGATCATTGCCAAGGAGCCCTTATGACAGCTCGTCCTCCGTCACCCTACGATTTTCTGCCGGTGGTCGGCTCTTTCGCCGTGGACAGCAAGGATGTCACCGAGGGCGAGATGCTTCCCATGGCACAGGTGAGCGGCATCTTCGGAGCGGGGGGAGAGGATGTCTCGCCGCACCTGCGTTGGTCAGGATTTCCTGAGGAGACGAAGAGCTTTGTCGTAACATGCTTCGATCCAGATGCGCCGACGGCGAGCGGCTTTTGGCACTGGGTTGTCTACAACATCCCCTCCTCGGTCACCGAACTGGCTACCGGGGTCGGGTCGCAACAGGGGGAAAACCTTCCGACGGGCGCTGGCCAGCTTCGCAATGACGCTGGCTTAGCTGGCTATCTCGGCGCGGCGCCACCGGTGGGGCATGGTCTTCACCGCTACATCTTTGCGGTTCACGCCCTCGATGTTGACTCGTTGGCGATCGACGGTGGGGTGAGTCCGGCTATCTGCGGCTTCACCATGTTCGGGGCGACGATCGCTCGTGCCCTCCTGACGCCTGTCTACGAACAGTAATAATTTCGTCAAACAACTTCCCGCTTTCGTCATACGACGTGGGTGGATCTGTTCCTGACGCTGCAAATAACGGTGTTATTGCCGGGGGCGCGGTCCCACGAGGGCGAGGCGAAGACTAGACTCCTCAACTGGCGGTGGTACTAACCACACAAAGCGAGGGACCATGGCATCCGGCGGAAGGCCTCGGCTTGGCTCCAATTATATTTTGGGCGAAAGGGTCGGATTTGGTGCGATGGGTGTCGTCTTTTCGGCGCGATCGCTCCATCCTCGTCGCTCTGTAGCCATAAAGATCCTGCACCCACACCTGTCGGCCGACGATGGAATCGTTGGTCGGTTTCTCCAGGAACGAAAAGCACTTGGTCGAGTCGATCACCCCAACGTGGTCGGCGTGCTCGATCTTGTCGCTGAAGGAGATCAGCTTGGTGTCGTCATGGAGCTGGTCGGCGGTGGTGACCTACGTTCGCTGCTCAAGGATCGCACGCTAGCGGTTGAAGAGGTCCTCGGCTTGGTAGCCGATCTCGCCGATGGCCTAGGCGCAATCCATGCCGCTGGCATCGTCCACCGAGACCTGAAGCCTGCCAATATTTTGCTCAGCCAGACCGATGATGGTCGGTGGGTGCCGAAGATATCCGACTTTGGCGTGGCCAAGATTCTGGTGGAGGCGCAACCTTTGGTAGCCAGCAGCCCAAGCGATAGTGCGGGTGAATCAGATTCGTCTCAGATGCTGGTGAGTCGGAGCACAGCGGCGGTTGGAACACCGAGGTATATGGCACCCGAGGCGGTCGACCCGTCGCAAGGACTCACCTCTCAGGCCGACATCTACTCTCTCGGGGTTGTTCTCTTTGAGCTCGTCACCGGGGAACCACCATTCGTCGGCAACTCTCTTGAAGTTCTGCGGGCCCACCTCGAGGATGATGCACCTGGCATCGAGGGTGTGCCGACGCCGTTGGCCGCCCTCATCTCCGAGATGCTGTCGAAGGATCCGACGAAGCGACCGAATTCAATCGACGTGGTTACTCGGCTCAACGGCCTCAGGGCGGCGATCGATCCCACGTTTGATCCGATGGTGATGCGCCCAGAATCGACCAAGGATTCGAAGCTTGCTATCGAAGGCGGAGCGAAAGCGGACGGCCCACCGTCGGGTACAGGAAACGAGGCTGGCAGCGTCCTCGAACAACGACCGAGGGGTGGCGCCGAGGTCGAACTGCAGCAGCCGCCGGCCCCTGTCGCCGCCGATCGTACTGTCGCCGATCGTGCCGTGGCCGTCGATGGCGGATGGGGGAGACCTCGCCGATCGACGAGGCGAACAGCTGTGGCGTTGGCAGCATGCTTCGCTCTCCTTATCGTGGCCAGCTCGGTTGCTACAAGAGGTATGCCAGGCACCGATAATCGAATCTTCGCCCTGGCCTCCGAGGTGGCGGGTGTCGATTTTCTGACCACTGGTTTCGGCTCAGACGAGGTTGCTCTGCCGGCGATGCCAAACGAGCGAGCAGCCGAGGGGTTTGACGAGTTGCTCGGTGTTGGTGCGGCACCGCTCGAACAGTCTGGTGTCGCGGGCAATACGGCCTTGCCATCGGATATCGGCGACTTGGTCACGGTGCTGGACGGTGGCCAGAGCACAACGGTGACCACTCCACGTTCCTCATCGAGCACGTCGGAAACTGTGCAGACCTCGTCGCTGACAACCGGGACGATCATCGTTCAGCCTGAGCCGGACCCGGTAGTTTCCGGGCTGAAGGCTGATGTCTCCGGTCTTACCGTCGAAATCACGTTTACCACCTCGACCTGCACCAGTGCTCGCTACGTCGACGCCATCAACGACCTGCGCCATGAGTCGCCGGGTTGGCCCGATGCTGCGAGCCGGTGCTGGACAAGCCACGCCCGGGCGTTCGCGGTTGAAGCCAACACGTCCTATCAAGTCACGATCCATCTCCGGAACCAGGCTGGCGACGCCTTCATGGCCGGGCCGGTGACCTTCACCGGCCCGACGGACCCGGACTCTGAAGAGCTCAGCATTGTGGCCCTTCAGATTCCAAACCAGAAGGTCGGGATAACCCGAACGTTCCAGCTCCAAGCGCTGGGCGGCGACACGCCAAGGGAATGGTCGCTTCTCGCCCACAGCGTTGGAACCACGATCTCGCCGACAGGGCTTCTCACCATCACCCCGCGGGCGAGCGGTGCAGCGAGTGTCACGGTTCAAGTCGACGATGGCACAACAATCAAGGCCAAGGCGTTGCCCTACAACGTGCTAGAGGGCCCGGGGACCTCCACGACCTCAACCTCGGAGCCAGAGCCGCCTGGCACGACCGACCCTGATGCCACCACCACCTCGCCTACCACGGCGACGAGCACGTCCGATGGCGGCACTACCTCAACGACGGGGCCAGGCCCGACGACAACCAGCCGAACGTCCACAAGTCGAACAGGTGGTTCGGGAATCACGCTTGGTGTCGGCTAACCCTAATGGATTCGCTCTCGGACCAACCGATGTTGATCGTCGACTTCGCTGGTGCTCTGCGAGAGGTGAGGATCGGCGAAACACTGAGTTTCGGGCGCGAGGCTGATTTGTCCATCGACACCAACCCTTACCTACACCGCCGCTTGGGAGATTTTCGCTATGAGAGCGGGGCATGGTGGCTCTATAACACCGGTACCGCCATCATGTTGGAAGTTGCCGACACGGTGTCGGCCAGCCGAATGTCGATAGCGCCTGGCGCCGCAGTTCCGCTGGCTTTTGAACAAAGCCTCCTTCGCTTCCAGGCCGGCGCCGCTACCTACGAATTGGCGCTCCTGGTTGAAGGGGTGAGCCGAGCCGTTCCAATGTCCAACGCTGACGGCCCCTTGACGATGACACCGTCGAAGATCACGTTAAACGAAGAGCAATATCTGCTTCTGTTGGCGCTGGCCGAACCGAGGTTGCGAGATCCTCTCGCTGCCCGTGATGCAATCCCTACCAACCGTCGAGCTGCCGAGCGTCTGGGTTGGTCGATGCCGAAGTTCAACCGCAAGCTCGATAATTTGTGTACCAAGCTCGACAGGCTGGGTGTCCGGGGCTTGAAGGGTGATGTCGCTGGACTCGCTACCAACAGACGAGAAGCACTCGTCGACTATGTACTTCGCGTTCGGCGGGTGACGTTCGACGACCTCAACCTCCTCGATGAGAGGCCCTGACCTGCTGGCGGGGGTCGTGCTGCTGAAGAAGCGGTTAGCCCTGGTTGACGAAGCTCGCTGAGCGGTCACCGAAGGTGATGACGGTGCCGTTCTCGATGGGTACGAGATGACCTGCGGCTAGGCGAGTCTGCTGATCGTCGCCAGGACCCTGTACATAGGTTCCGGTTGTTGACCCGAGGTCGGCTACCGAGACACTCTCGCCGTCATAGACCAGCTCCCAGTGAATTCTCGACACATGATCGCTGGCGATCACGATGGCGTCGTAGCCGGGAGGCAGGCCGTGTTTCGACGGGTAGCGACCGATGTAGACGCTCTGGCCGATCTCGATGTTTTGTCCGTCGTCGAGGCGAAGCTCTCCGCGGGAGCGAGACGGAGCGGGTTTCACCGCTCCATTTGTACCATTGTCGCCGAAGATCGACGTGCGGTAAGGATCGTCGCCGTTCAGGCCTTCATCGCGGTGGGCTTCATGAGTCTTCTCGGCGGAAAGGTCGTGATGGAGCGGCTGTTCGACCACCGTCGAAGAGGGTTGATCTGCAGGTATCGGTGGAGGGCCGCCACCGAGCATGGTCTCGTTTGCCTCCGGATTGGTGTCGACAAAGCCGGACGGAGCAAGAGGGGCCGGGATGTGAGGGGTTCTGCCGGCATCGGCGAAGAACGAATCTGCGTGACTGCGATCAGGAATGTCGCTGACAGGCACCGCTTGGTGCTGAGGCTGGGGAACTTGGTCGTTCTGAGGTTGGGGAACATGCCAGACGAAAACATCCGCCGGTACACACCCGCCTTCGAGGTAACAATCGCCAAACTCGGCCGACGGTTCATTTCCATCGGATCGATCGATGGTGAGAACGGTTCGCTCATCGTCGGTGAGCTCACGTTCGACCCAGGTAAAGGCGCTGCTCGACTTGATCGGCATTCTGGCTTCGCCGCCGACCAGCTTTACGTCGCCGTAGGCGAAAACCCAAGGCGCATCGCTGAGCGTCAAGACCACGAACGAGGGTAGCTTGAAGCCGCTTTGGATGACGGTGGAACCTAGTGTCTTGAACAGGGGTGCATGGTCCGCTTCATCGGCCCCGCTGACCAGCTCCAAAAGCTCATCACTTGGGGCAGCAAAGAAGGCGAGATAGGCATCTGTCTTTAACAGTCGCCCCGCACCCGGAATGAACCGCAGACTCACTCTTTCTGACCCCCGGCGAAGAATCGTCGTATCGCGCACTTGGCCATTCTAGTGGCACCGTCTACCTAACGCGCCAGGCGTTTGACTAGAGCGCTAGGTCGAGCGCCTCACGAACCGCTTGGGAAAATTCTGGTCGAGTTACGACCAAACCTTCGACCGAAGGCTGGCGTTTGTTGTAGGAGATTGGGTTGCCTCGCATATCGGTGACCTCGGCGCCAGCGGCAGCTGCTACCGCTGCCGGTGCACACACATCCCACTCCCATAGACCAGCGGAATGGACGTAGACGTCGACGGTGCCGTCGACGACGAGCATTGCCTTGACCCCCGCTGAACCACAGGCGACAAGGTCGGCGTCGAGAGCCGCAGCGACCTCAGCGGCAAAATAGGCGTTTGCCCGACCCGAAACGACGATCGGGCGGTCGCGTTTGGCCCGCTCGGCAAGCTGCACCGTGTCAGTGGTGAAGACGGTATCGATACCTGGCACCGCGACCGAGGCGGCCAGGGGCGCCGACCGATCGACCAGGGCGATGTGAACCGCCCATTCGGCCGATCCGGGATGGGGAAAGTCGTGCGTGCCGTCGAGGGGGTCGATGATCCAGGTTCGCTCCGCGGTCAGACGGCGCAGGTCTTCGGCCCCTTCTTCCGACAAGACAATGTCGTCGGGGCGATGGCGGCTCAGATGTCCGGCGATGAGTTGATGGGCGAGGAGATCAGCCTCATCCCGCAGAGCCCATACATTGCTTGATCTAGACCTCCGCTCCTTGAGGTCGACGAGGGCGGCGCCGGCCATCGATGCCAGCGACCGAGCTAAACCGTGATCATCGTCGGCAGGGAACAAGCCGTCGGATGGAGCGAGGCCGCTCAAGGAGCGCTCGAGGAGAAGTCGGCTAGTTTCGGGGGCCCAACACCGACCACAGTAACCGTGCCCTCAACGAAAAAGTCTCGCCCTTCGATAGCAACCTGTTTGATGTTCACGTCTTCGTGCAACGTGATCGAAGCAGCCCCCGCCGCGTCGGCTTCGGTTCTGACCAGCTCGCCCAACGCGGCCAAGGCGTCATCGATCGCAGGTTGGAGATCGGCGCGATCTTCGAGACCCGGAATGTGCACCCGGTACTTACCCTTTGACGGCTGGCTGATCGTCGCCTCCCGAACCAATCTGATCTGACCGACGGCAGCGCCGAGGGCGTTGGCGACGCCGCTGTGGGATGGTATTCGACAGTCGGCGTTGAGCAGCTCGCCAACAGCCGGGTAGTAGGTGGGAGCCGAGGCGCCCAACGCAACGAGCGGTACACCGAGCTCAAGGCGATGGTTGACCATGCCATGGTTGCGGTCGAGCGCTCGCTGAGCCATGACGCCGATTGCTTCACCGGGGGCGATCCCATCGCGGGCCAGGGCGGCGGCGAGAACCACCTCGCCCGACCGTCGGACGACCGAGTCGATCACCCAGCGAGAGAAGGATTCACCGTCGGGCCGGATCGGTTCTCCTCGCAGATCACCGATCTGGGCCACGATGTCAGCAGCCTGAATGGCGACACTTCGGTCGCCGGCATCGTGGATCCCGAGCACGTGGGCCGCATCCGTCGGGGTGAACCCAGCGATCTCCACCAGGCCCTGTCCAACCAGGCCGCGCAGCGTCGAGATCTGAAGACCGGAGGTGACGACCTCGCTGGCGGGGAGCCAGTCGGCCCCTATCTTCCCCATCAGCTGCTCAGCCCTCGTTCCGGAGAGGGGCCCGGTCCGGCCCGTCGCTCGGATGAAGCGGGTGTCGTCCAACCGGAAAGGCCATTCCAACGCCGCGAGCGCAGGGCCGATGTTGTCGCCGCCGTCGATTGCGGCCATCGATAAGGGCACGATACGGCGAGGACCGAGCGACAGACGCGTCGGCTCCATCGTCGTTTCAGGGGTTACTTCACTGTCGCCGCCGAGACCGTGGGTGAACATCTCCACCGCCTCGACCATGGTCTGGTGGCCGCCAACCACGGCCCCGGTCTTGGCCACCATGGGGTGCCCGCCCCTTAGAACACCAACATCGGTGGTTGTACCACCGATGTCGGATACGAGGAGATCGGACGCGCTCACCAGGTGGGCGGCGCCGATCAAGCTAGCGGCCGGGCCGGACAGGATCGTTTCGATCGGACGCTCTCGAACAACCTTCGCCGCAACCAGGGAGCCATCACCGCGAACCATCAGTAGGGGAGCATTGATCGAGAGTTCGGCAAGGATCTTCTCGGTTGCGCCGCAGAGCTCGCCGATGAGGCCGATGAGTCGAGCGTTGAGCAGGCAGGTGAGCGCCCGTCGTGGTCCGTTGAGTTTGGCGGTCAATTGGTGCCCGCAGGCCACCGGTTTGCCAAGCGGAGCAAGGGCCTCGGCCGCCGCCAGTTCGTGGGCCGGATTGCGAACCGCGAAGCGGGATGTGATGGCGAAGGCATCGACCTGCTCGGTGATTTCGGAGGCCGCTGCTACCAGGGCTTCCACATCGAGCGGTGCCCGCTCGGAGCCGAGCGACTCATGGCCGCCGTCGACGGTTATCACCGGCGAACCTGCGAGCCCCTGCTGCAGGTCTTTATGGTGCAGGTCTGCCTCGTCGAAGCCGATGAACACGAGAGCGGCGCGGGCCCCGGCTCCTTCGACCAACGCATTGGTGGCCAGGGTGGTCGAAACCGCAACCATCGATACGGCGGCTGGATCGCTCACGACCTGGCTGAGGGCCTCACGGATGCCGACTGTTAGATCGGTTCTGGTGAGGGCCTTTGCACTGGCGATCACACCAGCACCGGATCCGAGGTTCGGGTCGTAAAGAACGGCGTCCGTGTAGGTGCCACCCGTGTCGATGCCAACAAGCATCAGATCACGTTACTGCCAAGGGAGCGTAAGGTCGATCCCCAGAAGGTTAAGTACCCAATCGGTGATGCTAGGGCCCCAGAGGATCGTTATGCCAACGAAGACGGCCATGATGACGATGCCGAGAGCGATCTGCTTTCGCGGAATTGGTCCTTCGTTGGGTATCCCCGGGAACCTGTGGCGAATCCAGCGAGAGATTCGGTTATCGGGCTTGACCATATTTAGGCCGACGACGATGGTGAGTAGGCCCGGGCCTGGGATGCCGGGGCCCGACAAGATGATGCCGCCGATGACGAGGATGACGCCGACGATGATCTGCACGAGGCGTCGAACGCCTGTGAGCGGCGCAGGCTTTGTGCCTTGGGGGATATCCGACTGGTCCCCAGACTCCTCGTGCCACGAGGTGATGTCGGCTTCGGTCATGACGGTAAGTCTAGTTGGGCGCCGTTGGCGCCGGACGTCGGATGTGGACAGAGGACGCACTGGCCCCCTGCCCACCCAACAACAGCTCACTAAACCCGAGCACTGTTCCTTCGGCGCCTTTCCTTGGGACTAGGTCCTCTCGACGTCGGCTGCGGCTGGCCAGTTGTCCTTTTCAAAATAGTTTCGCAGCGTGTCGTAGAGGAGCGGAGCCTCTTCAGCCATCCGGAACCTCGTCGTGGGACTGGTCAGGAAGTAGGCGGCGACATCGGCGAAGAACTCTTCTCGGTTCGTAAACGAATAGTTGCGAAGCCCTGCTGGCGGGATGGTACGGCCTGTGTTGTTGTAGATCTCTACGAGGCGATTTCGTTCCTGTGCCAGAGCATTGCGGTCGGCGCTAGACATGTACTTGGGAAGCCCGTCGATCGTGCCGTTCCCCGAACAGTCGAGTGCATGAGCGATTTCGTGAACCACGACGAAGCGGTTCGTCGTTACGAGGTACATGCGCCCCCGCCGGAAGATCGTCGGACATTTGTAGGAAGAAACCGTGCCCGAACGCCAGTTGACGTATGCGCCCGACTCATTGATCCAACGATCGATCAGTGCCCGGCGGTTGCCGTAGGCGGCAACTGCTGCTTGGGCGACTTCACGCTTCTGTGTCGTTGACAGCTCGACGTTACTGGAGCTGGAGCGGCGGAGGCGGAGGACCAGCCAGTCTTCGGTCTCCTGGTCAACAGCGCGAGGAAACTGAACCTTGCATGACGCATTGTTGTGCCAGCCCCAGCCGTCCCCATCGGTGTCCCAGTCGAGGCCCGATGGATCTCTTGGGCAGAATCTTGATGGTGCCGGCTCGTCTTGAACGAGACAGGACTGGTTGTTCTCCCAACCCCAGCCGTCCCCGTCGGGATCGGAGTTTGCATCTTCACAGAACGGCGTTGCTTGGGCAACCGTCGGTGAGATGAGCACGAGGGGTACCCCTAGGAGAAGTGTGAGACTTGCGAGAAGTAACGATCGAAGTGCAGACATGTGGTTCAAAAACCTCCGTGATCGGTTGGTCAATCGTTGTGTCAACGCCACCACGGGCCAATCGGTTCCAAAGAATGTCTGCACGGTTCCAGAGAATGTCTGCAGGGACTGCCTTACCTCAGCCCCTAAGATCAAGCCATGAGTCGACCGTTTCGTTTCGGAGTACAAACCAAGACCGCCGCTTCTCGATCTGCGTGGGTAGAGATTGCCCGCAAGACCGAAGACCTCGGCTATGCAACGCTGACCATCCCCGATCACTTCGACGATCAGCTCGCACCCGTCGTCGCCCTGATGGCAGCCGCAGACGCTACTGAAGCACTACGTATTGGGGCGCTTGTGTGGTGCAACGACTATCGCCACCCGGTCGTGTTGGCCAAGGAAGCAGCCACCCTTGACCTCCTGTCCGACGGTCGGTTGGAGCTTGGCATCGGCGCCGGATGGATGCGCACCGACTACGACGAAGCGGGCATGGTTTACGATCGCCCCGGCCTGCGCATCGAGCGCATGGTCGAAGCCGTCCACATTCTCAAAGGGTTGTTCGCTGATGGCGAGTTCAGCCATGATGGCAAGCACTACCAGATCTCCTCACTGAATGGAACGCCAAAGCCCGTTCAGAAACCGCACCCACCGTTCCTGATCGGTGGGGGCGGGCCGCGCTTTCTGCGGTTGGCCGGGCAACTGGCCGACATCGTTGGCATCAACCCCAACCTGGCCGCTGGCGCCATCACCCCCGAGGTCGGCCAGGATGCAACCGCCGAGCGCTACGCCGAGAAGATCAGCTGGGTGCGAGAAGGCGCCGGCGACCGCTTCGACGAGATCGAGCTGCAAATCCGGGCCTTCTTCGTCATTGTGACCGATGATCGCAAGGCCTCGGCTGAGGCCTTGGCCGCCGGTGTCGGACTCACCCCGGAAGAAGGCTTGGCCTCACCGTTGGCGCTGGTTGGCACGACCGATCAGATCGTCGAAGATCTCAAGGAACGGCGCGAACGTTTCGGGTTCAGCTATGTCGTGGTGGGTGAAGACCAGTACGAAGCTTTCGCCCCGGTCGTAGCCGAACTGGCCGGAACCTAGCCAGCAACCCAGAATCGAGATCGGCGTGCTCTGGGCAGTCGTTTCGCTTGCCGGTGGCACCTTTCAAACGGCCCGCAACGGAATGGCGCGCAGCCTGTCGGGTCGGTTGCCTGCGACCCTGCTCAGCTGGTCGCGTTTCGCTTTCAACCTGCCGCTGGCCACCGCCCTGGTGATCCTGCTGTATTGGGTGTTGGGCCAAGGGCCTCCTTCGGTTTCGGCCCGATACTTCATGCTCGTAGGGGTCGCAGCCCTGACCCAGCTCCTGGGCAACGTGGTGCTGATCACCGCCTTTCGTTTCGCCACCTTTGCCCAAGCCATCGTGGTTCACAAGACCGAGGTGGTGATGGCCGCTGTCGTCGGGTTGGTCTTTTTCGCTGAGAGGCCCAGCCTCGGCGCTTGGGCCGGGATCCTGTTGAGCGTGATCGGTGTCGCCATGATCGCCCGGGCGACGGCCGCCGCGCGCAAAGGGGGCGAGCCCACGCCGTGGAGTCAGGTCATCCAGGCCAACCGCGGCACGGGGCTCGCTCTGGTGGCTGGCGCTCTACTGGTGGTGGCTGGCTACGCGATCCGCTATGCGGGCTTCGAGCTGGCCGACCTCAACCCCGGTGGTGGCGGTGCCTTCGCCAACGCGGCCAGCACCCTGTTTCATGTGACCTGGATCGAGGTGGTGATTCTTAGCGTCTGGTTGTGGCTTAGGAATCGTTCGGCCTACGGCGAGGTTCGCCCCAACCTGCGCCGACTGGCCGCTATTGGAGCCACTAGCTTCGCTGGCAGCCTGTGCTGGTTTTGGGCCTTTTCCATGGCCTACGTTGCCCTCGTCAAGGCCGTTGGGCAGATCGAGTCTGTTCTGTCGGTGGTGCTCGCTATCGGCTTGTGGAAGGAACAGAAGGCAATGGATCAGTTGCCCGGCATAGCCGTCACCGTCGTCGGCATCCTCCTGCTCGTGTTGACCTGATCGTGCGTGGAACACGTTGGATGCCCCGGTGTCGATTCGCCTCCGGATTTGTGCACGGTCAATACTGGTCGTAGCCCGATGATGTAGATAGTCGGAGGCATAGATAGTCGGAGGCCTAGTGTGACCGCACGTACGCTGCCAGATCGCCCGTTCAGGCGAGACCCTGCCCGATCCTTTACGCTCCCGGCCCGGTACTACACCTCCGCTGAGGTCCACCGCCAGGAGAAGGGAGCGATCTTTGGCCGGAGCTGGTTCTATGTTGGCCATCGCAGCCAGCTAAACGAGTCGGGGCGCTACCTCACAGCCTCGGTGTTCGACCAGGAAGTCTTGGTCACCTGCGACGATGAGCATGGCCTCAACGCCTTCTACAACGTGTGCAAACATCGCGGCCACGAACTGGTGCAAGGGAGTGGCAAGGCGCGGGCGTTGACCTGTCCGTACCACGCCTGGGTCTACGGACTCGACGGCTCACTTCGCCAGGCTCGCAACTCCGGCCAGCTCGAAGGCTTTGATCGATGCGATTTTGCCCTGTCCGAGGTTCGGGTTGAGGAGCTTTGCGGCTTCGTGTTCGTCAACCTTGACCCCGACGCTGTAGCCCTCGCCAAGCAGGCGCCGGGCCTGGAGGAAGAACTCCGCTTCTACTGCCCGGAGATCGACTCGATCGGCCTTGCCCAGCGAGATACGTTCGCTGTGGCCTGCAACTGGAAGACGTTGGTGGACAACTTCCTCGAGTGCTATCACTGTGCGCCGGCCCATCGAGATTTTGTCGACCTGGTCGACATGGCCAGCTATCGGTCTGAGGCCAAAGGCATCTATTCGAGCCATATCTCGAACGTTGCCTGCACCGCCGACTCAAGCGCCTACAGTTTCACGCCGGGAGCGGTTGAGTTTGGCTTCGCCGGTTGGTTCCTGTGGCCGAACCTCACCATCTGGATCTACCCCGGCGACGCCAACGTATCGGTACTGCAGATGCTGCCGGTGCCTGGCCACCCCGAACGCTGCGTCGAATATCAGGATTGGTTCTGTCCCGGCGGTCGACCAACCCCACAGCTCACCGAAGCCATGATCTACCAAAAAGACGTGCTACAGCCTGAAGACATCGGCCTCTGCGAGAGCGTACAAAAAGGTCTGCGATCCGACGGCTACAACCAGGGTCGGTTTGTGATCGACAAGGATCGCACGGTACTCAGCGAGCACACGGTGCATCACTTTCAGCTGATGGTGGCCGAAGCGCTCGGGCACCCCGTCGAGTAGTCGAGTGATGGAGTAGGGCTAGGCCGAGAAGTCGTCGACAGAGCGGCCGGCGTCCTTCCAGCCGTTGGTACCACCCTCCATGTATTTGACGTTGGTGTAGCCCATATCTTGGAGGAGCTTGCCACCAAGCGCTGCCATAGCGCCGAGGGTGCACGTCACCACGATCTCCCGGTCGTGGTCGCCCAGTTCAGGATGTTGTAGCTCTTCGGGCATGGTGACATCGCCCTTGAAGCCGAGGGTGCCCAGGGAGATTGCTACCGCTCCTGGCACGATGCCGCTGGCGGCGATGTCGTCCTTGTCGCGCACGTCGATGATGAGTGCCTGCTCAGAGACCTCGGTTGGGGCTACGCCTTCAACCTGGCTCTGGGCTTCCTGTACCGATTCCATAAACGTCTTGGCCATGGAGCCAGCCTAGGACTTGAGCCCGGCCGTCGCTCGATGTGGGACAATGACGGGAAGAAGACATGGCGATGTCGTCGCAATCATTGAGGCCGCCCTCACCAACTAGAGCGGAAACGAGGAACAGCGGCAGACGAGGTCGCTGGTCGCAGCCGTAGGCTTGGAAGATGGTCGACCCTGGATCGGTGGGCACACGCAACCACCCAGCCGCCCTCGCCGGGTTCAGTCCGGCCGCGGCCGCATGGTTTGCAACGACCTTTCCCGAACCCACCCAACCCCAGGTTGAGGGCTGGCCCAAGATCGCCAACGGCGATCACACGCTGATCTTGGCGCCAACCGGGTCGGGCAAGACCCTCACCGCCTTCTTCTGGGGACTCGATCAGCTCACCCGCCAGCCCCGCCCCGAAGTGGCAGGCAAACCCCAGACCCGCATCCTCTACATCTCGCCGCTCAGGGCTTTGGCCGTCGATGTGGAGAAGAACCTGCGGGCGCCGTTGCAGGGGATCCGTCTGGCGGCCGAACGTTTGGGCGAGCCGTTTTACGAACCAACCGTTGCGCTCCGCACCGGCGATACGCCACCCGATGAACGTCGCCGTTTGGCCAAGGCGCCACCCGACCTTCTGATCACGACCCCCGAGTCGCTGTATCTGATGCTCACCTCGCAAATCCGGGAAACCTTGGCCGGCGTCGAGACGGTGATCATCGACGAGATCCACGCCCTGGCCGCCACCAAGCGAGGGGCTCATATGAGCCTCAGCCTGGAACGGTTGGAGGCCTTGACCGAAGCGGCTGAAACGCCGTCGCCCCAGCGGATCGGCCTTTCGGCTACCCAGCGGCCACTGGACGAGATCGCCCGCTTCCTCGGAGGTTACGTCGAAGGCCGACCCCGCCCCGTCACCATCGTTGATGCCGGTAGCTCCAAGGAGCTCGACATCGAGGTGATCGTGCCGGTGGAAGACATGGGCCGCCTGGGCGAGATGGAAGACGACGGCGACGGCGGCATGCAACGCCGCAGCATCTGGCCCTCCATGCATCCCCCATTGCTCGACCTGGTCAACGAGCATCAGTCCACCATCATCTTCGTCAACGCCCGCCGACTGTCCGAGCGTCTAGCCACCCGCCTCAACGAACTGGCCGTCACCGGTGACAGCCGGGCCGCTGAGGCCGAAGGCCGACCTCCCGAGCCAGGCCGAGAGCTGGTCTTGGCCCACCACGGTTCGTTGAGTCGAGAACGTCGTCTCGCCATTGAAGATCGATTGAAGCGGGGCGAACTGAAAGGCCTTGTCGCCACCTCATCGCTTGAGTTGGGTATCGATATGGGTGCCGTCGATCTCGTCGTTCAAGTCGAATCGCCGGGGGCGGTCAGCCGTGGCATGCAACGGGTTGGCCGCGCTGGCCACCAGGTTGGGGCGCCGAGCCGAGCCAAGTTCTTCCCCAAGCATCGGGCCGATCTGCTCGAGGCGGCCGTCGTCGTAGATCGTATGCACGAAGGTCTGATCGAACAGACTCGCTATCCGCGCAATCCGCTCGACGTGTTGGCCCAGCAGATCGTGGCCGCCTCCGCCCTCGACGATTGGTCGGTTGAGGAGCTGGCCACGATGATTCGTCGCTCGGCCAACTTTGTGGAGCTGTCCGACGAGGCGTTGAACGCCGTGCTCGATCTCTTGGCCGGGCGCTATCCGTCCGATGAGTTTGCCGAACTTCGGCCTCGCATCCTTTGGGACCGGGTGGAAGGCACGATCGCTGGCCGCCCTGGCGCCCAACGTCTCGCGGTCACCAGCGGTGGCACGATCCCGGACCGTGGCCTCTACGGTGTCTTCCTGCCCGATGGCACCCGAGTCGGTGAACTCGATGAGGAGATGGTCTACGAGGCTCGGGTCGGTGAAACCTTCCTGCTTGGGGCAAGCACCTGGCGCATCAGCGACATCACCCATGAGCGAGTGGTGGTCATCCCGGCCCCCGGTCAGCCGGGCAAGATGCCGTTCTGGCACGGCGACGGTCCTGGGCGACCGTTGGAACTGGGTCGGGCTATCGGCCAGTTCGTACGAGAGGTCCGTTCGCTCGATCGAGACGCCGCCATCGAGCGACTTCAGAAACGGAACCGTCTCGACCCGACGGCGGCCGACAACCTGCTGCGCTTCATCGACGAGCAGGTCGAGGCGACGGGAACGGCGCCCGATGATCGCACGCTGGTGGTCGAACGCTTCCGAGACGAGATCGGCGATTGGCGGATTTGTGTCCTCAGCCCCTTCGGCGCCCAGGTTCATGCCCCGTGGGGCATGGCTCTGCAGCATCGCCTGGCCGAACAGTGGGGGTGGGATGTTGAGTTGATGTGGAGCGATGACGGGATCGTGATCCGGCTACCCGAAGCGGTGGATCAACTCCCCGTCGACGAGCTGCTCATCGACCCCGACGATCTCGATGAGCTCCTCGTCACCCAGCTACCGCAGACCGCCATGTTCGCCGCCCGGTTCCGGGAGTGCGCGGCTCGAGCCTTGCTTCTGCCTCGCCGTCGTCCCGACCGGCGAACCCCTCTCTGGCAGCAGCGTCAGAAGGCCGCTGATCTGTTGGCGGTGGCGGCGAAGTATCCGAGCTTTCCGATGCTGATCGAAACCACGCGTGAGTGTGTGAACGATGTGTTCGATGTGCCTGCGCTACGCCAGGTTCTCACCGAGCTGAGAAGCCGCAAGATCAAGCTGGTCACCGTCGACACCGACTCGGCTTCGCCTTTCGCCCAGTCGTTGCTCTTCGGCTGGATCGCCCAGTACATGTACGAGGGGGATGCTCCGCTCGCCGAACGCCGGGCCGCAGCGCTAGCCCTAGACCGGGAGCTGTTGCGCGACCTGCTCGGCGCTGAAGAGCTGCGAGAACTTCTGGATCCGGAGGTGTTAGAAGCGTTGGAGGCCGAACTTCAGCGACTCGCTCCTTCGTGGAAGGCTCGCAGTATCGATCATGTTGAGGACCTGTTGCGATGGCTTGGCCCGCTTGACGAAGCTCAGCTCGCCGAACGCTGTGCCCTCGATACGGGGGGCGAGAATACTACTGTTGCTGACGCTATCGAACGGTTGCTCACCGATCGACGAGCCATCCGAGTGGTGGTCGCGGGCCGAGCCGCCTTCGCCGCCCCCGACGATGCGTCGAGGTTGCGCGATGCGTTGGGCGTCGCCCTCCCACCCGGATTGCCTGCGGCTTTCACCGAATCGGTCACCGATCCGCTCGGCGATCTGGTTTCGCGCTATGCCCGGACCCACGGCCCGTTCCTTTCGGAGGAGGTTGCGGCCGGGCTCGGCATCGAGGCGGCCCGGGTCATTGCTTCGTTGGAAGAGCTGGAACGTCAAGGCCGTGTGGTGCGAGGGGAGTTTCGCCCGGGTGGCGTCGAGCGAGAATGGTGCCATAACGACGTGTTGCGGGTGTTGCGTCGTCGCTCTCTGGCCGCTCTCCGCAAGGAGGTCGAGCCCGTCGAGCCCGACGTGTTGGCTCGTTTCGTCCCGACATGGCAACACGTTGGTTCGAAGCAGAGAGGGGTCGAAGGCGTGGCCGAGGTCGTCACCACCCTGCAGGGGGCTGCTCTGGCCGCCTCCAGCTTGGAAGACGACATCTTGCCTGCCCGTATCAGGAACTACGCCTCGGCTGATCTCGACACCTTGCTCACCGCTGGCGAACTCATCTGGGTTGGCGCCGGCTCGCTCGGTACCGCTGACGGTCGGGTCAAGCTGGTTTGGCGAGACCAAATGCCTGCCCTAGGCGTGCCGGATGCAGGTGATGAGCGGCCTGGTGAACCGATCCATGATGCTCTACGAGGCCACCTGGCTTCGAGAGGTGCGTCGTTCTGGCCCGAACTGGTGGCTGCGGCCAAGGACGCAGAATGTCTCTATGACGACGCCACGGTTCTCTCGGCCCTCTGGGATCTGGTCTGGGCTGGTGAGGTAACCAACGATTCCCTCACCCCGCTCCGGGCGCTCCTGGCTGGCCGCGGCCCAAAGACCACGACGACCACGTCGCGGCGTGGAGCGGGCCGGGCTGGGCGTCGCCCAAACCTGCGTGCCCTATCTCGGATCGGGCCTCCGGCCGCGAGCGGTCGGTGGACGCTGGTCGAACCGATGTGTCAGCCTGCGATCACCACAACCGAGGCCGCAACCGTGCGAGCGCTTCAACTGCTCGAACGCTATGGCGTGGTTACCAGAGAGATGGCGCTGGCCGAAGGGGCCGAGGGTGGCTTCGCTGGTGTCTACCCGATCCTCAAAGAAATGGAGGAGCGCGGCCAGGTGCGACGCGGCTATTTCGTCGCCGGTCTGGGCGCCGCCCAGTTCGCCTTACCGGGCGCTGTTGATCGCCTACGCGACGAGCGCACAACAGGCGTCGATGAGCAGAGCGCCAACGAGGCCTCAACCCCCTTTGTTCTCGCTGCATCCGACCCAGCGCAACCCTACGGCGCAGCGCTGGCCTGGCCAGAATCGCCGGGCCGTCCCTCACGCTCGGTCGGTGCCTTTGTGGTCCTAGGCGCTGGCCGTCTGCTGGCCTTTTTGGAACGAGGGGGCCGATCCCTTGTCGTCTTTGACGAAGCGGCCGCCATGCCGGGATGGGTTGATGCTCTGGCCTCGTTGGTGACCTCGGGCCGCCTGCGCACGTTGGAGTTCGCGAAGATCAACGGTCAGCCACCGGGGGAATCGGTCGAGATTCGTGATCTTCTCCTGGCTGGAGGGTTTAGCGCCGGCTACAGAGGCCCAACGCTCAAGCGTTAGACGCTCTATAGCCATCACAACCGTGAACGTTCCGCTACTCTCGTGACGGTACGACTATGGCCACCTCCTCCACCCCGAGATTCACGCAGAAATCAGAGCGACGATGACCACCCATCTTGAACGGCCGAGCCGGCGCTCCCGATGGCTGAAGAACGCGTTTGTTGGCCTGGTGTTGCTCACCATGGCCCTGCTCGGAGCCGGTGTCTACTTCACCGAGCGCTACAGCGTGATGACCGGATCGATGGAACCCACGTTGGAGGTCGGGAAAACGGTGTGGGCATTGCGAGTCTCCGAAGCTCCCAATCGGGGGGCGATCGTTTCCTTTGAAAATCCGACCAGAGCCGGCTCGGGCGAGGTGCTGATCAAGAGGGTCGTCGGGCTCCCCGGCGAGCGGGTCGAGGCGATTGACGGTGTCGTCCACGTCGACTTCGAAGCTCTCGACGAGTCGGGTTGGCTGCCGAGCGCAACGGCGACCAGCGACTTCGGTCCGATCGATCTCGGGCCGAACCACTACTTCTTGCTCGGTGACAACCGACAACACTCGATCGATTCTCGTACCTTCGGCTCTATCGCTACCGACCAGATCGTCTACGAGATTCGACAGTAGCGCTGTGCAAACGCGGTGCTTAAGCCGCCGAAGCCTAGTCGCGGCGTCGGTAGCGTTCGATGAGGGCGTTGGTGGAGCTGTCGTGGCCGAGGGAGTCTGAACCGACAAGTTCGGGCCCGACCGCAACCGCCAGCTTCTTGCCCAGTTCTACGCCGAACTGATCGAATGAGTTGATCCCCCAGATCGCGCCCATGGTGAAGACCTTGTGTTCGTAGAGAGCGATCAGTCGACCAAGGGTGGCTGGGTCGAGGCGGTCGGCCATGATCGTGGTGCTGGGTCGGTTGCCGTCAAAGCGGCGCTGCGGATCATCGTGACCCTGCCCGAACGCCAACGCCTCGGTTTGCGCGATGAAGTTGGCGGTGAGGAGATCGTGATGTTCGCCGACGGGGCTGGTGGCATGCACGAAGCCGATGAAGTCGGACGAGACGCGGCGATTGCCCTGATGGAGAAGTTGGTAAAAGGCGTGCTGTCCGTTGGTGCCTGGTTCGCCCCACACCACCGGCCCGGTCGCGTAGTCGACGGTTCGGCCATAGCGGTCGACGCTCTTGCCGTTCGATTCCATATCGAGCTGCTGGAGGTAGGCGGGGAACCGGGCCAGGTACTGGGAGTAGGGCAGGACGGCGTGAGAATCGGTGCCGAGAAAGTTTGTGTACCAAACCCCGACCAGTCCCAACAGCATCGGAAGGTTCTCGGCCGTCGGGGCCGTTACGAAGTGTTGGTCCATCTCGTGCATACCGCCGAGGAATCGACGGAACCCATCGGCCCCGATGGCGATCATGAGCGACAACCCAACAGCCGAACCAACGGAATAGCGGCCACCAACCCAGTCCCAAAAGCCGAACATGTTTGCGGTATCGATGCCGAATTCGGCCACCCGTTCGGCATTGGTTGACACGGCCACGAAGTGGCTTGGCACGGCTTCTTGGCCGAGAGCGTCACTGAGCCATTTGCGGGCCGAGGCGGCGTTGGTGAGGGTCTCGATCGTTGAGAAGGTCTTTGAGACGACGATGAACAGGGTGGTGGCGGGGTCGAGACCGATCAGGGCCTCGTGGAGATCGGTCGGGTCGATGTTGGAGACGAACCGCACGTCGATGGTGCGTTCGGCGAAGGGTCGCAGGGCTCCGTAGGCCATAGCCGGGCCAAGGTCGGAACCACCGATGCCGATGTTGACGACGGTGCGGATGGCTTCGCCGGTTGCGCCCCGCCAGCTGCCGTCGCGTACCTGTTCGGCGAAAGCGCCAGCGGCGTCGAGTACCTCGTGAACATCGACTACCACGTCGGAGCCGTCGACGACGAGGGAGTCGGTGCGAGGTCGGCGCAGAGCGGTATGCAACACGGCACGGTCTTCGGTGATGTTGATGCGCTCACCGGCAAACATTGCGTCACGAAGGCCGGCGACGTCGGACTTCGTTGCCAGTTCTGCCAGCAGTTCGAGCGTTTCGTTGGTCAGATGGTTCTTCGAGAGATCGACGACAAACCCGGCCGCCTCGCGGGTGAGCGCTCGGGCTCGGTTCTCGTCGTCGAAGAGGGTCCGGAGGTGGACCGATGCCATCTCGTCAGCGTGGCTGGCAAGCGCCTTCCACTCGGGCGTTGCGTCGATGGGCGGTGGTGTGGCGTCGTCGGTGCTGGCCATAGCGTTAACTCTATGGCCAGCGGACCGTCGAGATGGGGTTATTCGTGGGCGATGGCGTCCAACACGTTGAGCCGGGCGGCGCGAGCGCCAGGGAACAGGGCGGCGACGACACCGATCAGGGCGCCGATAACCAGGTAGATAGCGATCTGTCCCCAGGGGATGGCCACGAATGACAGGAAGCTGTCGGGAATGGCTGTGACGGTTGCCCAGCCCAAACCGATACCCATGATTACGCCGAGCAAGGAGCCGAAGAGGCTCACGATGACCGCCTCCCAGCGGATGGCGGTGCGGAGCTGGGAGCGAGTTGTTCCCACCGCTCGCAGCAGGCCGATCTCTCTCGTTCGCTCCAAGATCGACAGCACCATCGTGTTCACGATGCCGAAGAAGGCGACGACGATACACATAGCCAGTAGGCCGATGATCAGGATCTGAATCTGGTTGAGCTGATCGATCTGGGCCTGCCGGAACTCGCTGTTGTTTTGAACCTCGATTTGTGGCTGGTCTTTGACGATGGCCTCAACCTTGGCCTGGGCGTCGGCGAAGGCAGCGCTTTCCGGGTCGTCACCGCCCACCAGGCTGACCCCGATCCACAGCACCGTGTCGGTTGCGACGTGTTCGGAGGCAACCGCTCGATCGAACAACCATGACACCCCATCGACCACCTGGCTGTTGTCGTACAGGGCGCGGATCTCGAAGTCTTCAAAGGCGCCATCCTCGAATTCGAAGGTGACGGAGTCGCCCAGGCTGAGACCTCGCTCGGTTGCTGTTTCGTCGAACACGGCGATGCCGTCGGTGCCAAGACTTTCGAGGGTGCCGTCGGTGAGGCCCATGTTGATCACGCTGGCCCCGGTGTCGGAATCCCAGGCTCGGAGATCGAAGACGTCGTCGTCGATAGCTCCGCGGAAAGCGGCATAACCGCTGACGGTCTCGACTTCATCGAGAGCCTTGAGCGGCTCGATGAGCGCTGGCGAGAACGGCTGGCCCTGCGGTGGTTGGTAGAGCACCAGATCGGAGCCGATCGCGTCTTCCAGGATTTCGTCGAAGTTACGGATGACCGAGGCGGTCAGAATGGCCACACCGGTGATGAGGGCTAGGCCGATCATCAGGGCGGTGGCCGTGGCCGAGGTGCGCTGGGGGTTTCGGCTCGCGTTGTCGCGGGCCAATCGTCCGGTAATGCCCTTGATCGACTGCACCGGCAGGCCGAGCCCAGAGGCGACGACCCCGGCGAAAAGAGCACTGAGCATAGAGACACCGATGAAGATCAGTGCGCCACCGACACCCAGCCCGACGAAGGTGTTTCGTGTCGACTCAAACGATCCGGCCAACGCCAGCCCGAAGAGGATGAGGCCCGGGACGAGAACGATGCTGCCGGTGACAACGCGGAAGGAGGCCGAACGCTCCTTGCGCCCACCATCTCGCACTGCCTCCAACGGAGCAACCTTCGCCGCTCGGAAGGCGGGGATGAGAGCGGAGGCAACGGTCACGAAGAGGCCGACGGCAAAGACGACGGCAATCGTTCGAGGTTGGATTTCCAAGGGTCCCTCGGGGAACTGGTTTCCGCCCTGACTGAACACCCACTTGAGCAGGGAGGCTACACCGATGCCGCCCAGGAGGCCGATCAGTGAAGCAAGCAACCCGATGAGTACGGCCTCGATGAGCACCATGAACCGGATCTGGTTCGCGCTGGCCCCAATCGACCGGAGCAGACCCAGCTGACGGGTTCGCTGGCCGACCAGGATGGCAAAGGTGTTGTAGATGATAAAGATGCTGACGAACAGGATGACGAAGGCGAAGCCGAGCAAGATGTTGCCGAAGATGTCGATCACCTGGCCGAAGCTCTCCTGGTTCTCCTCGATGAGCACGTCTTGAGGCACAGCCTCCAACCCGTCCGGCAGGAGTGGGCTCACCGTGTCGACCAGGTCGTCGCCACTGAGATCGCCAGCGGCGGCCAGGTCGATCGAGTTGATGAGACCGGTGGTTTCGGTCGCTCGCTGGATGGTGGGAAGATCCATCAGGATGAAGTAGGCACCGCCGGTTCCACCCTCACCGAAGTCGATAAGACCCGAAAGTTCGAACTGTTCGATGGTGCCGTTGGCCAGGCTCACATCGACCATCTCACCGATACTGAAACCGCCTTTTTGGGCTTGGCCCTGATCGATGGCGATCTGTTGGCCACTCGGTGGCGTTCCATCGACGAGGGTGAAGGCACTGACTTCGCTGTCACCACTCCACGAGTTGGCGAAGACAGGTGGGCCGGCAGGGCGAACGATCTCACCCTCGGCATCGACGGTATAGACCCGTTCGATGGCCGAAACCTGGCCGGCGGCTCGATCGACCTCGGGAAGGGCTTCGAGTTCGTCAACGATGGATTCGTCGAAGGTGGGAAGGCCACCTCCGCCGAAGGCGGATGCTATGTCTGAAGGTATTGGCCGCACCTGGGCGTCAATGCCAGCCAGGGCATCTTCAGAGATCTGATTGAAGACCGATCTCAAACTGTCGGCGAGGATGAAGGAGCCAGAGACAGCTGACACGCCGAGTACGACGGCTATGAGGGTGAGGATGAGGCGGCCAAGGTTGGCGACGATGCCGCGAACGATGAGTTTGAGCATCGGCTATGACTCCAGGTTCAAGATGGTGTCGTAGACCTTGTCTGGCGTTGGGTCGGCCAGCTCTTGCACCATGCGACCGTCGGCCAGGAATAGGGCGCGATGGGCATAGGAGGCCGAGACGGCGTCGTGGGTGACCATCACGATTGTTTGACCGAGGTCGTCGACAGCCTGGCGCATGAAGGAAAGGATGTCGGCGGAGGTGCGGGAATCGAGATTGCCGGTTGGCTCGTCGCCAAAGACGATGGCGGGCCGGCTAGCCAGGGCGCGAGCAACCGCCACGCGTTGTTGCTGCCCACCAGAGAGTTCGTTCGGTCGGTGGGTTACGCGGTCGGCGAGCCCCACGGTCGAGATGACTTCGTCAACCCAGGCGTTGTCGTAGTCACGACCGCCCAGGTCCATCGGCAGGGTGATGTTTTCTCGTGCGTTGAGGGTCGGAATCAGATTGAAGGCCTGGAAGATGAAGCCGACCTTCTCGCGTCGAAGCTCGGTGAGCTGCTTGTCGTTCAGCGTGGAGACGGCGGTGTCGCCGATGTAGGTTTCACCGCCGGTGAGTCGGTCTAAGCCAGCCATGCAATGCATGAGCGTGGACTTGCCCGAACCGGACGGGCCCATGATGGCGGTGAAGCGGCCTCGTTCGAAACCGACATTGACGTCGCGAAGCGCGTGGACTGCGGTGTCGCCAGCTCCGTAGACCTTTGACGCATTTACGGCATAGGCGGCAGCATTGTCCATTACGACCGGGGCCGGAGGCACGGTGGTCATAGTGATTCCCTCTCAGTTTTAACGGTAGGTGTTTGAGGTTACCGGCGGACCTCTAGCCATCAATCCTGGATGTGTCAGGGATTACCTGATTTGTACGCGCTTTCGGGCGAGCCATCCGCAGGCTTATTGCAGCCAGACCGCCGTGTTGGGCGGTAGCGAGCTGCTGATCGGGGCTTCGGCTAAGGCATCGCTCTGGCTGTGGACCAGGACGCGCGTATGGTCGGGTAGTTCCACGGCCTCGTCGCCGAAATTTACCACGCAGATCAGTCCGCTACCGCGCCGATAGGCCAGCACGTCGTCGCCAGCATCGAGCAACTCGACGGTCTCGTCGGAGGTGCCGAACTCCCGGCGCAGATGGAGCGCCTTGCGGAACAACTCGAGCGTGGACTGGCCGATGCCGGTTTGTGAGCTGGCGGAGAGTTCACCAAAAACCTGGGGTTGTGGCAGCCAGCCTTCATTCTCGCCGAAGCCGTAGGAGGCTCCCGATCGCGACCAGGGAAGCGGTACCCGACATCCATCGCGGCCCTTGAGGGTATGACCTGACTGTTCCCAAACGGGATCGTCAAGAACCTCGACGGGCAGATCCCAAACCTCTGGGAGGCCCAGTTCTTCGCCCTGGTAGAGATAGGCCGATCCGGGAAGTCCGAGCAGGAGCAGGGCCGCGGCTCGTGCTCTTCGCAGGCCGAGCTCGGCATCGAGCAGGTTGGCGGGGCCGGTGGCCGGCCAGGATCGCCAGTCGGTGCCGTCCGGTAATCCGTAGCGTGTTGCCTCGCGCATAACGTCGTGGTTCGACAGGACCCAGGTTGGTGTCGAGCCCACCTCCGCCGCTGCTGTGGTTGCCTTTTCCATGATGGTTCGGAAGTCGTCTGCCTTCCACGCAGCTTCGAGGAAGTCGAAGTTGAACGACTGGTGATACTCATCAGGACGCAGATAGAGGGGCAGACGCTCGGGACGGACCCAGGCCTCGGCCACCATCATGCGCTCGCCGTCGTACTCGTCGAGAAGGTTTCGCCAGCGGCGCACGATCGGGTGGATGTCATCGCGATCCCAGAACGGGTGCCCGTCGAACGAGGCCGACGTTAGGAGTGCGTCGGTTGCGAGGCCTAGATCCGGGTAGTCCATGTCTTTGACCAGGCCGTGGGCCACGTCAACTCGGAACCCGTCGATGCCACGGTCCAGCCAGAAGCGGAGCACCGCTTCGAACTCCTCGACGACCTCGGGATTCTCCCAGTTCAAGTCGGGCTGTTGAGGGGCGAAGAGGTGAAGGTACCACTCCGCAACCCCGTCGGCTGCCGCCTCGACATCGGTCATCGTGTCGACTCGGCTCCAGGCCGGACCGCCGAAGACGCTGGTCCAGTCGCTCGGCGGCTCCGAACCGTTTTCACCCTTGCCGGGCCGGAAGTGGTAGCGATCGCGGGCCGGGTCGCCAAGAGGGGCCTGGAGCGCCTCTTGGAACCACGTGTGTTGATACGAGGTGTGGTTGGGGACGACATCGGCGATGACCTTGATGCCGTGTTCGTGCGCCTCGGTGATGAGCGCCTCAGCCTCATCGGTGGTGCCGTAGCGCGGTTCGATCTGGCGGTAGTCGGCTACGTCGTAGCCACCGTCGTCGAGGGGGGAGAGATACCACGGATTGATCCAGATGGCGTCGACGCCGAGGTCTCGCAAGTAGCCAAGCTTTGAACGGATGCCGGCGATGTCGCCCGTGCCATCCCCGTTGCCGTCGGCAAAGGAGCGGGGGTAGATCTGATAGACCACCCCACGCCGCCACCAGGGGGCCGAAGATGGATCAGGGGCAAAAGCTTCACTGGGCACAGTGCAAAACGTTATCGTGTGCCCAGCCCCGACCGCCGCCATACCGCCGATGCATGTCTCCAGGGTCACATGCAATCAAAGGGCACGATGTTTGATCTCGATGACTAGCGCCCCCGAACGAGGGCTCGATGGATGGTTCATTCTTGTACTCTGCGTCGCCTTTGTGCTTGGACTGAATATTCACCTCAACCACTTCTATACCGTCGGCGGGTTCTACACCGACACCGCCTGGTTCGCCTGGCTTTCGTCTCATTCGGTGCCACCATCGTTTCCCAATCCGGGGGTGATGCCCGGCGACTTCGTACGCACCCATCTCTCCCCGATCTTCTGGCTTTACACCGCCATTGGTCGAACCGTGTTGCGGCCCTTGTCGGTTCTGGATCGTTTCGCCGTCTACCAGGCGGCATGGCTGGCTGTGATGGCTGTCGGCCTCTACGCTGCCGCCAGCCGAATCGTGGCCCGGCCTTGGGCGGCGGCTGTCGGGCTGGCGTGCACCTTCAACGGGATGACGCTGGCCGTGCTTGCCTTTCCCCATGTGGAGCTGGCGATACCGGCGGCATTCATCGGGGCGGCCGGACTGTGGCTAGGCGGTGGTATCCGGCCGTGGCTACCGCTCGCCCTGTTGTTTGCCGGCGCCAACGTTCGGGAAGACGCAGGCCTGCACTATTTCGGTTATCTCGCGGTGATCGTCGTTTTGTGGGTCTGGTATGGGGGTGATCGTCGGAGGCTCATCCACCTGTTGTCGCTCGCCGGGCTGCTAGCCGTCTACGCCATCGTGATGATCGTTGTTCAGAAGGTGGTTTCGGGCGGTGATGATCGAGACCTCCTCGGCACCCTCTTCATCGGTGACCCTCCGTACGGCCATCTGACAAGCGATGTGTTGAGCGAGCGTGTGTTGCGATTCGGCCTCCACCGGCCCTATGTGTGGGCGCCGTGGTGTCTGTCGGCCGCCGTCGTTGTGCTCAAGCGGTTCTGGCTTGGCCTGGCCGGACACCTCGCCGTGTTGCCATGGCTGTTGTTCGTTACCAGCGCGGCCGAGCCTCGGATCGCCAGCCTTGAGGCCTACTACTCGTTTCCCCTCATCTTCTTTCTGGCTTGGCCCCTGTTCGCGATCGTGATGGTGGAAGGCGATCGAGTCTTGTCAGGAGCTGCGGCCCGACAGCTGGTGGCAGCGGTCGGCGTGTGTGGCGCCATGTCGGCATTGCTCACGGCCGGTCCGGCAGCCCTTAGTGGGTTCCCTCATCCGGCTCGCTCGATGCATTTCGGCTATGTTGCCAACCGCGGTCCGGCGGTCGAGGCGGTCGGCAGCATCGAAGCCGATGTCGCCTTGTTGGGAGACTATGTAGTCGACGACGCGGTGGCGGCGCTCATGGTCGCTACGGTCGACGAACAATCCTGGATCTATAGGGCTGAGGTGGGCGCGGAACGGCGAAGATCGTTGGAGTCGATACTGTTCCAGGAGGAAACGCTCAACGCCGAGCTGTACCGTGCTCTAGCCGATGAGGCCGATCTTGAGTTTGGCTACCGTTTTCGCGGCACCAAGATCTTGTTGATGAGCCGTGAAGAACGCCCTGACCTCGTGGATGGGTGGAGCCTAGCGGTGCTCAGAGATTGAACGTCACACCACCGCGAACGACTTCTGCGAACAACCGCTGCGAACGACTACTGCGAGCAATTGCTGCGAACAATTGCTGCGAACAATTGCAATGTGGTGCTACATGTTGCTAACATTCGATGAAACTCCAGGTCCTCGCTGGGCCGATGAAGCTAGGCTAAAAAGTAGTGATCTGTCGATCGTGTGGTGCGGCCAACGCACCTGAAGCAAGGTTCTGCTACCAGTGTGGAACCTCGCAGGCAACCGCCGAGGAAGAGCGTCGGGTCGTTTCGGTTGTCTTCGCCGACATCGTGGGATTCACGACATTGGCCGAACACCGAGATCCTGAAGAGGTCAAACACCTCGTCGATCGATGCTTCGCCCAGCTCACGCGAAAGATAACGGCCTATGGCGGGGTGGTCGACAAGATCGTTGGCGATGCCATCGTGGCCTTGTTCGGTGCACCCATCGCCCATGAGGACGATCCCGAGCGAGCCGTGCGATCGGCCCTCGAGATGCAGCACACCCTCGAGCAACTTACGGCCAACGTTGAGACACGGATGCAGATTCGTATCGGCGTCAATACCGGCGAGGTACTCGTCGGCTCGACGACGGCAGGCGGCGACTATACAGCTATGGGCGACGTCATGAACTCGGCCGCCCGGCTCGAACAGCTAGCTGAGCCCGGCCAGATCCTCGTCGGGTCAACCACGAAAGCCGCGACCAGCCACGCCGTTCGCTACGAACCGCTCGGAAGCCTCCAGGCGCGAGGTCGAGACGAACCGATTGAGGCATGGCTGGCGGTCGAGGCTATTCGACTGCCCGGTGCCCATCGGGTGCGATCCTCATCGTTCTTCGGCCGTGAACGTGAACTCTCTCTCCTCGGCGCCCAAGGTGCTCTGGCCCTGCAACAAGGCGGAGCCCAGGCTGCCGTCATCACCGGTGATGCCGGTCTGGGTAAGACCCGCCTGGTCTCGGAGGCGGCGGCACGTATCGTCGACGAGGCCGACGCTGTCCTGCTCGAAGCGCGATGTCTGCCCTACGGCGAGGCCAACGTTTGGTGGCCGGTCGCCGAGATTCTGCGCCAGGTGTTTGGGCTCAGCAATGACTTGGGTCTGGAGGTGGTCGAGCCCCTCGTGCGCGGGGAACTGTCGAGCAGATTCTCCCCGATCAGCTCGTCTGCCCTCGACCGGCTCAAGACGGCGATACTCCACACCCTTGGGTATGAGACGCCGCTGCGCAACGGTGATCGGTCTCGAAATCGCGACGAGGTGATCGGTTCCTTCGTTTCTGTCTTGGAGTCCGAGCTGGCGGTCAGGCCGGTCGTCATCGCGCTCTCCGATATGCATTGGGCTGGGGACGCGATGTGGGAACTGCTGCGCCGGACGCTGGTGCAGCACGCCGACGACCGCCTCCTCGTTCTGGCCACCGCTCGCTCTTTTGACGACGGTCTTGAGCAGAATCCTCTGACCTCGGGCCGCCACGGGGTACTCGTACTTCCGCTGAGCTCGCTGGGGAAAGACGCAGCCCTCAACCTGCTCGACGATCTCGACATGGGGCTTTCTTCGGAGATGGCTCGCGAGATCCTGGACAAGGCGGGAGGCAATCCCTTCTTCCTTGAGGAGCTTGCTGGGCTCGTCCACGAACGAGGTATCGAACCATCGGGCCAGCCGGCCAGGTCGGTGCTGAGTGCCGATGGACTTCGCCAGCTACCCGACACCCTCCGAGGGATCGTGGCCGCCCGCCTCGATGCTCTGGACGCGCCGGAACGAGCCCTGGTAGAAGACGCCTCTGTGCTCGGCAGCAGCGGCACGCTCCGCAGCCTCGCCATGTTGACTGAGCATGGTGCTCGAACGGCAGGCGTCGGATTTGAAAGTAGCGAGAGCGAAGATCGTTTCGCTTCAACCCTGCGCAGCCTGGTGGCCAAAGATCTGTTGTCGACCGACGGCTCGCGGTTCGAGTTTCGGTCGGATCTGGTTCGTGACGTCGCCTACGGAACGCTCACCAAAACGGCGCGAGCTCAGCGCCACCATCTGATCGCACGCCACGTCGAACAACGACCTGGGCCCTTGCGCAACTCGGTGGTTGTCGCCATCGCCGATCACTATCGGGCCGCAGCCCAGCTGAGTGCCGAGCTGTTCTCGGGCGCCAACCTCGATCGCGTCGAGATCGTCTCCAAGGCTCTCTACTGGCTGGAACAGGCGGGGGAGCGAGCCTTGTCCGCCGGTGAGCCGGGGGATGCCGAACGTTGGTTCAGCTATGGCGTCGACCTGGCTGGAGACAATGAGACGCTGGCGCGCTTTGTTCTAGGACGAGCCAAGGCGCGGTGCGAGGTGCACGACCTTGCTGGCTCCCGCGCCGACCTTTCGAAACTCGAATCGCTGCAAGACGCCGATCAACGCCGCTCAGCCGAGGCCTTGTTGACCAAGGGTGACGTGATGCGCAAGTCGGGCGACCTAGATCATGCCGCATCGGTGTTGCGAGAAGCTTCAGCCCGACTCGCTGCCCTCAACCTTCCTCACAAACAATCGTTGGCCCTGCGCCTCCTCGGTCTGACCGAGATGGCTCGGATGGACGATTCATTGGCCCGCCAGGCGCTCGAGGCTTCCCGGCGGGTGGCGGCCGAGTCGAACGATCGGCGGGGCGAAGCTTGGGCGCTGCAATCGATGGCGTGGTACGCTTTCGACCGGGGCCGAGTCTTGGAAGCGAACCGCCTCGCGGCCCAGGCCATCGAACTTTTCGTGGAGCTGGGAGATCGTGGCGGTCTGGCCTGGGCTCGTGGTGTTCAGGCTTGGGTCGCTTTCCATCTCGGTCGTTGGGAGACGACTCGCGAGCTCCTCGATTCTGTCCTGCCGGAGACCCGTCGCCGCAACGACCCCTGGGCGGAAGCGATCATGGTGTCGCTGGCCTCGTCGTTGGAGTTGTGGTCGGGGCGAGCGGTGCAGGCGCTCGAACTGGCGCGCGAGGCCCAACAGCTGGCGCGTCGAGCCGAAGATGGCAGCCTGCTCGTTCAGTCGCTGGCCCTCGAAGGCCGGGCGCTGGTCTCGCTCGGTCGAGTTGCCGAAGGCGGTAAAGTGCTCGGCGAGGCCTTCAGCGAAGCCGATAGCAGCGGCGACCCACACAGCCGTCGGATCGCGATTATCAGCAACTGTGCGTCGGCTGCTCGTCTCGGCGAGCCGGAGCGGGCGATGCGGTGGGCATCGCGCTACGAGGGCCCCCATGACGACCCGACTGTCGTCGGTGAAGCAGATCTGATCGTCGCCCTCGCCCTTGCCTTGCTGCAGCGAGGAAACGTGGACGAGGCCAAGAGCCAGTTGTCGTGGGTGGACGCAGCTGAATCGAGACCTGACGAACACACCATCGACCACTATGCCGAGGCGGTTCGCGCCATCGTTGCCTCGTCCGAAGGTCGGATCGCCGATGTTGAGAGCTCGGTGGTGCGGGTGCTGAACGACAACGCCACCTATCTCGATCGAATGCTGGCTTATCTGGCCCAGGCAACCGCCCGCTTCCAGCGTGGTGATGAGCGGGGCAGTCTGGAAGCGCTGACCGCAGCTCGTGGCCAGATCACCCCTACCGACGACGCGATCTCACGATTCGTGGTGGAGCTGGTGGAGGCGGTATGCGGCCACGGCGACCTTGTCGCCGTTCGGCGACGGATGCGCAACGCCGGCCTCGACCCGCTCGGCTTGGAGACGATGTGGTCTCATGCCGCTCGCGTACCGGTGGTCTCGCAGTAGCCGTCTCAGTAACTCGACGATGCCGAGATTGGCTAGAGGTGGCCTTCGGCCCGTTGGGCGATCTGTTCGCCGATCGAGAGCGAGGCGGTGGCGGCTGGAGACGGAGCGTTCAGAACGTTCACGATCCGATCCGACTCAGACCAGACGAAGTCGTCGAGCAGGTCGCCCTCGGGAGACACGGCCTGAGCCCGAACTCCGGCTGGCGATGGTTCGAGATCAGCATGGCTCAGCTCGGGTACGAGCTCTTGCAGGGCGGTGACGAAGGCGTTTTTTGAGAGCGATCGGTAGTATTCGCCAGCCCCGATCTTCCAATATTTTGCGGCCAGCTTCCACCAGCCCGGGAACCTAGCCACCTCGGCCAGATCACCGAGATCAATGTCGCGCCACCGGTACCCTTCGCGGGCGAGGGCGAGCACAGCGTTTGGGCCAGCGTGCACCGACCCATTCGTCATCTTTGTGAGATGCACGCCGAGGAAGGGGAACCGTGCGTCTGGCACGGGGTAGATGAGGGCGTTCACGAGGTGGCCGCTGGCCGGTGATAGTTCGTAGTACTCGCCGCGGAAGGGCAGGATCCGTTCGGCCAGCTCAGGGTTGGTATGGCGAGCGAGGCGGTCGCTTTGCAACCCACCGCAGGTGACGACGAGGCTACTCTGCAGGCCGTAGTCGTCGATGGGGGCGTTCGGACCCGGTGTGACCGACACGCGCACCGCGTCTGGGCGCTCGGAAATGTCGGTGACGATGGTGTCGGTACGGAGCTGAACCCCAGCTTCGACGAGAAGCCCGGCCAGCCGACGACAGACTTCGCTGTAATCGATGATGCCCGCTCCTGGAACGTGGAGGGCGGCAATCCCCGCGCTGTGAGGTTCGAGCTCGGCCAGTTGTTCAGGGCCGATTCGATGAGCGGTCACCCCGTTTGAGACGGCGCGCTCCTCAAGTTTGCGCAGGGGCGTGAGCTGCTCGGTGCGCGTGGCGACGATGACCTTGCCGATCAGGTCATAGCCGATGTCGTGGGTTTCGCAGAACTCGATCATGGCCAGGCGGCCTTCGGTGCACGTTCGCGCCTTGAGGCTCCCGGGCTTGTAGTAGATGCCGGAGTGGAGCACACCGGAATTGTGGCCGGTCTGATGCTGGGCGACGGCAGTTTCCTTCTCGATCACGACGATCGAGAGGTCGGGACGGCGCTGGGTGAGTTTCCAGGCGGTCGCCAGGCCAACGATGCCACCGCCGACAATCGCTACATCCACACGACTTGTACCCAATCCGCCGTTCATTGGGATGAAGCCTAGCTTGGGGCCGGAATGACGAGCTCTTGGCCTTGTTTGATTTTGTGGATGTCTTCGACGTTCGGGTTTGCCCGCCGAATGTCGTCGATCGTCACGTCGAAACTATCGGCGATCACCGACAAGGAATCGCCAGATTGCACGACATAGACCTTGCTCGCCGGAACCGGGAAGGTGGTCGCCGTTGTCGTGGGTGCGTCGGCTGCTCCCGGCAGGACGGCAACAACCGGCTCCTCGCTTACCGCCCGGACCCCGGCCATTGCCGCTTCCGGTTGGGCTTCGGTCTGATCGTCGCCTTCGGCGCCGGGAAGGGCATCGCTGAGGCCGCCCGTTGCGGTTGCTCCGGCGTCATCTGGCCCCGACCTTCCGCAGCCAGCGAGCAGGAGGGCGACGATCGTCACCGCTGCGAACCAGCGAGCTGAGGTCTTCGGTTGGCGTGAGTTCGACTGTTGGAATGGGTCCATATCCTGCCTACAGACTAGCTGGATTCACCATTGCTGATGGGCACCGTGCCGATGTGGGGCTGGTTGGCCACTACTTCTTGCGTCGACCTTTCCGGGTCGCTGTCTTTCGACGTTTCGTGTTCGAACGTTCCTGGTCGCGTCGACGTTCTGCCTCGGCTCGATCGCGAGACTCGACGCGTCGATCGAACTCGATGAGCTGCTCCTCTTGGAGGGCAAGCTCGCCGCTGAGGTCGGTCCAGTGCTCGAGCCGTCGAGGGTCGATACTGCCATCGGCGATCGCCTCCCGAATGGCGCAACCTGGCTCCTGGTCGTGGGCGCAGTCGGCAAACCGGCATGAGCCGGTTGCAGCCTCGATCGCTGGGAAGGTGGTGGCCAGACCGTCGTAGGCCTGCCAGAGACCGATCTCGCGAATGCCGGGCGTGTCGATGAGTAGACCGCCATCGGGGATGGGAATGAGGTCTCGGGTCACCGTGGTATGCCGACCCCGCCGGTCGGTGGCCCGCACCTCGCCGGTTCGTTGCACGACACCGTTGGTCAAGGCGTTCACCAGCGTCGACTTGCCGATGCCGCTGAGGCCCATCATGGCTACCGTGCGCCCTGGTGCCACCCGGCGAGCGATCTCGTCGAGCCCCGTCCCGTCGATGGGTGAAACGGCGAGCACATCAACACCGACCGCTATCGTCTCGACTTCGGCCACCACCTCGGCCACGTTGTCGATCGTGTCGGGCTTGGTCAAGACGATCACCGGTTGGGCGCCGCTCTCCCATGAGACGACAAGCTGTCGTTCGAGCCGCCGTAGATTAAGCTCTCGATCGAGGCCGTGCATGACGAAGACATCATCGATGTTGGCCACCAGAACCTGTGGCTCGGGGACTCGGCCGGGAGCCCGGCGAGCCAGGGCTGTGGTTCGCTCAGCGATGGCGGCGACCACAGGACCGTCTTCCTCCTGGCCTTCCTCGTCCTCATCGCGTAGGAGCACGAAATCACCGGTGGCGGGCGCAAGGTCGTGCTGGGAGCGAATGGAGGCCGTCGCAGCGAGCACGGCCTCGCCGCCCGTAAACACCAGGCTGTAACCGCGGCTCACCCGAGCGACGCGACCGCGGATCAGCGACGGGCCCTCTTGTTCTGCCCAGCGTTCGTGTTCGTCGGTCCAGCCCAACGAGGCGAGGTCTGGGGTGAGGGCGGCTAGATCATCGCTCACGGTGAGGCATCGCCCGTCGCTGGCCGCTCGGTTTGGTACCCCATCAGCTGACCCGCCGGTTCCGACGTGACCACCGGGGCGGCTGGCTCCTCCGAGGAGGCCATCATCGGCTGGCCGTAGAGCATCTCTTGGAGGAAGGAGAGCTGGATGCGCAAAAGGTTTTCGGCCACCGTTTCCTGCGGCGTCATGTGGGTGACCCCCGACAGTGGGAGCACACGGTGAGGGCGGCCAGCGGCGAGCAGCGCCGTGCTGAAGCGCAGGGTGTGGGCGGCGACCACGTTGTCATCGGCTAAACCGTGGATCAACATCAGGGGTCTCTTCAGGTTGGCGGCATCAGCCATGAGATCTGTGCGCTGATAGTGCAGGGGATGGCTGTCGGGATGGCCGAGATAGCGCTCGGTGTAGTGGGTGTCGTAGAGGCGCCAGTCTGTCACGGGCGCGCCGGCGATGGCGGCATGGAAGCGATCTGGTCGTCGGAGCACGGCGAGGGCGGCAAGGTAGCCTCCGAACGACCAGCCTCGGATACCGACCCGGCTGAGGTCGAGCAGATCGAATTCGCTGGCTGCCGCGTCGAGGGCGGCCAGCTGGTCTTCCAACACGGGTTCAGCCAGGTCGCCCCACACCTGGCGTTCCCAGCGCGGACCTCGCCCGGGTGTGCCTCTGCCGTCGGTCACGATTACCACAAAGCCATGGTCGGCGAACCACTGGGAAACCAGATGGGGTCGGTAGGTCTTCAGTACCCGTTGGGCGTGAGGGCCGCCGTAGGGGTCGAGGAGCACGGGCAGCGGGGTTTCACCGTCGTGATCGGCAGGAAAGAAGATGGCCGACTCGAGCCGATCGGCGCCGAGCGGATGAAAGAGTGGAAAGGCTTGCAAACTCGGTCGCTGTGAGGTGTCCTTGATCTCGGCCACCGAGGGCCCGAGGTGGGTTTCACCGATCAGGTCGACGAGGCGATGGAGGTTGAGGGCGGTGTGGTCGAGATCGGGACGCGAGCTCGACACCACGAAGAGAGCCTCAGCGGGTGAACTCGTGGTAGAAGTATCGGGTGGAGCTGTGCTGGCCGACGGCTTACTCGATGCTTCGGACGGCGGGCGCATCCAGTCGGCTATGCCGTGCACCCCGGGCTGATCGGTGAGGCGAACGGGGGGCCGCACACCGCGGAGTGCGTCGGAAGAGCCAAGCGGCACGGCGAAGAGGTGAATCTCGGACGGCACCGTCCAGGCGGCCACGATGGCGAGGTCGTCGACCACCGCCTCGATGGATCGCACCCTCAGTTCGTCGCCGGTGACCGGTGTGCCGTCGAGGACCAGGGCTCGCCGTCCCGGGCCTGGCCCGATGCCGGGCCGGTCTCGCCCGGGAATGTCTTCGATGGTGAGCAAGCCAGCGTCACAAACCGTAGGTGACGAGGCGATGAGCTCGACCCACACGTCGTCGTAGATCCGATGCCGGTTGACGAGGGAGGGAGCGGCCTCGTTGTCGAGATGGAGCTCGGCGATCGAGACCTCCCGCTGATCGCGTGTCTGGCGGATCAGATGGGGCTGCTTGCCGGAAGGCCATATCACGTTGGCGAGATATTCATACGTCGAAGCGTCGTCCCAATGGATCTTGGTTGGGCCCTGGTTGGTGCTGAGGTCATCGAGCTTGACGAGGTAGAGATCGACGACCGCATTGATCGTGCCAGCGGCCGGATAGCGCACAGCGTTTGGCTGGCGTTCAGGGTGGGCTGGATCACCGATCCACCATTGCTCGACAGGGTTTTCGTCAACCCGAGTGACCAGAAGCATGGAGGCATCGGGGCTCCACCAGAAGCCGCGGGACCGACCCATCTCCTCGGCGGCGATGAAATCGGCGCGGCCGTAGCTGATGGCATCGTTGCCACTTTGCATCACCGGCTGATCGGTGAGTGAGCTGAGATCGACCATCCGCAGATCATTGCCCGAGGCATAGGCGATCTTGTGGCCGTCCGGGCTGAGCCGCGGGTCGAATACACCACCGGCATTCGGAGGTGTGGTTACCTCTCCTGACGCGAGGTCGACGAGAAAGAGCGAGCCGGCCAGAGCGAAGCACGCCTTGGTCAGAGCCTGGTCAAGCGAGTAGGAGACGATGCCGGAGCCGGTCTCTCTTGCCCGTTCCCGTCGTGCCCGTTCGGCTGCGGGCAACGCCGAGTCGTCGGGGCCGCCGAGCTGCGCCGGGTCGACGAGGATCTGTTCCTCGCCAGCTTGCTGTCCAACGCCGTCCTGGCCGACGTCGGCGACCCAAAGGCACAGGGTTGGCTCGTCGGGGCTCCGCGATCGGAGGAAGAGCAGGCGACGTCCGGCGTCGATGATGCTGACATTGCGGGCTGCGCCGACGGTGAATCGTCGGGTGCGTGAGTATTCGACCGGAAACACATCTAGGTCGCGGCGATTCGATGCGCCTCGAGGCGGTGGTGGAGTTCGAGGGGCGTTTGTCACAGTTAAAACGTAGCACCCGACGGCGGAATTCTTTCAGGGATGAGGGGTGGGTTAACCGCTTCTGAACATAACGTCCGCCTCGATGAGGTCGCTGATCTGGTCGGTGTCGTAGCCGGCGTCGGCGAGAACCTCGCCGCCGTCCTGGCCGGCTGCAGGTGCATGCCTCCGGATAGACGTCGGTGTCACCGAGAACCGTGTGGGGGGAGGGATCTGGCGATACGGACCGGCGGTTGGGTGCTCGCTCATCGGTAGCTCATCGACCATCTCCTGGATGGTGACGGCCTCGGTGGCCGGAATCCCCTCCGCCTGGCAGAACGTCATCCAGTCGGCGGTGGATCGTTGAGACAGGATGGAGGCGACATCGGCGTAGAGGCTGTCGCTATTGGCGATGCGCGACTCGCGGGTGGCCATCCGGGGATCATCGAGCAAGTCGCCCTGGCCAGCAGCCTCGAAAAGGCTGCGGTAGTGCTTCATCGTGTAGGGCAGCACGTTGATCCAGCCGTCGGTCGTCTTCTGAGGACGTCGATTCGGTGTCAGGATGCGGGGATAGCCAGCTGACCCGGTTGGCGGTTCCGGTATTGCGCCGGAGCCGTGCTCCACGAGCACGAACGACCGCATCACGTCGATCATCGGCACCTCGATCCGTTGGCCTTCACCCGTTGTCGATCGGTGATAGAGAGCGGCCAAGATGGCCGAGACGATGGTGAGTCCGGCGACCTTGTCGGCGGCGATGGTGGGGAGCAGTGATGGTTGATGGCCCTGCTTGACAAAGAGGTCGGCGACACCGCTGGCCGCCTGGATGATGTCGTCGTATGCGGGGGCATCGGCCTGATCGGTGTCGGATGGGTAGCCGTGGGCCTGGCAGAAGACCACGTCGTCTCGCACGCCTCGAATGTCGTCGTAGGCGAGGCCGAGACGGCCCAACGGTCCGGGGCGCAAATTGGTGACGACCACGTCGGCCGTGGCCGCTATCCGTAGAAATGCCTGGCGCCCATCGGGATGTTTGAGGTCGAGCCCGATGCTGCGTTTGTTGCGCATCAGGTTGAGGGAGACTCCGGAGAGCCCGGGTGTGGGGCCAGATCCCATGGCTCTATTGGTGTCGCCGGAACGATCTTCGACCACGATCACGTCGGCGCCCATGTCGCCGAGAATCTGGGTTGCGTAGGGTCCCATCACGACCGAGGTCAGGTCGAGCACTCGTATTCCGCTCAGAGCCCCGGCCCGAAAACCGTCGTCTCCGGGTCCGTCGCTGTCCGTGCCACTCTGGGTGCCTGGCGTCATCGTCGTAGCGTAGGCAGCATGCGAGAGACCTGACCAGCTGACCGGCTGGACCCGAGTGCTGGAGGTGATCCCTGTCTCTCGACTAACTGAAAGGGGGCAAGCACCGATAGAGTATGGACGGTTACCAGCGGGCCCAAACGACAATCGTGTGGATGCGCCGGTGAACTGAAAAACCTCACTGTTTCAGTCAAGGAGTTCCCACTATGTCAGACTTGAAGGTCTGGATCGATCAGGATCTGTGCACTGGCGACGGCCTCTGCGCCGAGATCGCTCCCGATGTATTCTTCGGACTCGACGACGGCCTGTATTACGTGAAGGAAGCGTCCGACAACTTCGGCGCTGAGAAGCTGTTCGACGGCGTCGCGAATCCCGCGGGTGCTGAAGGTATGGCTCGCATCCCTGAAGGTGGCCTCGATCGTGTGATCGAGTCGGCCGAGGAATGCCCCGGCGAGTGCATCTTCATCGACGTCCCTGAGTAGGACTCACCGAACACTGAGAAAGGCCGGTTCGAAACCGGCCACCTAATCCGAACGACTCAAAGAGCTGGGCCGAAAGGCTCAGCTCTTTGTCGTTTTGGCCGAACAAGCAAGGGTGAGATTCGTCAAGTTCGCCTTGTTCGGGCTGGTGCTGTTCGGTTTGTGGTCGGGATGGGATCGCCGCGCCGACGTAATCGACGCGTATACGGAAAGCGCTCCTGAACAGCAGACAGAGATTCGACTGAGCGGGCTCGACCTGACCATCGCTAAGACCAAGATTGAACCGTCGCCGTTTGTGGTCCAGGCTGCGCCTGACACACGCCGTCGGCCCATAGCCCTACTCTTTACCGACGAGGGTGGTGACGAGGCTGAAGTGGCGATGTTCGGTGGTCGGGCCAGTCTTTCCGGTCACGTAAAGGCCCCGATCGTCCAGGAGCCGGACCCATCACCTCACGAGTCGTCTTCGTCGGGGCTGTCGAACCGCAATGGGCGCAACCGTACGTCCGGCGCGACGACGTCGACCACACCTCCTTCGGCCATTCCTCTCATTACCTTGCCGCCAGGAACGAAGCCACCGAGCACCCAGTCTTCCGGTACACAGTCTTCAGGTACACAGTCTCCAGGTATACAGTCTCCAGGTATACAGCCACCGGCTACACAACCGTCGAGCACTCAAACCTCCGGCACGCAACCGCCGAAGACGTCGTCGACCGGGGCTGGCTCCGCGGCAACTCCCGGCACCGATCCGGCATCGCCAACCGCCGCTACCAGCAGTGCCGCAGGCGGCATCGTTCGGCTCGAACGCTTCACCTCCGAAGGTGTTGGCATCCGGGAGGTGCCGATCGACGCAGACGGTAGCTGGTCTGCCACCGGGCTTCTGGGCGGGCGCTACCGTATCCGCGCGTGGGTGCCTGGTCGATTCACGTCGGGTCCACCGGAGATCACCTTTCTCAATGCCGAGGCGAACGAGGTCGTCAACTTCAACCTGGTGGGCGTTGACAGCACCCTGTCGGTTCAGTTTCATGACGCCGGTTCGTTCTATGAAGACATGAGTGGCTCGGTTGGGTTTACCGTGACCAGCGAAGCGGTCGATGAGAACGGCATCATCGTCACCGGTCCCGTTTCTGGATTGGACTTCTCCGTCAGCATCGACGGTGTTTATAGCTTCGAGACCTCATCGGTCCAGCGCACCAACAGCAATGGCGCTGTCATCTTCAACCTGCGATGCCATACGCCTGGGGTCGCTTCGATGGTCGCAATCTTCAACGGTCGCCAACGTAGCTACGCCTTGCCCGCCTGCATTCGGGCACCGAGCACGGTGCCTCTCACCGTTCCGCCTCGGTCTGACGACTCGCAGCCGCCGAATTCAACGAAAGCATCGAGCCCATCGACGACCCGGCCGCCGGTGAACACGAAGCCAACACCGAAATCCCAAACCACGACCACCCGGTCGGGAGGATAATCGATGACTGACGACGCCTTTCACCTCCAACCCGAACCGTTCTACGGCCGCCTGACGCTGATGGTCAAGGTGGTAGCAGCCCTCGTTCTCTCACTGATCGTCGTGCCGCCGGTGGCCGGTAGCGTGGCGGTGGCAACCCTCTTGAAGGTGCCTCTGCCGGTTGGCGACCTGCCCGATGAGCGCCCACAGATCACCGCAGTGCCGTCGAAGGTGTATGACGGCGATGGCCGTCAGATCGGCCTGTTCCGCGGCTTCGACCGCACCGTCGAAGTAGACAAGGACGAGGTTCCTCAACTGCTTAAAGACGCAGTCGTGGCCATCGAGGATCGTCGCTTCTGGCTTCATGATGGCGTCGACCTCGAAGGAATCGCCCGAGCGGCAAGAACCAATATCGAGGTTGGTGGCATTGCCCAGGGTGGCTCAACCCTGACCCAGCAGTATGTGAAGAACGTCTATCTCACGAGTGAGCAGACGCTCGAACGCAAGGTGGAGGAAGCATTGCTTGCCACCGAGCTGGAGAAGCAGATGAGCAAGGAAGACATTCTCTTCGGCTATCTCACTTCCAACTACTACGGCTCAGGCGCCTACGGCATCGGTGCGGCCGCCGAGATCTACTTCGACAAGAAGGTGGCCCAGCTCGACCTTTCGGAAGCGGCCACGCTGGCTGGACTGCTGAAAGCGCCGACTCGGTTGTCGCCCTATCAGGATCGTGACGCGGCCGAGGAGCGGCGTCGGCTCGTGCTTCAGGCCATGCTCGACCAGGACTACATCAGTCGCCAGGATTATGAACGCAATGTGGTACGACGGTTGTGGTCGGTAGACGATGGTGACCTGCCGAACGGTCCGGTCACCGCTCTCATACCGCGGGCTAAGAAGGGAGCGACCGCCTTCCCTCACTTCGTCGACTTTGTGGAACAGACCCTTCTGGAAGAGCTCGGTCCCGACCTCGTCTATCAGGGCGGCCTCACCATCGAGACCACGATCAATCCCAAGCTGCAGGCCGCAGCTGAAGAGGCTGTTGCAAAACGACTAGAGAATACCGAGTTCCCCATCGAGATGGCGCTTGCCTCGATCGAACCGTCGACGGGGCACATCGTGGCCATGGTCGCCGGGCGTGACTACAGCCACAGCCAGGTCAACCTGGCTACCGGCGGCTCGACCGGGTTCCAGCCAGGAAGCTCCTTCAAGCCCGTGGTGCTCGCCGCTGCCTTCAACATGGGGCTGGGGCCAGGGGTTACCTATCCGGCGCCGGCCCGCTGGCTTGTGCCGGGTTGTGTCGGCGGCGAATGCGCCATTTCAAACTACGACCACCGAGGCTACGGAAACATCACGCTCCGGGCTGCGACGCGAGCCTCGGTCAACACGGTGTACGCCCAGCTGCTCATGGACGTCACGATCTCCGACACCGTCGACCTGGCTCGCAAGCTGGGCATGGACCGGATCGATCCCGATCGGTACTACGGAGCGAGCTTCTCTCTGGGCACGGCCGAATCGTCGCCGTTGGAGATGGCGGCCGCCTATTCGGTGTTCGCCAACCGAGGCATGAAGGCGCCAGCGACCGGCATCTTGCGGGTGCTCGACGCCGAGGGCAATGTCTTGATCGACAATCGAGCGCCGGCCGGTGAGCGGGTGCTCGACACAGCGGTGGCCGACAACGTAACCGATGTCTTGGTCGGCGTGGTCAACGACGGAACCGGCAAGGCGGCCCAGATCGGTCGACCGGTTGCCGGCAAGACCGGTACCGCTCAGGCCTACAGGGCCGCCTGGTTCGTCGGCTACACGCCTCAACTCTCGACCGCGGTTTGGATGGGTCACGCCGACCGGCTCGATTCTCTCAACCAGGTCAACGGGGTGCGCCGGGTGACCGGAGGTTCGCACCCGGCGGTGGCGTTCTCCGATTTCATGGCCACCGCCCACGAAGATCTCGACGTGGCCTACTTCCCGGTGCCGGAGGAGATCGTGCCGATCGCTGAAAGTGCCCAAGAGGTGATCTCGTTCCGTGTCCGGGAACAGACTGTGCTCGGTCAGCCCCGTCAGCCATCGGTCATCCAGGAGGGGTGTGGTGGCTACACGTGCTCTCGATCCGAGGCCAGCGAGCTCGTACTCCCTAAGCCTGAGCGGCCCACGACGATACCGCCGCCGACGACCACGCCGCCGACGACCTCTCCAACGGTCATCCAGCCGGCCGATGGCCAGTCGACGACCACCGGCGGGTCTGGCTCGTCTTCGACCCCATCGACAACCCAGCCGGCTCAAACGGCCACATCCACGAAGCCCGAAAAGCAATCAACCACCAACGCAACAGCCAAGCCATAAGGCAGCAGACATGAGCACCACAACCAAGAAAAACAGATCAACGTCCACCTCGAAGGCGACGAAGCGGTCGCGCAAGCCTCAGATCAGCCGCGATGCAGAGATCACCGGTGAGGCTCTTCGTTCAGCCGACGATGACACCATCATGCTCGACGATGCACCGGTGATCGAGATCGAACCAGAGCAAGAGGACCCGCCGCCCCCTTCGGCTGAGGATCTGATCTTGGCGTCAACGGCGCTGGAGGCAACCGTTCGCTCCGCCTTGCTGACCACAGGAGACGCTCTGCGACGCAAGGCCACGATCGGTGACGGGTCCCGGCCCGACAAGCCGGTCGGCGCTGTGCGACGACTCACCGGCCGTGCGAAGGTTGGTGGTGTCGCACCCTTCGTCGCTCCAGCCAACCGGCTTGGCTATGGCCTCCGAATGCGTGAATGGCGCCAACGTGGCTTTGTCCCACTCAGCCCCGGTCGAGCCAAGATCAGGCATCGGATTCTGCCCCGAAGCGTGATCGGCATCTGCTTCATGTTGCTCTCGATGGGGGTAGGTGCAGCCTTTAGCGGGGCCGCCTTCTACGCCTACTACGACGACAGGCTGGCGGAGAACGAGAGGGCGGTCGCACGGTTCGTTGAGGGGTTCGATCAGCAGTACACCGACGCGTCGGGAGCGATCGATCAGATCCGTGTCGAGTCGATCGAAGAGGTTCGTCACGAGTTGCGTACCTTGCACGACTATGTGGCCGATGCCGAAGGCGTGATCAACTTGCCCCAGGTGGTGGGGGAGTCGGTGTGGATGCTGGAAACCCGGAACCACAGTGGCGCCATTGTCAACGGATCCGCCTTCGCCGTGGTCGGCCACGACGGCGGTACCGCCCTGGTGACCAGCTACGCCCTCGTCGAATCTTCCACGGTTGCTCCCAGCCCTGCGCTGGATTTGATTAAGGGAAATCGACGGGTCCCAGCCCAGCTCTGGTCATGGGACGAGGAGCGCGATTTGGCCGTTGTAGTCGTAGACGTAGAGATCCCGACCCTCGAGTTCGCTGGAGATCGCGATCAGGTCGACACGGTCGGCTCCCGGATCTTTGCGCTCAGCGGTGTCGGTGGGCAGGGCGCCACCGCCTCGCCCGGCGTGCTGTTGGACAACTCCTTGTCTGGTCTGCAGCACACCGTGCCGCTCGGCAGCCTGTTCGACGGTGGACCTCTCCTGAACGGTGACGGCAAGGTGATGGGCGTAGCTTCGCTCAGTTTCCGCCCGTTCGGCATCGACCCCGGCGATGTTCGGCAGGCTCCGGATGTTCGAGCGATCTGTGCAGTGATTCTGGAATGTTCAGAGATTCGCGAGGAGATAACGATCGACGTTGTGGCCGACGAGGCTGACGCCCCGCTGCGTGAGAACGATGATCCGGTTCGGGTGCCATCCGAGCAGGCCAATGAACCTTCCGAGCCAACAACGACCGGCGACGGACTCGAAACCTCGGAAGAGGGACTCGGTCTCTTGCCTAGCGGCGACGACGGCTAGCGGCGGTGGAGGTTTGGTCTAGCTTCGGCCGCGGCCGAAGAGCAGCAGCGCAGCTAAAGCGGTCATGGCTTTTCCGAAGCTGACCGGCTCGGCCGGTTCCGAGGATCGTGTCGCCTGAGCTGCCGTCAACGTAGACGCCGGTGCATCGCCTTCGATATCGGCGTTGACCTCGGCGCCGACCAGTACGGCGATGGTGGTCAATTGGAGAAAGATCATCAGAGCGGCCACGCTGCCGATCACGCCGTAGGAAGCTGGCATAGCGCCGGCCGCCGAGGAGTAGAACGAAAGACCGACGGCGAAGAAGAGGAAGAGGCCGGTGCCGACGATGGCGCCCGGGTTCCACCATGGAGTGTGGGGCGATCGGTCTGGGCCGTAGCGGTAGAGGATGGTCAGGGCACCGGCGAACAGGACGGCGAGCAGGGGGAACTGGCCGATGCCGATGATCGTCTTGATCGTGTCTGAAACCGGTAGACGGTCGAGCACGTTTGGCAAGACAGCGAGTACGGCCAACAAGATCACGAAACCGACGATCAAGAAGGCAGTGAACCCGTAGGACAAGAGGCGGACCTTCCAGCCGGCTCTATCGTCTTGCGCTTGATAGGCCACGCTGATCGTTTGGAGCAGTTTCGCTACCGCTCCTGAAGCCGACCAGAGGGCGACGAGCACGCTGACTCCGAGCACGGCGATCTCTCGAGCCGCTGAGGTGAGGCTGTTGCCGGACACGAGGTCACAGCCGCTCTCTTCGGCCCCGGCTGAGTCCTTCAGCATGTTGATGAGCAGGCCTTTGCCCTCTTCGCCCAGGTTGGGGGCGAGCTGCTCGACCTGGTCGGTGATCTGTTGGGGGTCGCAGGTGACGAGGCCGTAGACCGAGACCATGGCGAGCATGGTGGGGGCGAGGGCGAGGAGGCCGTAGAAAGCCACCCCAGCCGATGCCACCATCATGTTGTGGGTTTTGAACCTCTTGGCGACGCGCTTGATGCGATCGAGCATGGGGCGTGCTCAGGTGGCGTCGGTCTCGGTGCCGTCGACGTAGACGTCGCGTACGTGGGCGCCGGTTCGGTCTCGGTCGGGGCCGTGCGACGAGGGGTGGAGCTGCTTGGGTCGGAAAGGTCGTTGGGGGAAGTTCACCCGGTCGATGAGTACGGAGATGATGGCGAGCAAGATGCCGCCGATTAGCAAGGTGAAGACGAGTCCGTTGATGTTCATGAGGTGCCGATGGGTCGCTGGTCGGTGGGCCTGATTAGGTGTGTCTGGTCATCACAATAGTGGATGAGGTCTCGGCGCGGTCGGCCCATCGGCGTTTGTAGTCGAAATCCATTCCCATGTCGTAACGATCGGCAAGATTGCCCTCCGACAAGAGCTTGAGTTGGTGATGTTGGAGTAGGTTGCCGATCGAGGCGTTGGCCACCTCAGGGATGTCTGACACATAGGACAGTTGGAGGCCTCGGTATTGCCGATTGCGCAGTCCGCCCAGGATGTAGCCAACGTCGATCCAGTCGTCGCCGTGTTGTCGTCGTGCGATGTGGGCGTGGAGGCGCGACCGGGAATGGAGGCGGTCGATCATGGTGGCGTACATCGTCGACATTTCGGTGGAGGTGATGCCCGAGCCGTCCTGCCCTTTCCAACTTCGGTGATCGATGGCGAGGATGCGTTCGAACAGGGCGTCGTCTTGGGCCGCGTCTTCGAGAGAGAGTGTGAGGTCGGCTTCGTCTGCGGCTCGCACCGTGCGTCGAAGGTTGCGTCGAAACTTGGGGCTGCGCCGGCTGAACCAGGCGTCGTAGCCGTCGCCGATGTCGGCTATTTGGCGGGTAATGCCTTCCTGTAGATGGACTGTGCCCAACCGGGCCATTTCGGTGGCGACCGTGATTGTGAGCGGATGGTTGGGGCCGGGAGCGCCGGGGAGCACGACAAAGTCCCAGTCGTCTCGTTCGGCTATGTGGGCCACGAAACTGCGGGCGACGCCGGTGGGGTTTGGTCCAATGATTGGGAAGGAGAATCCCCAGAGTGGTTCGAGTCCGGCGATGACCTTGTTGTCGCCAGCGCTGAGGTAGCTGGCGCAAAGGGCGAAGCCGCCCTCGGCCGCTAGCACGAGCGGCGTAACGTCGGGCGCGAATCCCGCTGCGACGGGGAGGACCCAGTCGAGCCCGCTGCACCAGCGGTCGATGCCGCCTGTTGCGTCGACCGCAGCTTCGACATCGGTCGAGCGGTTTTCCAGATCGGCGAGGGTGAGGAGCGTCACGTGATCTGTGTGTTGCGTCGGGAGTGTGGAATTTGAACCACTTCTTGTGCCGTTCTTATGATGTATGATGTGGGCTGGCGAGTCTTGAGTCGATCGGCCTACTGCGCCTGGCGATTGTGCGTCGTTCGTGCGTTCTTCGTATCGGGTTCGTTGCGAACTCGTTGACAATCCGTTCAGTAGTCGCCACGCCTCGCGGCTGCGAGGTAGAAATAGTTCATGGTAGACGACGCCGCAGTTGAAGCTTTTGCCCGCGATGGCGTCGTCGTCGTGCGTGGCCTTTTGAGCGCGTTAGAACTCGAAACGCTGCAAACCGCTGTAGATGAGGTAGTAGCGGCACCTAGCGACCGTTCCAAGATCGTCAGCACTGATGGCGACCCTGGCTCGTTCTTTGAAGACTTTGTGCGTTGGCAGGATGTTTCAGGGCTCGAACAGGTTGCGCTTCGCTCTCAGGTGGCCGAAAAGGCTGCTGAGCTTATGGATGCAACGACGGCCCGGTTCTACCACGATCACATCCTGATTAAGGAAGCTGGTACCACCCAGCCGACACCCTGGCATCAGGATCAGCCCTACTACAACGTCAATGGACGAGGTATTAGTGTCTGGATTCCGCTCGACGAGATTCCCCGTGGTGGATCGCCTGAATTCTGGGCCGGTTCGCATCTGGGTCCGTGGCGTATGCCGAGGTCGTTCCTCGATGAGCAGGCCCAATGGTTCCCGGAAGGTTCGCTGACCGAGATTCCCGACATCGATGCCGATCGGTCGGCCTTCGACATTCGCCAGTGGGCGTTGTCGCCCGGCGATGCCGTGTTCTTTAGTTTCCTTACCGTTCATTCGGCCCCAGGTTTTCCTTTTGAGCATCGACGGCGAGCCGTTTCGCTGCGGTACTTGTCTGAGGATGCTCGTCACGTGGTGAGGCCGTGGACCACATCGCCTGAGTTTCCGGGCTTGGCCGACGAATTGGCTGATGATGCGCCCTTCGATCATCCCGACTTTCCCATCGCCTGGCCAGCCCAGACCGTTGGTCACGCCACCTCGTCAAGCGTTAACTGCTAGAGGTGGTTGCTGTGAATCTGGGTGAACACCCGATTCATCTCGGCCTCGGCGCGACCGCTGTGCCGCAGCCGACGATCACGGATCTCTCGTGGTACCTCGATTACACCGAGCGCAACGCTGAGGACGGAATCGACGGCCGACTGGTGTCGATGGTTACGTTCGAGGAGCCGTGGACGGTGTGGGAGATGCACCCCAACGGCCACGAGGTCATGTTGTGCACCGACGGCGAGATCGTGTTGTTGCAGGAGATCGACGACGAGGTGGTTGAAACCGTGTTGTGCTCCGGTGACTACGCCATCAACTCGCCCGGGGTTTGGCACACCGCCGACGTTGACGAGGCCGCCACCGCCGTGTTCATCACCGCTGGTGTTGGTACCCGTCACCGACCGCGAGACGACGGCGAGAGCGATGACGAGAACGGCCGCGAAGACGAAGGTGTCGGAGACGGTTCAAGCGAGTAGCGCTGAAGCGTGAAAGCTACACTCGAACGGTCCAGCCCCTGTAGCTCAGTGGATAGAGCGTCGGTTTCCTAAACCGTGCGTCGCATGTTCGATTCATGCCAGGGGCACAGCTGAAAGCCGCTTTGTAAGCGGCTGAATCAAGCCGATCGGCCGTACCGCTCCGTCCGGCTCGTACCGCCTGATACCGCTCGGTCGCCTGGAGTTATGGGTACATGGTGAGTAGGCGTCTGGTGCGTTCGGCGCTCGCCCTCGTAGGGCGACCCACCGATATCGACGACGACTTCATTCGATCCCATCCCCTTCTGCTTTGAGGAGCTGGCATATGGTTAGTCGCAGGTCAATAGCTCGCAAACGGGATCAAATAAAACCGAAGTGCAAGGGTTGCGACCTTCTGTAAGTTTCGCCACGAGTGATGGTTGGATCCGAAGTTGGAGTTGACGCAATTGTTTGTTTGGGGCAAGACCGTCGTTGATGGAACCAGCACCAAATTTTATGACCTTCGAGGCCACTTGCTTGACACATCTGCTGTCATGGGGCTGCTGTGGGATCATTACTTCGAGCCGAACCTCCAAAGGTCAATCGAGCTCGTCTATGGAGCTGAGGCCCGCTCAAAACTTCGTATGCTGGCTGGGCTTCATGACTGTGGCAAGGTCAGTCCGTTCTTTCAATTTCGTCTTCTGGATCGGCGACGTCCAGATTGGGCGCGAGCCCTTGAGCATCCCGGCCCCCTCGCGAACTCCGAGGTTTCAAGCTTGCGGCGGATGGGGCCTGATGTTCGCTCCTACCTCTCTCATCAGTCCGAGTCGGCACGGATCATTGAGTCGATCGGTGGTGATGAATGGACAGCGCGTCTGGTCGAAGGCCACCACGGGCTGTTTGCTGACTGGGAGGATTGGGACCGGATGTTGCCTGCGGTGAGAGGAGCCGTGGCGGCTGTCGAACGCAGTGAGTGGGGCGTTCATCAGCGTTCGGTAGTCGAGTTCGTTGGACGGTCGCTCGGTGTCGATCTGGCGGACCTGGCAATTGGAAATGAAGATGGGCTCGCCGGATTCGGCCCGACGCTAGCTGGTTGGGTCTCCGTAGCTGACTGGGTCGCCTCAGACGATGAGGCTATCAGGACTGGCTATGAGTTGCAGGGTCTGCTCTCTCGCGTTGATGGCGGCGAGGCTTTTGTCTCCGCTCGGGTTGGCTACTTCGCCGAGCGTCTCGTGGCGCTGATCGGTTCGTACCCAGGGGTTCCTGGCTCCTTCGAGGATGTCTTTGGATTTCCTGCTGACCGACCTCTTCAAGAGCACATCGGCCTTCAAGAGATGGGAGAGGTGCCGGACCTGGCTCTTGTCGCCGTTCCAATGGGTACGGGTAAGACCGAAGCGGCTCTGGAACGGCATCGGAAGTTGGGCGGTAATTCGCTGTACTTCGCCACCCCAACTATGGCGACGGCCGATGCCATGTTCGCCAGAGTAAAGACGTTCTTTGATGGGTCGGGTCCGACGGGGGCAGCATTGCTGCACGGCCGGGCTGGAGTCAATGATTTCTACACCGGTGTTTCCGGCGCTGGCGACTTCATCCACGGAGGCCATGATGTAGAAACTGGGCTTCAGGCTCATAGGTGGCTCCGCGGTCGGCACCGTGGCTTGCTAGCACCTGTCGGTGTTGGCACAGTTGACCAAGCTCTAGCCTCAGTGTTGCGCGCTCGGTACTCGACGATTCGCTTAGCCGCAATTGCCAACACGCATGTGGTGTTCGACGAGGTCCATACATACGATCCGTACCAACAGGGCCTTTTGGAGGCGTTGTTGCGTTGGCTCGGAATGCACCGTGCTCCGGTCACCATGTTGTCGGCCACTGTGGCATCGGTGTCAGCCCGCCGATTCTGCGATGCCTATCTTCAAGGTTGGCATCGAGACGAGTCGCTGCTCTTGAACGATGAACTCGAAATCAAGTATCCGGGGACAGTCGAAGTTCTCGAAGGGAAACCTGCGCGGTCTGTTGGTCTGGCCTCGTCTGACGACCGCCGTGTCTGTCTGCGCTACGAGCGCTACGACGCTGACATCGCTGAGGTGGCGGAGGCTGAGGTTCGGGCGCTGCGCGACCGTTATCCAGAAGCGATGATCGGTGTGGTCTTGAACACTGTCGATGCCTGTGTCGACATATCCCGTCGGCTCGAAAGTCTGAGTCCGCTCACTCTTCACGCTCGTATGCCTACGGCGTTGCGAGCAAAGCGAGAGGCTGAGGTGCTGGCTGCGGTGGGTAAGGGTTCGGAGGCTACTGGTATGGTCGTGATCGGTACCCAGGTCCTTGAGCATTCGCTTGACATCGATTTCGATTTCCTGGTTACGGCCTTCGCCCCAACAGCCGACATAATTCAGCGCACCGGGCGGTTGTGGCGTCATGCCACTTGCGTCGACGGTCGTTGGCGTCAACCGGACGGCAGAAGCTGGCGGCTTGCTCTGGGCGACCCCGAAGTCGTAATCTTACGACCGTCCGAGTTCACAGACGTCACCTGTTTGCCTTACATGGAGGCTGTAGTCGTCCGTTCCTGGGTCGAGGGCTTCAACGACGGTGAGCTCGCTGAGATGGCTGTGCCGGATGATTTCCAGGACATGGTCGACCGGTCGCTCGTGCCGTTCACCTCTCAGTCGCTAGCTGACAAGGCAGTCGAAACACTACTTGGCCAGGTGGCCCAACAGCGCAAGACGGCGTCTGACCGTACTCTGCCCCTCGGGAAATTGTGGGATTGGGACGGCCATGAGTTTCTGCCAGATGTGACGAGAGGCGCAATTGCCTCCGACGAACGGGCAACCCGTTGGAATGACTTCGTCTCGGAGCCAGTCGTTTTGGTGTCCAGCGATCAGCCATGGACTCTTCACCGTGAACCAGTTCCCTCTGATGCCACGGCCGCTTCTCGGGCCATCATCGAGGCCACGGTCAACCTAGGCGGACGAACCTTAGCAGCGGCGGAGCCCAGCCTCCGCCCGCTTGAAGATCTCTGGGCCACCCGACCTCCCAGATTCTCTTCGGCGGCCGACCGATTCCTCGACCTCGACACCTGCCAAGGCCTATACCTGGATGAAGCCTATGGTTTGCTGCGAAATTGATCGCACGATCCAAGACGTTCCACCAACCATGATTGCGATAGAGACACCGATGGCCTTTCAACGAAACGATGGACCCGAGTATTCACTGGTCAGCGAGAGTTGGCTTCCTGTTCTGCGGCGGGGCCGGATGGAACCTGAACTCGTCTCGTTGGAGACCTTGTTCAAGGAAGCAGATGATCTCACCGACCTGGCTGAAGCCAATCCGATCGTCAGAGCCTCGCTGTTGCGGTTCCTCATCTCCATGACCTATCTGGTGATTGAAGAGGAAGGCGGCAACCCAAAGAAGACCACGAGCCGAGCCGTCAGAACGGGGCTAAGCGCCAATGCCGTCGACGCCGTCATGGGACGCTGGGACCACGCTCTTTGGTTATTTCACCCAGAAACCCCTTTCTTTCAAGACCCGCGCCTGGCGGTCGACTCGAGCCTGAGGAGCCCCATGGGGCCTTTGGCCGTCACCCCGTTCCTTCCTGGTGACTCCAGTTCACGCTGGGGTGTCAACCTCAGCGCCGCTTCCGGGGTGTCCATCGACGAGTCGGCCAGACTCCTGGTCACAAATTGGTTCTATACACCGACCGGAAACTCATCGCGGCGCACCGACCCGGCCGACTCATCGATCCAATCGAAACGTGTATTGAGCGCAGCCGGGGCCAACTTCCCAACGTTGAGTCACTTCTTTCGCAAAGGTCGGAGTCTGCTAGAGACCCTTGCCGGCAACCTACTAACCGACTATTTCCCAGACGGCGACGCGGCTGCATACCCAGCCTTCCTCCAGATCAACGATTTGACGTTGAACGTGGAAGTCTTGCCCCCACTCTATGCATCGACCCTTTCTGCCTCGACATGCCTGATCGCTGAAAGCCAGCCCGGTCAGACAATCTTCGGTGAGAACTTCCTGCGCGGGTCAACCGTGCTAGATGGCAGCTACGAGGCGCCAGCGGACCGACTCAAAAAGCGGTCCTTGGCAGTTGATCCCCATACTCTTTACAAGGACAACCCAAAGCAGTCCGATAACCACCCTCGGTTCTCAGTCAAGGGAAACTTCAACTCACTTCCGCTGTTCTGCCAGGATCTGAACCGGGCCGCTGGTGCTCATGAAATCATCTCGGCTGGGGTGTTCAACAAACGTGAGACCGTACTCGGTCGGCAGGGCTCGCCGGCCATGTTGGAGATCCTCCAGTTGGAACATGGAGGAAACGCCAGCGGAAGGCTAATCGCTGGGGCTAGCACCTATCTGGTGCCAGCCGACGAACTCGGTCCGCTAGCTTCATCAGCGGCCGCAGAGGACGACGTAGCCGTGCGCGCTGAGGCTGTTGCTCGTGTGTTGTCGACGTTGTTGGCCGAACGGGACTCAGGCCGAATCTACTTGATTCAAGCCCTCAAAAACACTGTGGGCCCTAAAGCCAAAGGACTGGACTCCTTAGCTGACCAGGCACGAGATCGACTGCTCAACGAGACTGCCCGATCAGTGGCGACAGCCGTCGCCGTCATCAGTCGCGATGGCGAAGAGGCCTTCGATTCGGACACAGCGTACCAGGACTGGTGCGACGCGACGATGAGGGTGTTTGACGTGTTAGCCACCCCATTTCGAGAGAGCCAGTCGGGTTCATCCCGGTATTGGCAACAGCGGGGTCAATTGGCCCGCCGCCTGGCTGGAACGTTTGGAACCTACCCGATCGCTGGCTAAAAGGACGACGATCCCAGAGGAGACGAAAATGAGCGAGACGACCACTAGTAAGTCAGAGCAGAACCGACAGGGAAGCGATGATCGACCGGCCTTGGTGAAACATGTTTTGACCTTGCGGACAGACCGGTCTGACCGAGCTGCGTTGCGGCGAGGTCAACGTCTCGAAACCAACTACTTCGCGTTGCCTTTGCTCGGGGCCTACCTGTCGGGCCGGGAGTCCACTGATCAAGCTTGCTATCGGTTCGCTGCTTTGTGTGCTTCGTTTCCCGCAGTCGCGGATCTGGCGGGTCAACGGTTCGGTCAAGTCATGCGCCGAAATGACCCAGACCAAGGCGCGTCAGACGGTGCAGTAGCGAAACGGCTCTTCGTAATGCAGCGCCAGCCGCTGCGGATAGCCGACTCGACGTTCCGGAGCCTATTGCAGATCGTCGATCCCGTAGGAGTCGACTGGGCTGACCTGTATTGGCTCTACATGTTCTGGGACCACCCAAACCGGGCTAAACGTATCGGTCGACGCCAACAGGTACTTGAGCAGTTCTATCGCCCGATTGCAGTGAGCAAGACGGACGAACCAGACCAACCGAGCGACGGCACCGCCATCACTAACCAACCAAACAAGACTGATCTGGAGACGAGCAAGAATGGCTAACTTTCTGAACGTTCATCTATTGTCATCGCTGGCGTTCGCCAACCCGAACCGTGATGATGCTGGCGCGCCAAAGTCGGCTGTCTATGGCGGTGTCGAGCGGGCACGCCTATCTTCCCAGGCGTTGAAAAGAGCAGCCCGTCTCGGATTCCAAGAACGGACACAAGCCAAATCGATCCGCTCGGCGCTGGCCGGAGACATCGTCGCCGAGTTGATGAGCAACTCGGGGGTCGCTGTTGACGACAATGTTCGCTCGTGCATAGACCAAGCTATCCGTACCCTCGTGGAGGATTCCCCGAAGCCGAGAAAAGGCGCTCCTGACGAGGACGCAGAGGACAACCAGTCGGGCAACACCTTGTCATGGTTCGCTCAAGCCGAACTCGAGAGCATGGCGGTAGTCCTAAAACCCGTCATCGCCGAGAACACCAAGATAGATGCTAAAAAGGTCCGCAAGGCCTTAGAAACCTCTCTCAGTCAGCCTTCCGTCGAGATCGCAGCTTTCGGCCGCATGTTCGCTGCCTCACCGGCCAGCGCAACCGACGCTGCCGTGCAAGTATCCCACGCTCTCAGCACCCACTCCTATGTGCTCGAAGTTGACTACTTCACTGCCGTTGATGACCTTCGCGAACATGGCGCCGGCCACATCGGTCTCAGCATGTTCACAGGCGCCGTCTACTACCGGCACTTCTGCCTCGACCGGGCACAGTTGCAAGCCAACCTGGGCGACCGGTTCACTTCATCAACCGATCAGATCGGAACCCTAATTGAATCGATGCTAGTAGAGCTCCCTAGAGGCAAACAGAACAGTGCCTCCCACCACAGCCTTCCCAGTCTCGTGGCAATCATCGAAGGGGCCCGGCCAGCGAACTGTGCTGAGGCGTTTGAGCGGCCGGTGGTTGCCGCCGAAGATGGCTACGTTTTACCCAGCGCCTCGGCTCTTGGCGGCTACATCGAGGAGATGGCCCAATTCGCTCCCACGGTGTTCGAGAAGGTTTGGATCGGCGGGCGCTCCAAATTGGTCGAAACGTTTCAAGAGCAGGTTCCCGTAGCTAGCGAGGCAACGTTGCCTCAGCTGGTGAAGAATGTGACAGAGTGGGTAACGGAGCCATCGCGATGAACGGAACGACGACCCTGGCGTTGAAGTTAGCCGCACCGATGCAGACGTGGCCCGCCCACTCACGCGGCATCAATCGTCCGACCTACGAAGCACCAACATATAGTGCGTTGTCTGGCCTCGTGCGGTGCGCGTTTGGCATGGCGAGGAACCATCCCGGCGACCCGCTCGAACACTGCCGCGTGGCGGTACGCGTCGATAGGCGCGGGCCAGGGCGATGGGATTATCAGTCCATAAACCCGGTCCCGATCCCAGACCGCCGCTTCCAAAGAGAGCGCGCGTTCGTCGCGAACATAGAGAAAATGTCAGGCGGTCGCCACAATGAGACGGTCCTCACCTACCGGGAATACCTCCATGACTCAGTATTTGTATGTCTAATCGAGGGCCCGGGGGAGGTGGTGCAGCCCGTCCGGTCTGCTCTCCTGGAACCGGTCTGGCAGGTTTTTCTTGGCCGCAAGAGCTGTGTGCCTGGACCGGATTTCGTGTTGGGCTTGTTTGGCGCCGACATCGATTGGGTACTCGCCAACTTGCCGGTTGTGGCCAAAGACAAGCAGGCGGCGGCGAACATATCGGTACCAGTCCATCGGCTGTACCCGGTCGCCGAATCCGATGAACAGACCGAGGCGACGTGGGCTGATCAGCCAGCGGGGCCGGTAGGCGCGTTTTACCAAACCCGCCAGCGGTTCACCGGCCGAGCCGAAGCCCCGCAGGTGGCAACCTCTACTGAACAACGGGCGTGGGTAGCCGACAGCACCAAGGTCATTGAGGGGGTAAGCCCACAGTGAACGAGCGACACAATAGCAGCCTTTACCTAACCTCGGCATGGATGAGCGACCTTGTAAGACCGGGGCGTGGCCGAGACGCGGACCTGTCCGACGTCGGTCGACTCCATCGATTCGTTATGGGCCTATTTGGGACGATCGATTCGGACGAACCGAGAAGTGCGGGAGGGATCCTTTTTCGCACCGAGCACGTGGCTCGACGGTCACGGCTCCTGATCCAATCGGGTATCAAACCCGAGCCCGACCAGCGCCTTTCTGTGAAGGACGCTTCGGCACTGTTGGAGACAATTGCGGAAGGGACCCGAGTACAGCTTCGGCTGACTGTCAACCCGGTAAGACGCGACTCAAAGACCAAGGCGGACAAGCCACTCACAGCCGAGTCCGAGTTGCAGACATGGATCGCGGCCAAACTCGAGAATGGATTTGACTCCCTCGAAATCCTGAACCTGACGACGGGAACACTGCGTTGCGGGAAGCTACGTATTGCGACGGCAACCGTTGATGCGCAGGCACGGGTTTTAGACGGCGATCGCTGCGTCGAACTTGTTCGGTCAGGCGTCGGTCGACGAAAGTCTCACGGCTGCGGGTTACTATCGGTTATTCCAGTAGCGGGGTCATTGCCATGACCTACTCGAAGGCTGCGACCGGTCTGCAACGGGTAGCAGTAGCTCGATTACCCCGAATCGACAGCCGGATCTCGTTTCTTAGCCTCGATCGCTGCAAGGTGGTTCAAGGTCGAACGGGGGTGCTCGCCGTTCTTGAAGATGGGAATGAAGTACCCGTGCCAGGAGGATCACTAGTGGTGTTGATGCTAGGTCCGGGAGTGAGTATCACGACTCGGGCGTGGCGGACTTTGGCGAACTCGGGATGTGTCGTCATGGCCTCCACGGCAGCAGGCGATGGCTGCTTCACGTCGGCGACACCGCTCACGTCAAGTGGTAAGTGGGCGTGCTCCCAAGCCCGGATGTGGGCTGACGAGAACGCAAGAATGCAGGGAGCGCGGATGCTGTACCGCCAGCGGTTCCCCGATGATTTGCCCGAGGACCTGTCAATCGCTCAACTACGAGGTCTTGAAGGCAAGCGAATGAGGGCGGTATATAGGGAGCGGGCCGCCGAGGCTGGTTTGCCGAACTGGAGGCGACGAGTCGATGAAGGCGAAAATACTGCCAATGGTTGCCTGAACCTAGCAAACTCTCTTCTCTACGGCCTAGCGGCTGCAGTGTGCTCCGCGTTCGGTCTGAGCCCTGCTCTGGGTCTCATCCATCAAGGGGCATCGAATGCCTTTTTGTTTGACCTCGCCGACTGCTACAAGACAACTGTCTCTATCCCCGCGGCGTTTGAATCATGTCGACAGCCAGACGCTGGAGAAGCGACTCGACGAGCAGTCCGCTCCTCTTTCAAGCGACAGAGGGTGCTAGCTTCGATGGTGAAACTCGTAACGGAGTTGTTGGAGCCACATCTCGCTGCCACCGGAGATCTTGATGTTCTTTACGGCGGGAGCGAAGAGTGGGTCCCGGGACACCGCAACTATGCCCGTGAAACACCTATCAGCCCAGAAGTAGCTGCTTTGAGCGAATCCGGGGAGGAGCCGTTCTAATGTTTGTTGTAGCTCATGCGCCTGCTGTACCCGCCCACGTAAAGGGCTACGTCGATCGCTTCTTGGTTGAGGTTTCGCCCTCGCTCTATGTAGGTACGCTCTCTCGTCGTGTCGCAGAGGAACTGAGGCAGGTACTGGTCGAACATCGTGATGATGGTCATATCACCTTCATATTGTCCAATTCGAGGACCGAGCAAGGATACGAAGTTTGGGTCGACGGCAGGGATGATGTTGAGATTAGGGACTTCGATGGCTTCTCCTTACCGGTCTGGTCACGTAAAGTAGCGGCGCATGCACACTGAGCGCTTTCATGTCAGAGTCGATTGTTTCCAGTTTGTTTCGTGGTGTCCGTAATCCCTGGTCAGAG
>CAKZXA010000010.1 GCA_937922045.1 uncultured Acidimicrobiales bacterium | reverse complement strand
GCCGCCAACAGAACCGGCGGTGTCAACACCGTCGAGGTAGTCGGCGGGCTGGATTTCGGTGACCACATAGTCACCGGCCAACAGATCATCGAAGCTGTAGTTGCCATCAGCATCAGTCGTCGTGGTCAACGACACCGGGTTACCGGCAGCGTCGGTTCCGTTCAACTCAACCGTCACACCCTCAATACCAGCGTCGCTAAGATCCTCAACCCCGTCTTCATTGGCATCATGGAGTACCGTGCCAGCAAGACTGGAATAGGTCTCAACAAAATCGTTATCGATGTTGGCCTCACCACTGGTCAAGACCAGATCAGCAATCGTGTTCAACGTGACCGTCGCATCAGGATCAGGCGACGATTCACCACCCTCACCAAACCCGACAGGCTGAGTCTCGGTCACCGTGTAGGTACCAGGACGCAAGCCATCAAACAGATAATCACCATTGGCATCGGTGGTAACCACTACCGACACCGGGTCACCAAGATCATCGACACCCGTCAGCGTCAACGTCACACCCTCAATCGGGTCACCATTCTCATCGGTCACCGTGCCAGCAATCGACGCAGCCTGAACCTCAGCAAAGTCGTAGTCGACAGCGTCGACACCGACGGGCAGGGCGATCGTGTTGATCTCATCACCAGGATTTACCGCCGTACCACCCTCGGAGCCGGCGACATCGGTGCCATCGAGATAGGTCGCAGGCTGGGCTTCGGTCACCGTGTAATCACCAGCCAGCAGGCCAGTGAAGATATAGCCGCCAGAGGTATCGGTTTGGACCGTGATGTTCACCGCATTGCCAGCAGCATCGGTGCCCGTGAGGGTCACATCGACGATCGGAATGCCGATCTCGCCTAGGTCTTGGACGCCGTTCTCGTTGGCGTCATAGTAGACCGTGCCCGCGAGCGAGGCATAGGTCTCGACGAAGTCATAGTCGACAGCAACCGTGCCATCACCGAGCACAATCCCGGTCACGGCATCGGGGGCCACAGTGCCGCCTTCGCTACCAACAGCTACAGCGCCCTCACCGAAGCCAGACGGCTGAGTCTCGGTCACCGTATAGGTTCCGGGTGGAAGATTCTCAAAGATGTAGTCGCCGTTAGCATCGGTGGTCACCACTACCGAAGCAACAGGGTTACCTAAGGAATCAACGCCGGTCAGCGTAATGGTCACGCCTTCAATCGGGTCGCCGTTCTCATCGGTGACGGTTCCGGCGATCGAGCCAACCGGAATCTCGCCGAAGTCGTAGTCGACAGCATCGGTTCCGGCAGGCAGCGCAATGGCATTGATCTCATCACCGGGATTGACGGCCGTTCCACCGGCAGATCCGGCAACGTCGGTGCCGTCGTCGTAACCAGCGGGTTGGGTTTCGGTGACCACATAGTCACCAGCCAGAAGGTCGGTAAAGGTGTAGTTGCCGTCAGCATCAGTGACAGCCGTTGCCGTCACCGTGTTGCCAGCGGCGTCGGTTCCGGACAGCGTCACCGTCACACCAGCAATCGGCAGATCAGCAACAGCATCGTGGGCGCCTCCATCGAGGCCTACGTCGACGAAGACCGTTCCCGACAGCGACGAGTACGTTTCAACAAAGTCGTTATCGATGTTGGCCTCACCACTGGTCAAGACCAGATCAGCAATCGTGTTCAACGTGACCGTGGCATCAGGATCAGGCGACGATTCACCACCCTCACCAAACCCGACAGGCTGAGTCTCGGTCACCGTGTAGGTACCAGGACGCAAGCCATCAAACAGATAATCACCATTGGCATCGGTGGTAACCACTACCGACACCGGATCACCAAGATCGTCGGTGCCGGTGAGTGTGAGCATCACCCCGACAATGGGGTCACCGTTCTCATCGGTCACCGTGCCAGCGATCGAGGCAGGGAGCACTTCGACGAAGTCATAGTCGGTGGCGTCGGTGCCGACGGGCAGGGCGATGGTGTTGATCTCATCACCAGGATTGACCGCGGTACCACCCTCGGAGCCGGCGACATCGGTGCCATCGACATAGGCCGCGGGTTGTACCTCGGACACCGTGTAGGTGCCGGCTGGAAGCGACTCAAAAATATAGGAGCCGTCGGCTTCGGTGGTGGTCGTTGCGGTGACCGGGTTGCCGTCTAAGTCGGTGCCGGTCAGGTTCAAGGTCACACCCTCAATCGGTGTGCCATCATCAACTTCAACGGTGCCCGCCAGCGATGACGGGATCTCGGCGAAGTCATTGTCTACCGACGACTCGCCCCAGCTGAGGGTCACGTCGATGATGTCGTCGATCGAGGTTGAGGTGGTGCCACCGGTTCCCGGTGTGTCGATGCCGTCGCCATAACTCAACGGCTGGGTCTCGGTCACGGTGTAGTCACCGGGCCAGAGGTTGTCGAAGCTGTAGTCGCCGTTGGCGTCTGTAGTGGCGGTCACCGAGACGATGTTGCCGAAGATGTCGGTGCCCTCGAGCGTGATCGTTATGCCTTCAAGCGGAGCATCGCCGTCCAGTGCAGTCTGCGACCCGTCATTGAGAAGATCGGTGAAGACGGTACCGCTGATGCTCGATGGGTCGAGGTCGTAGCCAAAGTCGAAGATATCGAGCCCGTCGGTGGGAACAGCGGACGTTGCAGTCGAATCGCCGCCGCCGTCGAGGTCGTAGGTTTGCACCGCTCCGGTGGGCAACGTGGCGCCGTCGATCTCAACGGTGTAGGTGCCGGGCCCATTGGCCGTCGGGAAGCTGTACAAGCCATTGGCATCGGTGACAGCGGTCGCGATCACAACACCAGAGGCGTTGAGCAGATTGACAGTGACGCCGGGGATTCCGAACTCACCAGCGTCCTGAACGCCATCGGCGTTCTCGTCAAGCCAAACGTAGTCGCCGATCTGGCTTGGCTGCTGGAGAGCCAGATCGAGCGTGAAGTAGGTGGCCGCATCTTGGGCGGCTGGGTCGAGGTTCGTTGTGCCATCGACCGGGTCATCGGCGTTGGGCGCGTTGGTGGCCCAAACACCGGGGCTCACCTCGGTGATCGTCACGACGACGGTTTCTGACTGGAGGGCGCCTCCAACGAAGCCGACGCTGTCGTGATCTGCGTCCTCATTGGCTGCCAGGCCATCACCCGACGATGCGGCGGGTGTCAGTGTTGAAAGATGGAGCGGACCTCCCGAGGCGAACTCGGTTGCTGGTACTTCGACATAGTAAGAGCCTTCGGCGAGGCCGGTGAATACCCATCGGCCGTCAGCGTCGGTTGTCGTCGTGCCAAGCGAAGAGCCGGTGATCGCATCGAAGAGTTCGATGGTGACGCCAGAGATGGGCTCATCGGTTCCGGGGGTAAAGATGCCGTCAGCGTCGACGTCGTTGTAGAGGAGGTCACCAAGGCTGGCGGCGAAGATCTCGGTGGAAACCATATCGGAGAACACGGGCAAGGCCAGCCCGGCGGCGCGAGCGCCGACGCGGTTGGTGTAGATGTCGTCCCCGAGGTTGCTGGTTCCGTTGAAGGTAAGCCCGATCGAGCCAAACGTGTTGGATCCAATCGCTCCGAGAATGAATCGCAGACCGGTCACAGCGGTCAAGGCCGGGCAGCTACCCGTGCCGACGTCGGCCAAGAGACACTCCCAGTTGCCGCCAGCCACACCCGGCGCATTCGCTCCACTGTGATCGGGATGCTGGGGGTCGAGGTCGCCAATCGGCGTTCCTGAAGCTGGCGTCGTCGAGCCGACAAGGCTGGCGGACGTGACGTAGACATTCGTAACTTCAGGTGCATCGGCTAGGCCAACCGATACCAGCGAGAAGTCACCGTTGTAATCGGTCGCTGGGTTGTACACATCGCCGTTGACCGGCAACACGTCAATGATGTCGGCCGAAGCAATGGATGAGGTGGTCGGGTTGCCGTAAGCCACCTGATGATCGAAGTCGGTGTCGGTGGGCACGAGCGGATCGAGCACAGTCTTGCGGAGCTGGAAGACAGGCGGCACGGTCAACCTGACCTCGTCGTCGTCACGATCGACGCCAACGGTGCTGTCGGCCGAGCTGTGGCTATCTCTTACCTTGACCGGATTCTCCGGTATGCCATCTCCGGTTACGGCAACCCAGTTTCTGATCACGGTGCCGTTGGCCACCAACGGTGTAATCCAAATGGTTTCCATGCTCACGGTCATCGTCGCATTCGCAGGGACGATAACCGTTCCGACGTTCCAAACATGGGTTGTGATACCGGTGTTCGTTCTGGCCAGCGGGTCGGTGATGCAGTCGGGATTCTGCGTTCCTTCACAATCATCGATAACCGCGGTCAGCGAAGCGGACGAAGAATCAAGGATGAGATTCGACGGATGCGAGTCGACAAAGGTGACGTTCTCTATCACGGCACCCGACGGGCCAGCCGTAAGGTCGACTGATTGATAGGTCGTCCACGGGTCGCCGGCTGGCATTGTCACCACGGAGTCGTACAGAGTCGAGTTTGAGTAGTCGCTGGCCAATGGGCCAACGTCAGACTTTCGTATTCTGGCCAGCGCATCAACAATGACAAGCCGATCCACGTTCGAATCGGAGTATGCCGAGCGGAAGGCCTGCGCTGACTGCGGCTTTCCAGCGGCGCTAGGGCTATCGAGCGGAAGACTAGCAATGTCGTAGGGATCATACGAGCACGGTTCACCGTCGGTTTCGCATGGGAAGTCCCAACCGCCAGGAACGCCCGCTTCGGTCACCTGATCTCGTTTGAACCGGGTGGCATGCATGCCAATGGTCCCAGCCGGGGCTGTAGGCGAGATCTCGATTTCGATCATGGTATAGAGGTCGGTACCTGGCCGTAGGATGTAGCCAGGCTGGGTTTGGAATCGCATGAGGTTGGCCGACGCCGCCCCGCCTGGAAGCGTGGTGGGGTCGTCGACGAACGTTATGTCTGGGTCGTCACAATCGACCACATCGTCACCATCGGAGTCCATGTTGGTCATGGCGTCGAAGTCGGCCCACGTCGGCACCGAAGCGAACTGGATGGTGGCGTCGGTGGCCCAATCGAAGGGATCGGTGGCCGGACGATTTGTGGTCTCCTCAATCGCCATCCACGGGAGCACCGTGATCCTGTTTGCAGCATTGAAACCTGTCGGCGTGGTGTTGGCCACCACACTGTAGACGTTGGTGTCGAAGGCCTGGCAGATCCCGATTCCCGTAGTTGGCGTTAGATCTCCACTGCTCGTACCGACGCGTGACCTGATCACGGCGCGTTGACCGGCAAGCGCCGAATCGGTGACCTCGGTGGCCGATGGTCTCGGGGGTGAGGTACTCACGGTGGGGTTTCCGGCAAGAGGTGTCACCTGAGCACCACTGGCGCTGTCAGTGGTGTAGGTGCCAATGAACGCAGACCAGTCGCCGCTCACGTTGGGGGTCCAATCGATCTCCATGCATGCTTCATTGTCATCCAAGGTGTCGACGGTTCCCGCCACAGGAGCTGATGACAATGACGCAGCCAGATCGGCGGCGACAGTATTGCAGATCCTGGTGCTGTTGTCGGCTACACCGTCGGACTCAAGATCGGCGGCCTGAACATCACCCAGGGGGATGTCAATATTGATGTAGCCCGAGGCAAGGATCGCTATGTAATTCTGGCCAGCTGGTTCGCCGTACACCTCGATGGTTTCAGCGTTCAATTGGAAGAACGGTCGTGAGACGAAAGTAGAAGGGCCGGGAGCGGCGAACCCTTGGGCTGAAAGGTCGGCCCCAGCGATCGAGACGACGATATCGGTACCCACGCCGCCAGCCTGGGTACAGGTCCACAGTCCAGCGGGAGCTCCATAAAAATCCTGCACGTAGGGGCCGTCGAAAGATCGGGTCCAGTCGTAGAGGATGTGATAATAGGCCAGGTTCGTAAACTCGGATGTGACCGGATCAGTTCTCGTGCCGCAACCGGAAAGGGTAGCAACGTTCCGCAGGGAGGTAGGAGTGAGCAGATCGATATCGTCAGTGAACGTCAAGGTGTCTTGCACGAACTCGGTGAAGCCCTTGCCCCCTGAGGTCTCCATGTCGGCTGGCTCGATGTAGATCGGCCAAGAGAGCCGCACATGCGTGGCCGCCCCTGTCTCGTCGGTGACCCACTCCCAGGCGTCATCACGTACCATGCCCTTTCGAAGATCGATGTCGTTCGTCGAGGTGCGCACAACGGTGTCAGGTCCGGAGGCTGGTGCCGCCGCCACCGTGTCGCCGGAAGGGATGTGGTCGGCCGTGAAGCTAGAGCTGATCCCGATCAGATCGCCGTCGCTCATCGTGCCGGGAACGATGGCAACGCCATCAACGAAGAACACGTCACCGGTCTGGAGGGGGCCAGCAACCTCACAGATAAGCGTGTCGGTGCCCTGCCCATAGGTGGCATAGCTCCCAGCGGAGTCACAACCGGCGACGGGACCGCCACCGGGGAGACTCCAGGTGGCACCACCGCTCAAGGTCATCTCCAACCGCAGGTTCTCCACCTGCTCACTAGCCGAGACGCTGCCAGGAGAAAGGTTGACCGAAGCCGTGACGCGATACCCAACGATGTCGAGGGTTGCCACCTCGCCATTGTGGTCTTGGTTGGCAGCGAGCGTATAGCCCGCTGTGGGAGGGAGCGCCGGGTCGTCGTCGATCGCAGGACTGGGATCGACACCATCGTAGAGCCGGTCTATCAACACAGCTAGCTCGACGTCAGAAGATGCCGCCGAAGCCGGCGGTACGGCTTGTGTGACCAGACCTACCGCCGCCACCGCCGCAAACAGTATCCAGGCCATAGCCAGGTTGATTACCTTTCGGCCCGTTACTGCTGCAGACACAAGCTCTCCTCAAATAGACCTACGCCTGCCATATCGGTCGGGGAGCGGTCGAAATGAGGAGTTCGTAGCCGACTTCTGGCTAGCCTCTTGGGGCTGATCGGAACGGCGATCAGCGACAGCTACATCTACAGTGCGGCTTCAGCCCGTAACTGACGTTTCAAGATCTTGCCCGAAGCGGTGCGAGGCAAGGGTTCGTCTAGAGCCGTTAGATAGCGAGGTATCTGGAACGAGGCGAGCCGGGTGGACAGAAACTCCCGCAACGAGGCCTCGTCGAAATTGGACCCATCAACAAAGAGGGTGGCGCCCACCTCCTCGCCGAGCCGTTCATCGGGAACGGCGTACACGCACGCTTCGAGCACAGCCGGGTGCTCTACCAGCACCGCTTCGACCTCGCCGCACCCGATGTTCTCGCCGCCGCGAATCACAAGATCCTTGATCCGATCGACAATGTAGACATACCCATCGTCGTCCAGATAGGCGACGTCGCCGGTGCGCATCCACGGAGCGCCGCCATCGCCGGCGGCGACGAACGTCTCGGCGTCAGCATCGGGACGGTTCCAGTAGCCCTTGAAGATGCTGGCGCCGCGAACCTGAAGCTCGCCGCGTTCGCCGGCGGGAAGCGTGGCCCCTGCCTCATCGACAATCCTCAGATCGAGTACGGCCGAGCTGCGACCGGAGCTGGCCGGGTGGGCCAGATAGTCGTTGCCACCGATACCGGCCCCGATGGCGTTGGTCTCGGTCATACCCCAGCCGGTGTTCGGCAGGGCTCGCTCGAAGGTCGAACCGATGCGGGCCACCTGCTCGGGGGCGCGAGCCGCCCCTCCTCCACCGACGACCAAAAGGCTCGATAGATCACGGTTGGTGCGGGCGGCCTCGGCCACGAGGTCGCCGGTCATGGCCGATGGGCCGAAGAACGACACCACCTGCTCCTGCTCGACCAGCTCGGCCGCCCTGGCTACATCCCACTTGTACATCAACACGATCTTTCGTTGATGCCGGTAAGACGACAGATAGGCGGCGTGCGAGCCCGTGGCGTGAAAGAGAGGAACTGCCAACAAGGTCCCATCCTGGCCTTGCAACGTCGGCGGTGGAGGGCCCCCAGCAGAAGCGTTGATCAGGGCACCGGCTGCTGCGTCCAACTCCCACGACATCAAGGCGGCGATGATGTTGCGGTGACACGACGCCACCCCCTTGGGATGGCCCGTCGAGCCCGAGGTGTACATGATCGAGGCGATGTCTTCAGGTCCGGGGGCTTGCGACGGCATCGGCTGGCCCGAAGCCGAGGCCAAAACATCGGCCAGGTCGATCACGTCGTGCTGAGCGTTCGGTGCACGCACGGCGAGAACCGGGATCGGCGGGCGGTCCGTGATCGCCTGGAACCGTTCGACCCGTTCGGTGTCGGCGATCAAGATCTTGGCGCCCGAATCGCCGAGGCCGTAGGCCATCTCGTCCGGTGTCCACCACGAATTCATGGCCACGGCGATGGCCCCAATCGACGTCGTCGCCATGTAGGCCACGACCCACTCCGGATAGTTACGCAAGGAGATAGCAACCCGATCCCCTGGCTCGATGCCGTAGTCGTTGACCAGGGCCCAGCCCAAAGCCGAAGCCTGCTGCCAGGTCTGCTCAAAGGTCAGCCGATCGGCATCGTCACGATGGTTGGCATCACGGTAGACGAGGAAGGTGGCATCGCTGCGAGCCGTATCGAACAGCTCACGAAGCGAAAAGGGGGCGTTGGCGAAAACTCGCACCGGACGGTCGAAGACCGAGCCGTCGATGATCTCATGCGACTGGCCGGGAGCGGTTAGCTGGGCCAGAGCATCGGCCCGGGACAAGATGACTGGCGACGTGCTGCTAGAGGAGTTGGCATTGGGGGAAGGTCGATCTGAGGGCATTGCCCACAGTGTGGGCCAATCGGCCTGACCAGTTCAATTTCTAACCCATCTTCTCCAACGGGGCCCAGGCCAAGAGCAATGTCTTCTCTCCCACCGACGGAAAATTCACCGTGGCTTCGGTTTTATCGCCCGACCCCACCATGTTGATGATGACGCCCTCGCCCCACTTCTTGTGGGACACGTCATCGCCCACTTTCAACCCGACCGAGTCGGCACCGGAAGGCACAGGGCCCCGAGGCTTGAGGGCGGTGTCGATCTTGCGGTCTCGGCCGGCGAAGCGCGAACCTGAACCCGACGATCGCGTGCCAGACGAACCGAAGACCGATGTGTTCTTTCGCGAACTCGTGCCCCGAGAACCGGGGGCCTCGTCGATCAGCTCGGATGGGATCTCATCCAGGAAGCGAGAGGGCGGGTTGTATTGGGTCTGGCCGAACAACATCCGCGACCAGGCATGGGTGAGGTAGAGACGATCACGAGCTCGAGTAATACCGACATAGGCCAGGCGACGCTCTTCTTCCATCTCATCGGGGTCGGTCATCGAACGCATATGGGGGAAGGTGCCGTCCTCCATCCCCACGATGGCCACGACCGGAAACTCCAGGCCCTTCGCCGCATGCAAGGTCATCAGGATCACGGCGGAGTCGTCGTCATCGTCGCGGTCAGCGTCGGTCACGAGACTGACCTGTTCGAGGAACTCGTCGACCGTTTCGAACTGACGGGCGACACCGACCACCTCTTGCAAGTTTTCGAGACGGGTCTCGGATTCGATCGACCGATCATCCTCCAACTCCGACACGTAGCCGGTGTCACGCAGTATCGCTTCGAGCGTCTCTGCCGGCCCCTTCTCTAAGGCGTTGCTAAACGAATCGAGCAGGGAGAGAAACCCGTTGATCCCCTTGATGGCGCGGCCAGAAACACCGGCCGCCTCAGCGTCTCGAAGGGCATCGATGAACCCGAGGCCGTGCATCCGGGCATAGGCATCGACCTTGCCGACCGAGGTGTCGCCAACGCCTCGCTTTGGCACGTTCAGAATGCGCTTGAGCGAGACTTCATCCGATGGGTTAGAAGCTGCCTTGAGATAGGCGACAGCATCCTTGACCTCGCGCCGGTCGTAGAAGCGAGTTCCGCCGATCACCCGGTACGGGATGCCGACCCGCATGAAGTACTCCTCCAGAACGCGGGACTGGGCGTTGGTGCGGTAGAAGACCGCCATGTCGCCCCAGCGATAATCGCCGGTGTCGTGCATCTGGGCCAACTCGCCAGCGATGAACTGGCTTTCGTCGACCTCGTCATCGGCGTGGAAGCGGAGGATTCGATCGCCCTTGCCCGCATCGGTCCACAGATTCTTTGGTTTGCGGCCGAAGTTGTTGGTGATGACGGAGTTGGCCGCATCGAGGATGGTTTGGGTCGAGCGGTAATTCTGCTCCAACAACACGGTCGTGGTGTCGGGGAAGGCGTCCTCAAACTGGTTGATGTTGCGGATGTCGGCACCCCGAAAGCGGTAGACCGACTGGTCTGAGTCGCCTACTACGGTCACCTGTCGGTGTTGGTAGCCGAGGCGCACCACCAGCTCGTTCTGAACCGGGTTCGTATCTTGATACTCATCGACCAGAAGATGCTTGAAACGGCTCTGGTAGTAGTGGAGGGTTTCATCCGACAGGCGGAACATGCGAACAGTGTTCAAAAGCAGATCATCGAAATCCATGGCCGATGCCTGCTTCAGCCTCTTCTGATAGTCGAGGTAGATTTCGGCTGCCCGTTTTTCAGTTACGACCGTGGCACGACCGGCAAACTGCTCAGCCGACAACCCCTCGTTCTTGGCCGAGCTGATCAGACCGTGCATAGAACGAGGCTGGAAGCGCTTCGGATCGAGGCCGTGGTCGCGGATCACATAGCCGACGAGGCGGACCGCGTCGGCCTGGTCATAGATCGTGAAGTTCGATGGGAAATCGAGCACGGCAGCCTCACGCCGCAACATGCGAACACAAGCCGAGTGAAAGGTGCTGACCCACATCTTTTCGGCCACCGGGCCCACCAGCTCGGCCACCCTCTCCTTCATCTCGCTCGCAGCCTTGTTGGTGAAGGTAATGGCGAGAATCTCAAAGGGCGAAAGACCCTGATCGATCAGCCAAGCGATACGTCGAGTGAGCACTCGCGTTTTGCCCGAACCAGCACCGGCCACCACAAGCAGTGGCCCCCCGGTATGGGTGACCGCATCCTCCTGAGACGGGTTGAGCCCATCGAGAAACATGGAGGCGTTCATTGAGGTGTCTGCGAGCTCCGACATCGTACCCTCCACCCTAGTTTGTCGATGACTCACCGAGGTGCAGACGCGAGGTCGGCGCGCTGCAGTGTCACAATGACACCGGAGCGCGCCGACCTCGAATCAGGCTTGATCTGTCAAGGACCAGTCGACGTCGGCTTGCCTAGACGGCCCGTAGCCGGGCGGCCTGACGACCGATCTTCGGTAGAGCGATTCGCCCGGAACGCTGAAGATCACTAATTGTGTACTCCGAGAGCAAGGCCTCGAAATCATCGAGCTTGTCTGGCCTGCCATCGAGGCTAACGGTGAGCTGTTCCCCTGACACCGCAACGATCTTGCCCTCGAAGATGTCGACGATCTCAAGTACCTCGCCGCGAGTCTTTGCCGGTGCGTCGACCGTCGCCAACAACAACTCTCGCTCAACCGACTGATCGGCTGGCAACTGGGCGATCTCCACCACGTTGACGAGCTTGAACAGCTGCTTCACGATCTGATCGAGGGGCGTCGATTCCACGGTGACCACAATGGTGATCTTGGAAAACCGCTCATCGTTGGTTGGAGCGACGGCCAGCGAGAAGATGTTGTAGCCGCGGCGAGCGAAGAGGTCGGCCACTCGGGCCAAGACTCCAGCCTTGTTTTCGACGCGGACAACAATGGTGTGGTTTTCGAGTTCTCCAGGACGGGTCATTTGGCTTTCTCCCCTGTTCGTTGGGCGTCCGTCATCGAAGCGTCTTGCGCCGCGGTGCTATGGGCGGGTTGTTCCTGGGACGGGTCGACGATGATGTCATCGTTTGAACCGCCGGCTGGCACCATCGGGAACACATTCTCTTCCTCAACACACCGGAACTCGACGACCACAGGGCGGTCGTTGATCGCGTTGGCCTTGGCGATCGTTGCCGCTATCTCGTCTGGGTCCTCAACGCGGAAGGCCACGCAGCCCATCGACTCGGCCCACTTCACATAGTCGGGCATGTCGTGCGACAGGTAGACCTCGGAGTAGCGGTTGTCGTAGAACAACTCCTGCCACTGCCGAACCATGCCGAGATAGGCATTGTTCAGCAGAGCCACCTTGATCGGGATCTTCTCCACCGAAGCGGTGATCAGCTCCTGAGCCGTCATTTGGAAGCAGCCATCCCCGTCGACCGCCCAGACCATGCGATCCGGGTAGGCGGCCTTGGCCCCGATGGCGGCCGGTATGGAAAAGCCCATCGTGCCCAGACCGCCAGAGTTGATCCAGGTGTAGGGGTGGTTGAACGTCCAATACTGGCTGGCAAACATCTGATGCTGGCCAACGCCGGAGGTGACGATGGTGTCGGGCGGGCAGCTGTCTCGCAACGACTCGATCACGTGCTGAGGCTTCAGGAGCTCGCCGGACTCAGAGCTCTGGTAGACCAGAGGATACTTTTCCTGCCAGCCGGAAACCTGCTGGCGCCATGGTGTGTGATCGGCGAAGGCCGAAGCGCCACCCTTGACCTCAAGCTTAGCCAACAAGGCCTCGCAGACCAGACGACAATCGCCAACGACAGAAACTTCGGGAATCCGAACCTTGCCATGCTCGGCCGGGTCGATATCGACATGGATCACCTTGGCATCGGGAGCGAAGGCCCCGACCTTGCCCGTGACCCGATCGTCGAACCGGGAACCCATAGCGATCAGCAGATCGCAGCGCTGAATAGCGGTGACCGCGGTGTAGTTGCCGTGCATGCCGGGCATGCCAAGGCAAAGCTCGTGATCATCGGGGACAGCGCCTCGGGCCATGAGCGTGGTCACCACCGGGATGTCGCCCATCTCGGCCAACCGAAGTACCGCTTCGGCGGCCCGAGCCTTGAGCACGCCGCCACCGACGTAAAGGACGGGACGTTCGGCCGCGGCCAGCAGTTCAAGAGCGGCGTCGATCGAATCATCGCTGGGGCGGCCATCGGGGCTGTACCCGGGTAGATCGACGGTGTCGGGGTAGACAAAGTCGAAATAGGCGTCGGGGTTGTTGGCATCCACAATGTTCTTGGGGATGTCGATGAGCACGGGACCAGGGCGACCGGTGGTGGCGATATGGAAAGCTTCCTTGACCGCCATCGGGATATCTTCGGCTCGGGTCACCAGCATGTTGTGCTTGGTGACCGAGCGGGTGATCCCGGTGGTGTCGCACTCCTGGAAAGCGTCGGTGCCGATCGCAGCCAGCGCCACCTGGCCGGTGATACACACCATGGGCACCGAGTCGAGGTAGGCGTCGGCCAGCGGGGTGACGATGTTGGTGGCGGCCGGCCCGGACGTCACCATGCAGACACCAGGGCGGCCGGTGGCGTGGGCGTAACCCTCAGCCGCGTGGCCCGCTCCCTGTTCGTGGCGTACCAGTACGTGACGAATCTTGGAATCGATTATCGGGTCGTAGACCGGGAGGATTGCGCCACCTGGGTAGCCAAAGATTACCTCTACGCCTTCCATCTCCAGGCTTTTGATGAGGGCTTGCCCCCCGTTGAGTCTGATCGGTTCTTGGTCCGACATGATCCTTCGATTCTTTGTCTCTGTTGGGTTTCTGTTGAGTTTGTCGTGTCTGGTTCGTTTGCTCTTGCGACGACGAGTCAACGGGTTGACCGTGAAAAGCGAGAAAGCCTCCCCGAGGGAGGCTTTGCGCACGCAACAATGAAGCAGCAACGTGCGCTACATAAGTACTACTACAATCTCGGCGACCTGCGTGATCTGTGTCATCGACTTCATTCAACCAGGAAGCAGCGCCGGTGCCAACCCATGTACCAGGACTGCTGTGTTCAAACCTCTTCCAGCGCCAGGATGAGCTCCTCCTGGCCGAGGATTCCTTCGAAGGACCGCACGACCTTTCCCTCAGCATCGACGACGAAGACCCACGGTTCGGTGACGATACCCCACTCGGCCAAGGCCTCGATCGGCACCTTCACGCCCTGTTGCGCCTGGGCGATGTCGAACGGCTCGACGTGGACAACGTCGACATCGCCCCGGCTAGCCACTGCGGCCTTCACGATGTCGGTCGTCGGGCCACACAACGCTGTCTCACAGAAGGCCGGTGTAGAAAAGACAACGATGCTGGGCCGACCGTTGGCCACCGCATCGCCAATCGACAGCTCATAGAAGGATGGGTCCGGCTCAGGGTCGGTTGTGATCTCAGCCAGATCGTCAACATCGGCCGATATTGGTGTGATCGATAGTGGGGCCAGGGCGCCTGGTTGTGGCGTTGCCGACGCTTGTACCACTTCGTACAGGGCGGTGTCGGTGACCTCGCCGTCAAGCTCGACAGCCACACCCCACACACCATCTTCAGCAAAATCGATCAGGCTCACGTAGAGCCCTAGTGGTGAGACGTCTGTCGTCACCCAGTCGGCTTCGACCCTGATCGGGTCGCCACCGCTCGGACTATGGAACAAGACGGTGGCCGCAATGTCGGGTCCACCGAGGTAGGGCACACCCGAGCCAAGAATGGCCGTCATCATCCGTTGGGTGCCGTTCACGCTGACCGAACCGGGCGAGTTGGCCACGATGACAGCGCCGAGCTGAGAAGAAGAACCAGTCGACACATCATCGGATTCATCGACCGGGGTTAGTTCTACCCGGCCCGATTCATCCTCGACAATTTCGGCGACGTCACCGTCGCCGGCACCCGCGGTGCAGGCGCTCAACAATCCCACGGCGATCATGAGGGAGGCAACAGCTCGGCTGCAAGAGGTACTGCCTACATAACCCATACCTCTGGTCTACCAGGGGCACCAGCAAATCGGTAGAGCATCTCGACCTCTTTGGAGGGATGCCAAAAAGGAATCCGTTGGGCTAGTCTCGCACCAACACCATGCGCACGTGTCTAGAAGCCAACAGGGGGAACCCATGCCGCAGGAAGTCCGAGGCGTCATCGCCAAAGCCAAGGGAGAGCCGGTTTCGGTCGAGACAATCATCATTCCTGACCCTGGCCCCGGCGAAGCTGTGGTCAAGGTGCAGGCCTGTGGTGTCTGCCATACCGACCTCCACTACCGAGAGGGCGGCATCAACGACGAGTTCCCCTTCCTCCTCGGGCACGAGGCGGCCGGTGTGGTCGAGAGCGTGGGCGAAGATGTCACCGACGTTGCTCCCGGCGACTACGTAATTCTTAACTGGCGGGCCGTTTGCGGCCAGTGTCGATCCTGTCTCCGGGGCAAGCCCCAGTACTGCTTCGCCACCCACAACGCCACCCAAAAGATGACACTGACCGACGGCACCGAACTCTCACCCGCCCTTGGTATCGGTGCCTTCTGCGAGAAGACGTTGGTCGCTGCTGGCCAATGCACCAAGGTCGATCCTGCGGCCAAGCCCGAAGTCGCTGGTCTTCTCGGTTGCGGCGTGATGGCCGGCATCGGCGCCGCGGTCAATACCGGCGAGGTTGGGCGCGGCGACACCGTGGCCGTCTTCGGCTGCGGTGGTGTTGGCAATGCGGCGCTGGAAGGCGCCCGCCTGGCCGGAGCCAAGACCATCATCGCCGTAGACATCGACGACACAAAGCTCGAATGGGCCAAGGGCTTCGGCGCCACCCACACGATCAACTCAACCAACGTCGACCCGGTGGAGAAGATCAGGGAACTGACCGACGGCAATGGGGTAGATGTGGCCATCGAGGCCATCGGCCTGCCCCAAACCTACGAGCAGGCGTTCTACGCCCGCGACCTGGCCGGAACCGTCGTTCTCGTCGGCGTGCCGAACCCGACGATGGAGATCAAGCTGCCGTTCATCGAGTTGTTCGGACGGGGCGGGGCCCTCAAGTCGAGCTGGTACGGCGATTGCCTCCCGAGTCGAGACTTTCCCATGCTCATCGACCTTTACCTTCAGGGACGCCTCAACCTCGACGGATTCGTTTCCGAGACGATCGCCATCGACGACGTCGAAGAAGCCTTCCACAAGATGGAACGCGGCGAGGTCCTTCGTTCGGTGGTGATCATCTGATGTTCCGGCTCGATCACGTCATCACCTCAGGAATCTTCAGCCTCGACGGCGGCGACTTTGAAGTAGACAACAATGTCTGGATCATCGGCGACGACAACGAGGCCATTGTGCTCGACGCGGCCCACGATCATCGGCCCATCCGAGACGCCATCGGCGAACGCACGCTCAAGGCCATCTTCTCCACCCACGGCCACAACGATCACATCAACGCCGCAGCCGAGCTGGCCGATGAAACCGGCGCCCCCATCTACCTCCACCCCGAGGACACGATGCTGTGGGAGGCGCTCTACCCCGACCGAAGGGTCGACAACTCGCTGGCCGATGGCCAGCTGATCACCGTCGGTGGAAACGAGCTGACCGTTCTCCACACACCGGGTCACTCCCCCGGCGGCTGCTGTCTCCATAGCGCGGCCGAAGGCCTCGTCTTCAGCGGCGACACCCTGTTCAACGGTGGGCCGGGTGCAACCGGCCGGTCATTCAGCAGCTACGACCTGATCCTCGATTCGATCGAGCACAAGCTGTTTACTTTGCCGAGCGAGACCGTGGTACATACCGGACATGGCGACTCCACCTCGATCGGCGCCGAAGCCGCCAGCCTTCCAGCATGGCGGGCCGAACAGAGCGGATAGACGTGACCCGCTGGATCTTCCTGCTGCGCGGCGTCAACGTCGGCGGGCACAACAAGGTAGCAATGGCGCCGCTTCGCGAGGCCCTGGCTGCAGCCGGCTTCGTCGAGCCGCGCACCTACCTCCAGTCGGGCAACATTGTGGCCAGCTTCGACGATGACGAGGCCACCGCCATCGAGGCGGTTCGAACCGTGCTGACCAAGACGTTCGACGTGGGCGTGCCGCTCATGGCCCGAACCGTCGAGCAGCTATCGGCCACCATCGCCGCCAACCCCTTCCCCGATTCGGCCGCCTTCCCCAAGCTTTTGCACGTTGGCTTCTGTGATCCGGCTCCCTCCTCTATCGATGACATCGACGTGGAGCGGTTCGCCCCTGATCGCCTAGCCATAGCCAACGGCGAACTCTATTTCGACTACGACAAGGGGGTGGCCGGGTCGAAGCTGACCTATGCCGCAATGGAGCGTTCCCTGGGCATCACGGTTACAGCCCGCAACTGGCGTACGGTCAACGCCCTCGTCGACCTGGCATCGACCGAGCTCGGCCGCTGATGGACCCGCTAGCCACAACAGAAGATGCCGAGATGCTGTGGACGGTGGCGGCGGCGGTCGTCATGGTGATCGGCCTGGCCGGCATAATCGTGCCCGTCATCCCCGGTCTGGTCCTCATACTGGCCGTCGCCGTGGTCTACGGGCTCATGGTCGGGTTCTCAACGTTGGGCTGGATCGTTCTCGCGGTGATGGGCGCAATCGTGGCTGCCAGTTTCGTCAAGGGGCTCATCATCCCCAAACGCACCTCGGAGGCATCAGGGGCATCCGGCTGGGCTCAACTCGGTGCCCTGATCGGCGCCGTCATCGGCTTCTTCCTCATCCCGGTTGTCGGTGTCATCGTCGGCGCACTCGCCGGCGTACTGGGCACCGAGTTCCTACTCAAGAAGGATCTTTCAGCAGCGTGGACTGCAACCAAGGGCATGGCTAAGGGTTTCGGCTTCAGTGTGCTGATCGATCTCGTTCTCGGTCTGATCATGATCGCAACCTGGTCGATCTGGGCCTGGCAAGTGGTCTAACAGGCCTCAGGCCACAAGGCTCGTGTCCCTCGGCTTCAGGCTGCATAAGCTTAGGCCATGATCGAGCCCGACCTTTTGCGATTCGACACGCTTAGCCTGCACGCCGGACAGGAGCCTGACCCGACCACCGGGGCCAGGGCCGTGCCCATCTATTTCACCACGTCGTACAGCTTCCCCGACACCGACACCGCAGCCGCCCTGTTCAACCTTGAGGTGCCAGGCCATCTCTACAGTCGGATTTCGAATCCGACGGTGGCTGTGCTGGAAGAGCGAATCGCGGCCCTCGAAGGTGGCGCCGGTGCGGTGTGTACAGCGAGCGGGCAAGCCGCTCTCCATGTGGCGGTAACGTCGCTGTTGAGCGCAGGCGACCACATCGTGGCCTCTCGCAACATCTACGGCGGCTCACACAACATGATGAACCTGACCTTGCCCCGGTTCGGGATAACCACCACCTTCGTCGATCCACGCGACCCCGAAGCGTTCGCGGCCGCCATCCAACCGAACACGAAGATCGTGTTCGCTGAGACGCTCGGCAACCCGGGGATAGAGGTGCTCGATATCCAGGCGGTCGCCGACGTCGCCCACGCCAGCGACCTACCGCTTATGGTCGACTCGACCTTTGCCTCGCCCTACCTGATCCGACCGATCGAACACGGCGCCGACGTCGTCATGCACTCGGCCACCAAATTTCTTGGAGGCCACGGCGTTGCCCTCGGTGGCGTGATCGTCGACGGAGGCCGTTTCGACTGGATCGCAGCTGGCAAGCACCCAACCCTGACCGAACCCTACGCTGGCTACCACGGACTCACCTTCGCCGAAGAGTACGGACCAAACGCGCTTGGGATGCGGGCCCGAGCCGAAGGTTTACGAGACTTCGGCGCCGCTATGAGTCCTGCCAACGCCTTCCAAATCCTCCAGGGGGTCGAGACCCTGCCCCTGCGCATGGCTCGACACGTGCAGAACACCGATGCCGTGCTCGACATGTTGCAAGCAAACGATGCTGTCGGCTGGGTTCGCCATCCGAGGGTTGTATCCCACCCCGATCATGAGCTGGCCAAACGCCTCTACCCCAAGGGCGCCGGATCGATACTCAGTTTCGGTGTCAAGGGAGGACGGGAAGCGGGACGCAAGTTCATCGAGGCGGTCCAGCTGGCGTCGCACCTCGCCAACATCGGCGATGCAAAGACACTCGTGATTCACCCGGCCAGCACCACCCACCAGCAGATGAGCGGCGTCGATCTGGAAGCGGCCGGCATCGGTGAGGATCTCATCCGGCTCTCGGTCGGGCTCGAGGATCCCGAAGACATCAACGAAGACCTCGCCCGAGCGCTGAAGGCGAGCCAGCGATGAAGATCCAGGTGAACGGATTCGAAACCCAGGTCACAACCGGTGGCCGAGCCCTCGACGACCCCGCCCTCGACCACAAGGCACCGGTGATGGTGCTCGTCCATGGCGCGGGCATGGACTCGTCGGTCTGGTTTCTCCAAACCCGGTACTTGGCCTACAAAGGCATCCGCGTCGCCGCCGTCGACCTGCCCGGCCACGGCCGATCCCAAGGACAGGCGCTGAACTCGATTGAGGAGATGGCCGACTGGCTCGCCGAATTCCTCGACGTCGCCGACCTCAAGGGCAGCCACCTCGTCGGCCACTCGATGGGAACGTTCGTCGCCCTCGAAACAGCTCGCCGTCACCCCGGCACGGCCGCCTCACTGGTCTTGATGGGCACGGCAGGCGCCATGCCCGTCCATCCTGAACTACTGGCGGCGGCAACCGACGACGTGGATCGGGCTGCAGCCCTCATGACCGGGTGGAGCCATGCTCGGTCGAGCCACCTCTCACCCCATCCAACCCCGGGGCTTTCCATGACCGGTGGGGCTCGGGCCTTGGTCGGTCGCAGCCAACCCGGCGTTCTCGCCTCCGACCTGGCGGCCTGCGCTAGCTACGACGGAGCGGAGAGTGCCGCCCATGTATGCGACGTGCCGATCCAAATCGTCATGGGCGAGGCCGACAAGATGACCCCAGCCAAAGCAGGTGCTGCCTTGGCCTCTGCTGCTAAGGCTGCATCCATCACGATCACCAACGCCGGCCACATGATGATGATCGAACAATCCGCCGAGGTACGCACCGCTCTCGTCGACTGGGTCAGGGCATCGTAGGCGATTTACCTCAGGCAAATCAGCACATTCACTGCCTCCCGAGCGACGAGCGCAACCGGACTTCCTAGCTAGACTGGAACTTCGGCACGAAGCGGTGTAGGCGGATGAACCCCAACAACGGAACCCACAATTCACTTGGCCTTTGGCCACGTCCTCTCTGCTTCGTCATGGCCGGAGGCGGCTCCTATGGCGCCACCCATGTCGGCATGATTCGTGCCCTCGTCGAGGCCGGCATTACCCCTGATCTTGTCGTGGGGACCTCCGTTGGAGCGTTCAATGGTGTTCGGGTTTCCCACGACCCAAAGACGGCAGCAGACGCTCTCACCAGTATCTGGAAACAGATCGACCGGCGAACCGTGTTTGGAAGCAACAGTCGATTTGGCGCTGTCCTCCATCTCGCTCGCAGCGGGTTTGGACGAAGATCTGTAGCCACCTGCGCACCCGATCATCTCGGCGCCCTCATCGATTCCCAAAACATGCCGGCCACGATCGAAGAGCTGTCGATCCCAACCGGCATCGTCGTCACCGACCTTCTCGCTGGCAAGCCCAAGGTGTTGCGCAGCGGAAAGCTGAAGCAGTCGCTTCTTGCCTCTGCCGCCATTCCAGGCGTCTTCCCCCCGGTTCAGCTGGAGGGCTGTTGGTACGTTGACGGAGGGGTCGCGGCCAACGTGCCGATTCGCCAGGCCATCGCGGTCGGAGCTAAGAGCATGGTCATCCTCAACTGCAACCCATCGGGCATGCCAAACCGTCTTCCCAACAACCTGGTCGAGATGGGGATGCATGCGAGCATCATCATGCAGCGCAACCAGATCGCCGGCGATATGACAGAGCTGGCCTCTCGTTATCCGATCCTTCAAATGCCACAGACCACGCCGACCGACACCAACTCGTTCGACTTCTCCCGTTCATCGGAACTGATCGAACGAAGCTTCGACAGCTCGCAGCAATTCCTCAAAGACCTGCCATCTCTCACCGACACCACTCGTCGGATCTAGCCTTACCCAGCTCTGGTCGTCAGGCTCATCCGTGGCGGCGCAAGCCGGATCTTCGGAATGGCGTGTTCCCAGTGATGCTGTGTGGCACCGCCCATCACGAGAAGATCGCCGGAATGCATCGACCACCGAGCGGCTGCCTCGCTGCGCCCTTGCTCACGCATAGCAAAGGTGCGAGGACCGCCAAGGCTGATGATGGCCACGAGCGGATCAACCCTGGTTTGGCCGATCCGGTCGGCATGCCACGCCACACTGTTCTGACCATCTTGGTAGTAGTTGCAAAACAAGCCCGAGAACCTGCGTTCGTAGTGCTGGCCCAGCACCTCGGCTGCACTACGGACCACCTCGGGAACGCACGACGCCCCTAGCTCCAACCTGGCCGTCAGACGCGGCTCGTCGTACCAGGTGCCGTACATCAGCCGCCGACCTCGCTCCCAGACAAAGGCCGTTTCCAAATACGCCAAAAGCTGATCGGCGCCGCATAGAAAACCTTCGGCGTAGTCGACCCAGCAGCACGGATCGAGGTCGCGACGAACAAATGACACCTCGCTGGAGACGGCGGGTTCACCAGCCGCGAAAAGACTAAGCGGCAGAAGTTTCGGGCCAGACGGCGCTCGTGCCATGCCAGAAGGATACCACAAAAACGAACATTTGTTCGGCTGCGGTCCGCCGCCTGAATCGTGTCAGTCGAACACGATGACAGATCGAGCCTCGGTGCCCTTCCTCATCACCTCGTAGCCCTCGTTCACCTGGTCGAGTGTGATCGTCGCTGCCACCAACTCATCGAGCTTCAGGCGACCCTGGAGGTAGAGGTCGGCCATCATCGGGATGTCTTCCTTGAAACGGCTCATCCCCATGAACAATCCTTGAAGGCCCTTGGCCTGCAACGTCATCATGGCTCCGTGGAGCTCGATCTGAGCTCCGATCGGGGGCACCCCGACCAGGTAAGCGGTACGACCGGGCTTTATCATCTCGAAAGCCTGTTGAGCCGTGGCTGTGAGTCCAATGGCTTCGAAGGCATAGTCGACGCCGCCCTTGGTGAGCTCCTTCACCGCCACAACCGGATCTCCACCACTGGCCGAAACCACATCGGTGGCACCGAAGGTCTTGGCCAACTCCAGCTTCGAATCGTGAAGATCTACGGCGATGATTCGAGCCGCGCCCGCCAATTGGGCTCCTTGCACGATGTTGAGACCGATACCGCCGCAACCGATGACGGCCACCGTAGAGCCCGGCTCCACCTTGGCCCCCCGCAGAGCAGAGCCAACGCCCGTAAGCACGCCACATCCCAGGAGGGAGCCCTGAACCAACGGCAGATCGTCGGGTACCTTCACTACCGCGTTGTGATGAACAAGCATTTCCTCGGCGAAGCCACCGAGACCGGCGAGGGCATGCAAAGGTTCGCCATCGCCGCGGCTCAGACGAGGAGAGCCATCGGAGCGAGAGGCCAGCGACCGCCGCTTAGCGCAGAGATAGGTTCGACCGGCCGCGCATTCGGCGCAGACCCCGCAGAACATCGTGAGACACGACACCACCCGGTCGCCTGGCTTCAAATCGGGCACATCCTCGCCAACCGCCTGCACCACACCGGCGGCCTCGTGGCCGAGTACGGCCGGAAGCGCGTTTGGCAACAGGCCCTCCATCACGTGCAGGTCGCTGTGACAGAGACCGCTAGCCAGCGTTTGGATGAGCACCTCGCCGGCCACCGGCTTAGCGATGGAAATCTCGTCGATGACCAGTTCACCTGGCGATGTTTCCAGTACTGCTGCTTTCATCAGCTCGTTCCTTCTGTTGCGTCGTCTATCTGCGTGTGTGTATCGGATGTCGCTCTTGGGTATCGCCGCCTGGCAACTCCACAGCTGCCGGGCGGTGCCAGCCCCTTGCGGAACCGACCCAACACTAGCCATAGTTGGGTCTATGGAACTAGCTGGAAGCCATGTGTTGATCACCGGAGCCTCACGAGGTATTGGAGCGGCGCTGGCGCGCGAGTTTTCCCGTCGCGGCTCGAAAGTCTCGGTGGTGGCGCGAAGTAAAGAACCGCTCGAAGCCGTGGCTCAAGCCGTCAACGGCACGGCCTTCGTGGCCGACCTAACCGATCCCGTCGTCACCGATGGACTCATCGCCAGGGTCGAGGGCGAGGTCGGACCCGTCGACATTCTGGTCAACAATGCCGGCGTCGAAACAAGTGCCTGGTTCCACAACGTCGACGCAGCCGCGATCCGCAATGTCGTGCGCCTCAACCTAGAAGCGCCACTCGTCTTGTCGCGGGCTGCGCTCGATGGCATGGTGGTCCGCAATCGAGGACACCTTTTCTTCACCAGCTCGGTAGCGGCAACGGGGGGCTTTCCCGGGCTAGCCAGCTACTGCGCAACCAAGGCTGGCATTACCAACTTCGCCGCCGCTCTGACGATGGAACTCAAGGACACGAACATCAAAACAACCGTGATGGCCCCCGGTCCCGTGGATACCCCCATGTGGGACAAGCTCGAGGAAGCGGTTGATCTGCAGCCGATGGTTAAACGCCTCAATCGACTTCAGCTCATTCCCAAAGTATCTCCCGAGAGGATCGCCCAACTCTCGGTCGACGCGGTCGAAGCCGACACGCTTTACGTGGGCCTACCCAGGCGGCTCGGAGCGAATCACCTGTTGCGCAACCTGCCCTCGCTCATTACTCGCGCCGCACTCAAAGGCGTGCCTCTCGGACCTCAGCTCAAACGCTAACCGAGCCGCTATGACTCGGGCCTGCAGACGTGGCTCAGGCCTGCGGACTTGTCTCGCCATCGGCTTTGAACGTCCGGTACGAGCGGTAGAGGCCTACTGCGAAGAAAGCCAGACTCATCCACACCGCGTATTTGACGACACCGAGCCCAGCAAAGATCGAACCGGCCCGAGCCAACCAGTAGTACCTGAAACCGCGACCGACAAAGGTGGCCAGGGCGTACCGAGATGGTGTGTAATCACGCAGCACGGCGACAAGGCGAAACGGTTCAAAGGGTATGAAGCTGAAGCCGCCGACCACGAGGCCTATGAAGAGGTGGCGTTCGGTCCAGTCGACGTAGCGATTTGTTCCGACGAAACGTTTGAACCGATCGAAGGAAGGATGATCGACGAAACGCAGCACCCACAGGCGCTCGATGAGAACGATGACGGCGTTTACCAATCCACCGATAAGCCCAACCGTCAGTGGCGTGTTGGCTGTAGCTGCGTGCAGAACCCAGGCATCGGCTGGCAGGGGCAGGAAGGTACAGGCCCCGCTCATGAAGCCAACGTAGGACAAGAGCGACGAGCCGATGGCTTTGCCGGTCGCCCAAATCCCCACTGCAGTGACGGCCAGCGATCCGCTGATCAACCAGAGTTCTCGTCGCCGGCGTCGAAGGTCATTCACCGGGGCGACAGAACCGGCACCCGGGGGGCCATGACTCGGCGCAGCATCAACAGGCAGGCGTGAAAGAAGTAGGCAACGAGCGCGCCACCGACGAGAGCGAGGGGTGCCGTCTTCTCCTCGATCGACTCGACGTCATCGGTCATGGCTGCCTTGAAATGAGCTATGAAGTCGGGGTCGGTGATGAGCAAGCAGATCTCCTGGTTGTACCAAAAGCTATGTCGCCCAAAGTTAGACGAGCCGATCAGCAATGAGGCGTCATCGATGAGGAGGAACTTGGAATGGGAGAAGTTGCGATAGGTCGTGACCGACACTCCAGCTCGCCTCAGGCGCCACCTCGTGTAGGGACCGAGAAGTCGATAGAACAGGACGTTGCTGGTTCGAGGAAGAATGATCGTGCGGTTGGGCGCCTTGCACCGAGCCAGGACTCGGCACAGGCCCACGTCGTCAGCGTAGGGAGAGGCGAGTACAACCTCCTGGCGGGCGTCCACGATCAGCTCATCGAAGAGCCCTTCGATTGCGCCGTCGCTCACGACGGCTGTCGGGCCTATAGAGGTGCGGCGAAAGCGTCGATCCGTCTCCAGGCGACGACCTTCCATCGTCGCCTCAAAGTCGGCGAGAAGGGTGTCGACGATCTCGGGAACCTCGACGCGAACCATGAAGTCGTGCCAGGCAAAATTGTGGTCCGAAACGTTGATGCCGCCGAGGTAGGCACTGTCGTCGAGCACGAAGAGCTTCTTGTGGTTGCGAGCGAAGGTGAACTGGCCAAACCGGCCGGTCGGGTTGGTGAACCGTAGGACGACACCGTTCTGCCGTAGTCGTTCGTACATCGCGTTCGTGGCGACGAACTCATCGCTGACCTCAGGGCGTCGAACCGACGTATCGCTTACCGCCTTCTCTACGAAGCTGTCGATCAGTAGCCGCACCGAGACCCCGCGCTCTGCCGCCTCGATCAGGGCGTCGGCCACCGCCTGCCCGGCCGTATCACCATCGAAGGTCATCAGCTGGATGCACACCTGTGAGCGAACGCTGACGAGCCGCTCATGCAGTTCGGCCACGAAGGAGTCCGTCGGCAGAAGCAGAAGAGGCGACACGGCGCGCCCGACCCCATGGTCGTCTTGTCGGCTCAGCTGATTCGGATCCGAATCCACGTGGGCGTTCTCCTGCCTCGGCCCTTGAGGCGAACCGGAAATCCGGTTTTCCGCTCGCCCCAGGTTCACCGACACAGACTACTTGCGCCATCTACGAGACAGGACGGTTCCCACAGCTTTCCGCCAGGAACACGTCGCTCCCCCAAGCGGGGCGATACTCTCGATCAGCGTGACTGGCATCGGCGTCTACCCTGGTTCGTTCAACCCGCCAACCGTGGCCCATCTCGCCATCGCGGAGGCAGCACGCCTCGCCCACGATCTCAGCAGCATCGAACTGGCCATCAGCAGGGTGGCACTGGCCAAGGAGACGGTGCAGCTTCCACGTTTTGATCACCGCGTAGAGGCGGTGCGAGCGTCGGTTGAAGACATCGACTGGCTGCGTGTGGTGGTGACCGATCACCAGCTTCTCGCCGACATCGCCGCCGACTATGACGTACTTATTCTCGGGGCCGACAAGTGGCACCAGATCCAGGAACAGCACTGGTATGGATCTCGAGACCAGCGCGACCGAGCCCTCGCGGCACTCCCCCGACTGGCCGTCGCCCCTCGTTCAGGGTTCGACGTACCGGGCGATCTACGCCTTGAACTCAAAGGGCACGAGACCGTTTCTTCCACCCGAGCTCGCAGCGGCGAAACAGCTCTCATGACCCCGGCTGCAGCCGCCTTCGCCGATCGGACGGGGGCCTGGATCGATTCAGCCCGCTACGAACACTGGCTTTCGACCGAGCGTCCGAGCAACATCTAGTCGCAACATCCCTGCGAGTAATCGCAAATCCCTGTGAGCGGCGCCTACTTCGGTCCTTCGCCGCGAATACGTTCGACCTCGCTCATCGCATCCTTGAGTCGCCCGATCCATTCTTCCTGGTTCTTTCCCACCTGATGCACACACCAAGCCAGAGCTTCGGAACGACTCCGAGCGACACCGGCGTCGATCAGCGTGTCGAGCACATGACGTTCGTCGAACCGCAGCCGGGTCATCACCGGCACTGAGGCAGTGGTAAATCTCGCCTCGACGTCGCCGAGTCGGGCTCCCCATGAGACCGAGCGTTTCCACATCATTTGGGCACCCTCAGCGATTTCGATGCGCTGCTGACGGGTCTGTTCGCGAAAGCTCACGAGCTGTGTTTCGGCTTGGCCATCGGCTTCGACAAGCGTGCCGACGACCAGAATCTCATCCTTGTCGACTCGAACCGACGGAGGTTCGACGAACCATTCGTTCGGCAGTCGCTGGCTGAGCCAGGTCGCTACTTCGGTTTGATCACAGGGGGGACGAGACATGAGGCTCCTTTACATGTGCTTTCTATATTACATGTAATCTAACTTACTTCACCCGTAGCATTGGACGGCCGCATTGGTTGGCCAGCCAGAAAGACCCGCATGCCTACAACAGATCTGCACCTTCCCGTACTCCCCACAACCGACGGTGTCGTCTTCCCTGACATGGTCGTCACCGTCACCCTTGCCTCCGACGAGGCCAAGCAGCTTCTCCGCCTCCTCAACAGTGAGAACAGCAGTGAGAACAACAGTGAGAACAACAGGGAGAACAACAGTGAGAACAACGGCGAAGGCGCCGAACCGGTTCGCATTCTGCTCGTCCCCAGGACCGAGGGTCGGTTCGCGTCAGTAGGCGTCGTAGCCACAGTCGAAGATCGCAGCACAAACCGGGACGGATCCCCCTCCGTAACCCTGCGAGCCGAGCGTCGGGCTCGGGTCGGCAACGGAGTCGTCGGCCAAACCGACGGACTCTGGGTCGAAGCAAACCCAACCCCCTCCCCCGAGCCCGACGCCGAAACCCATGATCTCGCCGTGGCCTACCGAGCAGTGGCCGTGACGCTCATCAACAAGGTTGGCGGGCGTCGCATGACCGCCCTGCTCCCACCAGCCGATGAACCCGAAACCCTGGCCGACTCAATCGCCTACTGGCCTGACCTTTCGCTCGATCAGCGCATCGAGCTGCTGGAGACCATCGACGTGAAGGAACGGCTGCGGCTGGCAACGGAATGGGCCAAGACCGCCTTGAGCGAGATCGAGATCACACAGAAGATCCAAAAGGACGTAACCGACGACCTCGACAAGACCCAGCGGCAAGCCATCCTGCGACGCCAGCTAGCCGCCATCCAGTCCGAATTGGCCGAGGTCGACGGCTCCGAGGGGTCCTCGGATGACATCGGCCAGTACCGAGCCAAATTGGCCGAGCTGTCCGAAGGCGGCCACATCACCGAGAAGGTCGCCACATCCGTTGGCAAGGAGCTCGACCGCTTGGAGCGATCGGGTGGCGAATCGATGGAATCGAGCTGGATACGCACCTGGCTCGAAACCGTGTTCGACCTTCCCTGGGCTGAGCGTTCGACCGAACAGCTCGACCTCGACGCGGCCCGTTCCATCCTCGATGCCGATCACACCGGTCTCGACGAGGTAAAGGATCGGCTGATCGAGCACTTGGCGGTTCGTAAGCTCCGAGCGGAGAAGGCAGCAGAATCCAACGAGCCGGGTGGCAGCGAAAACGAAGACGAGGCCAACAACTCGTCTCGCCGTCGTTGCCGCACCGGGGCCATCTTGGCCCTGGTCGGTCCGCCGGGAGTTGGCAAGACCTCCCTTGGCGAATCCGTGGCCGACGCCCTCGGTCGGTCCTTCGTGCGGCTGGCCCTTGGCGGCATCCGAGACGAGGCCGAGATACGAGGCCACCGGCGCACCTATGTCGGCGCTCGACCCGGCCGCCTGGTGGCCGCCCTCAAGGAGGCGGGCACCATGAATCCGGTCATCCTGCTCGACGAGGTCGACAAGATCAGTGGCGGATGGCAGGGTGACCCTTCGGCAGCTCTGCTCGAGGTGCTCGACCCGGCCCAGAACCATTCCTTCCGAGATCACTACCTGGAATTCGAGCTCGACCTCTCCGATGTCGTCTTCATTGCCACCGCCAATGTTCTCGACACCATCCCCGGCCCTCTGCTCGACCGTATGGAGATCATCGGCATCGAGGGCTACGCCGTGGCCGAGAAGACGACGATCGCCCGTGATCACCTGCTGGAACGCCTCGTCGTCAACAACGGCCTGACTCCTGGCGACATCCGTATCGACGACGACGTTCTTACCACCATCGCCGCCGACTACACCCGCGAAGCTGGGGTGCGTCGGCTCGAGCGCCAGGTCGACAAGGTGATCCGCAAGACGGCTACCTCGATCGCCATCGGCGAACTGAAACCACCGACCACCATCACCATCGGCGACTTGGGCGAACTTTTAGGCAAGCCGATACCGCGTGAACAGGTCGTTGATCGGATCGATCGCCCTGGCATCGCAACCGGTCTGGCCGTAACCGGTGCCGGCGGCGATGTGCTGTTCGTGGAGACCGCTCTCGTCGATGCCCCATCCGGCAGCGCGGCAGAGCCCATTCTGACCGGACAGCTTGGCGACGTCATGAAGGAGTCGGCCACGATCGTGCGATCGCTTGTCGCCGGCCGTACCGAATTTCCAGCCGACAAGCGCATCCATGTGCACTTTCCGGCCGGTGCGGTCCCCAAGGACGGGCCGAGCGCCGGGGTCACCATGACCACCGCTCTCACCAGCCTGCTCACCGGACGTCGGGTTCGATCCGATGTGGCCATGACCGGCGAGGTTTCGCTGAGCGGTCGGGTTCTCCCCATCGGCGGCGTCAAACAGAAGGTGTTGGCCGCCCATCGGGCCGGCATCACAACCGTCTTGCTCCCGGCCGACAATGGACGCGATCTTGACGATGTCCCCGACGACATCCTCGCCGCCATCACCATCCACCTCGTCGCTGACATAGACGAAGTACTGGAGCTGGCGTTGGAAGGGTGACCGGCCCCCCCCACAACGGCCCGGTGCAAATCCGTACCGCTCCAAGGACATCTGATGCAGAGAAGTTCGCACCGCGCCCAATTCGCGGCAATACTGGTCAACGTCCGATGGGCCGTGAACACGTGCGCCCATCTTTCAGAGCGACCTAGGGAGCAATCTTCATGGCAGACGTTCAGGGATCGATTCTCGGCAATGCAGTGCTGCGGCGAGAGGACCCGTCACTACTGGCTGGCCAGGACCAGTTCTACGACGATGTGGATGTGGAGGGTGTTGGTCATGTCATGTTCGTCAGATCGCCGTTCGCCCACGCCACGATCACCTCAATCGATACCGCCGAAGCGGTTGCAGCCGCTGGTGTAATCGCTGTCTACACCCACGAGAACATCGAACTTCCTGATTTCCAGGGCTTTCCCATGTTCGACGTCAAGCTCAATCGGCCTCCGCTGGCGCGGGGCAAGGTGAGGTTCGTCGGCGACATCGTCGCCGCCGTCATCGCCGAAACGCGTGAGATCGCAGCCGATGCGGCCGAGGCGGTCGTCGTCGAGTACGAGCAGCTCCCCGTCATTGTCGATATGGAGAAAGCGCTCGAGCCCGGTGCTCCTCTCCTGTTCGAAGACTTTGGCTCCAACATGATCTTCGAGACCGCCGTCGGCGGCGACGACGATCCACTCGAAGGCGCCGAGCATGTAACCGAGGGACGCATCGTTAGCCAACGACTCGCTGGCGTTCCGATGGAGACCAACGGTTGCCTAGCCATCCCCGATGGCGATCAGATGACGGTCTGGATTCCAAGCCAGAACCCGATTGCCGTGAAAGAAGCGATCGATGGGATGTGCGGCTTCGACCCCGACAAAACCCGCGTGGCCGCACCTGCGGTCGGTGGTGGGTTTGGGCCGAAGGCCGGACCCTACGTCGAGTTCATGATCGTGGCCAAGGCAGCTTCCCTGCTCGGTCAACCGGTGAAGTGGACCGAGATACGTTCGGAGAACATGGTCTCGATGGCTCACGGACGAGCCATGGTCCTCTACGCCAAGCTCGGCACGACCGCCGATGGCACCATCACCGGGCTCGATGTCGACATCGTGGCCGATGCCGGTTCCTATCCAGCGATCGGCGGCTTCTTGACCGTCTTCACCCAGACAATGATCCAGGGTGTCTACAACATTCCAAAGCTCCGCTTCCACGCCCGTTCGGCCGCCACCAACACCACGTTCACCGCGGCCTACCGTGGCGCTGGTCGCCCGGAAGCGACCCAGATGCTCGAACGAATCATGGACATGGCAGCCGACGAGCTTGGCCTCGATCCGGCCGAGATTCGCCGCAAAAACTTCATCCCTCCCGAGGCCTTCCCGATCACCACCCATGGTGGCGCCAACTACGACAACGGTGAATACGAAAAGTCGCTCGACGCCGTGATCGCTGCCGCCGACTATGAGTCGCTTCTCGCCCAGCAAGCCGAGCGACGCGCCTCAGGCGATCCTAAGCAGCTCGGCATCGGTGTTTCCGCCTACGTCGAGGTGACAGCCCCAGCGGGGCTGCACGTCGAGTACGGAGCGGTTGAGATCAACGAGGACGGCTCGGTCACCGCCAGGGTCGGCACCAGTGCCCACGGCCAGGGCCATGTCACCGCCTTCTCCATGATCATCTCCGACATGCTCGGCGTTCCCATGGACCAGATCACGATTCTTCAATCCGACAGCGACGAAATTCCGCGAGGCGCAGGCACGATGGGCTCACGCTCACTGCAAACAGCGGGCTCAGCGGTACACGTCGCCAGCGGCACGGTCCTCGACAAGGCCAAATCTCTCGCCGCCCACATGCTCGAAGCCAATGCCGACGACATTGTGGTCGGCGATGGTGGCCTGCAGGTCACCGGCGTTCCAAGCTCAGCGGTCAGCTGGGCCGACCTGGCCGGTGCCGCCAACGACGACACCAAGCGTCCCGACGGCATGGAAGCCGGTCTTGCCCACGAGCTCGACTTCGACGGCACCGATGCCACCTTCCCCTTCGGCGCTCACATTTCGTTGGTCGAGGTCGACACCGAAACCGGGCGAGTCGAGATGCTCCGCCATGTGGCCGTCGACGACTGTGGCAAGATTCTGAACCCGATGCTCGTTACCGGCCAGCAGCATGGAGGCATCGCCCAGGGAGCGGCCCAGGCCCTCTACGAGGTCGTTGCCTACGATGATGACGGCAATCCCACCACGAGCAATCTGATGAACTACGCCATCCCTTCGGCCGCCGAGCTGTGCTCCTTTGAAACATCGAACACCGAGACACCAAGCCCTCGCAACCCGTTGGGAGCTAAGGGCATCGGCGAGTCGGGCACGATCGGTTCAACGCCAGCTATTCACAACGCCGTTATCGATGCCGTGTCCCATCTCGGAATCAAGCACATCGATATGCCGCTGACCTCACAGACCGTGTGGGAAGCAATCCAAGCGGCCGGTTAGGCCACAACGACGTCAGCTAGATGGGGATCGGGAACGTCTCGATCCTCATCTTGGCTCCAGGTGGAATCCTGCGAACCTCGGTGAGGACATGGGCCAGCGTGCGCGCTGCGTGGTCGAGATAGCTTGAGCCGTTTTCCAGCAGACATCGCCAATTCGGCCTGGCCTGGTCGAATCCCAACGAGTGCAGCACCGATTGTCCCTCGGGCTGGGTTCGGAGACCGGCAGCTAGAACGTCCTCGCCCTGAGCTTCCAGAACGATGGCGCCGCGATCAGCCATCCACTGCACGTAGTAGCCGGTAGCTCGCTCTTCGAGCACACCGACCATCGGCGTTGCGGCACCCAAAGCTTCACCCATCACCGCCTGGAGATGGACACAGAGGTCGTCGGTATCCGGCAGTTCGAACTCGGATGCTCGTACCACGGTGGTTGCTGAAGGAACCAGGTGAGCGGCCTGTGGGTCATAGGCGACCAGCCCTAGGCGGGCGGACTCGTCATCGATCAGCTTGCGAACAGCGTCGGCATGGCTTTCGACCACTCGAAGGTACGCCATGGTTCCGATCGCATTGTTGATCAGCGGCGCGTCCACCCAAGGGGAATCGACCACCCCGGGAGCATCGCGATCTGGGTAGACAGACAGCAGGCTTGTGACCAGGTTTCGTATCGAACCACACGGGAGCGCGTCCTCGATGGGACTGCTGGCTGCCATCCGGCGCCGCTCAAACTCTGAGGCTCCATGCACGTTGGAAAGGGGTGGTGGTCCTTCCCAGACCGCAAAGTCGTAGCTCATGTCTGCTCCTGGGCTTCTGTCGCCCTCGCATCTTAGCCCCTCGAAGCCCTCGACCAGCCATCATCAGCAAAGGGCTGATGATTCAGGAGATCCAGGCTCGGATGAGACCTCTGAGTTTGTCGACGCCATCGCCCTTGTGAGCGCTAACCCACACAACGTCTCCTACGTCGAGATCGCATCCTGCAGCCAGGTCTTTCCGGCGGCGTACCTTCTTCGACGATTTCACCTTGTCAGCCTTGGTGGCGACGATCGTGTGGGGCAACGTATTTGAGCGAAGCCAGTCGAGCATTTGGCGATCGAGCTTGGTTGGACCAATCTCGCCGTCGACCAACACGATGATCATTGTCAGGTTTTCCCGTTCCAGCAAGTAGTTCTCGATCATCACCTGCCAGTCGGCTCGCATCGCTTTGGAGGTGGCGGCGTAGCCGTAGCCGGGGAGGTCCATCACGGTGGCGGACAGCTTGCCGTCAGACCGGTCCTTGCCGTCGGCCAGGCGGAACAGGTTGAGCAGCCGCGTTCGTCCCGGTGTGTTCGACGTGTGCGCCAGCTTCTTTCTGCTGGACACGGCATTCACCAGCGACGACTTGCCCACGTTGGATCGTCCGACGATCGCAACTTCGGCCGCGCTGGCGGGAAGGCGATCAACGTGGTCGCCGGACAGGACAAACTCAAGTTGGATGGGTGCTGACATTTACGGGGTCCTGGGGTCGGTATTGATTCGGGAAGCCGGAATTCAGGAGATCGAATCGCTGGGCTCGCGGCGCCAGGTAACCAGATCGCGGTTGATATCCGCCACAGACTGGCACCCGGTGAGCGCCATCGTTCGTTCCAAACCGGTGGCCATGAAGTCGAGCATATGATCGACCCCGGCTTCTCCAGCAGCACCGAGGGCATAAAGGTACGCTCGGCCGGCCATGACGGCGTCGGCTCCCATCGCAATCGCCTTGAAAATGTCGCTGCCCCGCCGCACACCGCCATCGGCGATAATCACCGACTGGCCTCCGATGGCCTGCGCCACGGGCTCCACCAGTTCAATGATCGACGGTGCGCCGTCGAGCTGACGACCACCGTGGTTGGACAGGATCACGCCATCGACGCCATGCTCAACAGACAGGCGAGCGTCTTCTACCGTTTGAATGCCTTTGAGCATGATCGGACCATTCCAGACCGAACGTAGCCACTCGATCTCCGACCAGGACAGGGCCTGGTCGAACTGGTTGTTGGCCAGTTCAGCAAGTTCCACGGCGCTCGAACCGTCGACATCATCCTTGCGGCCGACCACGTTGGCGAAGGTGATGGGATCGTTGCGGAGAAAGTCCAACGTCCATGCCGGGTGAAGAATGCCATCGACAATAGTGTCGAGGCCGATCTTGGGCGGCAGCGTGTAGCCCCGGCGCACATCGCGCTCCCGGCGACCCAACACTGCGGTGTCAACCGTGAGCATGATCGCCTCATACCCGCAGTTGGCGCACCGGTCGAGCATGTCCTTTACGAGCGACCGATCCCTCCAGGTGTAGACCTGGAACCACTTGGGGCCATCGCTCACAGCGGCAACCTCTTCGATCGAGCGGGTTGCTAGCGTCGATAGGCCGTAGGGAAGATCCTTGCGTGCGGCCGCTCTAGCCACCGCCAGCTCACCTTGCGAGTGGGCGATGCGGGTGAACCCGGTTGGAGCCAGGATGAACGGCATCGGTAGCTTGCGGCCGAAGAGCTCGATGCTGGTATCGAGCGACGACACATCGCGCAGCACACGAGGGCGAAAGGCGAGTTGTTCGTAGCCCTTCACGTTGCCGAGCAGGGTGCGCTCGTCTTCAGCGCCCCCGTCGATGTAGTCGAAGATGCCGCCGGGCAATCGTCGTTTTGCCAGCCGTCGAAGATCGTCGACGTTAGCCGCGGTTGAAAGGCGCCGCTTGGTGGCATCCAACTCGATCGGCTTGAACCGGACCACCGACCGAAAGGTCTCGATCATTCCCATAACCAAAGCCTAGCGACTAGCGGTCTGGTGCGCCTTTCGGCCGAGGCCGGTGCACGGCCAACCCCGGTTAGGCAGCCGAGCCGCCGCTGGCTCCGTCTGAACTCCGTGGCACGTTCGGCACTTGTGGGAGTTCGGCCGTCTCAGCCGGTGTTGTCGAACGGTCCGAGACCACAATCTTCTTGATCTCGTCGGTGCCGTTGCGCACCATCTCGGGGAGGGCCCAAGGGCGACGGCCTCGCCGCACGCCGAGACGCTCCCCGAAGAGGAAATTGACCGCTCCGCCGATGAGCAGAACCTGAGCCGCCATCCATATCCACGTCAGGGCCAGGATGGCGGTACCAACAGCCGAGGTGACACCGCTTGTCCTTCGCACGTACCAGGTGAAACCGATCGTCATCATCCACCACAGCACAGCGGCTACCACCGCGCCGGGTAGATCGAAACGCCAGCGATACCGCTTGGCCGGGCCGAAGTGGAAGAGCACCGAGGCCCACAGGATCAGCACCAGCACCGCCACGAAGGTTCTCACCGCGGTTTCAGCTGAGCCGTCTTCGATCCTGCCCCAGACGAGCTGGTCGATCAGCATGAGAGGAATCGGCACCAACATGGAGCCGATGCCGAGCACTACAGCCACGACCCTGGTGTGATACCAGGCTCGCCGTTCCTCGATGTCGTAGATGTCTTCAAGCGCACGTATCAGACCGGCGAAACCACGGGAGATCGACCATATGGCGAGGCCGACCGAGATAATGAAAAGTCCAGAGTTCGACTGATCGAACAAGGACTCAATCGTGCGGCGGATCACGCCCGACTCGTCGGTGAACACCTGCCCTATGAACGTAACGACCTCTTCCTCGAGGCGAGCTTCGTCGAGCTGAGTCGAAAAGAGGATGCTGATCAGCCGCTCCAACGGGTCGAGCATGGCCAGGAGGGCCAGCACAGAAGCAGGGAGGGAGATCAGGATCCAGAAGGTGACGCTGGCTGCCAGGTCGCCGACACGACCGTGATACCACCGCAGTGCTACGTCGACGACGAAGCGCCACGCCGCCAGAATCCAACCGATGGGACCTCTCTTCACCGTTCCAGGGTACGGAGATTCATGCCCGACCTGGCGGATCGGCAGATTTCAGGTCAAGAGCGCTCTCAACGCATACGAATATGCGGCTTCCGGTCTAGAGTCACACGATGACTTCGCCCTTCACCGACCGCAAGGCAGGAGAAGCCTTTCTGGTTGCGCCGCCCGGCGGAGGCAAGGGCCCAGGGGTTCTCGTCCTCCATTCATGGTGGGGCTTAACCCCCTGGGTGCAAGACTTCTGCCGCAAGGTGGCCGAAGCCGGTTACACCGTTCTCGCTCCCGATCTACTCGATGGGGTGCAGCCCATCACCGCCGAGGAAGGCGAGGCCGTATTGGCCGGCGTCGACCCCGATGAACTTTCCGGTCTCGTCATGTCATCGGCGCACGCCCTGCGGGCTGCGTCGGCTGACGCCAATCAGCCGATCGCCGTCATCGGCTTTTCCATGGGCGGCTCATTGGCCTTGTGGCTCTCGGCCCGCCTGACCAGAGAGGTGGGGGCCGTCGTCAGTTTCTACGGCACCCAGTCGATCGATTTCGACGACGCCACCGCTATCTATCAGGGCCATTTCGGGGCCGACGATCACATGGTTTCTGAAGAAGATCGGGTGGTCACCGAATCCATCCTCAGAATCGGGGGCCGGGAAACCGACTTCCACCTCTATCCCGAGAGCGGTCACTGGTTTTTCGAAGAGGGTGATCACGCTGGCGGCAAGGCCCACAGTCCCAAGGCCTCAGAACTGGCATGGCACAGAGTTACGACGTTCCTCGCCGAAACCGTTGGCTCGTCGTCAAACGCCGCGGTAGCCGAGGACGACACAGACGACAGCCAGCACGGCACAGAAGGCGACGGTTAAACCGAACGTCACCGAAGATTGAACTCGTCGCCGCTCCGGCAGCCAGGTCAGAATCCAGGCGGCGATAAAGCCGGCGGCGATACCGCCGAAGTGGCCCCAGAACGAGATGCGCGGAACAAGCAAGGGAAGCGCAAGGTTGAAGGCGAAGATACCGAGCAGCCCCGTCTCTTGGAGAGATCGGCCCCGAGCCATCGACACCCCGGCAATGCCCCCGGCCAACCCCAAGACAGCGCCCGAAGCGCCCAGCGTGGGGGCGTCGTAGTTGAAGGCGAGCACAGCGGCTGCACCGCCCAGCAGGCCAGCCAGATAGATCAAGCCGTAGCGCACCGAGCCGACACCGCGCTCCAACGAGCGACCAAACAGCCAGAGAGCATACATATTGAAACCGATGTGCATCAGGCTCCCATGGAGGAAGCCCGAGGTTATGATGCGCCACACTTCACCGGCACCGACCAAGGGCCCGAAGAGCAGGCCGTCATTGGTGAGCTGACGCCCAACAACCGTCTGAGCCACGTAGGCCAAGGCATTGGCCGCCATGATCGCAACGGTGAGCGGCGGCCGGTACTCGGTGATCTGTCGAGCGGTGACCACCTGTTGGCCGCCGCCAGCGACGCATTCGGGGCAATGATGCCCGACCGAGGCCTGGTTCATGCATTGGGCGCAGATCGGGCGCCCGCATCGCTGACACTCGACCGCGGCCTTGGTATCGGCGTGGCGGTAGCATGCTGTTGAATCGTCGAGCACAAGCGCCACGCTAGAGGGGAATCGGGCATACTCAACCGATGGCAACCCCAGCCTCTGGTTCTGGTCCCCCGGTGTCGGAGGGCGACGAGACGATACATGACGTGTCGTTCAAGCGGTGGCAGCTCACCTCACCTTTCGACAGGGAGATAGCTCGGCTTGCGGTCCCGGCCCTCGGCACCCTCATCGCCGAGCCGCTGTATGTGCTGGTCGATACCGCCATCGTTGGCCGCATCGGAACCGACGAGCTCGCCGGGTTGGCTCTCGCCTCGACCGTTCTCCTCTCGATCCACTCGCTCGTCATCTTTCTGGCCTACGGCACGACGGCAACGGTGGCCAGATTGGTCGGTGGTGGAAACCATCGACGAGCGGCGGCGGAATCGGTTCAAGGATTCTGGCTCGCCGCCATGCTCGGTGTGGCCTTCGCCCTCTTGGCCCGACTCTTCGACCGAAGCCTGCTCGAGATGCTGGGCGGCTCTGGTGCCCCCTTGGAAGCCGGGCTCCGCTATTTGCGGATCAGCCTGATCGGCCTTCCCTTTCTCTTGCTCTCCCTGGCTGGTGCTGGCGCCTTCAACGGCCGTCAAGACACCAAGACCCCACTAAGAATCGCGGTCGTCGGCGCCCTCACGAACCTGATCATCGAGCTGGTGCTCATCCTCGGGTTGGGATACGGCATCGGAGCCTCCGCCTTGGCTACCGTCATCGCCCAGGTCGGCGTGGGGCTGGTGTTTGCCGGTTCGATCTTTAGGTGGGCCAAGCAACATGATGTTTCGCTCGCTCCTGATTTCGCCGTGCTGCGACGAATCGCTCTCGCAGGTCAGGCCCTCGTCATGCGCTCGATCGCCCTACGGGGATCGTTCACGCTGGCCGCTGCTGTGGCAGCTCGTATCGGTGTTGTGGAGCTGGCGGCCCACCAAATCGGCACCCAGATCTGGATGACGATCGCCCTCGGTCTCGATGCGGTGGCGATCGCTGGCCAGGCCTTAACCGGTCATTGGTTGGGGGCGGGCGACGCCACCAGGGCCAAGGCTGCGGCTAGCCGCATGATCGAGGTCGACGTCGTCTTCGCCGTCGTCACCGGACTGGTCGTGCTGGCGTTCCGCGGTCCGGTGGCCGCCATCTTCAGCACCGACCCAGGAGTCGTGACTTCGACCGGCATCATCATTGTGTGGATCGTCTTGATGTCTCCCGTCAGCGGCTACGTCTTCGCCTTGGACGGCATTCTGATTGGGGCCGGCGACCTCGCCTACCTCGGCAAGACGATGGCCTTAGCCGCCGTTGCCTTCGCTCTTATGGCCGCCACCGTGCTCAATCTCGGCGCATCCCTGAGCTGGCTATGGGCGGCTCTGAGCGTCTTCATGGTTCTGCGAGCCTTCTTCCTTCGGCGCCGATTCCGAAGCGATAGGTGGGTCGTTCTCGGCGACTGATCCACCGGTGTGAGCCTGCTATTCCGACTCTTCGACCTCGGGCTTAGCGATGACGGTCATCACCGCCACGATGAAGGGCTCCTCGGCGCTTGCATCGATGTAGACAAACAGCTCTTCGGGACTCTGAGGACTGCGCAACACCACGACGGGAAGGTCGCCAAAGAGGGCGACTGCGGCCTGTCTCACTTCAGCATCGGGGTAATCGACTTGGAGGCTGGCGACCGGATTGGTATTGGCTACCTCGGAGGCATCGATCGCGGCCCGAGCATCATCACCATTTCGGGCCCTCTCCGGCTGGTCGAACGTACCGGTGAAGATCGGCACTCGCTCCGAGAACGGTAGACGAGCGAGGAGTTCGGCCGACCGAGACTGGTTGGCATCAAAGAGATCCACAATCTTGTTGCCGACGCTTAGCCTTTGCGGATTTGAGAGTGGCCCGGGCGAGGCTAGATAGGTCGAGCTGACCCAACCGGACGTGCCATCAGGAGCCTCGATGAACCACCAAGCGCTTGGGGACACAAACACCGGTGCTCGATCGGTGCGGCGAATCCCGGTCGTTCCCTGAGGCACGACCCCGATCCGCTTGCCGCGAAGACCGGGCGCTTCCCGCACCACGAGTCCCCCATCCGGATCGTCGGCTGGGAGGCCAACGACGGTGAACACCGTTTGGCTTCGTGATCCAACAAAGGCGACGGGCACAGCGCTAAAGGCGACGGACGTATCGGCGGCGGTGGCATAGGCCACAACCCACGCCCTTTCGACCCCGGCTACCGCCATATCGATCGTGAACCTTGCCAGGTCTCCTTGCGCTCCACCGGTTGTGGAGCCCCGTTCGAGGAGACGTCCATCGGTCGCTGAGATAAGGTCGACCCGGATCTGCTCATCGAGGCTCATACCCAGGCCTGAGACGGTCAAGCTTTCGACGATCTTGTCGTCATCGGCTAACACCCTCGGGGTCACCGTGAGTTGAGGAATCTGATCGCTCATCGCCTCGGTGATGATCGTGGTTCCGTCTTCCATAAGGGAGACCGCCACCTCGGAAAGCACGGTCCCTCGACGGTTTGGTTCGCTCTCGTCTGGGGCGTGAACGGCGACAACATCGCCGTCATCGTCAGCGCCAACGATCGCCGGAGACACACCGACAAGACGAAGGAAGTTTTGCACCGCTCGATCGGCGGTCGTGCCCGCCGCCCGAGCACCGATCGAAGACTCCTCGGGCCACAGCCCTAGAGCTCCGCCACCGACGATAAACGTCTCGGCGCCGAAGGAGACCGGTTCGATGGGGGCCGCTACCCGGCTCGACTGGGAAAGAGGAACGGTTGAGCTTGCGAGTTCCTCACCGGTCTTGTCGGCTGACAGCAAAGACTTGTCGCCGCCCGGTGCGGGCGTAACATCGGGCCCTTCAGCCTCATCCAGAGCCGGGCTCGACTCATCAGCATCGTCGAGCCCAAGACTCGGCGCAATCGTCGGAAGGGCCGCATTCTCGGCCTGGGAGCCGAAGGTGACCTCACTCGTAACGGTCTCGAAGCGACTGATGGCCATGACACCACCGGCTAACAAGGCGCAGGCGGCTGCAGCCGAAACGAGGGGACGGACAAAGCTCGGGACGGTGCTGGGAGCAGCTGCCGCCGCCTCAGCGAGGCGAGCATACGCATCGGGCCTCGGTTCGACGTCGGCGGTCTGGCGCTGCAGTGCCCGACGAAGTTCGGCTTCGAGGGCTTCGTCCACTGGAGGGAACTCATCCAAAGCCGAGGCGGAACGGGAACGACCGAAAAGGTCGCCGACCTTATCCAAAAGCACTGTCCACCTCCCCGCCTGTCTCCTCAAGCATCTGTCGCAGCTTCTTGAGACCTCGATGAGCGTGAGACTTGACCGAACCTCTCGCCATTCCAAGGGTGTCCGCTATCTCCCCCTCCGATAGATCGAGATAATACCGAAGGATCAAGACAGACGCCTGCCGAGATGGCAATCGACGCACAGCCTCCAACATCCGATCTCGCTCGCTGGCCGCGATGCCTCCAACTTCGGCGGCGGCGACAGCCAAGGGAATCTCAGGGTTGTAGAGCCGCCGAACCTTGCGCTTTCTTAGCGCTGAACGAGCGCCGTTGATAACCATCTTGCGCAGGTACGGGGCCTCTCGGCCGGGTTCGATCGAGTAGCGCCCCTTCATCAGCTTCAAAAACGCATCCTGCACAACCTCTTCAGCCGACTCTCGATCGTCAACATATATTGACGCCAACTTGACGAGAGATCGATAGTGCTCATCGTAGAGCGCGGGCAGCACGGACACGCTTATCGGCGCAGCTATCGATGCGTCGTTTCTGCCAAGCGTGGCCACTCTCATACCCCACTAGATGCGTCTCGCCCGAGTTAGGTTTACCTGAGATCGACAATCGGGTGATATTCGATCCCTCCAGTGCTCTGCGGATCGCGCCCAAACAACGATCCGACAACAGCCTATCTAGCTCGGCGCGGCGACCTAACGCGTGAGAGCAGCTACCTAGAAATCGTGGCCACCTTGCCCACTACCTTGGGCCTACGACGAGTCCTACCTTGGGCCTACAACAGTCGACGTCTGCATCGAACGACGGCTAGCGGGAGGCCCGTTGATTGAGCAGTTGATTGACGGCCTTGCCGTCAGCCTGCCCCTTTGTCGCCTTCATGATCTGCCCGGTAAAGAAACCTTGCATCTTGTGACGTGCCTTGTCATCGCCAGCAACGAAGCGTTCCCATTCTTCGGGGCTATCGGCGATGAGCTGATCGACAAGTGTTTCCAGCTCCCCGGTATCCATGGCTTCAAATCCGTGAGCGGCGGCCACAGCGCCAGGAGCGCTCCCCGTTTCCACCATCTCGGCCAAAACCTGCTTGGCCTGGGTGGCGGTCAACGCTCCATCGGTCTCCATCTTGACCAGCTCGGCGAGATGTCCGGCGTCGAGATTCTGCGCTCCGTCAACTGCCAGGTTGTTGGCTACATGGGTGAGCACTCTGTCGGCATCAGCGCCTGCCTCGATGGCGGCCAAGGCTAGAGCATCAAGCTGGCGACCGACCGCCATGGCGGCGGCCTCAGCGGATGCCCCCTTGCCGATCAGGGCGTCGCGTCGCTCCTTGGGTAGGGCAGGGATCGACGCTGCGATCTCGGCGATCCATTCCGCAGACGGATCGATCGGGACGAGATCTGGGTCGGCGAAGTAGCGATAGTCTTCGGCCTCTTCCTTTGACCGGCCAGGGCGAGACCGTCCAGCCTCCTCGTCCCAATGCCGGGTTTCTTGCCGCGGCGAATCGCCGGCCTCGTAGAGGTCGACGTGGCGCCTGGCCTCATAGATGATGGCCCGGCCAAGCGATCGCAGCGAGTTGACGTTCTTCACCTCGCATCGGGTTCGCAGCTCGTCGGCTCCAGTCGGCCGAACCGAGACGTTCGCATCGACCCGCAGAGAGCCCTCTTCCATCTTTCCGTCGGAGGCACCGATGGTGACCAGGATCGAACGCAGTTCCTCGACGTATTCCTTCGCCTGTTCGGGGCCACGGATCTCTGGGCGGGTTACGATTTCGATCAGCGGTACGCCGGCGCGGTTGTAGTCGACCAGGCTGTATCCAGCGTCGTGAATACGACCCGAAACACCAACATGGGTCGACTTTCCCGTGTCTTCCTCCATGTGGGCCCGCTCGATACCGACCCTGCTGCCACCGGGCAGATCAAGCCAGCCGTCGACGTTGAGCGGCTTGTCGTACTGACTTATCTGGTAGTCCTTCGGCATGTCTGGATAGAAGTAGTTCTTCCGAGCCCAGATACAGCGTTGAACCGTGCAGTTCAGAGCAAGGCCGATGCGGATCGAATGCTCAACAGCCTTCTCGTTCACCACCGGCAAGGTGCCGGGCAACCCAAGGCAAACCGGGTGAACGTTGGTGTTGGGATCTCCGCCGAACTGGTTGCGGGCCGGCGAGAACATTTTGGTTTGGGTCGCCAGCTCGGCGTGGACCTCTAAACCAATGACCATCTCCCAACCCTCGGGCAGAAGATTCGGTTCGCTACTCGCCGACTCTGTCTCGGTACGTGTCTGGCTCATCGGGGTGCCACCTCCTCAAGAGCGGCGGCCACCTGGAAGAGGCGAGGCTCGCTCAACATCGGACCAAGAATCTGTACACCAATCGGGAGACCGGCTTGCCCAAGACCGAAAGGAACCGAGATCGCAGGATGCCCGGTCAGGTTCGACGGGATCGTACAGACATCGTTGTAGTACATAGTGAGCGGATCAGCCTTGGCCCCAAACTCGAAGGCGACGCACGGCGATGTCGGTGAAAGCAGGACATCGTAGTTCTGGTAGATCTCGTCGAACTCCTGGATCATCAGCGTTCGGATGCGCTGCGCCTTCCCATAGAAGGCGTCGTAGTAGCCAGCGGAGAGGGCGTAGGTGCCGAGCATGATCCGGCGCTTCACCTCGTCACCAAAACCAGCGGTGCGCGAAGCCCTCATCATGGCGGCCGTGTTGGGGCCGTCGTGGCGGAGTCCATAGCGCACCCCGTCGTAGCGAGCCAGGTTCGACGACGCCTCGGCAGGGGCGATCATGTAGTAGGCCGACAGGCCGGCGACCGCAGACGGAATCGAGACATCCTCAACCTTGGCTCCCGCCGACGCCAACGCTTCGGCTGCATCGGCCGCGGCCTGGACGACAGCCGGTTCGAAGGCTTCGTTGCCTTGACCGCTCAGTTCCTTCACCACACCGACGCGCAAACCGTCGATCGGCGCTCCCAGATCGGTGAGCACAGAGGCCTGGGGTTGAACAATCGACGTCGAATCTCGGGGATCGTGACCGGCCAACACGTCGTAGATGAGAGCGGCGTCGCCCACGGTGTGGGCAAACGGTCCGATCTGATCTAGTGAGCTGGCGAAAGCGATGAGACCGTAGCGGCTGACCGCTCCGTAGGTTGGTTTCACGCCGACCAGTCCGCAGAGAGCTGCAGGCTGGCGGATTGAGCCTCCGGTGTCAGACCCGAGTGAAAGTGAAGCGAAACCGGCAGCCACCGCGGCGGCTGAACCACCGGAGGAGCCGCCAGGCACTCGCCCGGTGTCGAGCGGATTCCGGGTGGGGCCAAAGGCTGAGTTTTCGGTGGATGAACCCATAGCGAACTCATCAAGGTTGGTCTTGCCGACGACAACAGCGCCAGCCTCGGCGAGTCGTTCGACAACCGTTGCGTTGTAGGGAGGGACCCATTCCTCCAAGATTTTCGAGGAACAGGTGGTGCGAACACCACGAGTGCACATGTTGTCCTTCAAGGCAATCGGCACACCAGCCAGCGGACCAGGTTCGGAGCCGGAAGCCACGAGTTCGTCGATCTCGGCGGCTCGAGCCCTCGCGGCGTCGGCGGTTACCGTGTTGAAGGCATGAATCTCACCATCGTCGGTGGCGATGCGGGCCAGGTGCTCATCGACCACATCGACCGCCGAACGGGCACCGCTGCTTACCTCGGCCACTATGTTCGTTGCCGTTGCAAATCGCTGATTCACAGCGCCTCCCCTAGAGCGGGCGGAACCCGGTATTGATGATCCTCGACCTCAGGCCCGGCGGCCAACGCCTCTTCTCGAATGGCATCGGCGATGTCGTCCGGCTCCGGTTCGTCGGGACGAAAGACATTCGTCAGGCCGAAGGGGTGCGCAGTAGGTGCAACCTCGGCGACATCGAACTGATTCAGCTCTCCGGCCAGATCCAACACGGCGTCCAGCTGGGAGGTGAAGGTGACCAACTCATCGTCTGAGAGATCGAGCATTGCGAGGTTGGCGACCTTGGCGACATCGTCGGTCGTCAGTGGTTCTCTCGGTTCAGGCACCCACTCAGACTAATCGGTGGGCGATGGTTTGCTCGCCTGTTTATTGGTCGGCCCCGGCGCGATCAGCGGCTCCCGAACAGCCTGGCCAGCCAACCTCGCGGCGCTGCGGCTGGGTCGCCGGACGCGGCGTTTTCATCGGCGGCCGTCGATGAGCGACATTGACAGCGGTCCTCAGGGGCAACATCGCCCAATACCTGTTCAACGTGGGCTCCACACCCCGACCAGGAAGGCTGCCCACAACTCTTGCATGTCGTTCGTCGGCACATGCCTGCAGGCTAGCTTCCTATGATGCGTAGGGGTCGTCGTTCACCTGCGCCTGCCACCAATCATCGGAGCCAGGCTCCCATTCAGGGTCGGGGTGAATGCAATCCACCGGACACGGATCAATGCATTTAAGGCACCCGGAGCAAAGCTCGGGGATGATGATCACATCGATGTCGTGATTGAAGATGGCACCGAAGTGCCGGGGACAGGCTCGAATGCAGGCATCACAGTTGATGCAGATGTCCATATCGATCTTGAGCGGCGGGTTTTTCCACAGCGGTTCCCGCTCCCGATTCTCGATGCGCTCCTGACGTCCCGGCATTGGGCCAACCTACCGGATAGCCTCGGAGGGTGGCCAGCCATGTCTTCCTAAGTCCCGAATGGATCGCGGCAGCTCGAGCGCTGCGGGCGGAGTACGCGGACAGTACGCCAGCTCCCCCGATCAAGACCCGGGTGAACATCGTGATCACCGATCTGCCCGACAACGCTGACGAGTCGATGACCGATGAGCCGATGAAGGGCCACATCGACACGACCAGTGGGCAAGCCGTCATCGATGAAGGCCATGTTGACGAACCTGAACTGACGATGACGCTCGACTATGAGACGGCGAGAGCCGCCTTCGTAACCCGGGATCCGGAAGCGCTCATGGCTGCCTTCTTCGGGGGCAAGATCCTGGTTGAAGGCGATGCCACCGTTCTGATGGCGCTTCAAGGCATGCCAATAGAAAATGAAGACCAGCTAAAAGAGATGTACACCAAGCTCGAAGCGATGACGATCTAGCAACGTGGCTACATCGGCTTAACGCAAGGCTGCGTTTCTGACAAAACGCAACAGGCTTCTCGAAGAGAGAGGCACGGACGCGATGCTAGAACCACTCGCTCTCTCCCCAAGCTCGGAAGGGAGCTTGACTTAGCGAAGGCCGGCTACTGGCCCTCTATCCCTCTTCGGTGTAGATCGTGATTCTGCTTCCAAGTCGAAGACTCGACCCTTCGGTCGGGTCGGTGCGCACCACTGGCTGGCTTGGCGAGCCGACAACCCCGGTAACGCGGAATCCGGCATCTTCGAGCTCGGTCGTGGCCGCCCCTGTGGTCATTCCGACCACCGTGGGAACATCGACGAAAGGCAGACCCTTGGAGACGACGATGGTCACCGTTCCACCCCGAGGAAGGAACTTGCCCGAATCGGGCGACTGGCGAATCAGCGCACCTTCCGTTACCGAGGTGGAGAACTCCTCCTCGATTGCGAACTTCAGGCCGGCGTCGCTTATGGCCTTCGTTGCCTGATCCTGTGTCATCGATGCAACGTCGGGAATCTTGCGGGGCGCAGGACCAGAGCTCACGACCAGGTCGACCACCGAACCGGTTACGAGTTCGACGCCGGGCTCAACGGCTTCGCCATCGACCATGGCCTCCAGAACCACACCAGCCGCCACCTGCTCGTCGTGCTGCTCGCTCACATCGCCAACCGTCAATGACAAACTGGCCAGCGAGGCTGCCCCGTCGTCATAGCTACCACCGACCAATTGAGGCACAACTCGCATCTCGGGTCCGAGCGAGTACTCCAGCTCGATGAGCTGCTCAGAGCCTGGCTCCAAAGTCGTGCCGGCGGCCGGACGCTGGGTGAGCAGGTCGCCGATCTCGGTTCCATCCTGGTGGCGTTGGGTGGCCCGTACCTGCCAGCCGAGAGGCGTGACTTCCTGCTCGACCTGGGCCGCCGTCATCGTGGCGTAGTCGGCGACCTCAAAGGTTGGAAAGCGAACATCGATCGTCACGATCTCTTGTCGTGACTCGGCCAACACGACTCCGGCGACAACGGCTCCCCCCGCCAGCGCCAAACCGAGCAGCAGAAGCACGACGCGCTTGAGCCATCGCAAACCACGGCGGCGGGGTGGCCGAGCTGGTTTCCCTGTATCGGCGGTGTAATCATCGCCCCAAAAGGCTTCGTTAGCCGATCTTGCTTCCTGGCCGGCGGCGGCAGAGCCCCCACCCTCCTCTTGGGAGAGCCCTCGCGGCGGAAGATGCAGGTCCGACGCGTCGTCATCGGTGATGACGAGGGCGCCGCCCGTATCGAAGCGCACATTCGGGGCCGGCTGGCCGCCTACGCCAGCACCCGTCTCGGCATAGGCCGACGTGTCGTGCTCTACGATCGGGTTCTCGGTTAGATCGAGCAAGACAAGCGGTTCTGGGTCGGGAAGCTCTCGACAAGCGCTCAGCATGGCATCGAGAAACTCCGCTGAGCTGGCTCGGTCCTCGGACTCGGCTTGACCGCCCCAGGCCAAGACATCAGCCAACGGGCCCCACTCGTCATCCACAGGAACGTCGGTCGACTGACGCTGCACCATGGTCCCAAGTGCGTTTTCGCGAATGAGCGGGATGTCGCCGGTAAGCGCCTCGACCAGGCACAGCGTGAGGGAGTAAATATCGGCGACGCCATCAATCTGCGCGTCGGTGGCCTGCTCGGGGGCCGCGTATCGGGCAGTGCCTATCAGCACCCCTTCAGGTTCGGTCCAGGCCGCCTCAGCCACAGCTCTGGCTATGCCAAAGTCGCCGATGTGAACACGACCATCTCGCCCGAACAATAGATTCGCCGGCTTGACATCCCGGTGGACGAGACCCTGTTCGTGAGCGAAGGCCAAGCCCTGTGACGCCTGCAGGCCGATAAAGGCGACCTGGGCAATCGACAAGGTGCCCGGACGTACGATGTTGCCGTCTTCGTCGTAGGTTCCGGCCTGGTTGAGCACACTGCGAAGCGTGCCGCCGGGTAGCAACTGGGTGACGAGGTAAGGGCCGCCGTCGAGACCGTCGGCGTCATCGCTCCAGTCAAAGACCGTCATGATGTTCGGATGGGTGAGCTGGGCGGCGAGCGTCGCTTCAGATCGGAACAGTTTCAGAAATCGGGGGTCGTCGGTGTATCCCGACCTCAGCTGCTTGATAGCGACACTTCGGTCTAGGCGCGTGTCTCTCGCGTGGTAAACCTCAGCCGACGCCCCAGAGCCAACTACAGCTAGAAGCTGGTACCGACCACCAAGGGTTTGGCCGAGGCGTCCGACAGACGTTCCCGACATATCAACGAATGGTAGTAGCAGCAACAGGACCCTTGGCACAATAGGGGGTGATGATTTCACAGTCCCGCCAACGGCTCATCAGCGTCGGGCTCCTTGCCGCCGCTGTCGGAGCACTCGTCCTCGCCGCTATTTACCAGGACGACAACAAGCTGGACGACCCCAGCTTTGTCGGTATCGAGCGCACATCGGCCGATTCGGCGACCGGCGCCGCAGGTACGTCGTCCGGTCAGGAAGGGGAAACACCCACAACGCTGGCTGGCGTGAGCCCGGGTGAACGCAGCCCAATCGAACGATTCCTACCTGTCGCTGGCGAAGCCGTGGCCTGCCGAGAAGCTGTTGGCGTCGACCTCTTGCCCGGCTATGGGGCGCGTCTCACCATCAACGGATCTGAAATCGCACCCGAAGAAATGAACGTCGTGCTCGACGACACCGGCGCCATCACAAACGAGATCACCGCATCCCGCTCGGTCGGCCACTTCACCTTCATGCCCACCGACAAGTGCCCGAATGGCCGGTATCTTCGTCCGGTCGACAACGTGCTCGAAGTCTGCGTCTACCGGTTCGATGATGTCACCAGCTCTTGCGCCATTCAGACCAGGCACATCTTCGACGCTCTCTAAACCACCGCGAGTGAATCCCGTTCAGGCCAGCTCGCCAGTGGCTAGCAGGGCCTCGAACCCGGCTTCGTCCAAGATCGGGACACCCAGCTCCTCGGCCTTCGCTAGCTTCGAGGCACCCGGTTCGGCGCCGACCACCAGCGCTGTCGTCTTCTTCGACACTGAACCCGGGTTCTTTCCCCCGCGCGACTTGATGGCATCGGCGGCACCGTCTCGGCTGTACACCTCGAGCGTGCCGGAAACAACGATCGACATCCCAGCTAACACCTGGGGCTCCTCCGAACGTTCCGGGCCAACGAGGTTCACCCCGGCGGCCTTGAAACGTTCGACCAAATCAGCGGCGCCATCGGTGGCGAAATAGTCGGCAACACTCTGGGCGATCGTCGGGCCAACGCCGTCGACCGCCGCCATTTCTTCGGCGGTGGCGGCAGCGATTGCGTCGATGTGGCCGAAATGGGTGGCGAGCAACCCAGCCCCTGCCGGCCCGAGGTGACGTACCCCTAGCCCGACCAGAAGGTTGGCCAGAGGACGCTGCTTTGAGGCTTCTATCGCCGAACGAAGGTTATCGATCGAGGTTTGACCGAAGCCTTCGAGCCCAGCCACCTCATCCCAGGGGATCGTGTAGAGATCGGCGACGTTGGCGATGAAGCCCTTCTCGATAAACAAGGCGACCCGGCTCTCGCCCATGCCTTCGATATCCATCGCTCCCCTCGAAGCGAAGTACTCGATGCGGGTTTGTTGTTGAGCGGGACAGGTGGCGTTCACACAGAAGGTATGGGCTTCGCTCTCTGGCCGAACCAGTGGTTCCCCACAGGAAGGGCAAGCGGTCGGGAACGACCAGCGTTTCATGCGCTTGGGACGATCCGAGAGCACCGGACCCAACACCTCGGGGATCACGTCGCCCGCTTTACGAACGATCACCGTGTCGCCAGGGTGCACATCCTTCAAACGAACTTGGTCGTCGTTGTGCAGTGTGGCCATCTGGACGGTTGAGCCACCGACAAAGACCGGCTCGAGCACGGCAAACGGAGTGGCCTTGCCGGTGCGACCGATCGAAACCTGAATCTCAAGGAGTTTGGTCGTTCGCTCCTCGGGTGGAAACTTTACCGCTATCGCCCAGCGAGGGGCCTTGGCCGTTGCTCCCAGCGCACGTTGGCGGCCGAGCGTATTGACCTTGATCACCGCTCCATCGATGTCGTAGTCGAGATCGTGGCGGTGCTCCAACCATTGATCGGTGAAGGCCACGACCTCATCGATCGTGTCGGCGGTGCGGCGTTCCGGGTTCACCGGTAAACCCATCTCGGCCAGCCAGTCCAAGGCTTCGGCGTGCGATCCCAACGCCGGGCTACCCTCGACGACGCCCAGCTGGTAGGACCAGAACGCCAGACCTCGACTGGCGGTGACCGCAGGATCTTTCTGGCGAAGACTTCCGGCTGCGGTATTGCGGGGGTTGGCGTAGCGGGCAAGGCCCGCCGCTTCCTGCGCCTCGTTCAGGGCATCGAAGGTTGCGATCGGTAAGTAGATTTCGCCGCGAACCTCAACGACCGCTGGAGGTGAACCGACGAGCTTGGCCGGGATCACCTCGATGCCTGCCACATTGGCTGTTATGTCTTCGCCGACCTTGCCATTGCCGCGAGTAGCGGCCTGAACCAAGACACCGTCCTCATAGCGCAGGGAGCACGCGACGCCATCGATCTTCAACTCACACGTGTACCCGACCGGCGCCGCGCTATCGGCCAGATCGAGGCCTTTAGCAACCCTCGCAGCCCATGCCTCCAGCTCTTCGCGATCGAAGGCGTTGTCGAGGCTCATCATGGGCAGGGCGTGGGTTACAGGGGCGAAGGTGGCCGAAACCGGACCGCCAACCTTTTGGGTCGGCGAGTCGGGCGATACCAGCTGGGGATACGCAGCCTCAAGATCTTGTAGCTCTCGGACGAGGAGGTCATAGTCGATATCGGGGATCTCAGGGGCATCCTGGCGGTGGTACCGATCGTTGTGATAGCGGATCAGCTCCGCCAACGCATCAACCCTGGCCACAATCTCAGCTGGGACTGCTCCCAGCTCCCCTTCATCGACTCTCGTGGTGCCTGCTGGCTCGTTACCTGCCATGGAGCCAGACTAGCCACGCCATGTGACCTTCTGGGTGCCCATCAGCTAGGCGCCTCGCCACCACACCGAAGCTGAGCAAACCAGGGTGATCGCTCCCAAAGTACGGCAAACTGGATCCAGTGAGCGAGACGACGAGATCGGCAGGAAAATCGACTGGTGTCTCGGCCGGCGCGTCAACCACCGGGCGCCAGCCCCAAAATCTTGCCGCCCTCGGCCTTTGGCCCCTTCGGCTGGCATGGCTAGCGATGCCGGCGGCTACCGGCTACGGCCTGGCCAAAACCTTCGATCACCTCAACGACGGGCCAAAGCTCGGCATCGAATTGTGGTGGTGGGCGGCATGGTTCGCCGGTCTTGTGGCCACCCTCGTCCCAAACCCGATCTCCTTAACCGCAATTCGCATTCTCGCTCCCGCCTCGACCGCGGCATGCCTGGTCGCCGGTTTCGTCGGCGATCGCTGGCCCACCGCTCTCATCGTCTCGGTGGCTTGGAGCCTGCTGGTTACCACCATCGCTTTCATGCCCACCACCGGCGATCCGATGATCAACGGTTCGGCCTATGGCTCCGAACGGCGCATGGCCTTGCGTGCTCCCGGATTCGCTCTCGTCGGACCGATTCAGCTGGCCTGGCTTCTTGCCGCCATCGGATTGCTGGCTCCCCCTCTTGCTATGGCCGCCAACGCCGGTCTCATAATCATCCTGGCCCTAGTCTTCGCTGGCGGCGCTCTCTGGGTCAGCGGAAAGATGCTGCATCAGCTCGCTCAGCGCTGGATAGTTTTCGTGCCGGCCGGATTTGTCGTCCACGACCCCGTTCAACTCCTCGATGCAGTCCTCCTGCGACGATCGGCTATCGCCACCTTCGGTCCAGCCGTGGATGTCGGGACCGACGCTGAAATCGATCGAACCGACCTCACCGGAGGCGCCATCGGACTCGCCCTTGGGGTCGACCTCGTCGAGCCGACCGAGATAACGCTTCGCCGTTCGGGGCTGTCATCATCGGATCAAACCGCCAAGCTGATCAAGACCGCCGCTCTCGTGTTCACCCCATCGTTACCCGGCGCCCTGCTAACCGAAGCGAGAGTGCGAGGCATCAAGATCGGGGCGGCATCCTCAGGAGCACACCCCATACACCCGATAGGGGACGAGGATGGCTAATCGACTGGTAGACGCCGAGGCCCGCATCGTCGGCCTCGACCCCTCTGGGGTGGATCCAACACAGGGGATCGTTAGCTGGTCGTTGGCACGCGAACACCCACCGAAGGCGATCGTCATCGACGGCGCTAACGGCGACGCCGCCCTCATCGCCTTCGATCTGCGCCTGGATCTCCTGGCCGACCCCACGCACTATGAGGTCACGCAAGGGCTGGTCGTAACCATCGACAGTTTCCAGGTTCTCACCGACAACATCGACCACGCCACCACCAGCAAGCTACGCAACGCCGCCATCGCTGAGCTGAAATCGGCCGTTCTCGACCATGCTCTACGGCCCCCGATCTGGTTGTCGTAGATACGGACAGGACCTATGCCCCTACCGAGGTCGGCGCCCTGAGCAGATACTGCTTCTGAGCGCGGAAGTTCCACGCCGTTTCAGGTGAACCCGATCAGGGTGGGAGCGCAGTACTGGTGACTGTTATCGACCGGCCAACATCTCCGGCGTACAAGGACGAAGGCGTGAGTATCACCCATCTGCTGGGTTTGATTCTCGGCCTGGCCATCGTCGCCACCATCGGCTTTGTTGGCCTCGTGGTCGCGGTCATGGCGCTCGGAGGCGGTGAATCGGCGGCTGGCACCACCTCCACCGATATCGAGGTGCCATTGAGCGAGTTCGCCATCGATGGTGATCTGACCGCGCCTGCAGGCGAGGTCAACCTGATCATTTCCAATGCCGGGAACATGAACCACAACGTCGAGATCCGAGGTATGGGCAAGGTCAGCCCCGAAGTCGGGCCAGGAGGCAGCGTCAGGCTGAGCTTGGGCGAGCTGACCCCCGGCACCTACCAACTCTTTTGCAACATCGCGGGCCACGAGGCCTCGGGCATGGTCAACACCCTCACGATTACCGGCGAGGGGGGAACCGAGGCAGCCTCCGCAACCGGAGGGGGCCACGGCCACGGCGATATGGACTATGCGGCCATGGACGCGGCGATGATGGAATCGATGCTCAAATTCCCCGCTGAGACCGCGGGAAAGGGAAACCCTGTGTTGGAGCCAACGGAGATTCTGGCCGACGGCACCAAGGTCTTCGATCTGGAAGCCACGATCGTTGAATGGGAAGTTGAGCCTGGCAAGCTCGTCGAGGCGTGGACCTACAACGGGGTTGTCCCCGCACCTCAGATCCTGCTGGACCGGGGCGACAGCGTCCAGGTCCGCGTCCTGAATAACCTGCCGCTCGCAACCGACGTGCACTGGCACGGCGTCCACACACCAAACGACATGGACGGTGTCGCCCCGTACACCCAAGACCCGATCGAAGCCAACGGTGGAACCTTCACCTATGCGTTCACTGTGGACGACGACGCCATTGGCATGTACCACGCTCACAACCACGGACAGCTCCAGGTCGTCAACGGCATGTTTGGTGTCTTCCGTGTCGGGGAGAACCCAATACCCTATGGCTCAACGATCAGTGGGGTCACCATTCCCGACGATCTCGAACTCGCCCTCGACATGCCCATGGTTCTGAATGATGCGGGCACCATCGGCCTCACCCTGAACGGAAAGAGCTTTCCCGCCACTGAGCCGGTTGCTCTCAAGCAGGGCGACTGGGCCAGCGTGACCTACTACAACGAGGGTCTTCAGATCCATCCGATGCATCTCCATCAGTTTCCTCAGCTCGTCTACGCCAAGGATGGCATCCCGCTCGATGAGCCTTACTGGGTAGACACGTTGAACGTGGCGCCCGGCGAGCGCTACACCGTCCTGTTCCGGGTCGACGACCCAGGTGTCTGGGTCTGGCACTGCCATATCCTCACCCACGTCGAGCGCACCGATGGCATGTTCGGCATGGTGACCGCTCTGATCATCGAGGAGGTTCCCTCCTTCGACGCCGAAGCCGTACCCCTGCGCCCCCACAACTGGCGCAAGACTGCTACGAGCGATGGCCCGCTCGATCCAACGGAACCAGAGACCGGGGCCGAGACCGGGGCCGAGACCGGGGCCGACAGCGACGACCGGAACGACGACGGTGCTGGCGCCTAGGCGACCACCCGACGATTGAACCTACGATGGTCGTTGTCATGAGCTCTTCCTCCCCAAATCCAGCGCCGTCCTCGGGAACACCCGCACAATCACCAACAGAACCGATGCGGGTGTTCTTGTTGGACGACCACGAGGTGGTACGTCGCGGCGTTGCCCAACTAGTTGATGGCGAACAGGACCTCCAGGTGGTGGGTGAGGCATCGAGCGGTACCGAAGCCATGCTCAAGATCCGCGAGGTGGCGCCCCATGTGGCCGTACTCGATGTTCGACTCGGCGAGGAGAGCGGGATCGAGGTGTGTCGAGATATCCGCTCGGCCTTTCCCGAGGTGGCGTGCATCATGCTCACCTCCTTCTCCGACGACCAGGCCCTCGTCGATGCTGCCATGGCCGGGGCTGCAGGCTTCGTACTGAAACAGATTCGCGGCAACGATCTCATCGAATCTATTCGGCGGGTCGGTGCTGGCGAGCTCTTGCTTGAGGCTGCGGTGGTCAAGTCGGCGATACGTCGATTGGCTACGAGCGACGAGGGCAAGGCCGCTGCCCTCAGCGATCAGGAACGACGAATCTTCGAGCTGATCGGTGAAGGCCTCTCCAACCGTCAGATCGCCGAGGAGATGTTCTTGGCCGAGAAGACGGTGAAGAACTATGTCTCGAATCTGCTGGCCAAGCTGGGCATGAGTCGCCGCACCGAGGCCGCTGCGTTCGCAGCCAGGATCGACGAACGAAGGCGACGGCGCGAAAGTTAGGGCTCTGGAAGGGCCCAGGCCTCCGATCGCCGCAATCCGGCCCAACTGCCGTTGACACACCTAACGGTCGTTAGGTAGGGTGCCTTGATGGGCTCTAACCCCAAGACTGGCAGCACCACGATCACCGATGCCCCTGCCGCCGATACCCCAAAGGCTGATGGCCGACAACGCATCGTCGATGAAGCAGCCGCGCTCTTTCTCGAACAGGGGTATGCGGCTACCACCTTGCGCCAACTGGCCGATGTTGTAGGTATGAAGGCCGGGTCGCTGTACTACCACTTCTCATCCAAGGACGAGTTGTTAACCGAGATCCTCCAGCGGGGCATCGAAATCATGCAGCAGGCTTTCGACACCGCATCGGCTCCTGGCCCCAAAGCGGCCAGCGGGCCCAAGCAGATCGAAGCTCATGTGCGCGCCCACCTCGCTGCCCTATTCGAAAATGGCCCCTACACCGCAACCCACGTCACCACTTTTCGCACCGCTCCCCCGTCGGTGCGCACCGCGATCGTGCCGGTACGCGACGCCTACGAAGCTCGCTGGACGGCACTGCTCGACAACCTCAAAACCGAGAAAGCCATCCGAGCCGACGTCGACACAGGCCTCGCCCGCCTCATCCTCTTCGGCGCTATGAATTCCTCCATCGAATGGTTCGATGCCGAACGCGGCAACCTCGACCACTTCGCCACCCAACTCACCCAACAATTCTGGTCAGGGGTCAGTGCATGAGACAGATCCAATCTCGAATCGATACGGGCTCGGCCCCGTTCGCTACCAACGCCGAGGCCAGCCGTGAGCTGGCCGAAACGTTGAGCGAACGGATGCGGTGGGCGATCGATGGCGGGCCCAAGCGGCAGCGATCGATCGATCGACATCTGGGCCGGGGCAAGATCATGGTCCGTGACCGGATCGACATGGTGATCGATGCCGACATGCCCTTTCTCGAGCTCTCAACACTCTCCGGTTGGGGCCAGTACGACGACGAGGTACCGGGTGCTGGCATCGTCACCGGTATCGGAACGGTGTGGGGCGTGCCCTACATGTTCATCGCCAACGACGCCACGGTGAAGGGCGGCTCCCTCGTCCCCATGGCCATCAAGAAACACGTCCGGGCCCAAGACATCGCGGCCGAGAACGGGCTCGGCGTGATCTACCTCGTCGATTCGGGTGGCGCCTTCCTCCCCCTCCAGGACGAGATCTTTCCCGACAAGGATCATTTCGGCGGCTCGTTCTACCGCCAGGCCCGGCTCTCGGCCCAAGGCCTCCCCCAACTCTCGGTCGTCTTGGGCGGCTGCACCGCCGGGGGCGCCTACGTGCCGGCCCTAAGCGATGAAGTGATCATGGTGGAAGGCATCGGCCGGATCTTCCTCGGTGGCCCGCCAATCGTGAAGGCTGCCCTGGGCGAGATCATCGAACCCGACGATCTCGGCGGGGCCATCCTCCACACCGAAGTCTCTGGTGTGAGTGACAACGCCGTGTCTTCGGAGAAGGAAGCGTACGGTCTCCTGCGGGAGCGATGCGAAGCTATGAACCGCCGGCGGGTTACCGATGTTCAGGACTGGGTTGATGTGGCCGAGCCAGAACCACCAGCCTATGATCCAGCCGAACTCTACGGCATCATCTCGGCCGACGATCGCATCCCCTTCGACGCAACAGAGATCATCGCCCGCCTGGTCGACGGCTCGCGATTCTCGCCCTTCAAACCCGACTGGGGCACCTCGATCGTCTGTGGCTACGCCCGCATCTGGGGCCAGCTCGTTGGCATCATCGCCAACAACGGCATCATCTTCTCCGAGTCGGCGCTCAAGGCCACCCACTTCATCGAGCTGTGCGAGCAACGCCGCATTCCGCTTCTCTTCTTGCAGAACACCACCGGCTACATGGTCGGCCGCGATTCCGAGGCGGCTGGCATCGCCAAGAACGGAGCCAAGATGGTAGCGGCCGTCGCTAACGCAACCGTGCCCCGCTACACCGTGCTGGTCGGCGGCTCCTACGGCGCTGGCAACTACGGCATGTGCGGCCGCGGCTTCCAACCTCGCTTCCTGTTTGCTTGGCCAAATTCGCGCATCGCCACCATGTCGGCAGAGACAGCCCAAACCGTGCTCGTCGACATTCGCCTCGGCGGCATGAAGGGCGATGAGACCACTCCCGAACAGGTCGCCGAGCTACGACGAGAGGTCGCCGATCAGTACGAGACCCACTCCGATCCCTACTACGCCACCTCCCGACTCTGGGATGATGGCCTCATCGACCCAGTCCACACCCGCGATGCCCTGGGCTTGTGCCTGCGACTCGCCGCCATCCAAGACGAGCCGGCTCCCGGGCCTGGCCTCGTCTACCGGATGTAGAGAAGATTAAGGAAGGAGACCCACGATGAAAATCCTTATCGCAAACCGAAGCGAGATCGCCCGCCGTGTAATCCGCACCGCTCAACGGCTCGGGCATACCACTGTTGCCGTCTATGCCGAGCCCGACGCGGCCATGCCTTTCGTGGCTGACGCCAACGAATCGTTCCTGCTCGGCGGCGCTGATCTGGCCACGACCTACCTTTCGATCGAGCGGCTGATCGAGGCGGTCAAAGCGACCGGGGCGGACGCCGTCCACCCTGGCTATGGCTTTCTGGCCGAAAACGCCGAGTTCGCCCGAGCCGTGATCGCCGCTGGTGCGGTCTGGATCGGCCCTCGCCCTGAAGCCATCGACGAGATGGGCTCAAAGATTGATGCTCGTCGCCTCGCTTCCGCTGCCGGGGTGCCCATCATCCCCGGCTTCGACGAATCCCAAGACCGGGCCGAGCTGGCCAAGGCGGCCGACCGCATCGGTTACCCCGTGCTGGTGAAGGCAGCGGCGGGCGGCGGCGGTAAAGGTATTCGCATCGCCAACGCTCCGGGTGATTTCGACGCCGCCCTCACCGAAGCTTCGACCGAGGCCGAGCGGTCCTTCGGCGACGGTTCCATGATCGTTGAGCGCTACATCCAGCGCCCCCGCCATGTCGAGGTGCAGGTCGTTGGCGATGCCAACGGCAACACCATCCACCTCGGCACCCGTGAATGTTCGGTCCAGCGTCGCTATCAGAAAGTGCTGGAGGAAGCGCCAGCCCCGAACCTTCCCGACGCCACCCGCAACGGGCTCCAAAACGCGGCGGTAGCCCTGGCCACTTCCATCGGCTACGACTCAACCGGCACCGTCGAGTTCATCGTCGATGACGAGAACGGCGACTACTTCTTCTTGGAGATGAACACTCGCCTCCAGGTGGAACACCCGGTGACCGAGGAGGTGACCGGGCTTGATCTCGTTGAGTTGCAGCTGGCGGTTGCCGGTGGAGGGCAGTTGGCGATCACCCAAGACGAGGTGACCTTTCGTGGCCACGCCTTCGAGGCTCGCATCAACGCCGAAGATCCGTCCAACGATTTCGCCCCCCAGATTGGCACCATCACCGCCTTGAGTGTTCCCGATGGTGTCCGTTGGGATGCTGGTGTAGTCGAAGGCTCCACCATCACCCCCCACTACGACTCGATGGTGGCCAAGCTCATCAGCTCGGGCCCCAACCGTGAGGCGGCTCGCCTCCGTCTAGCCGCCGCCCTCGACGATCTCGTCATTGGGGGTCTGGTAACCAACCTCGGCTTTCACCGCTGGCTCATCGATCAGGAGGCGGTAGCGAACGGGCGGGTGACCACCCGATTTCTCGACGAAACCACCTTGCCCCCCGCCCCACCGCCCGCCGCCAACGAGGCCGCGGCCGCATTCCGCCAGGCCTGGATAGCAGCGTTTCGAGACCCGTCGAGCGACCCCTGGCACCGACTCGGCGCCCAAAGTTTCCGTCTCACCCCTCATCGCCCGAGCGTGCCGCTCACGCTGCTCGACGATGACGGCATCGTCCACGAGGTCACCGGCGATGAGCCCGACGGCTCGATCCTGTCCCGAGCCGTTGTGCGCTTCGGAGCGCCGAGTACCGTCACCGTCAAGGTCGATGGCCATGCCCAGACCTTCACCGTCGTGCCACGCACCGAAGCATGGGCACCCGGCGACGACGATGTTTCCGGCCGCTCGGCTTCGGCGGTGGCCGCTCCCTTCCCCGCAGCGGTAGCCGAGGTTCACGTGAACCCTGGCGACACCGTGTCGACCGGCGACGCCCTCGTCGTGATCGAAGCTATGAAGATGCTCCATACCCTGTCGGCCAAGGCGCCGGGCACCGTCGACGAAGTTCGGGCAGCCGTCGGCGACCAGGTCGAATCAAACCAAGTTCTCATCACGTTCACTCAGGAGACAACCAATGAGTAGGCACCGCAATATCTACATGACCGATGAGCTCCAAGCCATCTACGACCAGACGGTCGAGTTCGTCTCCAAGGAAGTACTCCCCCACGGTGAAGCCTGGGAAGAGGAAGGCAAGGTGCCACGCCAGGTCTTGTCGCAGATGGGTGAGCTTGGCATGCTCAGCCTTCGTATCCCCGAGGAGCACGGCGGACTCGGACTTGGGCCACTGGCCTCAGCCACCTTCTCCGAAGCCCTCGGTGCCTCCACTTTCGCTGGGTTCGACGTGACCGTCCTCGTCCACACCGATATGGCGGGGCCCCACCTCGTCAACTCAGGAACTCCCGAGCAGCTGGAACGCTGGCTTCCCGGCGTGGTCTCGGGCCAGACCGTACTGTCGATCGGGGTGAGCGAGCCCGACGCTGGATCCGATGTTGCCGGCATCCGCACCAGTGCGGTGAAAGATGGTGACGGGTGGCGTCTGAACGGCACCAAGACCTTCATCACCAATGCGGTCTATGGCGACATGACGATCCTGGCGGCCAAGACCGACCCCGACAATAAGTACGGCATCACCATGTTCTTGATCCCATCCGAGACCGAGGGTTTCGAGGTGGCTAAGAAGCTGAACAAGCACGGCTGGTTGTGTTCCGATACCGCCGAGCTCGTTCTCACCGACGTCTTCATCCCCGACGACCAGGTGCTCGGAACCGTGCACCGCGGTTTCTACGAGACGATGAAGAACTTCCAGAACGAACGCATGGTTCTCATTGGCATGGGTGTTGGGGCGGCCCAGGCCGCCATCGATCAGACCCTGGCCTACACCCAGGAGCGCAAGGCCTTCGGTGGTCATCTCTACGATCTCGGCGCTATCCGCCAACGTATGGCTATGAACCAGGCCCGAATCGACGCGGCCCGAGCTTCGATGTATCACGCGGCCTGGATGGGTGAGCAGGGAGCCGACAACGTCAAGGCAATGTCGGGGGCCAAGGCCTTCGGGTGCGAGGTCATCAACCAGGTCATGTACGACTGTGTGCAGTTCCACGGCGGCATGGGCTACATGCGCGAGACCCCGGTTGAACGCATGTACCGCGATGCTCGCATCCTGCCCATCGGCGGCGGCGCAACCGAGGTCATGTTGGAGGAAGTAGCGAAGCGTTCAATCATGGGTTGAGCGCAGGGTTCTCCTCAGAAACCGCCGACCTCACGCTGAGTCGTTGCCCACGATGGTGACCCAAACCGGTCGTTCTCCTACCGCTACCGACCCGACCGTGGTCAGGCGACCGTCGGCCTCGATGCGGTAGGCCTCGACGAACCCCGAGTCTTGACCAGCCACCACGAGGAACCGGCCGTCGGGAGACATGCCAAAGTCCCTCGGCCTCGGCTGGGTCGGCACCTGGCCAAGAGCGGTGAGCAGCCCATCGGATCCGACGGAGAACATGGCGATCGAATCGTGACCACGGTTGGATGTGTACAGGAATGCCCCGTCGGGTGTTAGGTGGATATCGGCGCCGGTGTTGGCCTCGTTGTCGAACCCATCGGGCAGGGTGCTGAGTGTTTGCCTGATTTGGAGCATGCCGACACCGTCGACCTCATACACGGTGACGGTGTCGGCATGTTCGTTGATCACGTAGGCGAAACCATCATCGGGGCTCAGCACCAGATGCCGTGGCCCGGTGCCTGGCTCGGTCGGTGTGGCACCGATCCGTTTGAGCACTCCTGCTGGCTCGATCGAGTATGCGACCACCGCTTCGCCGTTTCGGTGAGGGGCGTAGGCTCTGGTTCCTTGCTGGTTGACCACGACGGCGTGTGGTTCGATCCCCGAGTCGTCCACCTGCTGCCTTGGGTAAGGCTGGGGTGCAGGATCGTTGCCGCCGAGTGCGTAGCTACGAACCTGGTCTTCACCGAAGTAGGCGGCGAGTAGCAGTTGCCCGTCTAGGGCGTGGTCTATGTAGACGGGCTCCCCGTCGACCGGCGTGGATCCGATAAGGATTGGTTGCGGCCCGTCGAGCGCAATAGTGGCGATGGAGTTTCCAACGCCAACCAGAAGACGATTCGATAGGGGTTCCAGCACCATCGCTCCCGCCGGTCCTGGGACGTCAACCGCCAGGTTCTCGCGCAACGTCAACCCACCATCGGGGTCAAGACCGAGTACGGCTACTTTGTTGTCGCCACCGAGGCTCACGTACACCGTGAACGACTGATCCGGTGGGACAGAAAGCAGAGCTGCGGAGGTCGATGAACCGGTGGCGGAGGTCGGCGAACTGGTGGTCGACGGTGGCACCAACTCGCCGCCGCCTTCAGCCGTCTGAGTACACGACGCTACGAGGAAGCACATCAGCACGACGAACGGCCCGATTTTGAGCTGTGGGTATGGCGAGGGTCTAGACGGGATCCGATCAACGGTACCGCCGTGGCTAGCGGATCTCTTTGAGGCTGCTGACCCGGCTGAGGTAGGAGCCACGACTTGGGACTACTCTCAGACGACATCACGATCTTGGTCTCAGTAGGGGGAACCACATGAAACTCGGCATGATCTTCGCCAACACCGGACGATTCGCTACCGCTGCGGGCGCACGGCTGATCGGCCCCGCGGCCGAGGCCGCTGGGTTCGAGTCGCTGTGGACCGTCGAGCACGTGCTCTATCCCGAGGGCTACGAGTCCACCTACCCCTATTCCCCGTCGGGCAAGATGCCAGGCAGTGGCGACAGCCCCATCCCCGACCCGATGGCCTGGCTGTCGTTCGTCGGAGCTACCACCTCGACCTTGAAGCTGGCCACCGGCATCCTGATCCTGCCTCAACGCCAGCCCGCAGTGCTGGCCAAGTCGGTGGCCACGGTAGACGCCCTCACCGAAGGACGGGTGATCCTCGGTATCGGCGTTGGCTGGTTGAAAGAAGAGTTCGATGCGCTCGATGCCCCCTGGCCACGACGGGGAGCCCGAACCGACGAATATATCGACGTGCTCCGAGCCCTCTGGTCCGAGGATGCCGTTTCTCACCAGGGCGAGTTCGTCAACTTCAGCAAGGTCAGCTCAAACCCCAAGCCCTTCAACGGTGCTGTGCCCATCCACATCGGCGGTCATAGCCGCAAGGCGGCTGAGCGGGCCGGGCGGATCGGCGACGGGTTCTTCCCCGGCACCGGAGACCTGCCAGAGTTGATCGACATCATGCGCCAAACCGCGGCTGATGCTGGCCGTGATCCGGCCTCGATCGAGATCACCGCGGGGAGTGCCAAACTGACGAAAGACCCGTCGGGTTCGATCGAGGAACTCACCGAACTAGGTGTCGATCGGCTCGCGGTGCCAGCGTTTCTCTTCGATCGGGCTTCAGATCCGGCCGAAGCCATGGCCGAGTTTGCGGCCAACCTCGGCATCTGATCGGAGCGGTACGCCGAGCTGACGAGCCACAGACTCTATGGATTCAACACCGTGAAGGCGGCTCGGTCCCAGCGATCCCGATAGTCGATCGTGACCACGGCTCCGAAGCCCAAGCGCAACTGAAACATGCGCTCAAGCGGAATCTCAAAGACCCGGGCGAACAGCAGACGTTGCACGCCTGAATGGGTGACAACAGCGACGCGCTGGTCTTCACCGTGGTCGGTGATGAGCTGATCGAAGAAGGCGTCGACGCGTGCCTTCATCATGGCCAACGTTTCGCCCCCCGGCGGGGCCACATTGACAACATCGTTCGACCAGAGATCCGATTCCGAACGATCGATGTCGGCCCAGCGGCGCAGCTCCCACGCACCGAAGTTGTACTCCATCAACTCTGGCACTGCGACCGGGGCCGGTTCCATAAACTCAGCGAGCCGCCAGCACCGCTGGAGCGGACTGGCGTAGACGGCGGCGTAGGCCACCGGTTGTTCGAGGCGTTCAAAGACGGCCTCACGCTCACTGTCGAAGCTGGCGACAAGGTCGAGATCGGCCTGACCGTAGCAAACGCCGGGTTCAACCAAAGGTGTCGTATGGCGGATCAGGTCGATCTTCATGTCATCAGCCTCCCCCAAAGGTCGCCAGCAAGGCTAGATACACACCGATTTCGGCCAGTTGCTGGGTTGCCCCCAGACAATCTCCGGTGTAACCGCCGAGCCTGCGGCGCAGGTAGATCTCGGACGCCCCCGTCACCGTAACCGCACTGGCGAGACTAGCCATAACTCCGACCCAGCCGAAGGCCCACCAGACCGCAGCCAGCGGGGCAAGGGCGAAACTCGTCCCATACAAGCGCTCGGCGATGGAAAGCGGTTCACTCGCTATCGGCTTGATCTTGCTCTCACCCCCCGTCGCCTGGTCCAGCAGTCGGGCGTAGGGCAAGCGATCGGCCACGGTCGACGCGGCCACCCGGCTGAGGACATGGGCAGCGATAAGAGCCACCGTGGCCTGCACCCACGATGTCTCGGTGATCGAGGTGAGAGCGGAGAACTTGAGCCCGAACACGAGGAGCACGCCGACGAGGGCGAAACTGCCAACCCTGCTGTCCTTCATGATGATGAGGATCTTTTCCGGATCCCGGCTGGCCCCAAAGCCATCGCAGCAGTCGGCCAAGCCGTCCTCGTGGAAGGCGCCGGTTGCGAGCACCGTCGCCGCCATCGATACCAGCACGGCGATGCTCGCCGGCAAGAAGCTAGCCACCGCGGCCAGCACGCCAGCCCCGATGGAACCGACCAGAAGCCCGATCATGGGGAAGTACTGGCGCGACTTGTTGAGGATCTGTTCGGAGTGCTGGGCTGAACCGGGCACCGGAAGGCGCGTGTAAAACATCACCGCCGACCAGACGTAGTGCCAATGGTTGAACACGCCGCTCAGCCTCAGGATCCAGGACCGGTGGCGACGACCTGATCGAGCGTGCCCATCTCGGCGTGCAAGCGCACCGCACTCTGCAGGAGCGGGGCCACAAGAGCTGCACCGCTCCCCTCCCCGAGCCGCAGGCCCAGGTCGAGCAGTGGTTCGGCGCCCAAGTGCTCAAGGACCATGCGATGGGCCGGTTCGGCTGAGCGGTGACTGTACATGAACCAGTCGGCCACGGTTGGGTTGAGGTTGACGGCGACCAGGGCCGCTGCGGTAGTGATGAAACCATCCACGATCACCGGGAGCCCCTTCTGGGCCGAAGCGATATAGGCACCAGCCAAGCCAGCGATCTCCAAGCCTCCGACCCGCTCCAAAACATCGAGCGGGCCTTTGATCGAGGGACGGTGCAGATCGATTCCGGCCTGCACCACATCCCGCTTGCCTACCAGCACCTCACCAGCGACCCCGGTGCCGGGACCGACGGTGTCGGCTGCTGACAGGTCGAGGAGCAGGCCACAGATCGCTGAAGCCGAGGAGGTGTTGCCGATCCCCATCTCGCCACCGACGAAGGCGAACGCCTCGTCGAGGCTCAGAATTTCATCTCGCCCTACAGCGAGAGCGGCCTGGCACAGTTCGGGTGTCATAGCCGGGCCTTCGACGAAGTCGGCGGTTCCCGGCGCCAGCGACACATCGACCAGTCGATCACTGGCGACACCAACCGGAGCAACCGTGCCCATATTGATCACCTTGAAGTCTGCGTCAAGGCTTCGACTCAGCACCGGGATCGCGGCCCCACCGGTCACGAAGCTGGCCACCATGAGGCCGGTCACCTCCTGAGGAAAGGCGGAAACCCCCCGGCGGGTAACACCGTGATCGGCGGCGAATACTCGCACGGCCAAGGGCTTCAGCCTCGGCACCGACAAGCCCTGCCAGCCCGCGAAATCGATGGCGAGCGATTCGAATCGTCCGAGTGAACCGGGAGGCTTCAGGAGTTGGTCTTGTCGTTCGGCCGCCGCGGCCCGGGCTCGCATGTCGATAGGGCTGGCGGGGGCCAGATACCAGGGTAGGTCCACGAGATCTCCTAGGCGTCGGCCGAACCGGTTGCGGAGGCCTTGAGGGTCATCGGCAAGCCAGCTGCCACGAACGTTACCGTGTGGCAGATCGAGGCCAGATCCTGATGGAGCCTACCGACCTCGTCGACAAAGCGACGGGTCTCAGCACCGAGCGGAACAATCCCAAGGCCCACCTCGTTGCTCACCAACACCACCGCGGCCCGGCAGGCGGTCAAGGCATGGAGAAACGCTGTGCGCCGTTGCATCCATCTGTCCTCATCTCCAAGGCAGTTGGTGACCCAAAGGGTGAGGCAATCCACGAGCAGGTGCTGGTCGGCGTCAGCTTCGACGAGCACGTCGCCGAGCTCCAATGGTTCCTCAATCACCAACCATTCCTGATCGGCGCGATCGAGACGATGCCGTTGAATGCGGGCTTCCATCTCATCATCACCCGCTGTGGCGGTGGCGACATAGACGGCCTGGCGATCAGAATCAGCAAAGACGAGGCCCTCAGCGAAAGAACTTTTTCCGCTGCGGGCCCCGCCTAGAACGAGATGTTTCGTTGTGTGTTTCGTTGCGTGGCTAGACGTTGGCGAATCGATCGCCTCAGGTTAGCGAACTAGCCGTCGACCCGGGCCAACACGATCGGGACTGGAGGCAGGTCGATAGCCTTCTTGCCCTCCTCGTACATCTGGAACTCGATTTGAGGGTCGTAGGGGGCCAGCATGATGTCGTTTTCGCCCACGATGGCGCCATTTATCGAGAAGCCTGCGACCTCGGTGGTGCCCCAGCTGATCCCGTCGGTGCTAAAGAGAACAAGCGAGTCGGATGCGGGTGGGCCATCGTTCCCGTTGGAACCCTCGTCCCAGCGGGTGGCCCAGACAACGATGCCATAAGGTCCTGCTTGCACGCCTTCGACGAAGTAGCCGTTGGTATCGACGCCGGGAGCGAGATCGGCCAGGGTGAACTCACGCCACTCGCCGCTCCCGATCCTGCGACCGAGCTTGTTTTCCGGTCGCATCTCTCGGTCGTAATACTCGGTTTCCATTTCCTCGTCGACCATCTCCATGTCTGGCATCGCAGTGGTCGTCGATGCTGGGCTGGTTTCCGTTGCGGTCTCGACGAAAACCACCGTCGTTTCACCATTGGGGCCGACCTCGGTCACGATGGTCGCCAAAGGATCACCGGCGGTGGTCGGCGGCCCGGTTGTTGTCGACCCATCGTCGCCGGGTTCAGCTTCTTCGACCGGGCCGATCGTGGTCGACGTTTCATAGACGTCTTCAGCCCGATCCTCAGGCCAGCCTTCCTCTTCGTCTTCCCAGGTGACACGGAAACTCATGTTTTTGAACGTCGCTGAGCTCGGGCCGTAATACTCTTCGGATACGTTCTCGGTCGACGCAGCCCATTCACGACCATCGGTCGAGCGGTACACCCCGACCTTCATCTCGGGTGCCTCGTTGTAGGAGGCCTGGTAGTTGGTCTGGTCGACCCGAAGTTCGAAACTGCCGTCAACGACCTCGAAGGATTCGATGTAGTTGGCTCGCCCCTCATAGATCGGGCCGAGCGAGGTGACGGTGTCGCCTTCGATCATGAAGGCATGATTCGTCAACTTCCAGCTGTCTGGAAGGGTTACCCCGAGATCGGCCCACAGAACGGTTTCCACATCGGACTCGTCCCACGGCGGACCGTCACCCTCTTCGGAGTTACCGTAGAGTGCTTCGTCACAGCTCTGCATCTCTTGTTCGGCGAAGTCCTGCTCGAACTCCTGGTAGTAGACGTCCATCTTCTGGTAGTACTCGTCGTACAGGTCTTCGTACTTCATGTAGTCTTCTTCGGTCAGCATCTCAGACTCGGGAGGCAGGCCAACCTCCGCTCGAACCTTGTCCTGGATCTCGTCCATCCTCTGTTGCCGATCGATCTGGATCCGCAGACACTGGGCAGCCTTCTCGCAGCCTTCCACCGTCTCCATGTAGTCGGCGGTCTTCGTCTCAGATGCTTGCCAGAAGTCGCTGTATTTCTGTTCCAGCGCGTTCATCTCGGCCATCTCGGCCTCGGTTGGCTCCCGGCCTTCCATTTCGATAGACATCCAGAAGTCTTCCAGTTCGCTGATCCCGGCTTCGTCTTCGAGCTGTTGACGGTAGAGCTCACGCTTACCTGCGCACGTGTCGGGGTTGGGAGCATAGGCGTCGCGAACAAAGCTGATGCCGTCGGTGTCGACGTTGACGACTTCATCGTCGCCAGGATTGATCTTGAGGCCGTTTTCGTTGGCCAATCGCCAGCCATCGTCCCAAAGCTGACCGGCACCTATATTGACGACGATCACATAGGTGCCGTCCTTGACCGTCACCCGGGGAGAGACGTACGGAGGCCACTCATCCCGGTTTTCACCGAAGACCTGAGTGAGATCCACATCGGTCCAGGTCCAACTCTCGCCGGTGTCGGTCGATCGGCCGAGGGCAAGGCCGGTGACCTGATCCTGGGGGGTGGAATCGCCCCGCAGGCCGGTACTCACGGCGTACAGCACACCGCCATCGGCGCCAAGGTCGGAGACGTATCGATCGTCAAAGCTGTTGCTGGTCCAATCGGAGCCGTCGTAGGCGTACAGCGTATTCGGCATGTACATGTCGTAGGCGTCTTCACCGTCGGTCGCCTCTAGCCCAGCGGTCTCAACGGCCGGCGCGGTGGAAAGAAAATAGTAGACACCGCTCGCTTCACCGCCACCCCAAAGATCGGGGCGAGGGCTGGCGGCACTCTCGATGTTGGTCAGGACCAGACGTGGTCCGTCACCGTTGACGCCGGGGTCGGCGCCGACATCCTCGCCTACATCACCTTCGCCCGCAGCCTGTGTGGTGGCCGTATTATCTTCGCGGGTGGCGATAAAGCCACCAACGCCAGCCAGCATGATGGCGGCAACCGCCACTCGGGCGACTACGCCGCGGCGCCGGCGCTTCTCGTAGCGCCCCGCAACCGCATCGACACCTTCAGGGCGCACGGAGATACCCGCACCCTGGTGATGAAGATTGTCGTGAAGATGATCCTCGAACGGATCATTGAAAGAATCGTGTTCGCTACTCATTGCTGCTCCATTGCCAGGGGCGTACTTGTTGGTGGTGGGGAAAGATCTTGACGTAAACGTGCAAGTGCCGTGGCCAGTCGGCTCTTTACGGTGTTGGCCGGAATGTCGAGCGCTTCGGCCGTTTGCTCGGTCGACCAGTCGAGAAGGTAGCGACAAACAACGACGGACCGGAATTTCGGATCGAGGCTCTGGATCGCGCCTTCGAGGGAGACGTCCGGCATCGTCGGCAGAGCGACTTGTTCAGCCGACCACGGCAGGCGACGAGCGAGCCGCCGGCGGCGGCTTATCCCCCAGTTGTAGCCGACGCGGTAGACCCAACCGGCCGGATTGGCGTACTCCCTCACCGTGTTCCATTGACCATAAGCCCTCGTCATCGCCTCATCAGCGGCCTCTTGGCCAAGGGAAGCATCGCCCAGGGTCGAACTCAAGGCTCGGGCGATGGAAACGTAGTGCTCCTCGTAGAACTGAACGAAGGGAACACCAAGAACAGCGACGCTGGCACTGGCCGGTCGACGCTCTAGGGTCATGACGCCACGCTGGACGACTGCGGTTGGGGGCGAAACACTCATACAAGTCCTAGACGCTGCAAGGGCGTCAAGCGTTCGCACCCCCGACACCTTTTTCTTATTCGTCGTCTTTCCGTCATATTTCGCTCGGCGATGCCCTCGTCGACGAATCGTGCGTTCATAGCTGACACTAAGCTGAAGCGATGAGCATCTTGAGGGAAGTGATTGATGCCCACGGCTACCTATTAGCTGATGGCGCAACCGGTACCGAGCTGTTTCAACGTGGACTCACATCAGGCGAACCGCCCGAAGCCTGGAACCTGGATCAGCCCGAGAAGATTCGGAGCGCCTACGGCGCCTACGTCGATGCAGGCTCACAACTGTTTCTGACCAACAGTTTCGGCGGCACGAGTTTTCGTCTCGCCCTCCACAAGCTCGACGACCAGGTTGTTGAGCTCAACGAGCAGGCCGCACGCCTCGCTCGTGATGTGGCCGACCAGGCCATGGAGGCCACGCCAGATCGCCGGATCCTCGTGGCTGGTTCGATGGGGCCATCGGGTGAACTTCTGGAACCGATGGGATCGATGACACCTGCCGGGTGCAGTGCAGCCTTCGCCGAACAGGCCGAAGGCCTCCATCGGGGTGGTGCCGACGTGCTCTGGATCGAGACCATGAGCTCACTCGATGAGGCGGAGTACGCCATAGCTGGTGCCCGCGAGGCCTCGGATCTACCTATCTGTCTCACCATGAGCTTCGACACGGCCGGGCGCACGATGATGGGTGTCGATGGGGTGTCGGCGGCCCAGTTGGCCATCGGGCTGAAGATCGACGCCATCGGCGCCAACTGTGGCAACAACCTGGCCGATACCGAAGCAGCTATCAGGGAGATGCGCAGCGTCGACCCCGACATCCTCATCATCTCCAAGGGCAATGCCGGTATCCCCGAGTGGCACGGTACCGACCTTCATTACAACGGCACGCCTGAGGTTATGGCGGCCTACGCTCATCGGGCCCGACAGGTTGGCGCCCAGATCATCGGTGCCTGCTGCGGTTCGACACCCGCCCACATCGCCATGATGCGCCAGGTCCTCGACGGCGACCTTCCGGTCCCGGAGGTCGAAGAGGTCACCGCTACGACGAAGCTTGTGGCCAAGAAGCGCACGAGTCGGCGGCGACGCTAACGCCGCCTGCTGGAGCCCTACCTCGCAGAAGGCGACAAGCCAGAAGAGCAAAACGTCAGCAGCCGATGCGGGGGGAATCGCATCGGCTGTTGAAACGTTGTCTTTGTGTGTTTCTTGGGTGGTGCTGATTCGCTAGCGCTGTACCGGATCGGCGATACGGACGGCCCGCGGGCCGGTGGTGGCCTGGAGGAGGGCATCGCCAGGACCTGAGAACTGGAATCCCGGTCCGAGAGCTTCACGCAATATCATCTGAAGCTTGTTGTTGTGCGAGTTGGTCATCTTCATAGCTCCAGTATCGGGCCTCCTTGGCCTTGACACAATCAAGACATATTCGCACTTTCATGCAACTTTTGTCATGGGATAGGTCATGTGTCTCACCACCTTTCGTAGGCTGAACATGTGCAACTCGACGTCGAATCACTCCGCACCTTCATGACCGTGCTCGAACTCGGAACCATGACCCGGGCCGCGGAGAAATTGAACCTCAGCCAGTCAGCGGTGAGCTGGAAAATCAAGCGACTAGAAGAACGGGTAGGACGCAGCCTCCTGCTACGCAATGGGCGCACCCTCACCCCAACCCGCGACGGCCGAGAGTTACTCGACTACGCCCAAACCATCGTCGACACCCACGACGCCGCCGTTGCCAGACTGACCAGCTCAGAACTCACCGGCACGGTCAAGATCGGCGCGAGCGAGGAAGTGACAGCGATGGGCATGGCCTCCTTGCTCGGCCGTTTCACCCGGCTCCATCCCGGCGCCAGCGTCGAGTTTCTCGTCGAGTACGGAACCGGGCTCAATCAGCTGCTGGCGCAGAACGCGCTCGACGTTGCCGTCATGCAGGTGGCCGTCGAGGAGTTTCGACCGACCGACGCCCTCCTGTGGACCAACGAACTTGTGTGGGTAACCGCCGCCGACTGGACCTACAGCGAGGGCGAAGTGCCCCTCATCACCTTCGGCCGAAGTGACTACTACCGTCCGCTGGCTGAACGGCTCCTCCGCCAGGCCAGGATTCCCTACCGGATAGCCTTCAGCGCCCCGAGCTCCGCATCGGTCCTGGCTGCGGTTGAAGCCGGTCTCGGCGTTGCCGTGCTGGCAGCGATGTCGCTCGACGATGTGGAGGGAAGCGCAACCATTACGGAGTGGCCACGCTCGAACGAGGTCGATGCGCTCCCTCCGACCTACCAGGTGGCCAGGCCCGCCCCTGGCGGCGAACTCTCACCGCTGACCGCCGAGCTGATCACCCACATCGAGGCCGAACTGAGCGACGAGGCAACCTCCTAGCTCACGAGCACTCAGTCAGGTGCACTGATTCAGGTGCACTGATTCAGGGGCGCGGGGCGGACGCTTTCACCAGTCGATCCAGGACGGCATCACACAACGGACCATCATCAGGACCGACGATGAACAAGCGATCCACACCGGCTCGATCCGCTTCTCGCAAGGTGGCGTAGAGACCAGCCGCATAGCCCGCTGCGTCGGCTGGCAGCCGCCACGATGCTCCGTGTTCATGATCAAAGGGCGCAATGACCCCGACCGATTGTGTTGCACCAAAGGTTTGGGCGCCTAGCCAGGCACCGTCGACCAACTCGACAGTGGCCGCCGGCGCATAGTGCGACACCAGCATCCCGGGTGCCCTCGACTCACCCTCTCGCCCGTCGACCACGCTGCGGCCTAGGACCGCTTCAATCTCGACCACCGAGATCCCGCCAGGGCGCAGCAGACGAACCCCGTCATCGGTGGCCTCAACAATGGTCGACTCAACACCAACTCTCGCTGGGCCGCCATCGAGGACAACGTCGATCCTGTGGCCCAGATCGTCGAGGACGTGACGGGCGGTGGTCGGGCTGACCGCACCGAAGCGATTGGCTGACGGACCGGCGACCCCACCATCGAACCCCTTGAGCAGGGCGAGAGCGAGGGGATGATCAGGTACTCGCAACCCCACCGTGGATCGACCGCCGGTCACCTCGTCGGCCACACCGTCGCCCCGCCCCACAATGATCGTCAGCGGGCCCGGCCAGAACGCATCGGCCAGCCGAAAGGCATCCCCGCTCACATCCCGTCCGAAACGGGACAACCCCTCGCTACCGGCGATGTGCACGATGAGTGGGTGCCCGGCTGGACGACCTTTCGCGGTGAAGATCTTCGCCACCGCTTCGCCGTTGGATGCGTCAGCCCCCAGGCCGTAGACCGTCTCGGTCGGAAAGGCCACCAGATCGCCGGCCTTGAGCGCGACGACAGCTACATCGAGATCCTCGACCGAGAGAAGCTGGGCCATGACTCCGTCGGAATCCACTAGGACGCTGCGGGCGCAGTAGGCCGAAGGGCAACGCCAGCGATACCGCCGCCGACGACTGCGTCATCTCGGTACAGCACCACCGATTGGCCGGGGGCCACCCTTTGCTGAGGCTGGTCCCAGCTCAACACAACGGTCAAGCCATCGTCGAGGACCTCAACCTCGGCGCCCTGGACTCGGCCATGCGCCGATGTCTGCACGCCGAAACGACCCGCCTCAGGCTGATGCGACCACTCCATGTTCTCCACTCGCTGAACCGCGGTCAGCAGCGCTTCGCGTTCGCCAACCGTCACCGTGGCGGTCTCGTGGTCGATGTCGATCACGTAGCGGCGATGATCCTCGCCACCGAGATTCAGTCCGCGACGCTGGCCTAGGGTGACCATCTCGATGGATTCGAGCTGACCAACCTGCAGCCCTTCGCTGTCGACCAGGGTTGCCGGGCGCAGGGGGATCCGGTCGCCGAGGAAGACCTCGCGGCCGCCTACCGAGTGGATGAAGCACACGTCCTGGCTGTCGGGCTTGGTCGCCGTCCGGAGACCCAACGCACTCGCCACCTCACGCACATCATCTTTCACGTAACCACCGACGGGGAAGATCAGCCGTTCGAGCTGTGTCTGACCCAACATGTGTAAGACGTACGACTGGTCCTTGGCATCATCGGCCCCTCGCGCCACGCGACGGACCATCGCGCCATCGAGCGTCTCCTCGGCGATGCGAGCATGATGTCCACTGGCCACCAGGTGAAATCCGAGGGCATCAGCCCTGCGGAAGAGTCGATCGAATTTGATGTGCCGATTGCATTCGACACAGGGGTTCGGGGTGCGCCCGGCCTGATGATCAGCCACATACGGGTTGACGACGAACTCATCGAAGTCATCGCCAAAGTTGAAGACATGGTGATCGATATCGAGCTGTTGGGCGACCCGCCGAGCATCGTCGACATCCGACACCGAACAACAGCCGGAGTCGCTGGCGCCGCCCCACAGCTTCAGGGTCACGCCAACCACGTTGTGGCCCTCGTTCACCAGGAGTGCGGCAGCCACCGACGAATCGACGCCACCAGACATTGCCACCATCACATCGGCCATCAGCTTCGCTCCCGGATCTGGGTAACCGCAGCTGGCACAGCGGCGAGGGCAGCGTCTACGTCGGCGTCGGTGGTGGTGTAGCCGAGCGACAAGCGCAACGAGCCAAAGGCCAGGGGGCGGTCATAGCCCATAGCCGACAACACATGGCTCGGCTCCATCGCTCCGCTCGAACACGACGAAGCGGCCGATGCCATGATGTCTTGACGCTCCAGCAAAAAGAGCAGCGCCTCACTGGCGATGCCCTCGAAACAAAGGTGGGCGATGTTGGCCGTCTTGTTAGAGCGATCGAGAGCCGTCCCCTCCACGCCGGGGGGTAGGTCGCAGCCCGACTCGATCACGCCATCGACCGATGCCTTGATGCCGTTCACCAGGCGATCTCTGAGGGCGGCAACGCGAGGCAGCGCCTCGGGACGCTCAGCCACCGTGGCGGTGGCGGCCGCAGCCATAGCTGCAATGCCAGCCACGTTGTGGGTGCCTCCCCGCCGACCGCGCTCTTGACCGCCGCCTTTCAGCAGGGGGGTGAGAGCGGATCGATCCCGAACCACCAGGGCACCAACCCCCTTCGGGCCACCGAACTTGTGACCACTAATCGACACCAGGTCAGCCTCGGCGGCAACGGTGGCGATGTCGAGCCAGCACAACGCCTGGACCGCGTCGGTGTGTATCAGGGCGTCGGGAGCAAGCTCTCGCACCGTGGCAACAACCTCATCAAGCGGCTGCACGATACCCGTCTCGTTGTTGACCAACATGATCGACACAACAGCCACTCGCTCATCGGCTGAGGCAAGTGTGCGCAAGGTGTCGGCGAGATGATCGATGTCGATTCGCCCGTCCAGATTCACCGCGATCAGCCGTCCGCCATGGTGTTCGATGGGGTCGAGCACGGCGTGATGTTCGATCGACGAGCACAGCGCCACGCCACCGCTTGCTTCGACCGCTCCGGTGATGGCGAGGTTATCTGCCTCGGTACCGCCGCCGGTGAAAACAATGTGCCCTGGCTCACAACCCAAGGCCTCAGCTAGCGCATCGCGAGACTCGTCGAGCACCTTGTTGGCGTCGCGAGCCATCCGATGAGCTCCCGAGGGGTTCCCGTAGGTCTCGGTTAGGAGGGGCACAAGAACCTCGAGCGCATCTTGACGCAGGGCGGTAGTCGCCGCGTTGTCGAGGTAATGAGTCATACCTACCAGGCTATAAGTCAGGCAAGGGCGCAGGACGGTGCAATACCGCGTTCACCACCGAAATGATGAGATGTTCATCATCGACGCGAGCCTCACCGTCCACGATCAAGCTATAGCTAAAGTCGTTGTTGGCTGGCCAAAGCAGGGTGCAGGACGGCAGAAGATCTGCGTTGCCTTTCGAGGTAGCTCCGGGTTTCACCCTGACCTGCACCTGCCCATCGGCGGCGGCAACCTCAAAATGGTGGTGAGCGACATGAGGGCGACTGTCGTGGATCGAGGTAAGCAGGAACCCTGCACCGCGCTCAATCATTTCGTTTGGTAGGTCGGTCAGGTCAACCTTGATGCTCATAGGATCAAATCTAGTGAATGAAGCTGGCCATGAACCCGCGATCATCAATCTCGATCGTGCCGACGCTTACGGGGCGGCGTTCGCCGATGTCTACGACTACTGGTACCACGACATCAGCGACCCTCAGGAAACAGCCACCTTCGTTCTTGAGCGATGCGGTGTCGGCCCTGTGCTCGAACTCGGGGTTGGCACCGGTCGCCTCGCCCAGCCCTTAACCGACGGTGGGGCAACGGTGATCGGTATCGATGCCTCGGCCGCCATGCTTTCGCTTTGCCCTGTCGAGGCGGCGCGCTACCGAATCCTGGCCGACATGCGAAGCCTCCCGTTCAGAGCTGGCGGGTTTGGAGCCGTTCTCATCGCCTTCAACACCCTCTTCAACATTGCCTCGGTACAAGGGCAGCGCATGGTCCTCGCCGAGTGCCAGCGGCTCCTGGCCAACGATGGTGTTGTCATCCTCGAAGCGATCGACGGCAGCTTGCTCCAGCATGCGCCATCTGAATCGATCGGCGTCTCGGTTCGCAACCATGATGGGGTCGTGGTGTCGGCCACCACTATCGACAGCGCCGAGCAAACCATTATCGGCCAACACCTCCAGATCGACAGTGATGGCATCGCGGCCAGACCGTGGCGGCTACGCTGGCTGACGCCCAGCCAGCTCGATGAACTCGCCGCCCAGGTCGGGCTGACCCGGATCGAACGACATCTTGGTTGGGGCGCCGCCGCATCCGAAAGCCCTCTTAGCCACGTATCGGTTTATCGATGAACGCTTCTTCTCCGAACAACGCCGAAACCCCTTCCCTACGATCGCGTCTCTTTGATCGCCCCATTCATGTTTCGATCTCCATCGGCCGCTCTCCCGAGCAGGTCTGGGACTATGTCCAAGACATCTCATCGCACGTCGACTGGATGCACGACGCGGCCGCTATCACCTTTGTCTCCGATCAGACCCAGGGCGTCGGAACGAGCTTCGACTGTCTGACCAAGATCGGTCCGATTCGTCTGATGGACCGGATGACCATCACGGAATGGCAGCCGAACGCCTCGATGGGGGTACGTCACGAAGGCCTCGTCACCGGCGAAGGAGTCTTCACGTTGGACGGGGTCGGGCCGGATCGAACGGTCTTTTCCTGGCGTGAAAACCTCAACTATCCCTGGTTCTTCGGCGGCCCAGTCGGCGCCGTTTTCGCCCGACCGCTCTTGACAGCGATTTGGAAGCGCAATCTGGCTCATCTGCGTTCTCGGGTCGAGGAACGCGAATAAACCCGTTTCTGTACGAAATTTCACTAAGGTTGGCGGTGTCTGAGGGGACAACATCCGCTTTCAAACGGGGAGGGTCGCGGGCTCCCGAACAACCTTTAGGAGAGACATCATGCTCGGAGAATTCAGAGAATTCCTTGAGAAGTTCAACGTAATCCCGATCGCCGTCGGCTTGGTACTGGCACTCGCCTTCCAGCCCATGGTAAATGCAGTGGTCGAGCTCGTGCTCTCGATCGTGGCCAGGATCATTGGTCTTGAGCCCAACGCAGAGACCGGCGCCTACGAATTCGCCAACTGGTGGCCAGCTGGCCTTCCTGTAGGCAACGTCATCAACGCTCTGATCACCTTCATCATGATTGCCTTTGTGGTTTTCATGATCGTGAAGTCGATCGCTCGCGCTGGCGCCAAGACCGAGCTTGCTGCGACCCCGGATCAGGTTCTCCTGACCGAGATTCGCGACCTGTTGTCAAACCGCTAGAAATCACTGACATACCGTTGCCGGCGTGGTCTCCGATTTTCGGGGCTACGCCGGTTCTGGTTTACAGGGAGACTGCGGTCCCCTCGTCGTCGTAGCCAACGAGGGTGGCGCCGACATGCTCAACGGAAGTGACCCCATCGACCCGGTCCTTCAGAATCCGCTCCAGGCCCTGCTTCAACGTTTGGCTTGAGGCCGGACAGCTAACGCAAGCGCCCACCAGCTCCACCGAGACAACGCCGGTCTCTTCGTCGACAGCACGCAAGAAAATGTCGCCTTCGTCGGCTTGGACCGCGGGCCGAATGATCTTGACGACCTTGGCCACGGCGTCGTAGAACTCGCCGTCGGCGGTTCCGGCAGCGGGTGCGGCGTCGGTTACGTCTGAGTCCGGGTTCACGGAAGCTATGGGTGAGGTTTCAGGCAAGGCATCTTCCCTAACTAGGTGCTTCCTGCAGGATAGATGCCTGGCGAAGCTGTGCGATCCGATGTGACGTGCAATCTGACGAGACGACCAGCCTTTGCCAGCCGATATCCTTCCTAGGTATGCAACAACCGGGTGGTACCCAAATCTTCCCACCCGCGGCCACATTCGTGGCCCATCAGGGCGGCTGGGATGAAATCCTCATGGTGGCTGGCCCCCTGGCTATCATCGGCCTCTTGCTCTACATCGCCAATCGCCGGGTAAACGCTCAGCTCGAATCGGCCTCACCGAAGCCAACGAGCGATGGCTCGTCTCCGGCAAAGAACGAGTAAATCCTCGTTGGCCACGATCGAACAGACCTGGGAATTCAGCGCGGCCGAACTCGATACCGAGCTGGCATCGCTTCGCCAGTCTCGCCACGACCTCCTGATCGAGACACCAGACGGTCCTGACGCCTGGACGATGACCGAAGGGCCCTTCGAGCGCTATCACCGAACCCTCTCGATCGATGCTCTAGCTGGCGGCGCCAGTCGAGTCAGCGAACGAATCGACTACAAGATGGCGGTTCCGTTCTGGTGGCCCTACCTGTCACTTCTTATGAAGCGCGGCCTGAGGGACCGCAATCGCACCCCGCGGCGACGCTGGTGGTGGCCCCGCGAGGTAGTTGCCACCGAAACCGCCCAACTGATCGGCCATCTCGGCGCCATTGGAGCCATGGCTGGCTACATGGGCGTGGTCATCGGCCAGACGATCACGTTCGCGGCCGAGGAGTTCGGCTCGAGCGACGCCGACCAGGCCAACACGTTGGCCGCGGTCCGCGTCGGTGTGTTGCTGTCGATGGTGTTCATCGCTCGGGCCGACCACCAGGGCCGCCGTCCCCTGCTGTTGCGGTTCACCCTGGCCGCCATCCTCCTCACCGCAACCGGCGCCCTAGCCCCCAATTTGTGGGCCCTCGGAACCTCCCAGGCTCTCGCCCGTGGCCTCACCACCGGGCTCCTCACCCTCGTCGCACTGGCATCCACAGAAGAGGTGCCAGCCGGGTCGAGGGCCATGGCCATCGCCTTCATGTATATGACGGCAGGCTTCGGAGCTGCCCTGGTCGTTTGGGTCATTCCGCTCGCCGATTTTGTCGACGGCGGTTGGCGCATTATCTATGCCTTGTGCTTGTTGTTTCTCCCCGTTTTGTGGCGGGTGGCCAAGGCGATGCCGGAAACTCGCCGCTTCCGGGCGGCAGCCACCCACCAAGCGCCCGGCGACATCAACTGGAAACGGTTCGCGCTCATAGCATCCACGGTCTTCATCGGCGCCTTGTTCCTCTCGCCTGCCTCCCAGATGCGAAACGAGTTCCTCCGCGACGACCTCGGTTTCACCGCTACCGGCATCAGCGGGTTCCAGCTCCTGATCTCGTGGCCAGCGACGATGGCGGTGCCGCTCGGCGGGCACCTGGCCGACCGCTACAACCGCCGATGGGTCGGGGCGGGCGGACTGGCGGTCGCCTCGGTCATGTCGGCCATCTCCTACCAGTCTTCAGGGTGGGTTCTTTGGGTTGCGGCCACGATCGGCTTCTCCTCAGCCTCAGCCGCGGTCCCTGCCCTGCGGGGCTATCAGACCGAGCTTTTCCCAACCCGAGCTCGGGCCAGGGTTGGGGGCATGATCGATGTCATCGCGGTGGCCGGGAGCGCCGTTGGGCTCGTGGTCGTCGGCCAGCTCGCGGTCCGGTGGAACAGCCTGGGCGATGCCATCAGCGTCATGGTTTGGGCGCCTCTCGTGGTGGCGGTCATCATCCTGGCCTTCTTCCCGGAAACCGCACGGGTCGAGCTTGAAGATCTCAACCCGACAGACCCAGCGCTGGAGCCACAAATCCCCGACGGTGGCAGCCGCCCGGTCTAGCCTCCGAGCATGTCGGCCAGGGTGTCGAGGCAGGGTGTCGAGGCAGGGTGCCGGACCCTGATCAGAGGAGTTGCGCTAGCCAGTCCGCCACCGTTGCAACGATCAACTCGTCGTGTTTCTCGGCGGGGCTGTGATTCGCATCGAGCCAGTGTTCATGCAACGGGCCGGCCACGTTGGGGAGGTGTTCGGCAAACTCGTCGGGCTTGCCGAAGGGATCACGGGTTCCCTGAATGAGCAGGATGGGGCAGCTCAGTTGCGGAAAGTGGTCGACCCTCAACTTTTCGGGCTTGCCGGTTGGATGCAACGGATAGCTCAGCCACACTAGGCCCGCTGTTTCCAAGCCTTCGGCCACGGCCATGGAGGCGGCACGACCGCCCATGGAGCGCCCACCGAGCACGATGCGTTTTCGCCCGATCCCCCACTCGTCCTCGGCCTGTTCGACCGCTTCGTTGACAGCGTCGACCAGCTTCGGCATCCGATCCGGTGGGCGGCGGCCCGGGCCCTTCTGCCGATAGGGAAAATTGATCCGCGCCACCCCGGCGAAGGCATCGTCGAGCCGACCGGGCAACTCGGCTTCGAGGCGGAGGAAGGTGTGATGATCGCGATCGCCGCCCGCCCCGTGAAACAGGATCAACCCGATCGGTTGCTCAGCTTTGGGGCGCTTGGCCTTGCTCATGAGTTCAACAGGATGCGGCGGGCTTCGGTGAGCTCGGCGATCCGGGCTGCGGCGGCTCCATCCTGGCCTCCATGATCGGGGTGAGCGTCCCGCAGCATCGCTCGAAAGCGGCGTTGCACGACACGCTTCGATGGGGTCTCATCGCTGCTGATCTCCAGCGTTTCCATGGCCCAGGCCAACGGATCGTTCCAGGCTCGCAGATCGACCAGGCTGGCCGACTCACCGCCGGTGATGGCCGAGATGAATGCGGCGTCTACCGGACGGGCCCAAACGAGGGCTGAGGTTAAGGCTTCAAAGATGGGGGTCCGTGTCTCAACCGGAAGCGACCCAGCAGCGTAGACGGCGCCCAGCGCGAGCTGAACCGGACGTCCGAGCGTGTCCTCGAAGTCGAAGGCTAGCTGGCCGTTTACCGCCATCAGCCGCTGGGGGCTAAGGGCGAGGCCGACACGGTCGGATTGGAAACGGTGGCGTACCCGTGGTTGCACCACGCCATGCCCAGCGGCGAGTGTCTCCATAACCGAGACCAGATCTTCGCGAAGCTCCGGTTCGATCTTCGGTGCGTTGTGGGCCACGATGGCTGCCAACAGCAGGCCTCCGGCTCCGGGCGCAGGGTCGATCGGTAGGTTTCGCATGCCGAGCGAGACGCGACGAGTGGGAGCGATCGGCCGCGAATGCAGGATTTCGAGTTCGGCCACAACCACGCCCTCGACGGTGGAACGAGAAGCGTTTGTGGTGCCAGCGTATGTCACTCGTTCAACGGTAGCGGTTAACCCGGTTAAGCTCAGACTCATGGCTGCCCAAAAAGCGTTGACGCCGTTCGATATCGACCACTTTCGGGTCAAGCCGGGCAAAGGTCTCGACCTTGCCGACATCGACCCCGAGATAACCCACTTTTGGGAATCCTCCGACAAGGACGGTGGCAAGCAGTACGCTGCCGCACTCAACAGTGAGCTAGAAGAGCTCCAGGAGCTCCTGTGGGCCGAAGGTAAACACCGAGTCCTCGTCGTACTCCAAGCCATGGATGCCGGGGGCAAAGATTCAACCATCAAGCACGTCTTCGACGGCGTGAATCCTAGTGGCGTCAGGGTCGCAGCCTTTAAGAAGCCGTCGTCGCTAGAACTCTCGCACGACTATCTCTGGCGCATTCACTCCGAGGTGCCAGGAAATGGTGAGCTGGTCATCTTCAACCGCAGCCACTACGAGGACGTTCTCGTCGTGCGCGTTGAAGAGCTGGTCCCAGCCAAGCGCTGGGAGAAACGCTACGACCACATCGTCAACTTCGAACAGATGTTGGCCGACGAGGGCACCACCATCATCAAGATCTTTCTGCACATCTCCAAAGAGGAACAAAGGGAGCGTTTCCAGGCCCGCCTCGACGAGGCCGACAAGAACTGGAAGTTCGAACCGGCTGACATGCAGGCCCGCTCCCGTTGGGACGACTACCAGGACGCCTTCCAAGACGCTCTGCAGCGGACAAGCACCGAATCCGCTCCCTGGTATGTCGTACCCGCCAACCGCAAGTGGTATCGCAATATCGTCGTCTCGGAGATCATCATCCAGACCTTGAAGGCGCTCAAGATGCGCTATCCCGAGGCCTCACCCGATGTCGCCTCAACCGTCATCCCTGAGTAGCCATCGTGGCGCGCCTACATCGACGCGTACCGCCGACGGATTCGTGCCGATGGCTGCTCAACGACGCGGTAGATCACGTAGGCCAAGGCCAGCGCAATCGGTCCGGCCACCACGATCATGATCGGTGTTGGAATCGTGGGTTGGAACTTCCAGATCGCCAGAATGACGACGTGATGGACGAGGTACAGCGAGTAGCTCAACACCCCGACGAACCTCACCGGCTTAAGGTTGAGCCAGCGAAACGGCCCTAGACCAGGGTGTTGAATGGCAGCGTAGAACAAGGGGGCTAGGGCCATCGACTGGATCGAGTACCTCAGGGTTTCGCGGAACAGGTCGTGGCGCACCACCATGGTTACGACCACGACCAACGTTGAGGCAGCAGCGGCACCGAGGGCCTTGCGTTTCGACCAGAGCGCTCCTCCGTCGAGCATCGGGTTGTGGTATAGACCCATGGCACAGCCGAACAGGATGGCGTCGATTCGTGTGTCGGTGGCGTAGAAGATTCGATCGGGCGAAGCGCCGAACGCCGTCACCAGCGCGATCCGCCAACAAAGCACAAGGCCACACGTCGCAAGAAGGGCTAGGGCCTGGTGCCGTCGATCGAATCGGCGCAGCAGGAACAGGGCCACAACCGGAAACAGCAGGTAGAAGTGCTCCTCGATAGCGAGGGACCAGAACACCTGGCTGCCAAAGGGCATATCCCCGCTTTGGCCGTCGATGATGGCGTAGTTGGTGAGATGTAGGGCTTGGAGCGAAACGGCCTCAACGGTCGGCGTGCCGAGCGTGAGACCGGCAAGCGACACGGCAGTGGCGAACACCAAGGCGGTGTACATCGGTGGAAAGATCCGCCACACTCGCCGCCAGTAGAACTTGCGAAAGCTAACCGTGCCGGTCGCTTCGAACTCTCGGCGAAGCAAGGTGGTGATGAGGTAGCCGCTCAGGAAGAAAAACACCGTGACGCCAAAACCACCAGGGATCATGGTCAAACCGGCGTGCGACACGAAAACGATGGCTATCGATACGGCTCGAAGGCCGTCGAGCGATGGAATATAGAACCCGCTCGAGCCGCTCACGACCGTCAGCCTATGCGAAACAGCCCTGGTTGACTGCCGCCGGTTGACCGCCCTGCCTCAGTCGCCTAGCAGTCCGGCCGCATGGGCCAGGCCAGCCCGGATCTCGTCGGGGTCCGCCGTGTTCGTCATCACAATCAATTGGTCGGCGCCGGCCTCGTGCCAAGCGTTCACTGCTGCAGTGTCCGCTAGTGCTGACACATCGACCCGGGGCGCCACAACGAAACCTCCATCAGGGCCAGACTTGGTGCGGGAACGACCGGCGGCGGCAAGGGCATCGTCGAGGGTGGGCATGCGCCGTTTCAGCCCTTCGAGCGAGCACAAAGGGTGCCAGCCCTGGCCGTAGGTCACGGCGCGGCTTCGGGCGCGGGCGCCGGAACCGCCGACCCAGATCGGCAGCGGATTCTGGGCCGGGTTGGGCGCAATGGCCACTTCCTCGAAGCCGAAGAGCGGGCCGTGGTGCGACGACAACCCTTCAGACCAGGCGGCTCGCATCACCTCGATGAACTCGTCGGCGTAGGCACCCCGGTTCTCGTAGTCGAGGCCAAGCACCTCATTCTCCTCCGGAAGTGAGCCAACACCGAGGCCGGCGATGACCCGTCCGCCGCTGAGCTGATCGATTGTGGCTAGCGCCTTCGCCGTCACCAGCGGATGAAGGTAAGGAACGACCAAGACCGATGTTCCGAGACCCACCTCGGTGGTGCGGGCCGCAGCCCACGTGAGCACGGTCAGGGCGTCGTAGTAGGGACGCGAACCAAGCCGATCACCGATGTAACCAACGTTGGCGATGTGATGATTGACCCACACTGAATCAAAGCCCCGTTCTTCGGCTTCGACCGCGAGATCGATGACGAACGCTGGGTCTTCGAGTCCCCAGTTGTTGGGGAGAACAAAACCAAACTTCATGTGGTGTACCTCTCAGCATCGAGGAGGGCCGCTCCCTGCTCGCGCAACGTGACCTTCTGGATCTTGGTGCCGTTGGCCGATGGCGTGATCGGCATGCGCTCAAGGTGAACCACCCGGACGGGGCACTTGAAGGTGGCCAACTCGTTCCGACAGTGGGCGATGACCGCTGACTCTTCAGGAGGGTTTGAACCGGTGATGAAGGCCACCGGACGAGCCCCGGTTGGGCGGTCGACGGCCACCACCTGAGCTTCGACGATCCCGTCAAGCCCCAGGATGACCCGCTCGATCTCGCTGGGAGAGACAAGAAAACCGCCGATGCGCAACACATCGCCCATGCGCGCGGTGAAGACGAAGGTATCGGAATCGCCGACGGGGTCCTGCTCGACAGCAGCGTCACCGGTTCGGAACCAGCCGTCATCGGTGAAGGCGAGCGCTGTCTTGGCCTCGTCGATGCTGGCGCCCCCTTCGTGTAGATAGCCGGCAAACATGCTCGGGCCGCGAACCTGGAGCTCGCCGTCAACCACGCGAGCACCACCGTCGGGGCTCACAACGGTTCCTCCTGGCATCTGCCGCTCGGCTATCGGCAGGGCACTCTGGCGGGCGCTGAAGAGGGCCTGAACTTCGCTCATGCCATACAGCCCGACTAGTCGAACCCCTCGCTGCTCAGCCCGTTCCACGATGCCATCGAGACTCGTGTTGAATCGGGCAAAGCCGCCCAAACCAATCGTCGACAGATCGTGTTCGGTGTCGAGGACGCGATGATAGAAATCGTCGGAGGCGTTCACCGACCAGATCTGTTCCCGTTCGACAAGGGCCGCCATGTCGACGGGGTCGATCTTGGAGGGAAGATGGATCGTGGCGCCTCCGGCTACCGCCGCGGTGAAGCTGGAAAGACCGAACACTCCGCAAAGCGGCATGGCCACCAGCACCTGCTGATCGGGCTTGTAGCCAAGAGCGTCGGCCGCCTCAGGGCCGTGGACGGCGATCGACCGCTGGCGGTGCAGTACCATCTTGGGCTCGCCGGTGGTGCCTGAGGTAGTGAAGATCACAAACGGGCTCTCGGCGTCTGCCCATGCCGCTTCGGCCACGGCAACCGCCGCCGGGTCGAAAGCGACGACAGGGGTAAGCCCACTCGTGCCCTCTCGATCGGCAATCAGCGCGGCCGCTCCTGAGCGCTCCATGAGGCGTGTGGCCTCCTGGTCGCTCCATCGGGTGTTGACCGAGACAGCAACGTAGCCGCCAACACTGCACGCCAGCAAGGCCCGCAGATAGGTTCGACTGTTCGCCTGCCAGAGGGCAACACGATCACCGGGCTGTAGGCCTGCATCGCGCCATTGAGCCGCCCACTGGGCGCCTTCGGCCACAAGAGCGGCAGCCTCAATCGTGCCTTCATCGTCGACGATGGTTGAGGCCGACGCAGCGAAGAGGCGCGCAACTGTTCCGCTTGGCATTTTCTTGGCCGTGGTGATCGCCGATGTCATAGCCGTACGTTTTACTGCACGACACCCATTGCGGCCATTTGGCTTCGACGGTTTAGAGCTTCGCTACCTTTTCTGGACGGTGAAAGGCTTCGATGAGCCGTACCGTTCCAGAGCTAGCGCGCATGACCAGCGATTGGGTTGTTACCGATGACGTTCCGAAGGTCACGCCCTTCAAAAGGGAGCCGCTGCTGATACCTGTGGCCGCAAAGAAGCAGTTGTCCGACGAGATCAGGTCGTCGAGACCGATGATCTTGTCCACGTCGAAGCCGGCGTCCTCAACCGCCTCGCGCTCCTCCTCGTTACGAGGCCAGAGCCTGCCTTGCAGATCGCCACCCATGCTCTTCAGCGCAGCGGCCGCAATCACACCTTCAGGGGTGCCACCGATGCCGAAGAGGATGTCGACTCCCGACTCCGGCCAGGCGGTTGCGATGGCCCCGGCCACGTCGCCGTCTTGGATGAGCGTGATTCGGGCGCCGGTGGTGCGGATGTCGGCGATCAGCTGGGCGTGGCGAGGCCGATCCAAAACCATGGCGTTCAGATCGCGAATCGATTTGCCTCTGGCCTTGGCCAACGCTCGCAGGTTCTTGTCGACCGGCAGGCGAATGTCGACGATGCCTGCACCCTCTGGGCCGACGGCAAGCTTTTCCATATAGACGGCGGGACCCGGATCGAACATGGTGCCCCGTTCGGCTACCGCGATCACCGCGATGGCCCCGTCACGGCCGGTGGCGGTGAGGGTGGTGCCATCGATAGGGTCGACAGCGACATCGACGTGGGGAGCCTGGCCGTTGCCGACGACCTCCCCGTTGTAGAGCATCGGGGCTTCGTCTTTCTCGCCTTCACCGATGATGACGGTGCCTTCCATCTGCACATCGCTCAGCACAGCGCGCATAGCATCGACGGCGGCCTGGTCAGCGGCGATCTTGTCGCCTCGGCCGAGCCAGCGGGCCCCGGCAATAGCCGCGGCCTCTGTGGTACGAACCAGCTCAAGGGCCAAGTCTCGCCCCGGGGAAACCCATCCAGAGATCATTGGTTCAGCGTCCTTACTGTCTGCCTAGTGACTGTGGTAGTAGCTGTGGTGTCAGCAGCTGGGATGTCGCCTCTTACGACTGCATCATCCTAGTTCCTAGTTGCCTGCTACCCGCCGGTCGTGACCCGCCCAGTGTGGCTCTCGCAGCACTTTGCGAGCGAGTTTGCCTACCGGCGACTTGGGTAACGGTTCGGTGGTTAGTTCCACTATCGACGGTTTCTTGTAAGAACCAAGCCGATCGGCGCACAGAGCGATGAGTTCATCGGTGTCGACCTCGCTCGGATCCACGCCGACGTTCAGACACACAACGGCGTGAGGGGTCTCTCCCCAGCGCTCGCTCGGCACGCCGAACACAGCGGCCTCAGCCACCGCTGGATGATCGGTCAGGACATTCTCCAATTCGGCGGGCCAGATATTGAATCCGCCGGAGATGATCATGTCGTCCTTGCGGTCAAGCACGTAGAGATAGCCGTTCTGGTCCAGCATGCCGATGTCGCCGGTGAGAACCCAGCCATCCCGCATCCGTTCGGCGGTCGCTTCCGGGTTGTTCCAAAACCCCATCATCTGGCCGTCGCAGCGAATGGCGATCTCGCCCTCAGCCCCAACCGGCAGCTCCTCGATCCGTTCACCGGTCGACTCAGGATCGACGATGGCCAGATCTCCGAAGGGAAGTGGCCGTCCCGCCGAGCGGAGAGGGTTTGATCCTTCGATCTGGCTGAACCATTCGGCTGGGCCCATCATGGTGATAGGCACCGCTTCGGTCTGGCCGTAGCCCTGATAGAGGACCGGCCCAAGCACGTCGCGAGCCAGCAGGGCTGTGTCGTCGACGGTTGGGGCGCCCCCGATCTGGACGCATTTGAGCGCTGACCAATCGCGCGAGCGGGCCGAGTCGTGGCGTACGAGCGCGTTGAGCATGGCTGGCACGAGGAAACCGTAGGCCACGTGCTCCCGTTCCATAACCTCGATGACGTGGTCAGGCTCGAAGTTGGGAATCAGCAGGTTCGTCCCGCCCGAAAGCCACATCGGGGTGAACAGGTAGCCCGAGCCATGGGAGATCGGTCCGGCGTGCTGGCACACATCTCCCAACTCGACCGGTGGAAAGTTGTAGAACCAGTCCCGACCGGCGTCGAGCCACATCTTGTGGGTGTAACCCACCCCTTTGGCCAGGCCGGTCGTGCCGCCGGTGTGACGGATGATGAACCAGTCGTCCTCGGCTACCTCGGGGTCGGGGTCGGTCGCTGGTTGGGCCGCCAGCCAGTCCTCGTAGCTCTCGTCTCGGACAAGGACATGGTCCAGACCATCGACGGTGTCGACCAGGCCAGCAACGGCTGCCGCATGCGAGGCTGAGACAACAACGGCGCGACAACCCGTGTGCGAAAGCATATGTTCGTGAGCTTCGCTGCTGTTGCGTGGATAGAGCGGTACCCGCACCAGATTGGCCGCCGCCGTGCCACAGAAGAAGTCGACCGATTCGAGCGTGTTGTCCTCCAACACGCCAACGCGGTCCCCCGGTTCTAAACCGAGGGCGAGCAAGCCGTTGGCCAGGCGTAAACCGCGCTCCCACGCCTGCTGGTAGGTGAGGCGGCGGGTCTCGCTCAGTCCTGCTTCGACGATCGCCGGATAGTGGGCGTGAAACTGCGCCGACCGTCGCATCAAGGTTCGTACATCCATCCCGCAAACCTAGTGCCCCAGAAGCCCGACACCGAACCCGATGGCAGCGGTCGCTCCCCCGGGCACCGCTGCAACCCGAACAACCCATCGCTCCTTGCCGACACCGCTCCACTGTCGTACCCTGAGCCCACCTTGAGCACAGCGGCAACACCGACGACGCCCGTCCCGGGGGCGGGCGACTACGCCACCTTTACCTTCGCCTACTTTGCGGTTGGTGTGACGGTGAGCGTGGCCATGGTCGAGGCTGGGGTCTCCGCGGCCCGCACAATGACGGCCGCCCTCCTCATCTACTCAGCGACCACCCAACTCGCCTATCTGGCGGTGCAGGCCGCCGACGGTTCGGCTCTCGTCGGCGTGCTGAGTGGATGGCTCGTAGCCTCACGGTTCGGCATTCTGGCCTCCAGCCTGGGCTCTCGCTACGAAGGACCACCGCTCGAGCGGGCGGCGGCCGCCGTCAACTGTTTCGACCCCAACGTTGCCCTTGCCATACAACAAGCCGAGCCCGACAACGTTCGCCGAGTTTTCTGGCGAGTAACCGCATCGCTCATGATCGGATGGTGGACGGGCTGCGTGGTTGGCATCCTGCTCGGCAACGTGACCGAGAACAGCGCTGCTCTCGGCCTCGATGCTGTCTTTCCAGCCGCCTTGTTAGCCATCATCGGCGCCCTCTTGCGACGTCGAGATGGGCTCACGGCGGCCTTGCTCGGTGCTGCGATTTGCGTGATGGCCATTCCGTTCACCCCTGGCGGCGTTCCGATCCTTCTGAGCGCCCTAGGGGCCGCTGCCGCCTTCCTCCTGGCCAGGAAGACATCGACGGAGGATGCACCATGAGCTGGCTGATCATACTCGCCTTGTCAGCGGGCGTTGCCGCCCAGCGCCTGTCCGGCATGTTCCTCGCCGGGCCACTGCTCGCTCAACGCTCCAGGCTGGCTGTTCTGGCCGATCTACTACCAGCCGCAGTCGTGGCCGGTGTAATCGTGCAACTGACCTTCACGATCGGAGACCGAGTCGTCATCGACGAGCGGGCCGCTGGCCTAGCCGTTGCCGGATTCTTGGTCTGGCGACGAGCGCCGCTCGCCCTTGTCGTGGCCGCCGCCGCCCTGGTCACCGCTGGGCTTCGATTCATCACCTGAAGCCGTGCCGAGGTGCTGTCAAAACACATCGGGGCCGGGCCCTGAACTCTGAAGCTCGCGGAACCGACCCCGATTTTCGATTGATGTCGTTGGTTCGGCGACTAAGCCGCCGTCGACGTGTGACTAATGAGCGACGCTTGCGTCGCCCTGGCCGGCCGCTTGAAGCCGAAGCTCAGCCCACACTCGATCTTCCCGAGCGTATGGATCTTCGGGATTCTCGACCTCGGCGGCTTGAGCAGCCGCCAGATCGGCCTGGGCCTGGGAGACGTCGATGTCACCAGCCGGAATGGCAGCTTCGGACAGCACCGTGACCTCCGCCCTGGTAACCGATACGAAACCGCCGCGCACGGCGAATCGTTTCACATCACCGCTGGCTTCGGTAACCCTGACCTCGCACGGTACAAGCGACCCGATGAAGGGTTCATGGCCCGTGAGGAAGGCAAGCTCGCCGCCACCTCGGGTACGGGCAACCACCTGGGTGCCCTCACCCGAATAGAGGATGTCCTCTGGTGAAACAAACTCGATCTGCATAGCCATCAGAAGTCTCCCATCGCCGATGTTTGCCAAAGGCAAACTCGTGGTAAACGTTTCGGAGCCGTCGGCGACGACACGTTTACGCCGCGTCTCGACGGAGCTGCTCGGCCTTCTCCCTCACCTGGTCGGCGCCGCCGACGTTGAGGAAGGCCTGCTCGGGCAGGTCGTCGAGCTCGCCGTCAACCAGCGCCTCGAAGCTGTCGATCGTTTCCTCGACCGGTGTAAACACGCCGTCGAGGCCGGTGAAGACCTTGGCCACGAACATGGGCTGGGCCAAGAAACGCTGTACCTTCCGGGCCCGGTCTACGGTGATGCGGTCTTCTTCAGACAGCTCGTCGAGACCGAGGATGGCGATAATGTCCTGCAGCTCCTTGTAGCGCTGGAGGATCTCCTGCACCTGGCGAGCCACACGATAGTGACGATCGCCGACAACCTCAGGGCTGAGGATCGACGACGATGATGCCAACGGGTCAACCGCAGGATAGATACCGAGGGCCGCAATGTCACGGCTTAGCTCGGTGGTTGCGTCCAAGTGAGTAAAGGTGGTGAACGGCGCTGGGTCGGTGTAATCGTCAGCGGGCACGTACACGGCCTGCATCGACGTGATCGACTTACCAGCGGTCGAGGTGATGCGCTCCTGGAGAACACCCATCTCGTCAGCCAGAGTCGGCTGATAACCCACCGCCGATGGCATACGACCCAGCAGGGTCGAAACCTCGGAACCGGCCTGTACAAAGCGGAAGATGTTGTCGACGAACAACAACACGTCCTGGCCCTGCACGTCACGGAAGTACTCGGCCATGGTCAAGGCCGACAGTGCAACCCGGAGGCGCACTCCTGGCGGCTCGTCCATCTGGCCAAAGCAGAGGGCGGCCTTGTCGAGCACGGTGGTTTCACCGTCGCCCATCAAGGTCTCGCCCATCTCGATAAAGAGGTCGGTACCTTCACGGGTGCGCTCACCAACACCGGCGAACACCGATACACCACCGTGGTTGGTAGCAACACGGGTGATCATCTCGGTGATGAGCACCGTCTTGCCCACACCGGCGCCACCGAACAGGCCGATCTTGCCACCCTGCAGATACGGGGTGAGGAGATCGATGACCTTGATGCCGGTCTCCAAGACCTGCTTGGTCGGCTCCAGGGTGTGGAAGGCGGGAGCTGGGCGGTGAATCTCCCACCGCTCCTTGATGTCGAGCTGGTCGGCTGGCACGTCGATCGGCTCGCCGATGACGTTCCAGATGTGGCCCAGGGTCACATCGCCCACCGGTACAGAGATGCCAACACCGGTGTTGCGTACCGCCTGACCTCGGCGTAGGCCGTCGGTCGGCTTCAGGGCAACAGCACGCACACGGCTGTCGCCGAGCTGCTGGGCCACTTCGGCCATAACACGCTCGCTCGTTCCGTCGATCTCGACGGTGAACTCGATGGCGTGGTTGATCTCGGGCAGAGCCCCCGCAGGGAACTCTACGTCCACCACCGGGCCAGCGATGGCAACGACCCGACCGTCTTTGAGTTGCGGTTCAGTAGTTGTCATGATTCTAATCTGCTCCAGTCATGATGTGCCCGGCATCGCCGGCTGGCATAGGTTCGTGAAAAGTCTTCTCGTCATCATCGGATCCGAGGGCTTCAGCGCCGCCGACGATCTCCATGATCTCGGTGGTGATGGATTCCTGACGGACACGGTTCATGGCCCGAGAGAGCTTCACAATAAGTTCTTCAGCATTGTCGGTAGCGGCCTTCATGGCCCGCTGACGGTTTGCGTGCTCAGAGGCCGCAGAATCGAGTAGAGCGGCGAAGAGGCGAGCCTCCACGTAGCGTGGCAGCAAGTCTTGCAGAACGCCTTCAGCCGATGGTTCAAAGCTGAACCCGGCCAACGCAGCTCCATCGCCGCCGCCAGCCTCAGCCATCACGGCCGTGGACTCGAGTGGCAGGAATCGGCGAACGACCGGACTCTGGGTTCCGAGGCTGATGAACTCGGTGTAGAGCAACTCGACCTGGTCGACCTCGCCCGAATCGAACAGCTGGCGAACCCGCTGTGCAATTTCCCTGGCGTTTTCATAGGTGGGGTTGTCGGTGAAACCGACAAAGGCGGTATCGACGTTGTAGCGACGGAAGGAGAAGTAGTCATCGACCTTCTTGCCGATGGCCAGGATCTTGTAGTCGCCGCCATCGGCTCGGAGGGCCTGGATCTCACGTTCGGCCATGCGTAGCACAGCAGAGTTGTAGGGTCCGGCCAAGCCACGGTCGCCAGCGCAGACCACGAAGGCCACTCGCTCGACGTTTTCGACCTCACGCAACAGTGGATGGTCGACTTCGGCACCACCGGCGGCCAGGTTCTCGATCACGCTAGTGAGCTGCTCGGCGTACGGCCGCGCTGCTCGGGCCCGTTGCTGAGCACGAGCCACACGGGTGGCGGCGATCAGCTCCATAGCTCGGGTGATCTTCTTGGTGTTCTTGACGCTACCAATGCGGCGGCGCAAGATTCTCTCTGCTCCACCTGGCACTAGGCGTTCTCACTTCCTGGTTGCGACGTTTCGGTCCGCATGATTACTGATCCACTCGGGAGACGTCTTCTTCGGGCAGTGTGTTCGTCGCGTCGACCATTCGGGTCGTCGCATCGGCTTGAGCCTCGGCCTCAGGTGATGAGTCCGTGGTCTTGGTGCCCTGGAACTGGTCGGTAAAGGCGGCGATGGCAGCCTCAAGGGCTTCCTCATCAGGGACCGTACCGTTTGAGCGAATCGAGTCGAACATGTCGCCGTGGCGTGCATTGAACCATTCGAGCAACTCAGACTCGTAGCGACCGACATCGACGACTTCAACCCCATCGAGATAGCCACGGGTTCCGGCGTAGAGCACAACGACCTGTTCCTCGACGGGAACCGGTGCATTGATGCCCTGCTTCAGGAGCTCGGTGAGACGGTAGCCCCGATCGAGCTGGGCCTGGGATACAGGGTCGAGGTCGGAACCGAAAGCGGCGAAGGCGGCAAGATCACGGAACTGCTGCAGATCGGACTTGAGCGTACCGACAGCGTTCTTCATGGCCTTGATCTGAGCGGCCGAACCAACTCGGGAGACCGAGATACCCACATCGACGGCGGGACGAATACCCGACTTGAACATGTCGTCCTGGAGGAAGATCTGTCCGTCGGTAATCGAGATCACGTTGGTCGGAATGTAGGCCGAGCCGTCGCCAGCCTTGGTCTCGATGACCGGCAGAGCGGTCATCGAGCCAGCGCCGAGCTCATCGCTGAGCTTGGCCGCTCGTTCGAGGAGACGGCTATGGAGGTAGAAGACGTCGCCGGGGTAGGCCTCACGGCCCGGAGGACGACGGAGCAAGAGCGAAACCTGGCGATAAGCCTCGGCCTGCTTCGAAAGATCATCGTAAACGATGAGTGCGTGGTCGCCGTTTTCCATCCAATGCTGCCCGATTGCGCAGCCGGAGTAAGGAGCGAGGAACTTGAACGGAGCAGGGTCGGAGGCCGGGGCCACCACGGCAACCGTGTAGTCCATGGCTCCGTGCTCTTCCAGCAGGGCAACCGTCTGAGCGACCGTCGAGCCCTTCTGGCCGATGGCGACATAGATGCACTTCACGCCAAGGCCCTTTTGAGCCAGGATGGTGTCGATGGCGATCGTCGTCTTGCCCGTCTTGCGGTCGCCGATGATCAGCTCGCGCTGGCCACGGCCGATCGGAATCAGCGAGTCGACGGCCTTGATGCCGGTCTGCATGGGCTCATGCACCGGCTGGCGGCCGGTGATACCCGGGGCCTGAATCTCCATACGGCGGGGCTCAACATCGGTGAGTGGACCCTTGCCGTCGATGGGCTCGCCCAACATGTTGACAACGCGTCCGATGACGCCGTCGCCGACAGGAACCGAGAGGATCTCACCGGTGGCTTCCACCGGCTGCCCCTCAGCGATCGCGTTGACGTCGCCCAAGACCACAGCACCGATCGTGTCCTCGTCGAGGTTGAGGGCAAGACCGATGGTGCCATCGGCGAAACGCAGCATCTCGTTAACCGCAGCGTTCGGCAAGCCGCTCACACGGGCGATACCGTCGCCGACCTCGGCCACACGACCAACCGTTGAGCTGTGCACATCGGTGTCGAGGCTGTCGAGGTTCTTCCTCAGCGCGCTGGTGATCTCACTTGGATCAAAGGACAGTGCCATCTGGTGTTCTCTCTTCTCGGCAGGTGTTCTAGGAGTTCTTGTTGGGCAGGGGTAACGAGCGACGGGTTACAAGGTGTCGCGCAGTTGATTCAATCGGCTGCGTACAGAGCCGTCAATGATCGTGTCGCCAATGGTGGTGACAGCGCCACCAACAACATCGGGATCAACGATGTTTTCGAGTTCGACCTCGCCGCCAGCCTGCGCCTTCAGGGCGTGGGCCAAGCGTTGTTTCTGGTCGTCGGTAAGCGCCACCGCAGTACGGACCGTGGCCACGCGCTTGCCGGATGAGGCCGCTGCCTGATCACTAAAGGCTTGAACGATCGCACCAAGGTCTCGCCCGCGACCGGCACCAACAACCATCGAGACAAGAGAGCGAACCGTATCGCTCGCCTTGCCGTCGAGGATGTCGTCGACGATCTGGATGCGGGTGGCGGCAGGAAGCAGATTGTTGTTTAACGAGGAGCTGAGCTCATCGTTGCCCGCAATGGCGCGGCTTACGTCGCCCAGCTGCGAGCGGGTGACATCTACGTTGCCTTCGGCTCGGGCTACCGAGAGAAAGGCTTGGGCGTATCCAGCGATATGACTCGTCATGACAGCTGACCCACCTCGTTGATGTACTTCTCGATCAGATCGACCTGGGCGCCCGAGTCGAGGCCATCACGGACCGCGGCTTCGGCACCATCGCGAGTAGCTTCGGCCATCTTGGCTGAAAGGTCGGCCTGAGCCTGACGCTTGCGATTTGCGACTTCGGCCTGGCCACGCTCACGAACGCTCTCGGCTTCGATCTCCGCTTTGGCGATGAGGTCGGCCTTGAGCTTGGTCGCGGTCTCTTCGGCTTCACGCCGAATGCGAGCTTCCTCTTGGGCCAGATCGGGCAGGTCGGCCGACGATTCGGTCAGCGCACGCTCGGCGGCTTCACGATCGGCCTTCGCCTCGGCTAGTTCGGCCTCGATGCCAGCGGTGCGGTTGGCCATAGCGGCCTTGATCGGGCCGAGGCCTTTCCAGACCACCAGGGCCATCAGCACGAAGAAAGCGGCCGATCCCCAGTAGATCTCTTTCTTGTCGCCAGCCAGCAAGAAACTGTTTGGCTCCTCTGCGCCGATGAGAAACGCAGTCTCCATGAATGCGGTTTGTAGAGCTAGGTTCATGTTGTTTACCTCAGCTGTTCATGACGCGGTCGATGGCCGGGCCGGCTGCGCTGGCATCAACGCTGCGGCCCATGACACGGGAGGCAGCGTCGGCGGCCAGATCGGCAACCTGCGGTCGCAGCGAGACCATCGCCTCTTCACGCTCACGCTCGATCTCGCCGTCGGCGATCTCTTGCATGGCGTTGACCTCGCGCTCGGCGCGGGCCACGAGACGTTGACGCTCTGCTTCTGCTTCGGCTCGAGCCTCATCGACGAGCTCAGCGGCCTCGGCGCGAACACCGGACAACTGATCGTCGACCTCGGCCGAGGCCGAGACGGCCCGGGCACGAGCAGCTTCAGCTGCATCGCGATCGGCCTGGATTGTGGCTGCTCGATCATTGCGAGCCCGCAGGATCGGGGGTAACAGAACGTAGTTGATCAAGGCATAGAGCAGGGCGAAAGAAAGCACGCCCCAGACCATCTCGCTCATGTCGGGCAGAATCGGGTTGCTGGCGGCTTCGCCGGCCTCCTCCGCTGCCTCTGCTGCTAGTAGGAGAAGCATCCGATGCTCCTAAGCGAACTTGAGCAGAATGAAGACCACGAAGCCGATGAGGGCCAGAGCCTCGGTGAAGGCGATGCCCAAGAACATGTTGGTCCGCACGGTTCCGGCGGATTCGGGCTGGCGGGCCATGGCCTGGACGGCTTGACCAACCAGGTAGCCGATACCGATACCGGGGCCGATGGCGGCAAGGCCATAAGCCATACCAGCGCCAGCGGCGCCAGCGATGCCCTTCTGGTCGGCAGCCGGAAGTTCGGACTGGGCCAGTTCAACTGCCTCAGCGGCGATGGTTGCAAGGACGCTCATTAGAGGTTGTCTCCTGTTGGGTTACCCACCGGATTCCCGGCGGACGCTTGCTTGGGTTAACGAGAACTAAAAGGTATTTCTAGGCGACGGTGCGCAGGCTGCGACAGCGTCGAGCAACTCTCCTGAGGCTAGTGGGCCGGGTGGAGAGAAAGGCCGATGTAGACGGCGGTTAGCAGGGCGAACACGAAGGCTTGCAAGAACGAGACGAAGATCTCGAATCCGGTGAGCAGAACCAGCATGGGGAAGGTCAAGGCCAGGAGCGGGAACAGCCAGCCCGAGGCGACAGCGATACAGAGTACGCCGAAGGTGACCAGCAAGATGTGGCCGGCGAGCATGTTGGCGAAGAGACGGACAGCCAGACCGAAGGGGCGCAGGATGAACGTTGAGAGCAGTTCGATGAAGCCGACCAGGGGGCGGAGCCCGACTGGAACATCCGGAGGCCAGGCGATATCGGTGAAGAACTTCGCACCGTTGTATTTGAAGCCGATGAAGGTGAAGACGACGAGCACCATCAGGGCCAGGAACATCGGGTTGGCCATACGGGCGTTGGCTGGCATCTGGAAGACAGGAATGACTTCGAAGATGTTGCCGAAGAAGACGAAGAGAAAGACACTCAGCAGCAGGGGCAGGTACCGAAGGCCGTCAGGACCGATAGCCGGGAGGATGACCTCTTTCTCGACAAGCTCGACGGCGCCTTCGGCCACGTTCTGCAGGCCGCGAGGTACCAGGTCCTTCTTGGAGAAGAAAAAGATGGCAGCCGGAATCAACATGGCCAGCAGGCTGATCAGCGCGATCTTGTTGAAACCAAGAATGGTTCCTTCAAACAAGGCATCGGGCCATACGACCAGGTTGTCAATTGGGGGGTACTCGAGTCCGAACACGTCCTGAGGGCTCCTGTTGTGTTGTTCTTCGTGGTAGTTGCGCGATCTTCAGGCAAATGCTTTGAAGACTGGGGCTACGACCGAGTCAGGCAGCAAGATCGTTGGGCAAGCTTCTGGTCCAACATGTCGCTGCGGGCAAAACCTAGTCGATTGTTCCGGAATCAAGGCCTTCTGCCATACCGATTTCCATCTTGTTTTGGTTCCGTAGCAACCAAAGGCCAAATGGAGATGATCTCCATCTGCCCCATCGGTCGCTACACGACATCTGTAAGCATCGGTGAGATCAAGACTGCCTACATCTGTTCTGTATGCATTTTCATCGTGATCATCCCGATTTCTACGTCGCTTCCGTGGCCTTCTCGCCACTCACTCGTTCAATTTTGTTGCGTTTCTTCTGATCTTCGTGGCGGGCGTTTACCGCCTGCTGCCACTGGCCCCGGTACCCGGCGGCCGGTCGTCGGGTCGACGGTTTCAAGCCAGGGTGAGCATAGGTGCCCGAAACGTAGCGCAACTCCCAAACGAGGAGCCCAAGGTGAGTGGCAATAATCGCAAGACCGAGAGGCAGCATGCGTACCCACGCCATGTCTTTCACAAACCACACGGCGAGAAAGATCAGTGCCAGCCGCATGACGTAGCCGCCGATCGAAACCGAGGCCACCAGCCCGAGCGAGATCCGAGCCGCCCACCGCAAGAGGTAAGCCGACAAAAGAAGGTTGGCCAGCACGATACCGATGCCGAAGCCGACCGACAGTGCATTCGGCCGATCGGCAACCAGCCAGACCAGGCCAACCGCAAAGGGCGCGACCATCAGACCTCGACGAACGATATCCCAGGCGATCTGGGCCTCGGGCGCGTCGCCTTCGATCCTCATGCCGTATCCCTCATGCCGTATCCCTCATGCTGGACCCTTTCGGCGAGCCGCGGCTTCGGCTTCGTGTTCACGCATCTCACGGTTGTAGCGGTAGTAGATATTCAAGGCCGAACCGCCAAAGCCGAGAACCGAGAGGACCAGGATAAAGAGGGGGGTGGTTTCGAGTTTCTTGTCGATCCAGACGCCAGCCAGAGCAAAGACGACACCGGACAAGACAAGTTCATACCCGCTCACACCTTGAGCCATATCTCGAGTCATCGAATCGGGCCCAGCGTCTACCGCTTGACCGTTCGTACCGTTTGGGCTTTGCGATCCGTCCACGAGTCTCTCCTCGCTCCCTGCTGGGCTCTGACCGCAACCTCGACGGCTGCCACCAACCCTGCCATGGGGCGCTTAGATCGTTACCGGACCTGTCCTATACGGATGCCCGGATGGAACAGGGTGTACAACAACAGGGCCAGCATGCCGACCCCAATGGGCACCACACCGTCACCTTGGCCCTCATTGTAGGTGGGGTAAAGCACGAAGGCTGACAACAAGGCTGTCCAGGCCCAAAGAATCCCGACGCTACGCCGATGGCCATGGCCCAGCCGCACCAGTCGGTGGTGGAGATGGTCTTTGTCCGCTGTCGCAAGACCTTGGCGATGCGTCGCACGGCGGACGATGGCGAAGGCCGTGTCGAGCACAGGAACCCCCAGGATCAGCAGGGGGATAGCGAGGGGCGCATAGAAGAAAAACGTTTGACCACTGAACGGATCGGGGGTTCGCCCGCCGACCGCCATCGTCGATGCTGCCATCAAGCTCCCGAGGAGCAACGAACCACTGTCGCCCATGAAGATCTGGGCCGGAAAGACGTTCCACGGCAAGAAGCCCAAACACATGCCAACGACCAGGGCCGCTATCAGTGGGCCGATATTGCTTGGGAAGAGCAGCTCGACCTGTCCCATGCGCACCCCATAGAGCATGAAGGCCAATGCGCCGATACCCACGATGCCGCCAGCCAGACCATCCAGCCCATCGATGAAGTTGACGGCGTTGGCCATACCCAAAACCCACACGACCGACAACAGCAAGGTCAGGTCGGCGGGAAGGACAAAAACGTCGAGGAAGGGGATCCGAAACCAGATGATACTGACGCCGCCGAGGGCGAGAAGAACGGCGGCCAGCGATACACCGGCTGTCTTCGCCGGAGCTGAGATATCGAGCACATCATCGACGAGTCCGACGAGGCAGGCGACGGTGGCGCAGGCCAGAACAGCGACCGGCTCGGTCGATCCGTCAAACGAAGGCGCAAACCAGCCCGACCGCCAGGCGGTGGCGAGACCGGCAACAAAGCCGACATACATGGCCGCGCCGCCAAGAATCGGGGTTGGCTTCGCATGAAACCGACGTGCATCTGGTTCAGCCAACAAGCCTGTCGCATGAGCGATGAGGCGAACGAGAGGGATAAGTGCCAGCGTCACGACGGCGGTGACCGCAGCGACGACCAAGTACGACGAGAGGGCGGGTCTCATGGGCCGCCGTCAACGTAGCATGTTCGACGCCGTCCCGCAGCCCCTAAGTCGCATTCGTGAAGAGAACGACCACATGATCCCCGTCGTCAAAGATGACCTCGGGACCATCGAACTGGGTACAGCGACCGACGGCAGTCCTGGCCGCGGTGCAGGCCGCAAACCGACGCCGCCTTTCAAACGTTCCCCTGTTCCCCCTTGTACCCCGCCACGTATGGCTCACCGACCGACGAGGGGCAGAACTAGCCCAACGGCGAAGCCACGATGAGGAATGATGTGATAGTTGCAACGACCAGCAGTACGGCGGCCTCGATGCTCACCACTTTCGCGAAATGCCTCGACGAGGCCATCGAGGCATCGATCGTGAGGTTGCGGATCAAGATCCAGCGGTTGTAGGCGCCGATACAGACAGCGGCCAGAACCACCACGAGCTTGCCTAGCAAGATCAGACCCCACGGGGTGGTGGTCAGCGTCTCCCAAAAGCTCTCTTCTTGCTCGGCGGTAATCAGGATGGCCAAGCCGGAACCCGAAAGCGCAGCTACCGCAAGGCTGGCGGCGGCGATCCCGGAGAAACGAGCACCAACGACGCCAAGCAGCGACCGGCGCCGACGACACACCTGCACCAAGGCCACAATCCCCCCGACCCATACGGCGGCGACGAGCCCGTGGACTATCGATGCACCAACCATCTGGATCCGAGGCTCAATCGTTGCGCTGTGTCCATCGACGCCCCAAGAGGCGACGAGGAGGAGGGCGCCCAACCAACGTCCGCTGGTCGAGCATAGAGCGCCGCCGGCAAAGCGCAGCGCCAAGGCTAGGCCGAGCTGTACCCCAGCCAGGTCCATGATGCTCAAGGCCTCGGATAGCGCCACGACCTCCCCGACCGCACCGATGGAGGCGACAGCGCCAGCGACCGCTGCCATATCTCTGACCGCAGGACGCTCCGTTGCGAGCCGATCGTCCCGAAGGACTCGAGCGGAGAAGATCAGTGCACCGACAGCGACCAGCGACCCAAGTGTGCCTGCGGTTCGACCAGCCTGACGGACAGCGCGCGTCCATCGAGGAAGAGCCTCATTGTAAAAGTCGAGCATGGCGGCAGGAGCAGCCACCTCGACCTGATCGTCCTCATCTTGTCGATCCGGCTCCGCTTCGGTCGTTGTAGACGACACCGGCGTGGTCGTGGTCGTGGTCGTGGTCGAAGACGGACTCGACGTCACGGTAGATGAAGCCTCATCGTCGTCGCCATCACCGGTCTCGCCATCGACAGCGTCGGAGGCTTCAGCGTTGGCACCTTCAACGGAGAACGACAGGCCTCCCGAGATGAGGTGGGCGTCGGCCGCTGAAACCGACCAGCGGAGTCCGAAGGTTCCGTCGTCCAACGGCGGTTCAAAGAAGGCCACGAAAACGCCAGCACTGCCTTTTTCAATCCGGGTGGGAGTGACAACAACACCATTGGGCGACAAAACCTCGACACCAGGGTCGTGCATGGTCACCTCACCGGTAAAGGTGAGCGTGACCGACGCTACCGGGTCAGCGATTTGGGCGCGGTCTGGCGGGTCGGTAGAGGCGAGATCGGTATGGGCCGCGGCTGGCGACGCGTAAAGCACGGCCAGAACCAATACCCCGAAAAGCACACCAACGAGTCCGACGATCAGAGTCGAATGTTTTGAAGTCGCAGCCGCCGCTGTGCCCGCCATCGATCTACCTACATTTCCGGATACGGAGCGAATGGCTCGCAAAGGTTGCGAACTTCCTCCCGCAGGGAAGCGACAGCGGCAGCATCGGTGCGCTGTCGAAGGGTAGCCGCCATCAGACGGGCGATCTCCGCCATCTCTGGCTCTTTCATACCCTGGGTCGTCACCGCTGGCGTGCCGATACGCAACCCGGAGGTCACAAACGGCGACCGCGGATCGTCAGGGATGGAGTTTCGATTGAGTGTGATGCCCGCTTCATCGAGCACGATCTGGGCTTCCTTGCCGGTCAGCTCTTCGTCAAAGCTGCGCAAATCGACCAGCATGAGATGATTGTCGGTGCCGCCTGAGACCAGGCGGAACCCCTCGCCGGCGAGAGCCTCGGCTAGCGCCGATGCGTTGGCCACGATCTGCGCTGAATAGACCTTGAACTCTTCGGTCGACGCCTCGGCGAAAGCAACAGCCTTGGCCGCTATCGAATGCTCTTGTGGCCCACCCTGCTGGCCGGGAAACACCGCCTTGTCTATCGCGGCGGCGTGCTCAGATGTGCTCAAGATGCAACCGCCACGAGGACCGCGCAACGTCTTGTGGGTGGTGAAGGTAACGACGTCACAGAACGGCACCGGATTGGGATGCACGCCGCCGGCGATCAAGCCAGCAATGTGGGCTGCATCGAACATCAGGAGAGCCCCGACCTCGTCGGCCACCTTGCGGAAAGGCTCCGGCTCGATGGTGCGAGGATAGGCGGTTGCGCCAGCGACGATCAGTTTGGGGCGGTGTTTGGCGGCAAGCTCAGCCACCGCATCCATCTCAAGCCGCTCATCGCTTTCCGAAACGCGGTAGCCGATGAAGTTGTACATCAAACCCGACGAGTTCACGGGAGAACCGTGGGTCAGGTGGCCACCGTGATCGAGGCTGAGACCTAGGACCGTGTCACCGGGCTCCAAAAGAGCCTGATAAACCGCCATGTTGGCATTGGCGCCAGCATGGGGTTGCACGTTGGCATGATCGGCACCGAACAGGGCGCAAACCCGCGTACGGGCTAGCTCCTCGACCTCGTCGACGACCTGATTGCCGCCATAGTAGCGGCGGCCTGGGTAACCCTCGGAGTACTTGTTGGTGAAGACCGAGCCCGTTGCCCGCATCACCGCCGGCGAGGCGAAGTTTTCCGAAGCGATAAGCTGCAGCGCCGTGTTCTGACGGATCACCTCAGCTTCGGTGAGCCGCACGATGTCATCGTCCGGAAGGGTTGGCCATGGCATTCTTTAGCTCCTAAGAACTCTACGGTAGATCGACTGCTGTCGACAGCGTAACCGGATTGCCGTTGCTAGCCGGTTACGGGCCCCAACTGTTCGATTTTGCCAACTCGACGCGCATGACGTCCCCCCTCGAATGGCGTTGCCAAGAACGTGTCAACGGCGTCGAGCGCAACCTGAACACCAAGAAACCGTTCGCCAAGACACAAGACGTTCGCGTCGTTGTGCAGCCGGGTCAATCGAGCCGAGGTCACGTCGTGGACCGTTGCAGCTCTGACCCCCTTGACCTTGTTGGCGGCCATACAGATACCGATACCCGATCCGCAGATCGCGATTCCGGTATCGACCCCGCCGCCAGCTACCGCTTCGCCCACCGCTCGCCCATAGTCGGGGTAGTCGACAGACTCAGTAGTGGAGGTCCCGAGATCAACAACCTCGTGACCGGCTTCACTCAAGTGAGCGGAAATGGTTGATTTCAGCTGGAAGCCAGCATGATCGGAACCGACGGCGATTCGCATGGCACCAGCGTACAGGTCGAGCCGCCGGGAGGCTGGCCCGCGCCACTAGGTGGCGCCGTCGCGACTGGCGTTGACAGCCAAGCGGGCGGCGAGAAGAGCGTTGACCCTCTCGGCCGCGGTTGGGCTCGCATCCAGAAGCTTCCGGAACTCCGCCGTATCGTACGACACGAGCGCCATGTCGGTTTCGGCGATCACGGTTGCGTTCCGCGGACGATGCTCGATAAGCGCCATTTCGCCAACCATCGTTCCCGGGCCAACGGAGGTAACAAACTCACCGCGGATGGAGACGGTTGCGGTTCCGCTCACCAGCACATAGCAACGAGATCCATAGTCGCCCTGGTCCAACAGGATCGTTCCAGCTGAGACGTCGCAACGCTGACCAAGGTCAGCCACAGCTTCGAGTTCAGCCGGCGTAAATCCGGCGAAGAAACCGACCTGAGCTAGCCATCCCACATCGAGTTTGTCGTGCCGATTAAACATTGGCCACAACGCTAGCAGTTGGCGATCACAGCTGCGAGTGGTCTCCGATCGATACCACCGCATGACGCACCGTCAAGGAAAGGCTCGCACTGGCACCCGAGATCGGTGCCGGTCCCGGTCGAGGGTGCCAGTACGAAGACCGATCGAACCCGAAGGTTTGATCGGCGGAGATGCTCGAAGACATCCGAGCAAACCGTTCGAGCTGTGTGTTGAGATGGCAGGCCACGGCTTCAGATCCGTGGCGCACCAAGAAGAAAACACCTCTACGATCCGCCAGAACCGCCAGAACCGCCAGCCACTGCCATCCGTCAACAAAGACGATTTGGAGTAACCAGACTGTACCAAATGTGCGAGTCGCTCCCACAATAATCCGTCAAGTTTGCTCAAGAATCTGAGGCATCCTCGCATCGACGGCTACCCTCCTGTCTGCAATGGGACTTCGGGAACAAAAGAAGGAGCAGACGAGGCGCGACCTTGAACTCGCTGCTTTCGAGATGTTCGAGGAGTGGGGCTATGGGGCTTCGCGAACGGTCGATATCGCCGAACGAGCTGGCGTGTCTGAAAGCACTCTCTTTCGCTACTTCAGCACCAAGGAAGAAATGGCGCTCGCCCCGTTTCGGCGAAGGTGCGAGCTTCTGAAGCAGCGGGTGCTGGATCGGCCGATGACCGAGTCACCCCTAGAGGTCTGCATAGCGCTGGCCGAAGAAGACGACATGCTCGAGCTTGTGCCCGGGGTCGGTCGGCGTTCCGAGTGGATGGTCCTAACCGAAGCGCCTGAGATCTTCCCCCAGGTTCTGCACATCATCTACGACACCGAACTCAATGTCGCCGCGAACTTTCTCGAACGGTTGGGCCCCGGCCGTGAGATGGAAGCGATGACCGTCGCTTCGGCCGTTGGTGGCGTGCTCCAAGCCATGTTGTTGATGTGGGCACTCGACCCGGAGGACTTTGATCCGGTCGAGGCTACGCGTGCTGGCATCCGACGGCTGAAAGACGGCCTCGACTAGAGACCGGCCTCAGACGTAGGGCAGCCGGTCGAACGCAGCGTTTGTACTGACGCCCCATGATGCTCACCCCGGATCGCGGGCGGTGATGCCTCGCTGCCGATCAGCCAGGTCCACGAGTATGTCGACCTCGGCGAACCGCTCTCCTGCCATAGCTGCGAGCATGTCCACGTGAGATGGCGCCATCTCCAGAATCAGCGCCCCATCGTCCACCAACCAGTCGGCGGCCGTCTCGACGAGGTGGCGGAGATGAGCGGTGCCGCTGTCGTCGGCATAGAGAGCGGTTGGCGGTTCCCACACTGCCACCTGGGGTTCAATCTCATCATCGTCAGCCACATATGGCGGGTTCGAGACAAGCACGTTAAAGCCGGCGCGCAACGCATCGGGAAGAGCATCGAACCAATCCCCCTCAGCCAGGCGAACACTTCCGCCGGATCGACCCAGACCCGCAAGGTTGGCGCGAGCCACCGCCAAAGCATCGGCCGACACGTCGGTAAGCCAAACATCCAAACGATCGATCTCCGGCCCACATTCGGCCGCGATCGACAGGCCGATGGCACCAGAGCCAGTACCCAGATCGGCGACTCTCACCGGCCCTTCGGCTGAAGCCGGTCGGGCGAGCGCCAAGCGGCGCACTTCAGCGATGGCAGCGCCAGCGATGGTCTCTGTTTCAGGCCGCGGGATGAGAACCCTTGCATCCAGGAACAGGTCGAGATAGCGAAACCCCCAACCGGCAACGACGTACTGCAGTGGCTCACCGCCTCGACGGCGCTCAACCATGGCATCAAAGGCAGCGAGGTGACGCTCGCTCACCGGCGCTCGCAACTCCTCAAGCCACTCAGCGCCTTCAGCCCCGGTGGCTCGTTGACCGATGCAGGTAGCGCTCAGGTCCGGATCGGCTACACCAGCCTCAGCCAGCAGCGTCACCGCCTCGGTCACAACGTTCTGCCAAACAACCATGGAACGCTGATCTGTACTACTCGGAATCGGACTCGGACTGGAGCTGGCGGGTCCGCTCATCCTGCACGAGGGCATCGCTGATCTCGTCGAGCTCGCCACCCAGAACACGGTCGAGCTTGTGGATCGTCAGGCTGAGACGATGGTCGGTCACCCGATTCTCCTTGTAGTTATACGTGCGGATCTTTTCGGAGCGGCCACCGCCCCCGGTCTGATCACGCCGTGCCGCCGACTGCTCATCCTGGATACGCTGCTGCTCCTGTTGTAGCAGGCGGGACCGAAGCACCTTGAGCGCACGTTCACGGTTCTGAAGCTGGCTCTTTTCGTCCTGCATCGACACGACAAGGCCGGTTGGCAGGTGGGTGACGCGTACAGCCGAGTCGGTGGTGTTGACATGCTGACCACCGGCACCCGAGGAACGGTAGGTATCGAAACGCAACTCATTCATGTCGATGGCGATGTCGACTTCCTCGGCCTCGGGTAGAACCGTGACAGTAGCCGATGACGTATGCACCCGGCCCTGCGATTCGGTGACCGGAACCCGCTGGACGCGATGCGGCCCAGCCTCAAATTTCATTCGGGTCCAGACCTCATCACCCTTCAGCATGAAGGTAACCTCGTCGAACCCACCCATGTCGCTGACGCTGGAGTTCATCATCTCGAACTTCCAGCTCTTCGACGCGGCGAACGCCTTAAACATCTCGAACAGATCACGGGCAAAGAGGTTCGCCTCCTCACCACCCTCGGCACCACGGATCTCCACGATCACGTTGCGACCGTCATTCGGGTCTTTCGGAACGAGCAAAACTCGGAGCTGCTCCTCGAGCTTCTCGATCTCGATCTCGGCCGCCGATGACTCCGAACGCAGATCGTCTCGTTCATCGGCTTCGGCCTCTCCCATCAACTCCTTGATGGTGGCCACGTCGTCGTGACGTTCGCGCAGCTTCGCACCAACCGAGACGATTTCCCCCAGCGCCGAGTAGCGACGGGACATCTCCACGAACCGCTTATTGTCGGCGACGATCTCGGGATCGGCGAGGCGAGCCTCAAGCTCCCGAAATTCGTCTTCTAACGCGCTGAGTCGTTCAAGCATCCCTATGCAGGCTAGCGTCCACGCCACCAGACCACGGGAGATCAGGGCACACGATGTCGACACCCTCCCCCAAGCGCTCGCCCACCATCGCTGACAGATGGGCGGTGGTGAACCGCCGGTCTCGCTCAGGCAACACCAGCATCAGCCGGGCGGCTGGATCATGGCGATGGCGATACTCCAGAGCCTCAGGCACGAAGTCGAGGTCGACGCCCACCTGGCAAACAGCCACCACGTTGCGATCGACGCAAACGGCCGCCGCGGGCGAATCGTCGAGCACGGTTGCGCTCGGCCGTAAGGCGGCGACGGGTTCGAGATCGACGGCGCCCACAAGATCCGGTTGCTCCAGCAAAATCGAACGCAGCCACCGCTGGCGACCGATCCGGCCAAGGGGGTGAAAACCCGCGCCGACGTGGCGGTGTTCGGTAACCGCCGCCGCCACCCGACGGAGGTTCGTCATCAGATCTGTAGCACCGTGCACATAGTGTTGCAGTTCGCGGTCGGCGAGTCCGACACCAATCTCCAACCGCACACCCTGGCCCAGGCCGGGTACTGCAGCGGTTACATCGTCGACGACACGAGCCACTTCGAGGCCAGCGATCTCACCGAGCAGCCGGTCGAACTCCACCACCGGACGGATCCCGGCTTCGGTCAGAACGTCGATGAAGGCGAGGTGCGAATCGGGAAGGACCGCTGGGAGTGCGAGCGGGCGGGGCAAGGCAGGACGAAGCGTTGGCTCGGCCGGTGTGTTGCCTGAGCCTGGTGTGTTGCCTGAGCCTGGGGTGATCTCAACCACCTCGACCTCGGCCGTGCCGTTCAGTTGGGCCGCTCGGCGAGCGAGGTCAGCGGCCAGGTCGGCCTCGGCGAAGATCGTGAGCGCATCGGTCGACCGGGTTCGAGCCCACATGACCGCTGGTCCCAGATCGCGAACCGAGCGGCCCAAAAAGTAGGCCCGGCCATCGTGAAGACAGCCGGGTTCAACGTCGTTCTTGTTGGTGGCGTAGCTCGCCTTGATCGCATCGGCGGAAACGCCGCTGAAGATGCGAATGAGCCCTCGCAGCTTGCCAGCGACCAGGCTGGCATCGGCCATCTGAGCACCAGATGAGGCGGACGAATTCAGAAGGAGCCTCGGGACTAGCTGTCGGCCGATTCGGCGTCTGCTGCTTCGTCCTTGGGACGACGACCGTAGCGACGTTCGAACCGCTCGACACGACCGGCCGTATCCACGATCTTCATCTGTCCGGTGAAGAAAGGGTGGCTGGCCGAACTGATGTCGACCTTGTGCAGAGGGTAGGTGTTGCCGTCTTCCCACTCGATGGTCTCGCTGGTTTCAATGGTGGAACGGGTCAGGAACGAAAAGTCGGCTGACTGGTCCATGAACACAACAGGACGATAGTTGGGGTGAATATCGGGCTTCATTTGATTCAGACTCACTTCTCTTGCCAGGGTCGCTGCGTATCGGCAGCCCGGCGGATTCGACTAACTAGTTTGCCGTCCCGAGTGAACGAAACCACCTTGCGGGACCAGATTCGGTAGCTGATTCTTCCAACGTCGATGCTGCAGGCCGCTTAGTACTTCCGGATGTCGTCGAGGAAGTCGTCGTTGGTCTTGGACTGGCCAAGCCGTTCGACCAGCATCTGAATACCGCTTGCGGCGCCACCACCGTCGTCGGAGCTACGCATCTCCGAGATCATTCGGCGTAGCTTCCAAGAGGCTTCGACCTCCCGATCGTCGCGCAGCAACTCTTCACTGCGAGTTGAGGAGCCGTCAACGTCGATTGCGGGGAAGATGCGCTTCTCCGCCAGGCTTCGATCGAGCCGCAATTCCATATTGCTCGTGCCGGTGAACTCCTCAAAGATAGCCTCGTCCATCTTTGAGCCGGTCTCGACCAGAGCGGTGGCGAGAATTGTCAACGAGCCACCTTCTTCAACGTTGCGAGCTGCGCCGAGAAAACGCTTTGGCGGATAGAGGGCGGCAGCGTCGATACCGCCAGAGAGGGAACGGCCAGACTGGGGGGCCGCCATGTTGTAGGCCCGTGCCAACCGAGTCATACCGTCAACGATGAGGACAACGTCCTTGCCGTTCTCGGTCATGCGCTTGGCTCGTTCGAGCGTGATTTCAGCAACGGCGGTGTGCTCTTCGGGGGGTCGATCGAAGGTCGACGACACAACCTCGCCAGCCGACAGGTGACGCTTCATTTCGGTCACCTCTTCGGGTCGCTCGTCGACGAGCAGCACCAGCAGTTCGACCTCAGGGTTGTTCGCTTCGATCGCTCGTGCGATGGCTTTCATGATCGACGTCTTGCCCGCCTTAGGGGGCGACACGATCAGGCCGCGTTGGCCCTTGCCGATCGGTGCCAGCAGATCGATGATGCGCGCCGTCATATCGAGCGGCTCGTCTTTGGTTTCGAGCACCAGACGTTCGGTGGGGAACAGTGCCGTCAGGTCTTCGAAGTCGACACGGGTCTTCATCTCCGACGGAGTGAGACCGTTGATCGATTCAACCTCGTGCAGGGCCGGGTTCTTCTCGTTGCGGTTGGCAGGCCTCGAAAAGCCGATGAGGTGATCGCCCTTGCGCAGCTTGAACTGACGAACCTGTTTTACCGAAACGTAGGCATCATCGCGACTGGGCAGAAAGCCGTTCACCCTGAGGAAGGCATAGCCCTCGTCCCGGAGGTCGAGATAACCCTCGACCCGGGTCTGCTCATTGGTGATGGCATCGTCGCCAGCGTCGTCTCTATCACGACCCCGCCCCCGACGACGGCGCGACCGGCGGCTGTTGCCATCGTCGTCATCATCATCGTTCTTAGCGTCGTTCGTCGCCTTGTTGTTTCCAGCGTTGTTGTTTCCACCGTTGTTATTGCCGGCGTTGTTGTTCCCACCGCTGTTATTGCCAGCGTTGTTGGCGTTCTTTCCTCCGCCATCGCCTCGTTGGCTGTTTCGCTGCGACCTCTGATCGCCGGACTGCTTGCCGCCGTTATCCGACTTGTTCTGGCCGCGATTGCGCTGACGCTGCTTACGACGGCCGTCCTTGCCGTGGGTCGGCAATTCGCCACCCTCGGCCAGCACCTTGATCTCCCAGTCGGCCAGTGGTTCACCGTCGGGTCCAATCGGATGGTCATCAGCGATGGCCTCTTCGATCACCTTGGCGCCACGACCTCCGGCTTCAGCGACGCTAGGAGCACCACTTTCGATCTCGCCCGATTCGATGTCGCCGGATTCGATCTCGCCGGATTCACCGGCTCCGTTGTCTATCTCCGGTTCGGCTGGGGCGTCGTCAGAACCGCCTTCGACTCTGGCGCTAGCACCGGAAAGCTCGAGGATCTGATCGATCAGCTCCGCCTTCTTCATTCGGGCCGGAGCCGAGCCTCCAAGGGCAGAAACGATGGTTTGAAGCTCAGTCTTATCCTTTTTTTCAAGACCTTCACGCTCAACAACGAGTTGATCACTCACGAGCTTTTCCTCACAAAAATTGACAGTAAACAGGCGGGGAGGACTACGAGGTGGCGGCACACCAGAACATGATCTACTCAGACCAGGACCGATGGAGGGGCGTCGCACGACATCCCCGAACGTGTGCCAGACGGCCTACTAGACAAAGCGACATCGAACTCCGATGAGCTCCTTGTTCGCCTGTCCACAGCCTCCGTACCGAGACTACCAGCAAACTTCTCGGTTCAGCGGCATCCATCCACCGTCGGCTCCCACACGACGACCCGCCAGAACTCAGCTTCGCAGCGACCGAAGCTTGGCGGCGATCGCATCCAGATCGTTCGTCATCGTCTCGAATCGCTCGGAACGGGTTAACAACTCGCTCAGGTGGGCGGGGAGCTCAGGGCGGGCACCGACCGCTCGCTCAACCGCGTCGGGGAACTTTGCCGGGTCTGCCGTCGACAGAACGATGATCGGGCTCTTCACACCGTCGGCCTGGGCTCTTCGAGCAGCATAGGTTCCAACCGCGGTGTGGGGGTCGATCAGCAGCTCCGAATCCGATGAGACCGAGGCGATCTCAGCCAGGATGCCCTCATCGTCGAGGCGGTAGCCATCGAATTCGGCGCGGATGGCATCACACCAAGCCTCAGGCACGTCGACGCGTCCCTCGCTGCGTAGGGCCGCCAGCAGGTCGACGATGGCGTCACCATCGCGTCCGCTGGCTTCCCAGAGGAGCCGCTCGAAATTGGACGAAATCTGAATGTCCATGCTCGGGCTCAGCGACGGCTCTACCGACTCGATGATCAGCCTGCCGGTTTCGAAGAATCGAGTAAGGACATCGTTTCGGTTGGAGGCGATGATCAGCCGGTCGACGCTGAGTCCCATTCGCTTGGCATACCAGCCGGCCAAGATGTTGCCGAAGTTTCCCGTCGGCACAGCGAACGAAACGGGGCCACCGTCGGGACGGACGGCTCGAGCCGACGTGACGTAGTAGACGATCTGGGCCATGACTCTGGCCCAGTTGATCGAGTTCACCGCGGCGAGATTCATCTCCTGCCGCAACACCTCGTCGGCGAAGGCTGCCTTCACCAGGTCCTGACAATCGTCGAAGGTCCCCTCGATGGCCACATTGCTAATGTTGGAAGCGACCACGGTGGTCATCTGCCGGCGCTGCACCTCCGAAACACGGTCGAGCGGGTGGAGGATGACGACATCAACATTTCTGTTGTTAGCCAAGGCCTCGATCGCAGCCGAACCGGTGTCGCCCGACGTGGCGCCGATAACGGTGACCCGTTCACCCCTACGTTCAAGTTGGGCATCCAGCATGCGTCCAACCATCTGAAGGGCCACGTCTTTGAACGCCAAGGTCGGGCCTTGCGTTAGGTCGAGCAGGTGGCGGCCTGAGGCCAACTCGTGCACGGGGCAGACCGACGGCGAGCGAAACGAGCGGTAGGCGTCGTCGGCCATGGTCCGGACCGTGCCGACGTCGAACGTGCCAGCGACGTAGGGAGCCATGATGGCTGCAGCCGCTTCCTGGTACGACATCTCGGCGGTGACGGTTGGAAGCTCAGGGACTGTCGTTGGACAGTAGAGTCCGCCATCGACCGCAAGCCCGGCCAGAAGCACATCGCCGAACCCAAGCTCAGGGGCGGATCCTCGGGTCGAGGTGTAGGTCAACGGCCGCTCTGAGGCATCGCTCATGACACAAACCTCATGACACAAACCTCATGATTCGATCACCCGGAGCACGCTGTGAATCCGAAACACCGCATCGAGATCCTGGAGTTCAGCCAGGGTGGCCTGCACATCCCTCTCAACCGCTTCGTGGGTGATGAAAGCAATGCGCGCCCGGCCCAACTCGTCGCCTTCGGAAACAACTTGTTGTTCCATAGAACGGATGGATACCCCATGGCGGCCAAACGCACCGGAGACAGCCGCTAGCACACCGGGCGTGTCGTCGACCTCGACATTGAAATAGAAGGCCGAACCCAAGGCATCGACTGGACGGATCCTCGCTCGGGGGCCAGCGGGCACGGGTCGGAAACTACCGCGAGTTTTGTTGGCTGAAGCATCGATGAGGTCACCCAGCACCGCTGAGGCCGTCGGGTAGCCACCCGCTCCTCGTCCATAGAACATGAGATCACCCGCCGCCGCACCCTCGACGAAGACCGCATTGAAGGAGCCCCGCACCGAAGCCAGAGGGTGGGTTTCGTCCACCATGGCCGGATACACGGTGACCCCGACCTCGAAGCCTTCATCATCGGCGAATCGCTCAGCGATGGCCAAGAGCTTGATCGTGTAACCAAAGTGCTTGGCGAAGGCGATGTCTTCCTGCGTGATGTTGGCGATGCCCTCGTGGTAAACATCGCCGGCCACAACCGTGGTACCGAAAGCGATCGACGCCATGATGGCAGCCTTCGCCCCGGCGTCATAGCCTTCGACGTCAGCCGTCGGGTCTCGTTCTGCATAGCCGCGCTGTTGGGCTTCGGCCAGGGCTTCGGCATAGGAAGCGCCGTCCTCGGTCATGCGGGTCAGAATGTAGTTCGTGGTGCCATTGACGATGCCCATCAAGCGCTGGATGTCTTCGCCGAGTAGTGACTCGCGCAGGGGGCGAACGATCGGGATCGCACCAGCGGCGGCCGCCTCGAAAAGCAGATCGACACCGTTGGCGTCAGCGATTTCATAAAGTTCAACACCGACGTTGGCCAACAACTCCTTGTTTGCCGTGACCACAGGTTTGCCGCCCTTTAGGGCCTCGGCGATCAGGGAACGGGCCGGTTCGATACCACCGATCACCTCAACCACGACATCGATGCTTGGGTCGGTGACGACCGAGTTAGCGACGGTGGTAAGAAGGCTCTCGTCGATAGCCGGTTCCCGTGGCTTCGATGTATTGCGAACCGCTACTGCGGCCACCTCGAAACGGATGCCGGTTGCGGCTTCGATCGCATCGTTGCGCTGCCCGATCAGTTCGACCAGGGGCGCGCCCACATTGCCGCAGCCCAGAATGCCGACCCGAACCGTCACCGCCTTGGGCCCGCTGCCGGTCCCCGTCTCGCTCGCCAACGCTGGATTCTCAGAACTCACCGGGCAAGCCTATTAGCTTCAGCCGAGGTCTGTTACCAATAAGTCTTCGTAGGTCTCGCGGCGCACGACCAATCGGGCGTCGCCGTCATTACAAAACACCACGGGAGGGCGCAAGACCTTGTTGTAGTTGGAACCCATCGAATGACCGTAGGCACCCGTGACCGGTGTGGCCAGGATGTCGCCAACCGCAAGGTCGGTCGGGACCTTACCCTCGCGAACCAGCAGGTCGCCCGATTCGCAGTGCTTGCCGACGATACGCACCGGACGGGACCGATCAGCGGTGGTCGCTCGCGGTAGGAACGCCTCATAACCGGATCCGTAAAGCACCGGACGGGGATTGTCGCTCATGCCCCCGTCGACCGCAACGTAGGTGCGAATCCCTTCGAGTTCCTTGACCGTGCCGACCGTATAGAGGGTCAGGGCAGCAGCGGCCGTGATCGAACGGCCTGGTTCGATCCCGATGGCAGACGAAATGCCTCCATCAGCGACCGCCTTTTTCAGAATGCCCGACCATTGAGAAATGCTGGGTGCTTCCTCTCCCTCGACGTAGGCAACACCGAGTCCGCCACCCACGACCAATTCGGGCAAGTCGAAGGGCTTGGCAAACGAGCCCAAGACTTCAACCGCAGCACCAAAGGAGTCGACGCGAAATACTTGGGAACCAATGTGGGCGTGGATCCCCATCAGCTCGACCGCTGGGGATGCGAGCGCCTTTTCCACCGCCTCTCGGGCGAGCCCGGTCGACACCGTAAAACCAAACTTGGAATCGTCTTGTCCAGTGGCGATGTACTCATGGGTTTCGGCCTTCACCCCTGGGGTGACCCGAAGAAGAATCTTGGGCGCGAAGCCATCGGCCTGATAGAGCGACTCGAGCCGATCGAGCTCCTGGAAGCTGTCGACGACGATGCGGTTGACCCCGACCTTCCGAGCCTGCGCCAACTCTTCAAACGACTTGTTGTTGCCGTGCATCACAAGGCGGTCGGCTGGCACCCCGGCGGCGAGGGCCACGTGCAATTCGCCGCCGGTGGCGACATCGATACCCATACCTTCCTCATGAACCAGCCGAGCCATGGCCCGGCAGAGGAAGGATTTAGAGGCATAGGTTGCGTGGGCGCCAAAGGCATCGACTGCCTCACGGCATCGTGAGCGTAGATGTTGCTCGTCGTAGACGAAGAGCGGCGTTCCAAATTCGTGGGCCAGGTCGATGACGTCGCAGCCACCGACACTGAGCCGTCCGTCAGCATCGACCGAAGAGGTCTCGGGCAGCAGATGCCAGGGAAGAACACTCATTGGTTTGAGGCTAGCTGTAGCTCTCCAAACGCCGACTCGTTGGACCTGCGTCTGTAACCGGACCTACGCCTGTTTCGCCGATCCAGCCACAACCTGAGCCTCGACGCCTTCGCTAGCTTCGAACGGGCGGTCTACGATGCCCTCTAGCTTTCGTGAAGCGCAGCGACAGCGATGGCGTCGGTTACGGCGACAGGGTCGAGCCCTGAGTCGAGATCGGTGGTCACACCGATGGTGAAATGGTCGACATAGGAAACGATGCTGAACGACACCGGCACACCGCCAGCCAACGGGATCGCCGACGCCAGCGATACCATCGGGCGCCCCATGACCGACAGAGCCTCCCGCGGACCGGGAGCGTTCACCGCTACAGTGTCGGCCTTGCCGCGGGCGTCGCGGGTCACCCGCCGCACCCCGAGCGCGGCGATGGTGGAGGCTGAGAGGCCTCGTCGGGCCGTCATAGCTGCAGCCGGAACCCGCCGTCGCTGATCTCGACCCCTTACTTCAGATCCACCCTGGTCGGCGACGAGGCGTAGGGTTTGGGTGAAGTCGGCCGGACCTAGCGGTAGGCGAGCAAGGCGAGACGCCACCTCGTTGGTGAACACACCACCGGGCCCGACGGCGTAGGGCACCAGCGCCGTCGCTTCCCGACCGTTCCACGGACGACCCTGGTCGGCGAGTGCGCGTAGCCCCATGGCGACATAGGTCAGCAAGACGTCGTTGGTGGAGACGTCGGAATCGATCCGCTGCTCCCGAACCACGTCAAAGGGAATGGGCACCGTCGACCAGACGCGATGGGGGCTTTCGGCTCCCCCCGATGTGGCGGTGCCGGCGCCGGGCCCGAACCGTTGGGCCGAGCGCACGATGTCGTTGGGCAACCGGCTGAAGCGTCGAACGAGGCGAAGCTGTTCCGAAGGCTTCGTCAGAAGGTCGACCATCGCCTTGTTTACCAAGGCAGAGTCGGTGGGCAGATCATCGGGCTCCCACGGGGGCGGTACGAGACCGTCGACGACGAACTCGTCGAACACAACGGCCAGGGGATCGATTCCTGAGACACCGTCGATGATGGCGTGGTGGGCCTTGGCCAGAATGGCCCACCGTCCATCGGCCAGGCCCGAAACAATCCAGAGCTCCCATAGTGGCTTGCCCCGGTCGAGGCGTTGAGAAAGAACACGCGAAACAAGGTTGGTCAGAGCCTCCCCGCTGGGGTCGGGGAGGGCCGAGTGGCGCAGGTGATAGTCGAGGCGAAACTGCGGGCTGTTGAGCCAGACCGGCCGTTCGAGACCGAAAGGCACTTCCACCACACGCTGGCGAAAGCGCGGCACAAAGCCGACCCGCTCGCCCAAGAGCACCCGCACATCGTCAAACGCCGGTTCGGGGCCATCAAAGATGGCGACCGACACCGAATGCATAGCGCTGACTTCATTCTCCAAATGAAGGAAGGTGGTGTCTTCTGGGGTGAGTCGTTCCATAGTTGGTTGTCGTATCGTCGTCTCGTGAACAGCTCGTCTAGGGACGAATCTGGGTGGTTTGCGGCTGAGGGAATGGAACGTCGGGTGGGGTCTCGGTGGCCGCTGCGCATTGAGTAAGAAGTTCGACGTGACCTTCAAGTGCGGGTTTGGCCAGGGTGTCGAAGGCTGACGTTGACGATTCGACCATCACCGAGATCAGCTTGGTGGGATCCATCGGGTTTGGCCCGGTGGCGCGAACCACGGCACCGTTCGGTTCGATGATCAGCACCGGGGTTCCTGTCTTTCTAATAGTGCCGACCTCTCGGTGGAGTTGGATGGTGGGAAGCACCCGCAGGACCGAGTTGGCGCTCGGCATGCGCAGCTTTCGCCGTTCCGACAAAGGCGAAAGAATCACCACGAGGTCGAAATCACAGTCGGGAGCACCGGCGCCGTCAGACTCGAGCACAAGGTCGGCGTTTGTCGCCGATTCCACGCCCCCATCGACGAAGGTGTCGCCGTCGATCCCTACCGGCTGGAACAGGGCTGGCACCGCACAGCTCGCCTCCACCGCCTGATGCACGGGCACGTCGAAGCGGTCTCGCCCGAAAACAACGCGTGCACCCGATGACGTGTCCACGGCGGTGATCCAGAGAGGCTGGGCCGGCCAGGTGTCGCCGTGCAGAACCTCGGCGTCCTCACCGAGAATTTCGGTTTGCACCGCTCCCTGAGGCAACAATCCGGTGACCAAACGAAGAGGGTCGACTTTCGGGAAACGGGTTACTTCTCGAAGAGCCATGCGGGGTCCGGTGAGGCCGAACAGGAAGGGGGCGGACAAGCCTCGGCCGCTGATGCTTCGCAACTTCGCCATACCTGCCGGGTCGGTGGGCACGGTGAGGATTCGGGCCAGCATGTCGGCCACGGAAACACGGCCTGCGATCAGGGCCCCAATCGATGAACCGGCGCTGGTTCCGATGACAAGATCTGCGGTGCGGGGGTCCCAACCCGTTACCTCCTGGATCGCTCCGAGGGAGGCCGTGTGGAACGAATAGCCAGCGATTCCGCCGCCGCCGAGCACCAATGCCACCCGCGGCGCACTCACCTGAGCTCGTCGTGATAGTGGAAGTTCCGCCTCATAGCCATCAGACCCCGTAGCGTACAAAAGCGAGCGCTCACGCGACGAACCCTGGCAACATTCACCACAGAAGCCAATGGCTCGATAGTAAACCAACGACTAGGTTGGCCACAGCGGGCACGCGAGGAAACGCGGTGTGGGCTCCATCACAACAACGGTCGTCAGGGGAACACAACGTGTTGCAACTCACCGGTCTCGATAGCGCCTTCCTTAGCATGGAGACCGCCACGACGTTCGGCCACGTAAGTTCGCTAATCGTCTATGAACGGCCCGAGGCCGAGGATTTCAATCCGTACCAGGCCTACAAGGCGCAGATCTTGCGGCGCCTGGATCGAGCAACCCCTTTTCGGCGCCGCCTCGTGGAGGTGCCGTTCGGTCTTGACCATCCCTATTGGGTCACCGATCCCGACTTTGACCTCAACTTTCATGTTCGCCACATAGCGGTTCCTCCACCGGGCGAGCCAGCCCAACTTCAGGAACTGGTGGCTCGGCTGGTGGCACGCCCGCTCGATCGCAAGCGTCCCCTGTGGGAGGTCTATGTGATCGAGGGCCTACCCAACGAAACGTTCGCAGTTCTGACCAAGATTCACCACGCGGCCGTGGACGGAGCGGTCGGCGCCCAGATGACGATCATGCTGCTGGACGGCGAAGCCGATCACGACATTTCGACCGAACCTGTTCCCGAGCTCAGATCAGAGCCGATTCCGACCGACGCCGAACTCCTAGCCCGCACCGGCCGCCAGCTGGTGGGCGCCCCTCGCAAGATCGCCCGGCTTCAGATCAAGCTTCTACGTGAGGTGGCGAGCAATGCCGAGATCGTGGCGCCCGTGCTGAACCTCATGGCCGACGCGATCCGTCGGGGGATACCGGGTGTTACTCCTGCTCCTCGTCGATCATCGGATCGCCTTCCCGGTCTACCGACGGCAGCGGCCCCAGCAACACCGCTGAACCAGACCATCACCGCAGAACGTCTCTTCTCCTATCGTTCCTTTCCACTCGCCGATATCAAGGCTCTCAAGAACGCCTTCGGCTGCACGATCAATGATGTGGTTATGGCCATCTGCACCGGGGGGCTGCGCCGTTACCTGGTTGGCCATGACGCCCTACCCGACGAGCCTCTCGTCTCGATGATTCCGGTGTCGATCCGCTCAGGTGATGAGGCCGATCCGTGGACCAACCGGGTGTCGAGTCTCTTTGTGCCAATTCCGACCAACGAAGCCGACCCGAAGGCTCGCCTCGCCGCTCTTCACGAAACCATGGTGGCTGCGAAGAAACAGCATGAGCTCTTGCCTGCCGACACCTTGATCGATGTGGCTCAAGTGGCGCCACCTGCACTCAGTCACCAGGCCGCCTTGCTGTCGTCTCGGCTGCGCCTGGCCGATCGGATAGCGGGAGTAGCCAACGTGGTCATCTCGAATGTTCCCGGCCCTCGCACGCCGCTGTATTTCGGTGGAGCCCGGATGAAGCACTTTTATCCGATCTCGATCGTGACCGATGGCCAGGGACTCAACATCACCGTGCAGTCCTATGTCGACTGGCTGGATGTCGGGCTGCTCGCGGCAGCCAATGTGGTCCCCGATCTCGACGATCTTATGAACCTCTTGCACGACGAGCTGAACGAGCTGCTGGGACTCGCTGGCCTTTCGCCAAGCGGAGGCTCCGAGCCTGCTGCCGAACGACCTGGCGGGCCACCGCCCCCAGAGTTGAAGACGACCAAGCGCCGCACAGCCAAGCCGGGATCAGCAAAGAAGCCAGCGGTGAAGGCGTCGAAGAAGACGCAGGCTACAACGCCGAAGGCGTCGAAGAAGAAGGCGAAGAATCGGGAGGGGAAGACCGCAGCGAAACCTGCACAGGCGTCGACTTCCCCGACGACGAAGCCTCCGAAGAAGACGGCCACCAATCGATCGGGCTGACCCGGCCCCCTCGACCCGATCGGCGATCGAGCCACAGAGCGAGTCGACGAAGGCGTGAATCGGCGAGCCGGGCCCACACCTTGTTGCGTCGTTGGGAGAAATCACGGGTGTACGGACAGACCCGAATGCACACCGAGCAGTCACTGTTGATCTTGGCCCAGTAGTCGAAGCAGGCCTCGCCGTCGACGCTCCACTTCTCGATGCCAACGATGTTCGACCGGTTGTGGATCTCCGCGGAAGGCTCGCTAGCAGGAATGGCCGAAGCGGGACATGCGGTGCTGCAAGCCCGACAGAGGTTGCACATCTCTTCAACACCGAACCGGATGGGTTGGTCGAGCGCAAGGGGAAGGTCGGTAAAGATCTTGCCGAACCGCACGTTGGACCCATGTTCGGGGGTAATCACGAGCCCGTGGCGCCCATACTCACCGAGGCCAGCCTTGATGGCATAGGGAATGGCCAGAGCGGTGTCGTTGAGAGTCGGCACCGCCTGGTAGCCGAGATTTCGGATGTACTGCGACAAGGCCAGCAAGACGATCGCGTCTTGGGAATAGCCGAGACCGGTGGCAGCGCCAGCCAGCGCCGAAGGAGCGGTGGCGATCATGGAGGCATCCATTGCCTGGCCGAGAACGATAACCCGATCGAGCGACTCGTCGAGCGGGTTTGGCTTTCCCTTACCCTGCTGGAGCGAATAGCGTTCGGTGTAGACCCACCGCCGGTCGGATTCGGCCACTCCCACCAGGTCAGCGCCGAAGGTCAAGGCCACCTGTTTGATTTCGGCTGCTGCGTCTTCCGGAGACCCGACGTCTTCCTTCTCGTCGGAGGCCTCGCGCAACGCCGACAGTGGATCGAGGAACCCATCGCGACGTCCTTCGGCTTCTTTCAACTCAGCGAAAATATCGGCGCCGTGCCATGAGGCATTGCGCAGGGCGTAATCCTTCCGGCGAAATCCACGAGCCTTGCGCCACGTTTCCAGTGGGCGACGATAACTCTGAAAGAACCTCTCGGTCTCCGGCGATCGAACCGTCTCGTCCCACCACGACCGGTTGAACACATCATCGACCTGGCTGAACCGCTCGAAGCGGTCGGTGTCGACACGCCATCCGGCATCGGGGCGGCCGTCGGGGCGGATACGAAACGACATGGCGCCATCGTAGGGCTTCGGCCCCAGGGCCGACCATCTCCTATCCTGGAACAGGTGGATCCAAGAACGGTGAATCGACAACGGTGAATAAGATGTCGACCCGTGGGGTTCGTACTGGTATGGAACGTCCTCGCAGGATCGTGCCGGTCATCATCTTCTCTCAGTTCGCCGCAACCTCGCTCTGGTTTGCCGGAAATGCGGTGATCGATGATCTGACCCAAGATTGGGGACTCGACGAAGGCTCGCTCGGCCTCGTCACTTCTTCGGTACAGATCGGGTTCATCATCGGAACCTTGGTCTCGGCTATCGCCGTGCTGGTCGACCGGTTCTCGCCAAGGGTCATCTTCTTCACCGCGGTGGTGTCGGCGGCAGTCTCTACCTTGGCGGTTGTTTTCAGCCCTCACAGCCTCCTCGCCCTCCTCATTCTTCGATTCGCCACCGGATTTTTCCTGGCTGGCGTGTACCCCGTCGGCATGACGATCGCGGCGGGCTGGCACGATGGCGGCTTGGGCCGCGCCCTCGGCTATCTCGTCGGCGCCCTGGTGGCTGGCACCGCCTTTCCCCATCTGCTTCGAGCCAGCGGCACCGACCTCGATTGGCGGTGGGTGCTCATCAGCGTGTCCTTGCTCGCTGCGGCCGGAGGCATCGCCATGCTCGTGGCGGTGCCCGACGGTCCCTTCCTCTCGACGGGCTCGTCGTTCGAGTGGTCAGCGGTGCCTCAGATCTTTCGCTCGGTCGAGTTCCGGTCTTCAGCCTTCGGCTACTTCGGTCATATGTGGGAGCTCTACGCCTTCTGGGCGTTCCTCCCCTGGTGGCTGGGCCGCTTCAATGAGATTCATGGCTTGTCGGGGGCGGTCGGTGACGTTCTGGTCGATGTGTCGGCCTGGTCGTTCATCGTGATCGTTGCTGGCGCTGTCGGCTGCGCCGTCGGCGGCGTGCTGTCGGACCGGTTCGGCAGCCGCGCTGTGGCCGGAGGCCAGCTTGCGGTCTCAGGTCTGTGCTGCGCGATCTCGCCCTGGCTCTTTGGGTGGGGTCGCACCACCCTCCTCACCATCCTTGTGATCTGGGGAATCACGGTCGTTGGCGACTCTCCTCAGTACTCAGCGCTCAACGCTCGCTTTGCACCACCCGCCTACGTCGGTACCGCTCTCACCATCGTGACCTCGATCGGCTTCGCCATCACTGTCGTCAGTATTCAGTTGGTTGATCTGGCCGCCGACCACCTCGACCCCCGCTATCTCTTCTGGCTGCTCCTGCCTGGGCCAATTCTGGGTTTGATGTCTCTCTTCGGGAAGCGCCTCGGCCGCCCGTCACATACCTTGACATCATGAGCACTGGCAACGACATCATGAGCACTGGCACAGCCGAAGCCGATACGGCCGTCGAAACCGAACTCGATGATGCGCGGTGGGCCGTCATCGAAAGGCGAGATTCGGCTGCCATCAGCCTCTTCATCTACGGCGTGCGTACCACCGGGGTCTTCTGCCGACCGGGCTGCCCAGCCCGTACGCCTCTGCGCAGCAACATCGAGTTCTTTGGTGCCTGCGACGAAGCCAAGGCAGCTGGCTATCGGGCCTGTAAGCGCTGTCGACCGACCGAAGCCACCACCGCTGATCCATCGGTCGCCACCATCGCCGACATCTGCCGCCGGCTCGAGTGTCACGGCGAGGCACCGACGGTCGCTGCATTGGCGGGTGACGTCGGTTGGTCGGCCCGCCACTTGAGCCGTACCTTCAAGTCGGTCACAGGCGTTACGCCAGCCGCCTACGGCCGGTCTGTACGAGCCGACCGGGCCCGGCGTTCCCTAGTGGCCGGAAGCGAGGTAACCAATGCCGCCTTCGATGCTGGTTTTGGTTCTCTGCGAGCCTTCTATGAACACGGTGCTTCTCGTCTTGGCATGACACCTGGTGTCTTGCGAGACGGGGCGTCGGCTACCACTATCGGCTACGCCATCGCACCTTGTGCCCTTGGCGTGGTCCAGGTGGCAGCCACAGCACGCGGCGTTTGCTCGGTTCGGCTAGGCCACGAAGACGAGGTTGAATCCATGCGGTCCGCCCTGATCGATGAGCACCCGCAGGCCGAGGTGATCGAGGACCCCGACGGCCTGGCCGAACTGGTTTCACTCGTGGTGGAGCTAGCAGCGGGTAGGCCCTCTGCGGCTGTCGATCTGCCGCTCGACGTGCAGGGCACGGCTTTTCAGGTTGCGGTTTGGGAGGCGCTGCGTTCTCTTCCAACCGGCGACGTCGCGTCCTACGGCGACATAGCGCGATCGTTAGGCCGACCAAGCGCTCACCGAGCGGTGGCCAATGCCTGTGCGGCCAACAAGGTCGCCCTCATCGTGCCCTGTCATCGCGTCATACGTGCCGATGGAAAGCCTGGCGGCTATCGCTGGGGCGCCGACCGCAAGACGAGGCTTCTGGCTGCAGAGGCCGGCTGACGAGAACCTAGCGCTCGTAGCCGTTCGACTCGCAGGCGGCCATCGCCTCAGCGAGACCAGGCCCAGGATCACCCGAAGGGTCCGACTCAGCGACAGCCTGACCAACGGCCAGTCCGAGAGCGTCGGTGACACGAGACACCTTGTAGGTCGCAAGCATGGCGAGCTGTTCGTTGTCGGCGTTCTCCATCCCATCGCGATAGGCATCGAGGGAGAATTCAACGGTGGCGCAAAGCACTGACTCCTGGACATCGAGGTTGATCTGATCAGCCTCGACCTCGACAGCCTCCGGCTCGCCGTCGTCGATGAGTCCCCGCTCATCGGTCTCCGGCGCCGCGGCCGATTCTTCCGAGAAGCCAAGCTCGGCCGTCATCACATCTACTGGCTCGGTGATCAGTTGTCCGGGATCGCCTGCCTCAACCGGCGACCCGCCGTCGGTCGGGGTCGATTCCGGGAGCGACGATGCGGTCGCCTCAGACTGAAGCGGTATCTCGTCGCCGACCTGCTCGGCTGCACTTCCATCCGCGTTGTCGGCGGCCTGCGTGCAACCAGCGATTGTGACCGCTAGCACGATGAGGAAGAGGACTGCTCTCGATGATCTCACGGGGCTACTCCTACAAGTTTGAGACCGAAGCTGAGATCGCTGCTGCCACTGTCGGCAGAGTGCACCTCTACCGCCACCACGTTGGTGCCCTCGACGAGCACTGAGGCTCGTGCCGCTGAGCGATGATAGACCGATTCGCCAATCCCCCAGGCGTAGGTCGAGGCCGGTGTGTTGTCGTCGATGACGCCATCAGGCATATTCGATCGAACGATCTCGACCCCGTTGACGTAGACGACAGCTCCATCGTCGCGAAGCAGGCTTACGTCGAGTGAAGCGATGTCCTCGGGGTCGGTGAGGTCAAAGCGTGTCCGGAACCAATGGGTTATGTGTCGGTCGGGAACCGGGCCTTCCTCGACCACGGTGACTTCGTCACCATCGCCATACCCGAACTGGCCGCGGCCCAAACCCCAGCTGGCATCATCAAACGGGAGAGCCGTCCACTGGTCACCGGGATAGACCCCCGTATCGAGGTAGCGCCATTCGGCGTCCTCGGGAATCAGCAACTGATCGACGAGAGGCGGCTCCACCTCGTCACCAACCCGGTTGAGCGCCGCGTCGAACCGAAGGTCCCCGCCGCCATACCAGTTGTTGTGAACCTCGACCGCGAGAGTATTGAGACCGGCTACCAGGTCGTCGACCGGGAGAGCGACGGTCGTCCACGCCCGCTCGGCTGCGCCCCAGACCGTTTCGGCCGACCCGGCGGCGTGATCGACCGGACCCGCTGGCATACGGAGCCGGAAGACCTCAACACCGTTCATAAAGACGATGGCACCATCGTCGGCCATCAAGTCGAGACTGAGTCCCTTTACCGCAGCTGGATCGGCGAGATCGAAATTGTGGCGGAAATACGTTGTTGGAATCCCCGAGTTGGTAAGGGTCGCCAGGTCGTCGTCGCCGAATCCCAGCGGAGCGACACCGGCTGTCCAGGCCCCCGCGTCGAATGTTCGGCTTGCCCAGTCCTGGGGCGGAGCCTCGGCGGTGTCGGTGTAGAACCACGTGCTGGCTTCCTCGATCAGCATCGAGTCGTCCTGTTCGCGTTGAGGCGTTATCCCGGGAAGATCGAGAACTTCTACCTCGGCCAATCGCAGCTGGGTTGGCTCATCCGGGTTCATGAAGATTCGGACATACCGCCCGCGGACACCAACCGGTACCTCGTGGACCCACCCGATCTCACCGTCGATGGTTTGGACATCGACCGCTGGGTCGGCTTCGAGAGCGGCGAGGTCGGTCGAGTCGATAGCGCCGAAGTCGTTGGACACGGCAAGTCGCACATCGGCCAGATCGGCGGAGCGATCTGTTCCATGGAGATTCCAGATCCGCACCGCGTCGACCTCTCGCTCCGATCCAAGATCGATCTGCCACCAGGGAGAAGCCTCGAGAGCGGTGGCAGAGTACGAGCATTCGTAGACCCCGCCACCGATCTTGCCGTCGACCGCCTGGGCCGCCGGACCAACGAGGTCATTCACCTCATCATCACAACGCTTCTCCGGTTCCCCCTTGCCGCCATCAGCGATACCGGCGTCGCCAACCGATGACTGACGGGCGATCCGGCCTCGGGCCACATTCACCTCGTTCTCATCGGCGCGCGGGGGAAAGACAGCGAAGCCTCGCACCGGGACGGTGCCCGATGAGGTCGGATCTCCGCCGACCCAAAGCTGGCCTTTGGAGTCTCGGGCTAGGGCGAAGATCCCATCTTTCATGCCAAGCCGTGCCGTCCAGCCGGTCAACGGACGCCCGTTTTCACGGTCGACGGCCGACAACCATTGGGTCTGGTAGCGGGTGCCGTCGCCTTCCAAGTCGATCACGTAGCCGTGATGATGCCCGCCCATCCACACGACATTTCCGTCATCGAGCAGGGCCTGAGGATCGCCACCGTGCCCATGGGTCCAGTAGGTCGCTATCGAGGAGCGATCACCGCGGTCATACACCCAGAGTCGGTGCCGTTCGGTGGCGAAAAAGACTCTCGTTTCGGTGGCAACAATGTCGAAGACGAAGGACTTCAGGTTGGCTGGCAACGGGGTCGCAAGTGGGGTCACCGAAGCGTCGACCGTTCTGGCCATCGCCGCCCACTTGGTGTTCTCGGTCTGGCCCAATGCGGTGAAGAAGCCGCCGACATAGAGTTCAGCACCGTCGGGACTAAGCGCCATGGCCAATACCCTGCCGCCGCCAGCCGTCAGGTTCCAGTCGCGGTCTAGCGCTCCGGTCGAGCCGTTAAGTCGAGCGATGTTGTAGCGTCTCGTCCGGCTATTCGCCACCGAGCTTTCAACGTGGCTAAAGTTTCCGGCGATGTAGACATGATCACCGACGGGGTCGACCACAATCTCGTGCACCGATACATCTTCTAGCTCCTCGGTGACCGATGCCTTCCACGACGGGTCGGGCTCGCCGGTGAAGGGGTCGAGAGCAACGAACCCCGAGGTCAGTGGCTGGCCATTGACGTTGGAGAACTCACCGCCGACGAGCAGGCGCGAGCCGTCGGGACTGGCGGCAAGGGCATACACGCCGTCATCGAGCTGGGGACGAAAGGTGGAAACCCATTCGCCGGTGTTTACGTCAAAGGCGGCGAGAAAGGCCTGATCGTGCTCGGTCGCCCCTGAATATTTGCGGACGGTTTGAAACCGGCCGCCAACATACATAACCCCATTGATCTCAGCGAAATCCCATACCAGTACATCCCAATCAGGCAGGGTCGATTCCTCGGCTGGCTGAAGATCGATAACCTGCCAACTTCGGAGAGCTTGTTCAGCGACGAGATCACCAGGCGCCACGGCAAGGTTGACCCTCTTGGAGGCCTCGGCGCCTGCACCGGGAGCCCACGCGGTGCCGACCAAAACCACGATGGCGACAAGAAGGGCGCGAGACGAGCGAATCATGTGAGTCCAGTCGGTCGTTTCGGCTGAGATTGAAGCCTGCGATCATGAAACGAAGGCTGACGAGACCGAGGCTCTGACCCCGAGAAACCTAAAGAACAGCGCAGTTCGCGCCGAAGCGGAACGATGCGCACAGATGAAAAAGGAGCGGTCATCATCGAGTTCGCGTTTGTGGCCCCCTTGCTCATCATGCTCACCCTCGGCGTCGTGCAGATCAGCTTTCTTCTCCTGCAACAACAAACACTTCAAGCCGCGGCCAGGGAAGGGGCGCGCACCGCTTCTTTCCCATCCTCCACAAGCGTCGACATTCAGTTGGCCATCAACCGCGCCCTCAGCGCCGGCGGCGAGTCGAACCCTACGATCATTATTAGCCCTGGCGGCGATGAACCATGCGACGGCCGCCGTGGTGAGCCGGTGAAGGTGGAGTTGCAAACAACCGCTGAGCTCGACATCCCCTTCCTGGCCGGGCAGACCGTCTCGCTGTCCGGCGCCGGTACCTTCCGATGCGAATAGGCTGCGCTCCACGGCCCGTTGGAACCCAGGTAGACGACGAGACCGCGGATCACGCCGAGACAGCCGACGACGCCGAGACAGAGCGGGGGGCGTCATTCATCATCGTGCTGGTCTGCCTAACCGCGATCGTCGGCTTGGGAGGCCTGGCGATTGAATCAGGCCGCCTCTGGAGCGAACGACGGGCGCTCGTGACCGCCACCGATGCCGGTGCTAGCGCAGCCGCAGCTGTCTATGGCGCCGGAGGCGATGGGTGCACAGAGGCCCGTGTGTATGTCGAACTCAACGCTCCTCAAAACACGTCCTTCACCTGCGACGTCACCCTGGCTGGCAACCGACGCAGTGGTGTGGTTGAAGTCCATTCCTCAACCACCGTCAATTACGGCCTCGGTCAGATTCTGGGTCTCGAGTCGGGTGTCTCGACCTCATCCACGGCCGCTATGTGGGGCCGACAGATTTATCGGGGGATCCGGCCTTTCGCCTTTTGCGCTGATGGCAATCCTGATCTCCAAGCATGGTTGTCCAACCCTGTCGACGAAGTCGTCGTGGTCATTACCCTCGACGCATCGACCAACGTCGACTCCTGCACTGCTCGAGGCGGTAGGAACCCAGGCAACTGGGGACTCCTCGACTTTGACGGAGGAGCAAACTCGACGGGTGCTGTCGGCAACTGGATCGAAAGCGGCTATGACGGCGACCTCTTTACCTCCTCATCCACCACCCCCTGCTCGGTAGATCCGGTCGGCTGTATCGACGGCAACCCCGGTGTCCTATCTTCAAGTCTGCAGAGTGAGTTAGAGACACTGTCGAACCTAGGGACGGTTCCCTTCATCATCTACCGCGGTGTTGAAGGTCAGGGCGCAAACCTGACCTTCAGGGCCGTCGGCGTCGCTCCTGGCGAACTGATCGATTTCCAGGTGCGCGGCGCCCAAGCCAGCCGTTCGTTGACCATCCGGTTTGAACCAGGCTTTGTCTCAGACAACTGGGACGCCGATGCCAAACGTGTCTGTGGCCAGGTATTGGCCGACTGCATCGGCCTCTCACCCTGACAAGCGGTGGACGTGACCGAGCGTTTGTCGCCGACTGAGCGCTACAGGCTCTGCATCGCTCGGATGACCACAGGTCCGATGAGGACGATGAACAGTGAGGGAAGCATGCACAAGACCATGGGTAAGGTGAGCTTCACCGGAAGTCGCATCGCCTTTTCTTCAGCGGCCAGTCGCTTCAGCTGACGCATATGGTCGGCCTGGGTGCGAACAACACGCGCCACCGGCACACCAAGGCTGTCAGCCTGCTTGATAGCGCCAACGAACTGGCGCACCTCCACCACGTCGGTGCGTTCGGCAATCTTCTGGAGCGACTCTGAGCGGCTCTTACCCAAGCGCATCGATTGCAAGGCGCGGGCGAACTCGTCGATCAAGGGGCCCGATGAGCTCTGAACAATTCGAGAAAGAGCAGCGTCGAAGCCAAGGCCAGCCTCGATGATGACCGCCAACTGGTCCAAAACATCGGGCAGCGAGCGGCTAATGGTCTCCCGCCTAGCTGAAGCCCGCCGCCTTACGTACATATCGGGGAGAGCAAAACCAACCAAACCGGCGCCGACGGCAAAGGCGAGACGACTGACCATTGTCACCGAGGCGAGACCGACAAAGGCTCCGATACCACCGGCCAGGCTAAACAGCACCTTGAGACTCAAGATCGCTTCCAAGACGCGAGATCCAGCAAGGCCTGCGATGGCCAATTGGTCGGCGGAAGCGTTGATGACCCCTTGAGGTGTCACGCGGCGAGCGTAGTGGGTGACATCTTGCACGATCGGGAGCACGAGTCGATCGGCAAAGGATGTGCGCAGTTCATTTTGGCGGTAGTGAGAGCCAGGCTTGGCCTTGACCTTCGCCGCGGCCCGACCCCGTGGCCAGAGAGCGAACACAAGCAGAGGAATCGACCCGACGACGGCGGCAGACGCAACCAGCACCGTGACGAGACCTCCGTCGACGATTGCCGCCAGAGCGAGGCCGGGAACGCCTTCGGATACGGTCATCGACATCAGAACCTACCCGACCGCATTGACCATCTTCTTGATCCACAAGCCGCCGACGACGAGCATCATGGCCGATGCTCCAGCCAGCCAATACGAGGCGGGGTGGGCCCAGATCCCATCAAAGTACTGAGGGTTCGAGAAGGCAATGAAGGTGGTGAGCGCTGGTGGGAGCAGCAGCAGGACAGAGGCCGACATCCGCCCTTCAGCCGTCAAGGCTGCCACCTGGGCTCTCAGCGTGGCCCGAGAACGGACGGTCTCCGCCGCCCGTTCCAGAAGAGAGGCCAGCTCACCGCCAACCGTGATATTGATCGAGATCGCATCGACAACCCATCCGAGGTCGACGCTGCCCATACGCTCAGCGATTCCATGCAGAGCATTCACGAGATCGCCGCCAACGCGGGCCTCAACAACCGCTCGGTTCAGCTCACTCTTGGCTGGTTCCTCTGCTTCGCGAGCCACCGCGGCCAGACCTCGGTTCATCGAGTAGCCGACCTTCATCACATTGGCCAAAGCGACGAGGATGTCGGGAAGCTGGCGTTCGAACGCCTTCGCCCGCCGAGAGCACCGGAAGCGGACCAGCAGCCGAGGCAAGGACAATCCGAGGGCTATACCGGCAACGAGGCCAGCAAGGCCGAAGGTACTCAACCCCAACAGGCCCGCAGCCAGCGTCGAGCCCGCATTGATCAGGATCATCTCGCCGACCCGCAGTTTCAAACCGGCGGAATCGAGCTGGGCCGCCAGCCGGTCGGTCGCCGTGCCACGGATAGCTGTCTCAACCACCTGTGATGTGTCACGGCGGAGATCAGCGAACCGTAAGGTGCGAGACTTGACACCAGCGGATTCGAACCTCCGCCGCCTTGGACGATTGCTGGATCCCGAACGACCGAGCCAGCCGACGACAAGAGCCAAGAAGGCAGCAGCCACAAGCCCCGCCCCGAGGCCGAGCAGGTTCGGCCCGGCCAGCAATCCCGGTTCGGGCACAACCCGCGTCGCCGGTTCAACCGCTACAACGTTGAGGCCGGCCGCATGACCTTCAATCTCCGGCAGATCGACAACGCCCGACCATTCAAACCGGGCCGCACCATCGTCCAGCTGCAGAGCGATCGTCGCTGGGCCTTCCCTATCGATGGGAATCGTCACCTCATATTCGCTGGCAAGACTCTCAGCCAACGTGGCGTAGAGCTCGGCAATCTTGGCCGGGCTGTCGGCGGCCACCACCTGTCCTCCCGACGTCTCGGCTAACGACACCAGGGCTTCAGGGTTCGATTCATCGGTCTGCAGAGAGATGCCGTAGATTCGGTGGGGCGAGGCCGCAACCACATCGAGAACCTGATCGAGCGAAGCCGCGCTCGTCGTGTCGCCGCCGTCGGAGAGCACGACGACAGGGAGGCGCTGAGCATCAGCTGGCAGCTGGATGGCTGCCAGCACTCCGTCGTACAACGACGTCTCCCCCACCGCTTCTAGACCGTCGATCGCGCTCAGAACCGGATCCCGGTTGAGGGTTGCGCCCTGCACGACCTCGGCCGTCGAGCCGAAGGAGATCACTGCGATCTCCGTGGAGGGCGGAAGCAGCGAAACGAAGTCGGCGACAGAGTCACGGGCGGAAGCGATGGCTTCACCTCGCATCGATCCCGACACGTCGATCACGAGGGCGACCTGCATCGAATCGGCAACTGCCGGCTGGATCGTGGCATCAGCAGGCTCTCCGGCGATCGAGGCCTGCAAATCCCCAGCTGCGACGCTGCCGGTGTGATCGGTTGGTGTTAGTAACCGCAGCCGAAGCATCCCGGGCGTTGAGGTGTCGACCGAGACGACCTCGAGCTCTAACGCTTCACCGCGATCTTGAGCGATCACCAGGGACTCGCCTCGAAGAGTGAAGCGTCGAAGACCACACCCCTGTTCGCCAACGTGTCCGAACAGTAGGGCCGTATCCCGGTCGAGCGAAGGGTTGGGCCGCTCGGAGACCCATCAGCGCGATTGGGAGCGGTGCTGTCGTAGTGGAGGGCGAACAGCTCATTCAGCGTTATCTGATCGCTTTCCATGCCGATCACCTCGGTGATCGAGGCCACCGCACGCCTGCCATCCGGCAGGCGTTCAAGATGAACGACAATGTCGATTGCGGATGCCATCTGTTCCCGGATAGCGCGGGTTGGAAGATCGAAGCCGGCGAACATGACCATGGTCTCGATCCGAGCTAGGGCGTCGCGCGGGGAGTTGGCATGCAAGGTCGTAAGGGATCCGTCGTGGCCGGTGTTCATCGCCTGGAGCATGTCGAGGGCTTCGGCCCCACGGCACTCGCCGATGATGACGCGATCGGGTCTCATGCGCAGACTGTTCCGCACCAGGTCACGAATACCGACCTCGCCCTTGCCTTCGATATTTGCCGGTCGACATTCGAGCCGGATGACATGCCGCTGACGAAGGCGAAGCTCGACTGCGTCCTCGATCGTGACGATGCGTTCATGGCTGGGGATGAAACCCGACAGCATGTTGAGAAAGGTCGTCTTGCCGGTGCCGGTTCCGCCGGCGACTAAAATATTCAGGCTGCCCTCAACCATGCCTTGCAAAACGTCAACCGCGGCCCGAGATAGCGCTCCCCGGCTCACCAGATCATCGGCGTCGAGGCCGGTAGCGCTGAACTTGCGAATCGTCAGTGTGGAGCCGTCAACCGCTAAGGGCGGGATGATCGCATTTACTCGAGACCCGTCGGAGAGTCGGGCATCCACCATCGGCGAGGTCTCGTCGACTCGACGACCGACACTGGCGACGATCCGATCGATCACCTGACGTAGATGCTTCTCGGTACGGAATCGCACGTCGGTGAGCACAATCCGTCCGTGGCGTTCAACATAGATAGCGTCGGTGCCGTTGACCATGACCTCGCTGACATCGATGTCTTCGAGCAGGGGTTCAAGTGGGCCGAGCCCCATCAGGTCGCCGGTGACGGCCAGAACCATCTGGGTCCGCTCTTTGCTGGTCAGCGGCAGCCGTTCGGACTCGATCAGCTGTTCAAGCTCTTCGCTTACCCGTTTCCGGAGCTCATCCTGGTCAAGATCCGAATCGATCAGTTCCGAACCGACGTTTTCGATCAAGCGGGAGCGAACCTGATCGCCCAGCGTTTCGATCACCGTTGGCTTATCGGCTTCACGATCGTCGCGGCGGCTCTTGCCGGGGTTGTCCTCTTTGGGGTGCACCTCACCGCTCTTGGCCTCGGCCAACATCCGCGCAAGTTCCACGATCTAGCGAAACCTGCCCTTCCTGGCAACGACCGGCACATCAGCATCATTCGTTGTTGCCAAGCGATCGACGAGTTGGGCTATCCCTGCCGTCAATCGGCCGCGGGGCCGGGTTTGGATGTAGGGCACACCCTGATTACCCGCCGCTGGTACCGAGCGTTCGTACTCGACGACCACATCTACCGGCTGCCCGAGGGTCGCCTCGACGTCCTCCCGGGTCATCCCGGCGCGCCTGTCGAGGCGGTTCAACACAAAGTGGGTGCGAGGCCATTGCAAACCGATCTCTTCGAGTGCGACCAGATACCGCCCAAGCGATCGGATGCCACCTACCTCGGAGCTGACCACAGCGATGACATCTCCTGAAGACTTGACCGCCGCGATGACGGCGTCGGGGGCGCCAGGCCCCGTGTCGACAATCACGAAACGAAAGAGTTGCCCGAGCAGCTCCAAGAGTTCGGCCAAGTCGCTCAGGTCGACCTGGCCTGCTTCGACCAATGAGGTCGGGGCCGGCAAGACCAGCATGCCAGCGCTGTGAGCGGTCAGGCTGAGTTTGAGGGTGGCCGGATCTCGAAGCGCACCAGACCTCGCTGCCATGGCAACGTTGGACGTGACTTCCAAGCGAAGCATCTCGGCCACATCGCCGCCCTGGAGATCCAGATCGACAAGCACCACCTCGTTCGGTGCATCCGTGGCTAGAGCGCAGGCGAGATTGACCGCAATCGTCGACTTGCCAACCCCACCCTTCGGACCGATTACCGTGATGATCCGTCCGTCATCATCAGCGCCGTGGATGATGCTCATCCGTTCACGGCGAAGAGCCCCAGATTTGAGCATTCGACGCAGGGTTTCGATCAACTCTGAGTGGCCGTTGTGATCGGGGTTGATCACGTCGCCGAGGCCGCTGCGTAGGGCTCGAAGGATGAACTCAGGCGAGGCTGATCGATAGGCTACGCAGCCGATCTCCGGATGAGTCTCGGTGAGTGCAGTGGAGGCGGCGAGCACCACCTGTTCAGGAAGATCGAAGCCGAACACGACAAGCTCACAACGCAGAGACGCTATGCGGCCAACAAGGTCGTCTACAGCACCATCGCCACCGTACGGCTCGAACACGAGGTCGAAGTCTTCTCGGTTGACACGTTCCGAAAGCTCGCTCAACTCGTCGGCATTGGTTAGCACTACAACTCGTGCCTTCACTCGCTCGGCTCCTCAGATTGAACGATCTCTTCAGCACCGTCGGTGCTGGCATCGCTGGCCGTTCCTTCGTCTTCAAAGGCCAGATCGGATGGCTTTTCGTCAACCGCTCCGTCTTCAACCTCGTCTTGATCCGTGGCCGGTGGCGTCGCACTTGTGACACCTTCATCGAAGACGGAGTCGATGGAGATCGACGGTGTAAGCGCTTCACTGGCCAAGACCGTGTCGCGGGCCAGCCAGACATTGCCGTACTCACTGGCGAACACGATCCGGGTAGCGTCGACCGGGCTTACGGCCACGGTGATCAGAAGCTCCACGGTTGGTGCTGATCGGCTGCGGCCGTCTTCATCGGCCTGATCAAAGATGTCGGCGGTCGAGGCCTGCACGTTGGTCACCAACGCTTTTCGGAGAAGCAAGCCGCTGACCTGGTCATCGTCGGCTTGAAAGGCCTCGAAGGAGCCGAAGAGGGCAACCACATCACCAGGTGAGACCTGGCCACCGACCACGCGCTCCGAGGTAGCCTGAATCGTTACTTCCAGGAAACCGGGCGGCACCTCCGTCGTGCCGCCAAACACGGTGCGCACATCATCGGGGCGGTCGAACCGGGAGGCGAGAAGCTGCTCACCGGGCACAAGATCAACGGTGGCGACGAGGTCGGCAAGCTGGGTCAGGTCGTTGACCGCATCTATGGGCCGGGAGACTAGCGGAACCTCGTCGATGCTGACCTGGGCGCCTATCTCAGCCGCCGGAGTACCAGCGGGGATGGGTTCATCGACGATGTAGGTTTCGACCAGCTCATAGCCAGCGAGAGAGCGCTGTTCGCTGGTCTGCACGTAGCGCACGAGCACGGCGACGCCAGCGCCGCCGATGACCAGAGCAAAGAGCGCAGCCATAACGCGGCCGGATAGAAGATCTCTCATCGGTGGTCGCCTTCTGGGCGCCCGCGTTGATTACGTCCCAAGGTGCTCTCCAAACAGAGGTGGAGCGTTTTGCGATCCTCAGCGTCGCACTGCGCCCAGTAGTGATAACGACCACCACCAAGACGAACTTGAGGATTGAGACGCGGCGAAAAGCACCTCGAGGGCTATGGGCTATCCGACCTTGGGCGCACCCAGGTCTTACATGTGCTCCGGAGCGCTAACGCCGAGCAGATCGAGTCCGATCGCGAGGCCGACGCGGGACGCCTCGGCCAGCCACAGTCGAGCCTGTTGAGTTTCTGGTTCGATATCGGATCGTAGGATCGGGCAGTCACGGTAGAAACCATGGAAGGCCGCGGCCAGTTCACGCACCCAAGTTGTCACCTTGTGAGGAGCCCGTTCTTTAACCGCTACCTCGAGCACTTCAGGCAAGGACGACAACACGCGAAGCACTTCGAGCTCGCGCTCGTGGTCGAGAACCGACAGGTCAACGCCGCTCAGCGGTGACCTTTCGATGCCGCGCTCGGCCGCCTCCCGTCCAATCGAGTGGATTCGGGCATTGGCATACTGCACATAGAAGACCGGATTCTCCGATGCCTGTGTTGATAACAGATCAAGGTCGAGGGTTTGAGGCGAATCGACCGACTGAAGCAGGTAGGCAAACCGCGCAACATCGGCACCGACCTCATCGATCAGATCGCGGATCTCGACGATGTCGCCAGCCCGCTTCGACATCTTCACCTCGGTGCCGTCTCGAACCAGCTTCACGTTCTGACCGATGATCACCTCGTAGGACTCGGCTGGCTTGCCGAGGGCGATAAGCGCCGCCCTCATCCGCGGCGCGTAACCGTGATGGTCGGCGCCGAGGATATCGATCAGATGATCACCCCGGTTGTACTTGTCGAGGTGATAGGCGATGTCGGGGGTGAAGTAGGTGTATTCACCGTCGCTCTTGATCAGGACGCGATCGTCGGTGTCCCCATACTCGGAGGTCTTGAGCCAGGTCGCTCCGTCCTTGTCGTAGACGAGGCCTGACTGCTTCAGCCGGTCGAGAACTTCGGCTTCAGCTCCCGCCTCGACCAAGGCCTTCTCAGAGGACCAGGTGTCGAACTCCACGTTCATGTCGGCCAGGACCAGCCGGGAGTCGGTGAGCGAGCGTTCGATACCCCAGGTCGTCGGATCGACATCGTCGGGCATCTCTGCCGCCCAGTCGTCGATGTAGACGCCTTTGTAGCCCTTCTCGGGTGTTTCGTCACCGGCTTTGGCGGCGGCGAGAGATTGGCCAAACAGCACGGTCTGCACACCGCGATCGTTTATGTAGAACTCGGTGTGAGGCTCGTAGCCGCACCGAGCCATCAGCCTGGCCAGCGAATCGCCGTAGGCACCCCAACGACCACCGCCAGCATGGATTGGGCCGGTGGGGTTGGCGGAGACAAACTCGATATTGACCGTAAGCCCATCACCGATTGAGAGCCGGCCATAGTCGGCCTCTCCCTCGTCGATCACCTCGATCAACACGTCGTGCAGCCAGGTGGGGGCGAGCCTGAAGTTTACAAACCCCGGTCCGGCGATTTCGAGGGCCTCGACGTGTGGGGGTCGGTTGGCGTCGAGATGGTCGGCCAAGGCCTGGCCCAGCTCGCGAGGGTTCTTACCGACCGCCTTGGCTGAGACGAGAGCAGCGTTGGTCGACCAGTCGCCATGTTCGCGGCGGGCCGGACGCTCTACGACGACACCATCGGGAACGGTGTCAACGCCGAGATGGACGAGGGCGTCGTGGACTGCAGCCAGCAGCTGATCGCGAATCATGACATCGATCGTACTGGCCGCCCCCTAGCCACCGGGCAGCTTTTAGGTTGGTGGTTCGAAGCGTTGACGCCGATTGAAGGCTTCGGGGCCTGGCCCGTGCTCGCCGAGGTGGCGGAGTTTGGCCAGCGATTCTTCGATCGATGGTTCAGTGCCAGCCGGGATCCACCACATAACACCGACCGGCAGGTCTTCCACCGGTTCGAACCATTCGACCCGCCGCCTCAGGAAGGCCACGTGGTCGGAGCGGTAGACATAGTCGTGGAAAGACTCATAGTCCTCCCAGACCGACAGGTTGACGAGCACATCGGGGTCGTCGAAAACATCGATCGAAGTCGAGTTTCCTGAGGCATCCTGGTGCCGCCAGACGAATCCAGGTGAGACATCGGCCAGCTCGTTGATCCGGTCGAGGTTGTCCATGAACTCGCGCATGACTGCGTCGGCACTTGGGTCTTCCGCCGGGCCCTTGCCTTTGGCCACGTTGAACTGGGCCAGGTGATAGCCGGTCGGCGCCGTCATCGGTTTACGGTCATGAGGTTGCCGTCATGAGGTTGCCGTCATGGGGTCACCACGCAGAACTCGTGGCCTTCGGGGTCGGCCAAAACGATGAAGGGCCCCGATGAGTCATCGGGAACGTCTTCGAGCCGTCGACCGCCAAGCTCCACCGCCCGTCGAGCGAAGGCATCGAGATCCTCGGCGGCGAAATCGAGGTGAAGCCGAACCTTTCCTGTGCGTGGCTCGGGGACCTTCTGGAAGGCGATGCGCACCCCTCCCACTCCCCCTACAACCTGGAGCGGGCCTCGTGGCGCCGGTTCGACATAGGCCCAGCCTTCGCCCCGCGTCGTGGCGGTAATACCGAGCAGATCACCGTAGAAGGTGGCGAGAGCTGGTGGGTTCCCGCAGTCGACGACAATCTCCCAAAGGTGGGCGGGGCGACCATCACGAGCAATGGCGGCGGCGACCTTGGCGGGATGGGCCTTGAGGTCGGCTGGCTTTTCCACTCGATCGGTTGACGGTGGTGCCTTTTCTCGATGCTCCGCGGGTCGCCATGGGCGGGGCAGGAGAGGACCCGTGCAATTGGGACAGACATAGGAGAACACGTCGGCTGCGCATGACGAACAGAAGGTGCACTCGAACGAGCAACAAAACGCTCCGGGCCCATCAGCCCGCACGTCGGATGCGCAGTGTTCGCAACTTGGCCGAAGGTCGAGCATCGACCACCTCCACTACCTCGGGTTCACTGGCTAGAACTACTACTCCCTCGGGTTCACGGCCTAGGTCTCACCTAGGTTGTTTCCCAGATGACCTCATTGACGCGATTCTCCAACGCCTCTTGGCGGCCGGAGACCGGCTTGGGATCGAGGTTGGAGGCAACCGCCGCGTCGGCGATCTCCGCCATGGTGGTATTGGGATTGAGGATCTTGCGGCCAAGATCGCCTCGCCACCCGGCGTAACGACCATCGCGTGTGGCTTCCAAGGTGCCGTCGTAGAGCAGCGCCTCGGCCACCAGCAACGATTGGGCCAGGGTGTCGATACCTCCGACGTGACCATGGAACAGGTCGAGGCGGTCGAGCGATTGACGTCGGAGCTTGGTGTCGAAGTTGAAGCCGCCGGTGGTAAAGCCACCCGAGCGCAGAATCTCAAACATCGCCAGCGACAACTCGTCGACCGAGTTCGGAAACTGATCGGTGTCCCAGCCGTTCTGCGGATCACCGCGGTTGGCGTCGACCGAGCCGAAGATGCCGTGATCGACGGCGTAGGCCACCTCGTGGTGGAACGAGTGGCCGGCCAAGGTGGCGTGGTTGACCTCGATATTGACGAAGTAGTCGCCGAGCAGGTCGTAGCGGTCGAGGAAGCCGTGCACGGTGGCGCAGTCGTAGTCGTACTGGTGCTTCGTCGGCTCCTGCGGTTTCGGTTCGATGAGCAGGGTGCCGGTAAACCCGATCGAACGCTTGTGGTTCGCAACGAGCTCGAGGAAGCGGGCCAGCTGATCGGCCTCGCGCTTCATACGAGTGTTGAGGAGGGTTTCGTAGCCTTCTCGGCCGCCCCACAACACATAGTTCTGACCGCCGAGGCGGTGGGTTGCCTCAAGGGCGTGGCGGACCTGGGCGGCGCCGTGGGCGAAAACCTCTGGGTCGGGGTTGGTGGCAGCGCCCGCTGCGTAGCGAGGATGGGAGAACAGATTGGCCGTTCCCCAGAGGAGGCCGACGCCTGTCTCCTCCATCTTGCCTGCGGCTCGATCAACCATCTCGTCGAGGTTGGACTTGCTCTCCTTGAGCGTCGCACCTTCGGGGGCCATGTCGACATCGTGGAAACAGAAGTAAGGAACACCAAGTTTGGCGAAGAACTCGAAGGCAGCATCTTGCTTGGCCTTCGCTGCCACCATGGGATCGGCGTCGGGACTCAGCCAGGGCCGATCGAAGGTTCCTGCGCCGAAGATGTCGGATCCCGGCCAGTTGAAGCTATGCCAGTAGCAGACAGCGATCCGCAGGTGGTCGGCCATGCGTTTACCGGCCACGGTGCGGTTGGGGTCGTAGACACGGTAGGCGAGGCCGTCTCGTTTGGCCTCCTGCCCTGCGTAGGCCACCCGATCCGGCACCTCAGCAAAAAACTCCATTACCTCTCCTCAACTACCGCTACGTGAGTTATCGGTCCTTCGCCAGCCACCTACTCACACTACCGCGCTGGCCCGTCGGTGGGCCTACTAACGACTAGGATTTCCGGCTAGAAGCAGGCAGGAAAATTGATGCCACGTTCACGTCGGCTTGCCCGACAGGTCAGACATCTCAATAGAGCTCTGGGTCCGGTGTTCATTCGCCTCCCTGGGTTCGGCTATCTTCACCACCGCGGCCGACGCACCGGGTGTCGATATCGAACCCCACTACGGCTCCTGTCGTCGCCCAATCACAACACCGCCTACATCGCCCTGACCTATGGGACCAGCACCGATTGGTACCTCAATATGGTCGCTGGCCCGACCTCTTTCGAACAGAAGAATCAGCTGCGCAACGTTGCTCGAGCCGATCTGGTGGACCGAGCTGACCAGGGGCCTGCCGACGTGCGTCTCGGAGTGTTCACGAGGTTTGGCCTTCGCGTTCTGGGGGTCGAACAGCTGGTGCGGCTTGTCTTTGAAATCGACAACGTCAACTAGGCTGCCGCCATGGAGCGGAACGCTAACGGTGGCCGAGAAAAGCAATCGACGCGCAGCGATGTCGTCGTCGTCGGAAACGGGCCCCTCGGCGCAGCAACCTCTCGCCATCTGGCCGAGGGCGGCCTGGCCGTAACCTCAATCGCAGCGCCGGTCGACGATCGCACTATCGACCATGTAGTCGAACATGGCGATCCCAGCCGCGTCTACTCATCGCACAACGACCGGGCCCGTTTGACCAGGTTGCAAGATCGCGATGAACGATGGGCGGCGACAACGGCCAGGGCCGTCGCTAACTACAAGGCCTTGGAAGACGCGTCCGGGATCGCCTTCCATTCCCCCGTCGGGTGCCTTATCAGCGCGCCCATCGGTGGTGACGCTCATAGCCCCGACCCTCGTCTCGTCATGGATTCGACCGGGGTCGCCTACACCTACTTCGCGCCAGGAGACCAGGGTTGGCGCGAACGATGGCCCGACCTCAACTTTCCGGCGACACACTACGTCGCGTATGAGCCATCACCGGCGGGTCATGTCGATCCCCTGGCCATGATCGCAGCCCAAAACAAGGTCGCAGCTGACCACGGAGCACAGCTCGTGACCGGCACTGCCGTGGACACTACCCAGATCAGCGGGGGCGGATGGCGAGTGCAGACGACGTCAGGCCGAGTCGTTGAGGCCGATCGTCTGGTGGTCGCCGCTGGTGCCTTCTCCAACGTCAACGGCTTGCTCCGCCAGCCCGTCGAGGTGGAGCTGAAGTCCGAGGTGATCATCCTGGGCGAGGTATCGGAGCGAGACGCTGTCCGTCTGGCCACAGCACCAACCGTTAAATACCTGGTTGATAGCCCTGATCTTGAGGGCATCTATATGGTTGGCCCTCTCCAGTATCCGGACGGTCGTTGGTACGTGAAGATGGGGGCCAATACCAATCGTGATCGATCCTTCGGAGACGGCCCCCAGGCTCTAGGCGACATTCAATCCTGGTTCGAGTCCGAACCCGACACCGAGTATCTACCGCTCTACCGTCCGGCGCTCCAAACGCTATGGCCTGGCCTCAACTTCACCTCGTTCACGACTCGGCCATGCATCATCACCTACTCGCCCGACCGCTACCCCCTGATCGAGCAGGTTGACGACGGAGTCTTCGTCGTCGTCGCTGGCAACGGGGCCGGGGTGAAGTGCTCTGACGCTTTGGGCCAGGATGCGGCCGATCTCATCATGAACAGCAGCTACCAGCTGATCACTGGCTGATCACGGCGCTAAGGATTCCGTAGGCCAGGATGGCCAAACCGGGAACGGCAGCGAATGTGCTCGCGCTATTGAGCAAGAAGCCGGGTGAGCGTTCAGCGAACTGGTCGACGGTTCCGGTGATCCAGTTGAGGGTGACCCCAACCGCCTGCATCGCAGAACCGATCGCCAGTAGCGTCGCTCCCCATGTCGCTAGCCTGCCATCAAAGTCAGTGAGGCCGAGGGCGAAAGCTACACCGAGAAGCACAGCGCCTTGCAGGAGCGTCTCGACGTGAGCGGTTGCCAGGTTCCGTGCCGATGACTGTTTAGACCGAACCGCTCCGAGGATTACACCGAGCAGGAAGCCGGCCGAGAGTGCGATCGTGGCATACCCGATCAGGATCTGTTGTGCTGTGGTCATACATTCGATGGTAGCAACGACTGGCACGTTGTGCCACAGTGACATAAAATGCCACCTGAGCGGTCTTGTGTCGGAGATAGCGTGGTTGATTGTGGAACGAATAGATACCGGGCAGTGGAGTCACTAAACGAGCGGCGTCGCCGTCAAACACGAAACGAAATTGCGGCGGCCGCCACCGCCCTTTTCATCGAGAACGGCTACGACGCCACCACGGTCGAGGCGGTTGCTGAGGCTGCTGGCGTGTCGCGGCGAACCGCCTACCGGCACTTTCCTCTAAAAGAAGATCTCGTCTTCGTGCACGGCCTCATCTGGCTCGAGCATTTTGATGAGCTAGCGACGGAACGACAAGCCGACGAGTCGACGCGCTCATTCCTGCGTCGAGCCGTCATCGGCGTCAGCGAATCGATTCAGGAAGCAGGCGACCAGGTCCTCCCCGCCTGGCAGCTCGCCCAAGAAAACGAGTTTCTCCGCAGCCGCCTCGGACGCTTCCAAGAACATTGGATGCTGCGCTACGGAGCGATCGTGCACGCCGATCTCGCCCACCGGCCAGATGGCCACTTCGCCGCCGCCGTCGTGGCCGGAACCCTCGTGGGTGTAACCACGGCTCTGGTCGGGCTCTGGGCGGCCGGGCAACCCGAAGCCGACCTACGCCAACTCACCGTCGATGCCCTCGATCAGATCGATTCGATCTGGCCGGACGAAACAAGAACCCCGACGAATTGCCCCGCACCTACGCAGCGCTCATCAACGCCGCCCTGACCGGAAGGCCCGATGATCTCACCGTTGGCATCCATCTCTGCCGCGGCAACTTCAAGAGCACCTACTTCGCGAGCGGAGGCTACGAGCCCGTGTCGGAGGTGCTCTTTAACGAGCTTGAGGTCGACGCCTTCTTCCTCGAATACGACGACGAACGATCCGGCGATTTCGCACCGCTGCGCCATGTGCCCAGCGACAAGACGGTGGTGCTCGGGCTGATCACGTCGAAGTTTCCTGAACTCGAAACGGCCGACGAGGTCAAGGCCCGGATCGACCGGGCGGCGAGCTATGTGCCGCTCGACCAGCTCCGCCTTAGTCCTCAGTGCGGGTTCTCGTCGACGATTCACGGCAACGTGATGACCGAGGATGAGCAATGGGCCAAGCTCGCCCACGTCGTGACCATCGCCGACGATGTCTGGGGCTGAAGATCGAGCTGACCTTCACTCAGCGTTGACGGCGGCCACGAGGTCGAGCAGCCGAGCCAGGTCGTCGAGCCGGCCGCCGATGTCATCGCCGTCAATACCGACGCGGAGGGTGTCGATGCCACAGGCGCGGTAGCGGCGTAAACGTTCGGTGATGGCCGTGTCGTCACCGACAAGGTTGGTGTGGAGTCCGATTTCGAGGGGGACCGCAGCGCCAGCAGCGTCTCGGTCGCCGGCCTGCCAGAGACGCTGAACCTCGGCGATCTCGTCGGCGAATCCCTGACGCCCAAAGACCTGGTTGTAGAAATTGGTGGAGGTCGAGCCCATGGCGCCGATGGTGAAGGCGTAGCCGGCGGCGTGACGGCGGCCGGCCGTCTCGATGTCGTCGGTGAAATCGAGACCGGCGGCCACCGTGAGTTCGATCTCGTCCACGCTTCGACCAGCCGCCTCCGCTCCCTCGCGCATCGGATCGAGAAACACCTCGGCCGATTCGGGCATGAAGGCTGTCCCGATCCAGCCATTGGACACGGCCCCGGTGAGACGGAGATTGGCCGGGCCCATCGAGGCGATGTAGATCGGGATGTCGGCACCAGCGACCGGGGAACGCAAGGCCCGGCCCTGGCTCTCGGGGAGCGGAAGAGTGTAAGACGTGCCCTCGTAGTTGAGCCGCTCCCCGGAGGCGATAGTGCGGATGATGTCGATCGTTTCCCTGGTGCGGTTGATAGGCCGATCAAAACGGACACCATGCCACCCCTCCATGACCTGGGGCCCGCTGGTGCCAACGCCCAGGATGAACCGGCCTTCCGACATTTCCTGCATGGCCAGCGCCGACATCGCCAGCAAGGCTGGCGAACGGGCTCCGAGCTGTACGGCTCCGGTCGCGAGACGGATCGTGTCGGTGATGGCGGCGAGATACCCAAGCGGCGTGAGGGCATCGTACATCCACGCCTCTGGCACCCAGACAGAATCGGCGCCGAGCCGTTCGGCATCTCGCACATAGTTGAGCGATGCTCGGTCCATCCCTGGGGGCGTAACCCCGACACGCAAGGTCATCGCCGGCTGCCGGCGTGCGAGGCCCAACCGCTGCTGAGCTGGTCGGTCAGATCATGAAGAAAGGTAGTCACGATCCTCTTTGGTAGCCGATAGTTGGTGGCCTGTCATCTCGGCTATCGCCGGCGTGATCGACCAGGGTCGCAACGGTCCCGTGAGGACGAAACAGACGTTCTGTGAGATGCTGTATGAATCGGCTCACGTTCAAAACAGCCCCGACCGGCACGATACGAATACCGCGTGTGGGGAAAATTCCCCAAGGCTCGCGACATGATTCGCGAACTCGCCGACTCGGAGACCCGCGAAGAAGTCGACGACTGCTACCTGATCGTTGACGACCTTGACTACAACGCCAAGATCCGTGACAACAAGCTCAAGACCAAGGAGCTCGTCTCGGAAGACAAAGGGTTTGAGGCGTGGACATCGCAAACCCACCGAAGTGCGGATTCGGTACCAGCTCCGCTGGAGTCGATCTACGAAGCGCTCAAGCTTGATCGTCTCCACAGCAAGAAAAGCTTCAGCTTGACCGACGCCCTAAAAGGCCTCGACGATCACGACGGCGCCCGCGCCGTGCAGGTCACGAAACGGCGCCGTCGATTCACGCTTGGCGATCTCAGAGCCGAAGTAACAGATGTGGAGATACACACGACCGGCGAGGTGGTTCGCACCTTGTCTATCGAAGGTGACGACCTCCGCGCACTCGTGAAGCTGCGTAAGGCGCTCGGCCTCAAGGGTGAGTCAAACACCGCCGTCCATCAGTACATAGATGACCATCGGCACCCAGACGAGTCCAGCTCCTAACGTTCATCAGCTGCGTTGGCTAGTCGTCGGTGTCGGTGGCACCGTCGTCGAGATAATCCAAATGGGGGACGGGGTCGACCGAGGTGCGAACGACGCCGACGAGGTTGGCGGCGATGCGCCTCAGGAAGCGGTAGTAGATCGCCAGCGGTACGACCTCGAAGCCCGGCCGCTCAGAACTCATGAACTCGTCGATCTTCGACTGGAAGTAGGCGACCGAAACGTTTACTCGTGTGGCGTACTCATCAATCGAATCAATGTCGGGGTTGGGCATGCTGAGCAGGTCGCCTGCTTCGGCGAAGTAGCCCGACAGTTGTTGGCGTTCTGCCGACAACTGCTCGTTCTCGGGACTGTCGGCGAACGACACGCCATGTTCGGCCAGTTCCAGGATGTTCTTGGCTTGATCACCGATTCGTTCGATCTTCTTGAGCAGCAAGGTGAACCCGAGCACCGAGCCGATGTCGGCCGAGCCTTGCACGGCGACATGTACGACGAGTTCGCTTCGCAGCTCTTGTTCGGCCTGGTTGATCCGGGCGTCGGTTGCCCACACATCCTCAGCCACGTTGGAGGCGTCGGCGCCGGAGAGCAAGGCAAGAGATGCCAGGTCAAACGAATGGCGCGCATCGCCCAGCATCGCAACCGACCTGGCCACGATGTGAGCGAAGTTCCCCTCACCGGAATTTCCTTTGAAAAATGCGAGAACCACAGGACTTCCTTTCGTTGACCGCTAGCCGAGAAGCACCACGCCGAGGAGTGGTACCACGATGAACACAACAGCGACATAGGCCACTGCGGTGGTACGTCGCTCGACGGCTACATCGGCCAGCCGCTCTGAGGCGATCACAGGCCAATCTCTGGCCAGCGGCACAACGTAGAGGAGAGCGATTCCGAACACATTGAAGGTTGTGTGGGCCAGGGCGACGGTGAGCGCTTCGGGGCTTGAAGCAGCGAGCGAAGCCAGGAGCGCCGTGATCGTCGTGCCGACGTTGGCGCCAAGCGTGACCGGGTAGGCGTTGCGCAAGCTGATTACTCCCGCTCCAGCTAGCGGGATAAGAATCGACGTCGTGATACTCGACGACTGCACCGCAATGGTGATGACGAGACCAAGGAGTAGGGCAACGAACCCGCCGCCCTTGCTCAACATGGCGTTGACCGATCGCTCCACTCGGTCGGCCACCAGGGAGCGCATGTTCTTCGTGACAAGGGCGAGACAGGCCAGAATGGTGACCAGCCCGGTTATGACCATGAGCGTGCCTTGAAGGTTGCCGCTGGTCCCGACGGACTCCCAGAAGTCTCCGAGCAAGGAAACCGGTTCCTTCACCCAGGCTTTGATAGGGCTCTTCCATTCGGTCCCGGCCGCACCCACCAGCCTGCCGCTGATTCGTTCGGCCGTTCCGCTGATGATCCCGAAGAAGATTTCGAGTGGGAGCAGGAGGGCGACGGCCAGCACGTTGAAGAAGTCGTGGACGGTGGCGGCGGCGAAGGCACGGCGAAACTCCGCCGACTGGCGAATGTGGCCTAGCGAAACGAGCGTGTTTGTAACCGTGGTGCCGATGTTTGCGCCCATCGCCATCGGCACCGCGTCGTCGATGCCTAGTGCGCCGGAGGCGACGAGGCCCACGATCACCGACGTAGAGGCAGACGACGACTGAACCAGGATGGTGCCAAGAATACCGATGCAAAGCGCAGCAATCGGATTGCCAGCGGCCGCGAAGAGGCTCTCTTGGGTGTCCTGTCCCATGATCTTGATGCCAGCCTCAAGGGAGGAGACACCGACAAGAAACAGATAGATCAGCAACAAGACGAAAGCCGACCGTACCGCCTTGTTCAACGGAGCTGCCGACCCAGACGGCTGTGTAGAAGACACCGCCGATGACGCTAGCAGCTCCCGATCGTGAGGCGCCATGTCTTCGTCAGTCACGGCGGAGTTGTCCGGCGTCAGCTGTCGCCACCGCTTCGGCATCCGTTGGTACGAGGACCCTCGTCTACGGAGCAACGCTGAACGGAATGATCAGCACTCCGGTGTTCGTCGCCTCGTCAATCGCTGGCCAGTTCGGCAAGCGAGGTCGGGCCGAGCAGTCGACCCCCGGAGACGTTGGGAACGCGAATCTGCCGCACTGAACTGTTGGTTGACGAATGGTGATGACGAGCTTGTGATCCCCTGGGCTCAACGATCTTTGGCCAGTCTCAGGATCGATAGGCCAGAGAAGCTTCGGCGACCACGTGTAGTTGGTATTGGTCAACGCATGGTCATTGGTCAGGATGGGGACATCGGGGATGTCGTCATGAAAGTTGGGGTCAAGAAATACCTGTGCTCGACCGATCGGCATGTTCTTCACCAGACAATTGTTGGTGCAAGGGTTGCTGATGAACTTGAGGGGAAGTCGATGGTCGCCGTTCACCGCGCCCCAGCCCGCGGTGGATGACATGGCGTTCAGATTCGCTGGCAAGGCATCCGTATAGCTGACATTGGCGTAGCCACCCACGCCGCGCTCTGGCCTTTTCACGAACCAGCTGACACCCTCAAGGTCATTCGAGTAGCTGGAAGGGGTGCGCCAGTTGGCGTTGGGTTTGCCGTTGTCGAGCTGGCTGAGGTCGAGGTTGACGGGGAAACGCAGGATGGGGCGCATCTCAGCGACTTTCTCGCCAGATCGGAAGATCTCGAACAGTGGGGCAACTCTGATCTGCTTGTTGTTCCCGTTCGAGACGAAACCGCAATGGTGATTGTTGTTGCCCTGGCCACAATCATCATTCGCGATTCGCCTGGACTTCACAAGGTCGATGTTTCTTGACCAGTTCGTCTTTGTACACGTACCATCCGCTGGCGTGCACGACAGATACCCGTCGTCGGATGCACTGGTGAATCGGTCGACGAGAATGTCGCGGTAGACGGGTGCGCCATTCTTCCCTCGGATTTCGACCTCCCGCAGGAGCACTTCGGTGTCCGATGGCGCTGCCTCCAGATCATGAGCGGCTCCGAGGTGCGAGGTGAACGTCAGCGTGAGTGGCATGGTGTCACTCGTGAGGTCCTGCCCGTATGGCACGCAGCCTCGTACGTGTGCATGCCCAAACGCTTCGGCTTCTGCGGTGCTGATGTCATCCTCGGTCGGGAACCACCACGATTGGACTTCAAGCGTCGTGCATGTCTCTGGGTCTCCATCGAGCGCAGCCGCCGGGTCACCGGCGCTGACGACAGCGACGGCACTCGACACGATCAAGCCGGCAACAGCAAGGGTACGTAGAACGGCAAAACGGCCGCTCGTCCACCGTGAAGCGAGACTCATCTTGATTTCTCCTCCGCCGCCAAGCGCCCCTACGTCGCGTTACTCGTGCACAGACTAAGAGGCCTAGGCTAGCAGAAACCTCGACGGTCCTTCACGCGGGCGGTATAGCCGACCGGCTGGGGACGAGGCGATCGCCCCGAGGCGCTCTGGAAGCCGGGATTCAACTGCTGCTGGAGTGAGATTCGCTTGTACCCCCGGCGAGAATCGAACTCACGCACACGGTTCCGGAAACCGATGCTCTATCCACTGAGCTACGGGGGCGGGTCTCGGTAAAGACTGTAGACAAAGACTACAGACCCGCTGGTTACGTTCAACCGAGTTCTGGCTCGGTGGCGGTCATTACCCGCACGGCCACAACCGCCAGCACCGTTCCCACCAACTGAGCAGCGATGAAGCCCGGTGCCGAGGCCGGCGCGATCCCGGCGAAGGTGTCGGACAACGTCCGGGCCAGGGTGACCGCCGGGTTGGCAAAACTGGTAGACGACGTGAACCAGTAGGCACCGCCGATGTAGGCCGCGACCGTGGCCGATACCGCCTTAGCATTCTCGGTAGCCACGGTGGTGAAGATGAACGCCACCAGGCCGAAGGTGGCCACAACCTCAGCGCCGACGAGTGCACCGGCCGAGCGATCCTTGGTCGACAGGAACACCGGATCAAGGTCGAACATGAGGTTGGCGATCATCGTGCCAAGCGCGGCCCCTACCACCTGCACCACTACGTAGGCGATTGCCGTGGCCGATTCGATACCGCCAGACAGTCGGGCGGCCAACGTCACCGCCGGGTTGAAATGAGCGCCCGAGATCGGCCCGAGGGCGAGGATCAGGGCGGCCAAGACACCGACGGTGGCCAGCGTGTTTTCCAACAGCTGCAGGCCGACATCGTCGCTCAGCCGTTCGGCCATGATGCCCGAACCGATCACGCCGATAAGCAGAAACATTGTGCCGATGAACTCGGCGGTGAGCCGGGCCTGCAAGGTGTACTGCCGATCAGTGCTCATGAAGCCGCCTCAACCCCGAGCTCGCCCAAAAGACCCTCGACGTTCGCCCGAATCTCGTCGCGCACCTGACGCACCAGCTCGATACCTTGACCAGCCGGATCGGTCAGTGGCCAGTCGACGTAACGCTTGCCGGGAAGGACGGGACACACATCGCCACATCCCATGGTGACCACCACGTCGACCTGATCGAGCACATCCATCGTCCACGGTTGCGGCCGTTGATCGGCGATGTCGATACCTATCTCTTGCATCGCATCCACGGCGACGGCATTGACCGCATCGGCCGGTTCGGACCCACCGGAGAAGACACGAACCCGTTCCTTACCGAGCGACCGCAGGAAACCGGCCGCCATCTGCGATCGACCGGCGTTGTGAATGCAGAGAAACAAAACGCCGGGCGCCGAAACTCCGGGAACCGAAACGGCTGACGCTTGGTCCGAAACGTGCTCAGTGGACATGGCGACAAGACTACCGACCGACCCTCTCTATCGGAAAGCCCCATCAGCTACCTCCGTTCGATGTCACACCCTGTCTCTACGGTGATGCACATGGCGGTACTCGAGGGTTTGGGCTTTGAGGAACAAGTCGTCACCGACGAAGCGTTGGTGGCGGGCCTGTTCGACGCGGCCATCGAGTCGCTCGGGTTGCTGCCAACCTCCGATCAGATCCGGCTGGCCAGCCGCTACGAACGTCATTTGGAGTCAACCCGGCTTCTCGCCGCGGCCCGGTCCGGCCGAGGAGATCACAAACGCACCAAGGCCGCCCTAGCCGACGTAGGCCGAAGCCAGCGAATACAGAACCGCGACGCCCGACGAGCCGTCTCGGTCGCCAACAACGAAGCCCTGGCCGATCAGGTCGCCGCCGGGCGGATCGATGCTGAATCCGTCGACGCACTCGCTCGCGCCGCCGACGATTCGGGCGCAATCCCAGAGTCGCTGATCGCCGACGTGATCGGGACCGGCCCCGATCAGGCGACCCGCATCGTCAGCGACCACATCGCCGCATCGACCACCGAGGCCGACGCAGACGAACGCTACGAACAACAGATTGCGTCCCGCCAGGTGCGCCGCTACACCACACTCAACGACGCCGGATCGCCGGCTATGGCTGGGCTGGCAATCGAAGGACCCGACGCCATCATCGACCGACTCTGGAACCGGCTCAACGCCGAGGCCGATGCGCTCTATCGAAAAGCTGGCGGTCGAGACAAGCCAGGCAAGGAACATACCCCCTGGACCCATCGCTTGTTCGATGCCGCTTGCCGACTGATCGACGGTGGCACAGGCAGCGTTACAGGCGGCCGACCAACGGTTGTGTTGACGATCGGCATCGAGCAACTCGGACAAACCGCGGCCACCCAGCTGGGAACCGGACCGGTAGGCAACGAGCTGCTCAACCAGGCCGCCGCCGGTGGCGACCTAGCCGTTCTGCTCACCGGGCTCGACGGCCAACCTCTCTGGCTTGGCCGGGCACGTCGCCACGCCAGCTCCGCCCAGTTCCTCGCCCTCGCCATTCGAGACCGCGGCTGTGTGCTGTGCGGGGCCAGCATCGGCCGATGTGAGGCTCACCACATCACCCCTTGGAACGCGCCAGCCAGGGGTCGAACCGATCTCGATCAGCTGGCCTTGCTCTGCTCGAGCTGCCATCGCCAGCTTCACGAACGCAACCACACCCTGGTCCGGCGACGATCGGATTCAGGTACCCACGTGTGGTGCTCTCGACCTGCGACTCAGGCTGAGACAGCACCTCCACGGCTGATCCAGCGGGAGTAGATCAGTCGCCGGTGGCTCCGTCGATGGATTGGCGGAGGAAATCGGCGTGGCCGAGATGCCGGGCGTACTCCTCGATGAGGTGAATCAGAATCCAACGCAAATTGAACGGCTCGTCTTCACGGGGCCGGGCCGCTGGCTGATCCAGGCTTTCGGCGCCAGCGTAGATCTCGTCGCTGCGAGCCCATGCGGCGCGGAGGGCGTCGAGCAGATCGGTCAGCTTGTCTTCCGAGGCGCTGGTGAGCTCCCAATCCGGTGAGGCGTCCCAATCGACCGAGGCCCACGGCTCGATCATGTCCTGGCCAGCAAAACGGTAGACCGCCCAGATGTCTTCAACGAAGATCGAATGCTTGACAAGGCCAGCGAGGGTTAGATTCGACGGAGCAAGCGATTGCCGAGCCTGTTCATCGGTCAACCCTTCAGCCTTTCGAACAAGAACAGCGCGCTGGAAGTTCAAGAAGTCCATGAGCTGTTGGCGTTCGCCGCCATCGAACGAAATGCTGGGAAGATCGGTCATAGCAGGCATCATCCCATGGATCGAAACGAACCACCGCCGATTAACGGATAGGCCGTTGAGTTGTACCAGCAGGCGGCCAGCATGCGCAGGATCTATTCTGCTTTCATGTCAAAGGCCAAGGGGCTCTTCGCCGGTCTGCTCGATCACATCACAGCCGACATCGACATGGCAATCGACCACGAAGCTGACGCCGCCGATCGCTCCACACTTCGCCGACTGCGAACCGCGCCACCCAGCCACCAACCGATGGCCGAAGCCTACACCTCGTGCGCCGCTCACCTGCACTGGAATCAGAGCTACGCCAATGAACAACCCAGCGCCGAGATGGAATACTTTTGGTCTAACTACACCTACGCGACCGTGGCGATTCCCACCGAAGGCGTCTTTCCCCCGGGTCGTTGCCACGCGGCCGACGGGTTCGCCCTCTACTTGGTCTGTCAGGGAGCTGACCTCGTCTACCCTGAGCATCATCACCCCGCGGTCGAGGTCTATGGCATCGTCAGCGGAACCGGCAACTGGATGCGAGGCGGCGAAGGCCAACGCCTCCGCCAACCCGGCTCCGTGTTCGTGCACCAATCATCGATGGGGCACGCCACCACGACCAACGCCGAACCGACGATCAGCTGGGCGGCGTGGCTTGACGACGTAACCACGCCAGCTGCGTTCAGCGACCCGACCTAAGAAGTCGCCTTCCTCGACACCTTCCGGTGAAGAAGCGGGTCAGGTTAGATGCCCTTGCCGAACTTGTGGGCGGCCTTCAAGGCCGACTCGGCTGGCAAACCGGCGGCCACAGCAATGGCCAGTGGCAAACGTTTCTCCATCGGACGAAGTTTGAGCGTCTCTCGAATCGTGGCGAACGCATCGCTTCGACGCCCCATCGCCGCCTTGGCCACCGCCTGCTGGCCACGGATGCGGGCCAAACCATCGGGATGGTTCTTAAACTCGGGGTACTTCTCGACCAGGTACTCAAGCGCCTCATCGATCATCTTCCAACGCTCGAAGAAGAACGAAGCGCCATGCCACCAAACCCGAACCAGAGGCTGCTTCGCCACGGCGATCGAGGCCACACGAGCGGTGCGGAGGAAAAAGTCGTAGTCCTCGGCATAGCTTCCTGGAATCTCTTCATCCACCAGCCCGATGTCATCGAGCAACGTCTGCTTGTGCACGATCCAGCTCGAGGGATGCACCTCGGTCATCCGGTTCTTCAAGAAGCCGTCGAAGGTCAGCAGAGAGGCATCGGGCATACGAGCGATGTCGTTGTCTTCGAACCGGATCAGGATGCCGGTGCATGCAGCTCGCGCCGCAGGATCGTCTGCGAGGGCCGCGAATTGGGCCTGCAGCTTGCCCGGCAGCCACTCATCGTCATCGTCGCACAACGCAATCCAGGCATTGCTGGCTTTATCGATCCCGCTGTTGCGGGCGCCGGCGAGGCCCGGGGTGCGGGCATTGGTGGTCACGACAACCCGCAGGTTGCCCTCATCGCGCTCGAGGCTATGGTCGGGCTCCGAGCGGTCGAAGACAAGCACGATCTCGACATCGTGAGGATGGCGTTGAGCGACCACAGCATCTATCGCTCGTCGCAGCAGCTCAGGCCGGTCTCGGGTGGCGATGATCACCGACACCGACTGATCCTCGAGGTGGGTTCCACCGTTTCCTGCCATCACATCTTCTGCCATCACATCTTCTGCCATCACATTTTCTGACATCGTGTTTCCTGACATCGTGTTTCCTGAGGTGCTTTCTGAGATCGCGTGTTCTGACATCGGTTCCTTTCGAATCGCTCGGCTGCTAGATAGCCGGGGTCGGCGCTTCAGCACCGGCCGGCGACGACGGGGTGAGTGGAGTGGTTGTGCGCAGGAGGCTGTCGAGCACTCGCCCAAATTCGACGACACCGCTGATAGAACCGGTGTCGACCGGCACGGTGAAGTCGCCCGGGTTGGCCAGTGCGGTCGCCATCGCATCGAAGAAGGCGGCCTTGTCGTCGATCACGACCGCCAAGTTGTGTCGACGAAGGTGCTCAGCGAAGCGCATCTGGTGAGCATCGACGTGCTCCCCAAACTCGGGGTTGCGGGCAACGACAACGGGGAGGCGCCCAACCATTCGGGCGTCCATCACCGTCGAGGGACCACCGTGGCTGACCACGACATCGGCCATGGAGAACATTTCGACCAGCTCGGGGTGAGGAATCAGCTCATAGCTGGGACACCCGGTTGGGATGGCTGATTGGCCGCGCTGCACCACGATGCTCACCCCAGGGTTGGCCGCGGTCCACTCATCGACCCATTCGATGATGCGATCGAAAGGGTGGTGATCGGTACCCACCGATACGACGACGGTGGGTCGGTCCATTCGTTCATTGGCTTCGGTCATGGAGAACTCCGGAATATTTCGCTTCGGGCCGAGCCTCTCGACGAGACTCTGGCGGGCTTCATACGGCTGGGCTTCGCTTGCGGGCCTACTAGAAGCTCGGTCCCATCAGCGCTCGGCCTTAGTAATCGGCTTAGTAATCGGCCAAGTAATCGGCCTGGCTAGATCGAGCCCTAATAGATCGAGCCCTAATAGATCGAGCCCTAATAGATCGAGCCCTAATAGAGAGGTCCTATGAGCGAACTCCCGGCATAGATGCTTTGCTGCTCAGGCCATTGCACGAGAAAGAGCGACGACAGCGGCTGACACAACTTGCCGGTCAGTGTCTTTGAGTCGATGCGGTCGTACACCTCGAGATACACGGTCGGGATGGCTAACGCCTTCGCCACCATGAAAAACGGGAAGGCGACACCGGCGCCATTGGAGATCACAACATCCGGCCGCCACTCGTTCATGACGCGATGGGCCAGCGGCGTATTTCGAGCCATGTTGATCAGGTTGCGAGTCGTCGGAAAGTGGGCATTGATGACGGTCTCATCCTCGAGCTTCGAATGAGCATCAGGCAGATCGAACGTCACCCACTTACGTTCATGATGCACCCACCATGGGCGGAGCTGCAGCAACTGTGAGAGGTGGCCTCCCGATGAGCAAACGAAGAGCACTCGGCGACGACCATCGAAGTATTGATCAAGACCTTCTTCGAACCCGGGATCCACTTCGGCGTCGCCGATCGTGTTGGGGCCTGGCTCAAAGCTCGGCGGGACTGTTTCCATTCCCCGGTCTTCGACACAGAAGACGGGCTACCTAAGCGCCTTGCGATAGAATCGACAACCGAACCGAGTATCGCCCAGGCCCGGTCGCCGGATGCACCGAGCCCGGCCTGCCAGCCCTCTCGGTTCTGCACGATAAACAAATCGGATTCAAGCCTGCCGCCCAGCGTCCGACTAATACAGCGAGAGCCACCTACGTAGGAACGTCGATGAAGACCCATCTGTCACATGTCTCATACCTAGAGGCTGAGGCCATTCACATCATCCGCGAGGTTGCGGCCGAGTTCGAAAGGCCTGCCCTGCTTTTCTCGGGCGGCAAGGACTCGATCATTGTGCTGCACCTCGCCCTGAAGGCCTTTGCCCCTGCCCCGCTCCCCTTCCCGATCATGCACGTCGACACGGGTCACAACTTCCCGGAGGTAATCGAATTCCGCGACCGGGTTGTGGCCGAAAACGGTATCCGCCTGATCGTGGCGTCGGTTCAGGAAGCAATCGATGCCGGCAAGGCGGTCGAGGAAAGCGGCCCCCGGGCATCCCGCAACCGTCTCCAGACCGGCGTCCTCCTCAACGCCACCGAACAACATCGCTTCGATGCCCTGTTCGGCGGTGCTCGCCGGGATGAAGAAAAGGCCAGGGCCAAGGAACGGGTGTACAGCTTCCGTGACGAGTTCGGCCAGTGGGACCCAAAGGGCCAACGACCCGAGCTTTGGAACCTGTACAACGGCAAGCATAAGCAGGGCGAACACTTCCGGGTATTCCCTATCTCGAACTGGACCGAGTTGGATGTCTGGCATTACCTGCGCGATGAAGAGGTACCGATTCCTCATGTCTACTTCGCCCACAAGCGCGACGTCTTCCGCCGAGACAACATGTGGCTGGGAGTAACCGAGTTCCTCCAGCCGGCCGAAGGCGAAACAGTGGAAGAACGACTTGTTCGTTTCCGCACGATCGGCGACGCAACCTGCACCGGTGCCGTCGAGTCGTCTGCGACCACAATCGACCAAGTCATCGATGAGGTCGCAGCAACACGTATTACCGAACGCGGTGCCACCCGGGCGGATGACCGAGTAAGTGAGGCGGCTATGGAAGACCGGAAGAAAGAAGGCTACTTCTAATGAGTGCCAACATGGATATTCTTCGCCTTGCCACCGCTGGTTCGGTCGACGACGGCAAATCAACACTTATCGGACGGTTGCTCTACGACTCCAAGTCGATCTTCGAAGATCAACTAGAAGCCGTTGAAGCCACCAGCCGCGAGCGCGGCGACGAGCACACCAACCTGGCCCTGCTTACCGACGGCCTCAGGGCTGAACGCGAACAGGGCATCACGATCGACGTCGCCCACCGCTACTTCACCACCCCGCGCCGCAAGTTCATTATCGGTGACACGCCCGGCCATATTCAGTACACGCGAAATATGGTGACCGGCGCTTCGACCGCTGATCTGGCCATCATCCTGATCGACGCCCGCAAGGGAATGACCGAGCAGTCTCGCCGACATTCGTTCATCGCCTCCCTGCTGCGCATCCCCCACCTGGTGTTGGCGGTAAACAAGATGGATCTGGTCGACTATGACCAGGAGGTCTTCGAACGGATTCGAGCCGAGTACGCCGAATTCGCCACCCGCCTCGACGTGCCCGACCTCACCTTCATCCCCATGTCGGCCCTGCACGGCGACAACGTCGTCGATCGCTCGGCCAACATGGATTGGTACAACGGCGCCACCCTGCTCCACCATCTCGAAGAGGTTCATATCGCCTCGGATCGAAACATGGTCGATGTTCGCTTCCCGGTTCAGTACGTGATTCGCCCTCAGAGCACCGAGCACCACGACTTCCGCGGCTATGCGGGCTCGGTGGCCGGCGGCGTGCTGAAAGCTGGCGATGAGATCGCCGTGCTGCCCACCGGCTTCACCTCCAAGATCAAAGCCATCCACGGACCGAACGGTGAGATCCCCGAGGCCTACGCCCCTATGGCCGTAACCGTTCAGCTCGAAGACGAGCTTGACGTGAGCCGGGGCGACATGATCTGTCGTGTTAACAACCAGCCAACCGTCACTCAAGACATCGAAGCCATGGTGTGCTGGATGTCTGAAGCATCGCAGCTGACGAAGGGCTCCAAGTTGGCGATCAAGCACACGACGAAGTGGGCTCGAGCCATGGTCCAAGACTTCCGCTACCGACTCGACATCAACACCCTTAACCGAGACACCGGAGCTACAGCGCTCAGCTTGAACGAGATCGGCCGGGTTCGTCTACGGATCACCCAGCCTCTTTTTGCTGACAGCTACCGTCAGAATCGCGAGACCGGTAGTTTCATCCTCGTCGATGAGACCACCAACGTCACCGTCGGTGCTGGCATGATCCGGACAACCGAGTAGATTCGCTGGCCTGACGTGCGCACCGAGAACACCACCTGGCACGCCAGCGACGTCGCTCGCGCTCAACGTTGGCGTGCCACCGGCAACGACGGCGCCACCGTCTGGCTCACCGGCCTCTCCGGCTCCGGCAAGTCGACGGTGGCCGTTCAGCTGGAGAAGCTGCTGATCGAGACCGGCCGTCCGGCCTACCTGCTCGACGGCGACAATCTGCGCCAGGGTCTCAACGGAGACCTTGGTTTCTCGGCCGCCGATCGAGATGAGAATGTCCGCCGGGTCGCCCACGTGGCACGGCTCTTCGCCGATGCTGGCGTCATCGCCATCGTGCCTCTGGTCAGTCCGTATCGAGCAGCCCGAGATTTCGCTCGCGACCTCCACAAGGAGGCCGACTTGCCCTTCGTTGAAGTTTTCATGGATACCTCACTCGAAGAGTGCGAGGTCCGCGATCCAAAGGGGTTGTACAAGCGCGCACGGTCGGGCGAAATCACCGGCATGACCGGGATCGACGATCCCTACGAAGCCCCACTCAACCCCGAGCGCACCTACGCACCCTCGTTCGGTTCGGCCTCAGCTATGGCAGCCGACCTCGCCACCACGCTCTGATCTGGACGCTCAGCCCACGGTGAGCGCTTTCGGTTGAGCGACTACGGTAGAGGAATGGCAGCAGTAGACGAGATCGCTTGCCCTGCTTGTGGCGAGACCGAAGATCTGAGCGGCGAGCGTCAGGAGCGAACCGACGGCGAGTTCGTCATTCGCATCTGTTGTTTGAGCTGTGAATGCGCCTGGGATCGAGACACCTCGCGTCGATGCCCGCGATGTGATTCAACCGATCTCTACGCCGCTCCGGTCGCCATCGTGGAGAAATCTCGCGGTACCCAACTCTCTATCGTGTCGACCCGGTCGGAGTATCTCTGCTGGACATGCGATCGAGATCTGATCGATGCGCAACGACAGAGTGGCACCGCCCTCATGCCCGATGAGCTACCCACCCTCGATGAGCAGACTCCGGAGCACTAGGCCGACCAGCGTCGTTGAGGGCTCGGCAAAAGCGCCCCTAGCTCAGCTCACGGTCTGGTCTAGGGTGTCTGCCATGGCTGACGAAGCTCTGGTACTTGGTGAAGACGGGGTCGCTCGATGCGGGTGGGGTTCCTCGCCAGATATCTACATTCACTATCACGACACCGAATGGGGCCGAACCACCGTCGACGAGCGCACGCTCTTCGAAAAGCTGTGTCTCGAAGGTTTTCAATCCGGCCTGTCCTGGCTGACCATCCTGCGCAAAAGACCAAACTTTCGAGAGGCGTTCGACAATTTCGACGCCGAGACGGTCGCTGCTTTCGATGACGGCGACGTCGCACGGCTACTCGGCGACGAAGGCATCATCCGACATCGCGGCAAGATCGAGGCGACGATCAACAATGCGCAATGCCTTCTCGACATGCATGTTGCTGGCGAGACGTTGGCCGGCCTGATCTGGTCGACCGAGGACCCGGCTCGCGACGACGTCGGCCGACCGGGACCTCAGAGTTTCAGTGATGTTCCGGCCATCACCGAGGCCTCCACCAGCCTGTCGAAGCAGCTGAAGAAGCGAGGATTCACATTCGTTGGGCCGACGACGGCCTACGCTGCCCTCCAAGCGATGGGGATCGTGAACGATCACATCGAGGGTTGTGCCAGCCGCCAACCGTGTGCTGAACTCAGGCTCGAACGGGCGGGAGCCATCGCGGACCTCACGGCGGCCTATCGCCAGTAGAGTAGGTAGATATACCCATCGAACAGAGACAGCCTGTTCGGTTGTATTCCCCAGCCATAGGCGACATGGCATTGTTGAACCTTCGACAAAGCTGGCGAGCTGGCCATACACTTGCTGACGCAACTTAAATAACCTCAGCAGGAACGAGTTCAGCCTGCATATGGCCGCTGTGCAGTCGGAGCATCATGGTCGATCAAACAAATCACAACAGAGGTACGGATGCAGGCGTCACGCCTGATGATCACCCAGATGTTGACGCCGATTCGGCGCCAGCCGAAGCCATCGACCAATCGATCGAGACCACAGCCGTACCCGATCGGATCGACGGCGATGTTGATCTTGACGCCGCGAACCACGGGATCACCTTCCCCGAGTCTCCAGGGCAGGGGGCGGCAACCTCAACCGCAGACCATGCCGCCGATGAGCTGGCTGCGGGCGCCCCGACAGTAGATGGCGCCCCGACAGTCGATGGCGCCCCGACGATGCTCCCCTCATCGGGCGAAGCAACCTCCGAGATCATCCCACCCGTCAATCGCTCCCGGCAGACCACGGCTGAGGAACAAGCGCCGATGGAGATGCGCCAAGTCGCCGGCTTAACCAGCGGCTCTGTCATGCCCCTCGACTACGGCGCCTTTCAATTCAGCGAGTCCATCGAGGGCGCCTCCTTTACCGTTCGAGTCGTTGAAAACGATCAGGTCGTCGTCTTACCGGGGACTGCATCGGCCATCGTCGACGATGCCAACGTGGTCGAACCCACCCCACTCGGGCTCGACGGCGTCCTGAACGTGGGCAGCGCATGTTTCGTGGTGCGACCACCGCGCAAGCCACTGTCGCCCTTGATCAAGGCCCAAAACATCGAAGCCATGCTCAGTGGGCCGGGGCCGATAAAGGTCCCTGAGTTCGAGCCGGGGGAACCAATCCCGCAGCCCACCGACATCGTTGGACTGAGCGACGCTCCCCTCCTCACCGGCATCGACGGCAAGCCGCTGGCCCTGAGTGCAGCCGAATGGTCGTTCCTGGCCAAGGTTCGAGCCAGCCGATCTTCCATGGCCGAGCGCCATCGCCAACTTCACCCTCACCCCGAGGAGCTGAAGTCGCGCCTGACCCGTCTCGAGCCAGGTCTGTGGGATCGAACAGCGTCGCACACAATGTTTGGGCGGTTCAGTGCGGCCTTCGCCAACATTCCGTGGGAGCCCCGCTTCGACGACCCCGAGCGTATTCCCGATGCCCTCCACGATCCCATTTTCGCTATGGCCTTGCTGCCCTGGGTTCCGGTCACCGCCAACCTCCTCTTCGGCCCGCTTGGCATCGTCGGTTCCCGCACGGGTGCGGTGGCCTGCTCACGCCATGCCATGCTGTCGCTCGCTGCACTCAGCGCACCCGGTGAGCTGGAATTCTCGATCGTCACCGCCAAAGCGAACGTCGATACCTGGTCGTGGACATCAGCCCTGCCCCGCTCGTTCTTCCCTACCGAAGATGATTCCTACACCGTTGTCGTGGCCGACGGCATCGAATACTTCGACAGTGCCGGCCTCGATCACGAAAAGGTCATGAACAACGAGATGGGCCTGATCGTCATCGCCGAAACGGTAGACGAGCTCCCGTCATACTGCGGAACGATCATGCAGATCGACACCGACGGCACCTGCCATGTGGCGAACCATCTGGGCGAGACGGTGCCCGGCACCCCGATCGGGGTTACCGAGGCCTTCGCCCACGACATGGCCACTCGCATCGCCGACGTCCTGTCGCCTCTCTAATCGACGCCGCTTTCGTGCCGGGCCAAGGCCACGGCTAGATTGGTCTCGATGACCGATACACAGACAGCGCCCCAAACGAGCCCTGCGCCGAAGAAGCGCTGGACGTTTCAGTGGAAAGAGCTCTACGACGAGGTGATCACCTCGGGCCTGTGCACCGGTTGTGCCGGCTGCGTCATCGCTTGTCCTCACGATGTCATCGGCTACAAGCACGAGCCTGGCGCCTACAAGCCGTACCACCTTGAAGAGGAGCTGGGCGAGACCAACTGTGGTCACGGCGAGAAGGGTTGCACCTCCTGTACGCGGGCATGCCCTCGCTTTCGATCCTGGGAGACCGAAGCGGACGAGCACCTGTTTGGCCGAGCCCGCAGCTCCGACGAGATGTCGGGCATTTACAAAGACATCCTTCTGGTCCGAGCCAAGGACGACGCCGTCTACGACGCAGGCCAGGACGGTGGACTCGTCTCCGCCATTCTCATCTGGTGCCTGGAAAACAACATCATCGACGGTGCCCTCGTCTCCACCCTTGAAGGCGGCAGCGGCGGCTGGAAGGCCAAGCCCGCAGTCGCAACCAATGCCCAAGAGGTTCTGGCCGGTGCTGGTAGCCGCTACACCTACTCGGCCAACACGATGGCGTTCGACGAAGCCATGGAGAAGGGCTTGGAGAATTTGGCCCTGGTCGGTATGAGCTGTCAGACCTCGATCGCCCCCGTCATGTGGCATCGCAAGGTTGGCAAGGTCTCCAAACCGATCAAGCTGAACATCGGCCTGTTGTGCTCAAAGAGCTTCGACGATTCCATGTTCGACGAGTTGTTCTACCTGAAGTACGGCCTGCGCAAAGAAAACATCGTCAAGATGAACATCAAGGGTGTCTTCCAGGTCTGGATGGACAACGGCGACTACCACGAGATCAATTTGAAGGAATGCCACGCCTGGACTCGCGAGGGCTGCAATTACTGCCCAGACTTCGCAGCCGAGCATGCCGACATTTCCACCGGCGGTATCGGCAACGAGACTGATTGGACGCTCACCGTGGTCCGCACCGATCTTGGTCGGGCCGTGATCGACGCCATGATCAAGGACGGTGTGATTGAAACCCGACCCGGCGATGACGACCCGGCCGCAGTGGCCTTGATGCATCGCTTGGCCGAGAAAAGCCGTGCTCGTTGGCCTGAGTGGGCCAACGGTGAAGCCAGCGTCGGCATCACCAAAAAGAAGTAGCTAACCCTCTACTCGGCGTCGTTCAGACCTGACGCATCGAGGAAGCAGTCGGCCACGATCTCGACGAAGTCCTCGGGCAGACCGGAGGATGGGTCGAGCCGAAGCTGCTCATCCAACTCGGCGAAGCGCTCATAACCGAGTTCCCCTTCTGCCCGGTCAAAGACACAGCGACAAACATCGCTGACCAGGCGAGGGTCGTCGAGCGGACGAACACAGGCGGTCAGAAAGCCTTCCCGGTTCAGGGCCGAGAAGTCCTCGGTTGGGATCTCACCGCGGCAGGACACGAGCGTAGCGATGAAGACCACAGCACCGAACAGGGCGGCCGTCGACCTCACCAGTCTGCCTTGTTCGGCTTTCCCTCTCCTCGGATGTTGGATCATTGGGTGTTGACGGTAGCAGCGCTTGCTAACGCCGACGAGATCAACCTAGAGCTCGACGATCTCGCGGGCTCTAGAGAAGACGGCGTCGAGCATCTCCTCGGTGAGGCGGCCCGTGAAGGTGTTTTGCTGACTGACGTGGTAGCTGCAGATGATGATGCGGTCGTCGGGTGCTTCCACCTCAACACCATGGCCGAACTTCGGTCGAGGCTTCACGCCGAGGTGGCTGCACAGGGCCTGGTAGGCGAACCCGCCGAGGGCGATGAACACCCTGGGGTCAACGGCCGCAATCTCCCGTTCGAGGAAGCCCCGGCAGGTGTCGCGCTCCTGCGGCGTCGGCTTGTTTGCCGGTGGGGCACACTTTACCGGCGAGGTTACGATCGCTCCGGTCAGGGTTAGCCCATCGTCACGGTCGGTGCTCGACGGCTGGTTGGCGAAACCAGCTCGGTGCATGGCCCGAAAGAGCCAGTCGCCCGAACGATCACCGGTGAACATGCGGCCGGTTCGGTTGGCTCCATGGGCGGCGGGGGCGAGGCCGATCACCGCAACCTTGGCCTCGGGGTCACCAAACAGCGGAACACCACGACCCCAATACTCCCAATCGGCGAAGGATGCTCGCTTTTCGAGCGCCACTTGCTCTCGCCACGCAACCAGACGGGGACAGGCGCGGCATGCGGTCACCTCAGCCTCAACAACAGCCAGCACGTCGCGAGCTGGAAGTTGTGCTGAATTCATTGAATCTGGAGCCGCATCGGTCATAGTTAGCCCGAACCGTAGATAGGGTTTGGCCTAATGGCACCCTCTCCGTCGCAAAAACCGACGCTCGTTCTCCTGGTTCGCCACGGCAAGACGCCGACGACAGGCAAAGTCTTGCCGGGTCGGGCCCCTGGGCTCCACCTCGGCGACGCAGGAATCGCTCAAGCGGAGCGTGCGGCCGAACGCATCGCTGCCCTGAGCGGCTCGTCGGCCAAGCGCAAGGTGAGTGCGGTTTACGCCTCACCGATGGAGCGAACCAAGGAAACCGCGGCGCCGATCGCCAAAGCCCTCGGCTTGCGGGTTCGCACCAACAAGGGACTCCTCGAAGCCGATTTCGGCTCATGGACCGGACGCAAGCTGAGCGATCTGTACAAGCTGAAGGTCTGGTCGCAGGTTCAGAAGTACCCCAGCGGTTTCCGGTTCCCTGAGGGCGAGTCCTTTTCCGAGATGCAGCAACGCATTGTCGGCACCCTTCATGGCCTCGCCGAGAATCACGCTGGTGAGACCATCGTCGCCGTCTCCCACGCCGACCCGATCAAGGCTGCGGTAGCCGACGCCATGGGAACCCACCTCGACCTGTTCCAGCGCATCGTTGTCGGGCCATGCTCGATCTCGGCCATCCTGTTTACCTCGGGCGGCCCTGTCGTGTTGAGCGTCAACTCGATGGGCGATGACCTCGCGAACCTGGTACCGAGCTAGCCGGCAGCGGTACTCCTCGGAGGCAGTGATGAGCCAGTCGTACGAATTCAGAGACAGCACCCTCTTTACCGTCGGCACGGTAGGCGCACCCGGCGAGCGGGTCTTCTACCTTCAGGTAGGCGACCCTTTCGACATCGTTTCGGTGAAGCTCGAAAAACAACAGGTACAGGCCTTGGCCCAGTTCCTTGAGGGCCTGTTGGCAGATCTGCCTGCCCCGGTCGAGCCGCTTCCAGTCACCAACTTTCGTGAACCTCTAGAGCCCGATTGGACGGTCGGTCAGATAGCTGTTGGCGTCGACGAGCAGGGCACAGGATCCCAACTCGTCGTGGTCATCGAGGAGTTCACACCTGAGCTGGCCGAAGAACTGCTGGAATTGGAAGATGCTCTTGAGAAAGGTCTCGACGCTTCCGACGACACCGAGGAAGATCGAGATGTTTTTGACATCCTCGACCTTGGCGAGTCGAGCGGAGCGACCGTTCGCATCCAGATCTCGATTGAACAGGCAGCAGCCTTTCTCGCCCGCACCAACGAGCTGATGACAAAGGGCAGGCCTCCCTGCCGACTCTGCGGGTTGCCGCTCGACCCGGTCGGCCATTTCTGTCCCCGGCTGAATTGATCGCTTGATGGAGAGCAATTCGGCGTTCGATCTCGGGACCGATGACCTTCTCGATCTCTTCCAGAACGGAGAGATGGAGGTTGAAGGCCGCATGCCCTACAGTTCGAACGCCACCCTCCTGGTGACTATGTCCAAGGCCGAGAGCGGCCTCGAGCACAAGGCGATCTACAAGCCCGGCAAGGGCGAGCGTCCGCTCCGAGACTTTCCTCCCGGCCTCTACAAGCGCGAGGTCGCCATGTATCGACTCGGCGTGGCCTTGGGGTGGGACGTGATTCCCACCACCACCATCGGCCTCGGCACCTTCGGTGAGGGCTCGATTCAGGCCTTCGTGAACGCCGACTTCGAACAGCATTACTTCACCTTGCACGAGGCTGACGTCGGCGGCGACGACCTGAAAAAGCTCTGCGCGCTCGACATCGTCGGCAACAACACGGATCGCAAGTCTGGCCATTGCCTGCTCGGTGCCGACGGACGCATCTATGGCATCGACCACGGGTTGGCGTTCCACGCCCAGTACAAGTTGCGAACCGTGATGTGGGACTATGTGGGGGAACCGCTGCCCGAGGGGGTCTTGGCCTCTCTCGATGACTTCGTCGAGCAGGGCCCACCCGCCGATCTGGTTTGTCTGCTCGATTCGATCGAGGTCGATGCCATGATGACGAGGGCTGGCGCGCTGCTCAATGCCGGGACCTTTCCTGTCGACGATACCGATGGCCACCGTTGGCCTTGGCCGCTCGTCTAGGTTCGGCCGTTGACGTCGACGGTGCCAACCACCGTGACCGCCGAAACCAATCCTCATCCTCAGCCCTCATCCTCTCACCGCCGACTCTCCCCAGAGCGATCAGCGTTCCACCGTGTGCTGTCGATGGCGAGCACGCTCGTCGTCGCCTTTTCTCTTTTTCTCGTGGCCCATCGCCAGCTAGCCCCTGGCAACTCGACCTTGCGACTTGGCCTTCTGCTTGGCACCCCCTTGTGCTGGATCGGTCTCGCCTACGGGCTCGCTGCCGGCATCATGCTCCGCCGCCCTCTCATCTCAGCCACGGCTGCTATCGGCATGGGTCTAGCTCTCCTGACGATGTCGCCCCAGGACGCCTTCCTCGGATGTCGGGCCGAGCCCGACGCTTCAGATGATCTCATCATCGCCTCGATCAACGTCAACTATCAGAATGCCGACCCTCAAACACTCGACGGACTCATGGAGTCGTCGATTGGACAACCCGACATCCTTCTCATCGTTGAGCTGTCGACAACCCTACGAGATGGTCTGCGACCACTTCTGGCCGAACGGTACCCCTACCAGCTGCTCCGACCGCGCCACGACGGAGCGAACGGCATCGGGGTGTATTCGAGGTGGCCGCTGCGAGACAATGTCGAGACCAGGCTCGGCTGGTCAGCAAGCTTGGAGACCGTTGCCGAAACGCCCGAAGGCCTTCTCCACCTGATCGGGGTCCACCTCACTGCCCCGATTGGCACCGACGCGGCCGACGACTGGCACCGAGGATTGGCCCGACTTAGCCACCGCGCTCAATCATCTGATGGGCTGGCCACCGTGATGCTCGGCGACTTCAATGCCAGCGACGATCACCAGCCGATGAGATCTCTGCTCGCCGCTACCGGCGCTCGCGATGCATTAGATGTGAAGGGATGCGGCACCGATGCCACGTGGCCGGCCGATCGCTTACTCCCCCCCGTTTCCCGTCTCGATCACATCCTCGTCAACGACCGGATCGATGTTCTAGAGGTGCAGGTGGAGCCAGCCGCCGGGTCCGATCATCGGTCGGTGGCCGCTCGCATCCGGGTGCGGCCAGGGTGACGGAGGTTAGGCGGATGTAGAGCCATCAAGCGCGGCCGGAACAGTGACACCGACCTTCTCGGCGGCCTCCAGAATCTCGCTCCATGCTCCGTCGGTGATGTGCAGCCCATCTCGGCGCTGACGTTCGGTCCTCTCGCGCTCCAGGTCTCCCGGGACGCAAACCTCGGAACCGGCGGCCACAGGCCGGGCGGCGCGCACATGGTCAGCGAACCGCGTGGCCTGGTCGAGAAAGTCGTCGGTTCCGAATCGATCTGGACTCAGGTACAACGACAGCATCCCGTTGCAGAAGGCTTCGTCGCCGCTCATGAAGGATCCGATCAAGGCACCGGCCAGCAGCTCACAGGCCAGAGCGAGCGCTGAACCCTTCTGATCGCCCATCGCCCGCAGAGCGCCAGGACCCGCCCTTGGGTTGAGCCTCTCACCGGGGATCGGCGGGCCGTACAAAACCGTAGGATCTCCTGTCGGTTCGCCATCGGGTCCTACGAAGGCATCATGAGGCACGGCCGGGCCGCCGAGGTGAGCGATCCGGGCCTTGCCTTCGGCTACCACCGAGGTGGCAAAGTCGATGAGGAGAGGGGGGCGATCGGCTTGGGGCACGCCGATGGCGACCGGGTCGGTCCCGAATCGTCGATCGATCGACCCGAAGGGAGCCACGAGCGGCTTGCCAGCCACATTGACGAAGTGGATCGAGACCAGTCCGGCATCAGCCGCCTGTTCGGCCCAGTCAGCAATGCGACCGAGATGGCCCGAGAAGCGCAGGCCGATGGCGGCGACACCGTGCAACCTTGCTCGCTCGATGCCGAGGTCGACGGCCTGCCGGCCGACGCTCTGGCCAAACCCAAAGCCGCCGTCGAGCACTACGACAGCGCCGCCATCGGTGACAACGTCGGCGATCTGACCGGCACGCACTCGACCCTCATCGAGAAAGGCCACATATTGGCGTGTCCGCACGACCCCGTGGCTCGCATGACCGGCCAGGTCGGACTTGACGAGATGTTCTGCGACCGTCATCGCTTCGGCTTGCGAACAGCCAGCAGCGATAAAGATACTTTCGAGAAGTTCGGTTAACTCACCGGCGTCAATGTTCATGTGGTTCCCTGCATATTTCGCCGACCTGAGCGACGTGGACTGTTTTCATTGCGAACTACTGACAGCTAGCGTGGCCGTCGCTATGCTTTCACTCGATGTTTCGAGGCGATTCTTGAGCCAAACAGCTGGGATGGATGTCCTTCACGTTGTTAGCCAATAGGGTGAGCGTTTATGGTTACACAGGGCGACGCAACAAGCGATAGTTCATCGCGTGCAAGACGATCACGTGGTGACGACACAGACGACGCGGATCTAGAGATCATTCTGGACGATCAGGCGGCGACAGACCAATCACCTGACCGACAAGATCGTTACAGCACTGTTCGAAAGGCATATCCGCCGATCTTGAACACTGCGCAGGTGGCTGAGCTGCTCGATCTGAATCCACGAACCGTGCTGAATATGGCAGGAGACGGCAGACTTCCGGCCAGTCGGCTACCCGGCTCGCGTAAATTCCACTTCCTGCTCGAGGACATCATCACCACCCTCGAAGCCAGCAAAATTTCCGACTAAGAGGGCAAGAAGCCACTCTTTCAAGGTCTTTACCATTTCAAGGTCTTAACCATCCATCCCAAACGGGATTTGCGATCATCTCCATCACCGATCTGGGCTGCTGAACAAAATTGTTCGGCTGACGTCTCGACATGAAGCTGGTACAGTCAGATCTCGTGTTGTGTGGGCATCCTTGTCGAATGATCGGCGGAGCCACCGATACGTTGTCGGACAAGACACATCTAGTCGAAGTCGCCCAATCTCGAATCAACGAGGGGACTCCCGATGTCTAATCAGGACGATCTGCCATATTGGAGCCAGGGCCGCCTCGCTCCCGAACAAGAACAAGTGATCGACGACCAATACCGCGCTTTCACCGAGACGCGGGAAGTTGCCCGCGGGACGGCGGGCCCGGCGCCAGGCGAACCCCTCTTGCAGGGTGGAGGGCACTCCACAGCTCGAGCACCAGAACCGCCAAAGTCCCGCTGGCCACGGCGGCTCGGCATGGGCCTATTCGGGCTCCTGGGTATCGCCGCCCTGGTCGGCATTGGCTATTGGTTTGCTCAAACCGAACTCGGGACCAGCGTCGCAACTGGTGACGAGGCCAATCCATCATCACCCACGCTCGCGGCCGAGACGGTCGACGAAGAAACCGCCGAAGAACTCACCACCGCCGAGGACGAATCCGATGAGGCGTCCAGCGATGCCGATGGGGAAGACGCCGGCGACGATGCAACCACTTCCGACGGCGATGCAGCTGACGACACAAGCGACACCGAATCTGACGATACGGCTGCCACCGATGATTCGACCGACGATGCTTCCTTGGCCACCTCAGGTTCAGACCGGGTGGCCGTACTGAAGAGCGGCAAGCTCTATCTTCGAGGCACAGTCCCGAGCCAGGATGTCAGCGACTTCATTGCTGGCAAGGCGGCCGCCGTCGTCGGTCCCGACAACGTGGTCGTCGAGTACACGATCGACGAGACGGCCGTTATCGAAGAAGGCGACTCGGCCCCGCTGTACGTCGAAGATGTCGTCCTTTTCGAGTTCAATAGCACGGCGGTGTCCAAAGATTTCCTACCCCTGCTCGACCTCGGTGTCGTCCTTCTCCGCCAGAACCCTCAGGCCTCGGTCACCGTTATTACCCATACCGACTCGGTCGGCAGCGCTGAGGTCAACCTCGACGTGGCCACCAAACGGGCCGACGCCGTGGCCAGCTACTGGCTGAAGCAAGGCGTTGAGGAAAGCCAGATCAAAACCGATCCACGGGGCGAGAGCGAAGCCGTGGACGACGTTGACGACTCGACGGCTCAGCTGCAACGTCGAGCCGAATTCATCATCACCGGGCTCCTCGACACCTAGTCGGTTCGACCCATCTTCAGCGTCACACCCGAGCAGTACTGTGGCGAGGGTCATGATCCACCCAGCCGCGCCCTTCACCCCTCGCCTCGGCGAGCCCCAGAACGACCCTGACTTCCAAGGTGAGCACCCCGATCTCAACGACCAACAGGTCGCTGCGGTAACCCACCGAGGTACACCACTCCTCATTGTGGCTGGTGCCGGTACAGGCAAAACAAGAACACTCGTCGCCCGTGTTTCGAGCCTTCTCGAAGACGGTGTCGATCCTGGTCGCATCCTCTTGCTTACCTTCACGAGGCGAGCTGCAGGCGAGATGGTGCAACGGGTCATGGCCGCCACCGATCGCGATGCCGATCGCATCTGGGCTGGCACCTTCCATGCGGTCGCCAACCGGATCCTGCGCATGTATGGTTCGGCTGCTGGCCTAGCCGACGGGTTTACGGTGCTGGACCACGCCGATGCCGTCGACCTGCTCGCCATGATCAGGCTCGAAGCCGGTTTTGGCGAACGGGGGCGGCGATTCCCACGGCCCGAGACTATCGCCTCGATTTACTCCCGCATGGTGAATGCTCAGGCAAGGCTGAGCAAGGTGCTGGAAGTCGACTATCCCTGGTGCGCGCCCCATCTCGATGATCTCCGGCTCATCTTCTCCGGCTACACCGAACGCAAGCGACAAACCCAGGTGCTCGACTACGACGATCTGCTGCTGTTCTGGCGAGCACTAACCTTGAGTCCGGTGGGTGAGGCGCTGCGCTGCATGTTCGACCATGTACTCATCGACGAGTACCAAGACACCAACGCCATCCAGGCCGACATCGTCAGTCGTATGACCGGGCGTGGTGTGGAACTGTGCGCGGTTGGCGATGATGCTCAAGCCATCTACGGCTTCCGCGCCGCCACCGTCGACAACATGTACGAATTTCCGCAACGATTCGCAGGCACCACGGTTCTCACCCTCGAGCAGAACTATCGCTCGACGGCACCCATCCTTCAGGTTGCCAATGGGCTGCTGGCCCAACACAGGCCGGCCTCGTCAGAAGCGTCTCGCTCAGAGCTCTCCCCCGAGGGCAACCCATCGGGTTTCAGCAAAGAACTGTGGTCAACGAGATCGACAGGCCCGATGCCTTCCCTGATCACCTGCAGCGACGAAGGGCAGCAGTCGTCGTTTGTCGCCGCCCGCATCCTCGAAGCTCGCGAGCGAGGCGTCGATCTGCGAGAACAGGCCGTGCTGTTTCGAGCTGGCCACCACGCCGATGGGCTCGAACTCGAACTGACACGCCGCGACATCCCCTACATCAAGTTCGGCGGCTTGAAATACCTGGAGGCAGCCCACGTCAAAGATCTCCTGGCCATGCTTCGAGTCGTCGAGAATCCCGATGACCAGATGGCGTGGCAGCGGGTTCTTCGGAGCATCGACGGTGTCGGGCCGGCAACCATGCGCCGCCTCCTGGATGAGCTACGGGTGCAGAAACAGGGTTCCGATGCTCTGGCCCGCTTCCTCGACGGCATCGGCACCTTCCCCGTCGCCTCAGGACATCAGGTCGACGTGCTGCGGTCGGCCATGGCTGATTGTGTCGTTGGCGATCGAACCACGGCCGAGCAGATCGACCGTCTGCGCGGCTTTTGCCAACTCGTCTTCCCCAACCGCTACGACAACAGCGCAGCAAGGCTCGATGATCTCGGACAGCTCGCCGTCACCGCACGGTCGTACCCGTCGAGAAGCCGGTTCCTTACCGAGCTCACGCTCGACCCGCCAGAACGCACGGGCGATCGCGCTGGCAAGCCCCACCTCGACGATGACTGGTTGACCTTAAGTACCATCCATTCGGCCAAGGGATCAGAGTGGCGAAATGTCTATCTGATCCACGCTGCTGATGGCAACATCCCGTCCGACATGGCCTTGAGCGAACCGTCCGGGCTCGATGAAGAGCTCCGCCTCGCCTATGTGGCCGCTACCAGGGCCAAGGACGAACTGCTGGTTTCGTTCCCGTTGCGCTACCACATCAATCGATTCGGGCGAGACGATCGCCATAACCTAGCCCAGCTTTCACGGTTCTTCAGCCCGATCCAAGATCTGTTCGAACAGACGCTCGACGTGGAAGGCCACACCGAGCTGGAGGCCGAGAATCTGACAACGATCGGCGTGGCCGACGATGTCGACCTACTACTCAACGAACTCTGGCAGTAGGCCAAACGGCTCTCGATCAGCGCCCCCGGTGGAGACCATCGCCCTCAAGCGAAAGCCTCGGACCGTACTTTGGCGCGCCGCCAGCAGCTTTGGCGAGGCGGATCACTCGCCACCGATGGCCGGCGTAGGGCTCCAGTAGCTCAAGCATCCGTTCGTCGGTCGCACGAGGCTCCTGGGCTAGCATCCAGGCCACGGTATTCGGCAGGTGAAAGTCGCCGACCGGCACCGCGTCGGCATTACCGAAGGCAGCGGCGGTCACCATTGCCGCCGTCCATGGCCCGATACCGCGAATGCCTTGCATCCGCTGGTCGACGAGCGTAGCGTCGTCGCCGCCGTCGCCGCTTAAGAAGGATTCGATTCGGGGCATTTCTCGAGCAACACGAATCAGGATCTCAGCCCTTTTGCGCTCGACCCCGGCCGGGTGAAGCTCGAAGTAGCCGAGGCTGGCCACCGTCGATGCGTCAGGCAAGATCCACCCCTGCCGGGGCCCGGGGGCCGGCTCTCCAAACCGTCGAGCCATCTTGCGACGCGACTGCACCGCCTTTGTCACCTGGACTTTTTGGCCCAGAACCGCACCGACGAGCGCATCCCAAGGCCGGTCGGTTCGCCCCAGCTTGAACGGTGAACGTCGCCACAAGGACCGGACCGCGCCCTGGGGATCGAACCCGCTGAGGTCGTCTTCGTGGCCGAGCAGACGAGGTGCCTGGTCCAGCAGCCAGGAGGCGCCATCGCCCCAAGCTTCAGCCTCCATCCGGTCGTCGGCCGCCCGGCGCATCGATAACGTGCCGGTGCCATCGGGGGTGCGGGTGCTCCACCAGAGCTCCGTGGGCCCGACCATTACCGGGTCTTTGGCTCCACGCACCGTCGACCGCACATTGAGGTCGGCGTCGATCGTGATCGTCCGGGTCGGCACAGGCTGAAGAATAGCCGCCACGATCAAACAAACGGTCTGACGAGCGTTCCTCAAACCGGCCGGTCACCAGTGCCGGAGGTCGATTTCCCAACGGTCGATAATGGGGCGGTCGATCAGCGGCTGCTCGGGGGAACCGCCGATCACCCAGAATGCTTGGTGCTTCGCCACTGTTGGATCTATGTGAGCCGGATAGAACTGGACGAGTTCACCCACGGTTGGCGAGTCGGGGCCGTTGTACTGCTCGGTCGACAGGGTCGTGTGTTCGTCTGAGCAGAACATGACGGCGCCATCGACCGCGGTCGGATTGCCGTGGTCCATTCCGAAAGCCTTCAACCCAGCGTTGGCCACATAGAACCCACGCTGATTTACCGAGATGATGTGACCGACGACAGAAAGGGCGAGCTCGAAGGGGAGCTCGAGCCTGGCGTAGTCGGTATCCATCAGGCAGTATGAGCCAGCCTGGATCTCGGTGGCCCAGGTGTTCAGGAGCGAGGTTCCTGTGCCCCCGGCCGAGATCACATCGCCTCCAACCGCGGTCGAGGCTTCCAGCAACTGTCCCATCGACCGTTCGACGCGATCTCGGCGCTCGACCGGATCTACCACCATCATCAGATGGCCTTCGTACCCCATTACTCCTCGCACGATGAGCCCACGGCTACGTGAGCGCTCGGCGAGCCGCTCAGCGTCTTCGACCGGGCACCCACACCGGGGAAGGCCAACATCGACGTCGATGAGCACCTCGGCCACACCTGCGGATGCAGCGGCATCGATCGTATGGTCGGAATCGACCGCCACGGTGACGCGGCTACCCCCATCGACTAGCCGCCCGATGCGGCCATAGTCGACGAGTTCGTTGGCTAAGAGCAGATCCTCGTCAAGACCGGCGGCGACCAGCCCTTCGATCTCGCGGGCGGTAGCGGCACAAAAATGGTGATGGCCAACCGCGGCCAGGCGAGCGGCCAGGCCGCTGGATTTGAAGGCCTTCACATGAGGTCGCAGTGCTGAGCCTGGGTGGAAGCCAGCCATCGTTGCGATGTTGGTCGCGAACACGGCCTCGTCGACGACCAGGGCCGGGGTTTGCAGATCGCCGACGACGCTGGGAGAGCCAACCGATTCGTGGCTGGCCCACGGTTTCGACCGCTTGGGGTTGGGAGACGTTGAGTTATTCATGTAGGAACAAAGCATGCCCGAGATGCCCGAGGTCGAGACAATCCGACGTCAACTGGTCGATCAGCTGGTCGGCGCAACCATTCTGGAGGCGGGCTCTCATCCTTCGGCCAAATTCGTGCCCGCGGTCGAAGCCATCGACATGCGGATCGAACGATTGGGACGCCGCGGCAAGTTTCTTCTCGTCGAGGTCGTCCCTACCCCCGACCCGCACAGCGACAGCGACGACCGGCCGTCAGCGAGCGAGCTGGTAATCCATCTCGGCATGACGGGAAAGCTCTCGCTCGACCCCGATCCAGATCTAAACGACCCCTACCTCCGAGCTTGGTGGCGCCTCGACGACGGCAGGATCCTCCGCTTCGACGACGTTCGTCGTTTCGGCCGCATCCGTCTGGTGGCCCGCGGCGACTATTCCTCCATCCCAACGCTGGCCAATGCCGGACCCGAACCCTTCGACCCCGAACTAACGGCAGAGGTCTTTTGGCAACGACTGAAAACCAGTAGACGCAAGCTCAAGACCCAGTTGCTGTCGCAACGTCCGGTGGCCGGTGTCGGCAACATCTACGCCGATGAGGCCCTGTGGTTGGCCGAGATCAACCCCAAGATCACGCGTCTAGGATTGGTCCGCGCCGAACGTCTCCTCGATGCGATTCGAATCGTGCTCGAACAAGGGGTCAACAATGGCGGCACAACCCTGCGCGACTACCGCGATGCTGAGGGTGGCATCGGCGCCAACCAGCTCCAGTTAGCGGCATACGGTCGATCTGGGGAGCCATGCTTGCGCTGTAACAGCGTTCTTCGATCCGCCATGCTCGACGCCCGCACAACGGTCTGGTGCCCTCGCTGTCAAGAGCGATGAGACTCACTCTACGGGGCCGCTCATTTCTCAACGACAGCAGCTCTAGTCCTTGCGTATTGGCGCCTATCACCAGCGCTCCCTGCAGCTTCTTGTGCTGAATTAGGGCCGCGGACATGCCAAACTATGGATTTGACGGTGAGCCAGCATCCAAAGAATCCGAACGCTTGCTCCAGAATTAAAGTTGATTCCTGCCTTGATTGATCGCAAGTAGACACTCCATCGTCGTAGGATCCAAAGAGTGAATGAACAGTTAACACCGCGCGAGCAGCGGGCGTGGCGAAACTTTCTTTCAGTCAGCGTCCAAACAATGGAACTACTGGATCAAGAGCTTCAGAAGAACAGTCAGCTGTCGCTGACCGATTATGAGATTCTCCAAGTTCTGTCGACAGCGGCTGACAGCAGGCTGCGTATGAGTGAGCTGGCGCACCAAGTGTTGGTTTCTCGCAGCCGCCTCACCTACCGAGTTGATCGGCTCACCGAAGTCAACTACGTGACTCGGGAAGAATGCGAGGACGACCGCCGCGGTCTCTGGGCCATTCTTACCGAGGCTGGACGCGCCGCACTTGAACGGGCGACCGACGGGCACCACCGCGATATCCGAGCATCGTATTTCGACAACATTTCCGAGTCGGAGTTCGACGTGTTGGAAGCGGTGTTTGACCGACTGGAAGAGAAGTTGTCGGCTTCCCGCTGATCGCGATGTGTTGACAGCGATGTGTTGACAGCGATGCGTTAACAGAGGCACCACCGCCACCACCCACCGCAAGCACATATTTCAAACTTGAACACCTCCGACCTTCCCCGGTCGTCTTTTGCTTGCGCTGAAGCAGCTACCGTTGGGCCTGTGAACCTGGGATCCTTCAGTCTCATCGGGCCCGGTCGAGCTGGCCTTTCCCTCGCCTCGGCTCTCACCGAACGGGGCTGGCGGCTGCATCACACCTATCGACGAGGGGACGATGTCGCACAGGCCGCCCGCGACGTCGATGCCGTCGTCATAGCGGTACCCGATGACGCCATCGCTGACGTGGCGGCTGCCATCGCCCCCGGCTCAGCCGTGATAATCCACCTCTCCGGAGCCAAACCGCTCACCGTGCTTGGCCACCATGAGAACCGGGGATCATTCCACCCGCTGGTGTCCCTGCCCGATCCGGCCATCGGGGCTCGCCGCCTTCTCGACGGAGCGACCGTTGCTGTGGCCGGGCATCCCCTGGTCATCGGCATGGCCGAGAGCCTCGGCGCCAGCTCGATCGAGGTCGCCGAAAATCAACGGTCGCTCTACCACGCCACCGCCGCCATCGCGGCGAACCATCTGGTTGTGCTCTGCGCCCAGGTCGAGGAGCTGGCGGCCGAGCTCGATATTCCGGTCGCCATCTATTGGGAACTGATGAGCTCCACCTTGGCCAACGTGGCCGAAAACGGAGCTCTTCGTTCCCTTACCGGTCCGGCGGCCCGAGGAGACAGCGAGACCCTGGCCATCCACCTCGCCTCGCTGCCACTGCATCATCGTCGTCTCTACGAGACCATGGCCGCTGCGGCCACTCAGCTGAGCACAAGAGGCGCCGATAGTCTTGAGGGGCACCATCCAGCTCAAGGCGACGACGATGACACCTGAGAGATTCAAGACCATCAGCGAGTTGAGGATCGTTCTTGATCGTCATCGAGCCTCAGGCGCCGAGGTCGGCTTCGTCCCCACCATGGGCTATCTCCACGACGGCCACGGTTCCCTGATCCGAGCTGCCCGTTCGGCCAACGACGTCGTGATCGCCTCGATCTTTGTCAATCCTCTCCAGTTCGCTCCCGACGAAGACCTGGCCGCCTACCCCCGAGACCTCGACCGAGACGCCGCCCTGGCCGCCGATGCGGGGGCCGACTATCTTTTCGTCCCCAGCGTCGAGGAGATGTATCCCTTTGGTCCGGTCCTCACTACCGTCGCCGTCTCCGACTTGTCCGAGCGGTGGGACGGAGCCTCCCGCCCCACCCATTTCGCCGGTGTAGCGACCGTGGTTAGCAAGCTGTTCAACATCGTTGGACCCTGCCGCGCCTACTTCGGGGAGAAAGACTTCCAACAGCTGGCCGTGATCCGTCGAATGGTCGCCGATCTTTCCATCCCGGTCGAGGTGGTTGGTTGCCCCATCGTGCGCGAACCGGACGGGCTGGCGATGTCGTCGCGCAATATCTATCTCAGTGCCGAGGATCGAGCCGCTGCCGTGGTTCTTCGACGATCGCTCGATGCAGGCGCCGAAAGCGCCCTCAGCGCTGGGGCCGACCCCGACACCATCGAATCGGCGATGCAAGCGATCTTCGACGCAGAACCGAGGGCGAAGCTTGACTACCTGGCGGTCGTCGACCCCGCAACGCTCCGCCGACCCGATGCCCTGGGTTCCGAGGTGCAGCTGCTCGTAGCCGCCTACCTTGGTTCGACCCGGCTGATCGACAACTGTACGGTACAGCGTGGCTCCTAGGGCGAAGATGAGGTTCCGGGAATGAGTGACAAACCAACGACGGCTGACAAACCGAAACCGAAGAAACGGACGGTTCCATCGATCGCGGCCATGAAGCGCCGTGACGGGAGCGAACCGATCGTGATGATCACCGCCTATGACGCTCCCTCTTCCCGGGTTGCAACCGAGGCCGATGTCGACATGATCCTCGTCGGCGACTCGGTGGCCATGGTCGTGCTCGGCTATGACTCAACCATCCAGGTCACGGTCGATGACATCGTCTACCACACAGCCGCCGTAGTTCGAGCCAACCCAACCGCGGTTGTCGTCGGCGACATGCCATGGATGAGCTTCCACCTGTCGCCTGTCGACACGGTGGCCAATGCAGCCAAGCTGATAAGGGCAGGAGCGAGCTGCGTCAAACTCGAAGGCGGAGCTCGCCGGGTTCCGATGGTGAAGGCGCTGGTCGACGCCGAGATACCCGTGGTCGGCCATGTTGGCCTAACGCCCCAGTCGATTAACGCAATGGGTGGGTTCAAGATCCAGGGCCGACAAGAGGCAGCGGTACACACCATCGTTGAGGATGCCAGGGCCCTGGAGGCCGCTGGCTGCTTCGCCATCGTCATCGAAGCCGTACCCGACGTCGTCGGTAAGCTTGTGACCGACTCGATCGATATCCCGACCATCGGGATCGGTGCCGGGGTCGACACCGACGGGCAAGTACTCGTCTACCAAGACCTCATCGGCCTCGAGAACCGCTTCAAGCCTCGATTCGTCCGTCGCTACGGAACCGCCTACGCCAACCAGGTGGCATCTGTTCAGGCCTATGCTGCCGACGTACGCTCCGGTGCCTTCCCTAACGATGAGGAGAGCTACCAGGCCTCTGAAGAGCTGACGGAAGCACTCGGCCTCTATGGCTCACAACCCGACACCGGGACTAGCCTCACCCACTCGTAAGATCAGCCCGCGGGAAAACCGCCTACTGGGAGCAAACCATGCCCAATCTCGTTCTTCGAGCTCCTCGCCACTTTGAAGACGCTTTCGACAACATCCGCGATGAGCTCGACGTGCCACGTCGCTTTCCCTACGACGTACTCGTCGAGGCCAAGGAGGCGGAGCTGGCAAAGACGGAGCGACTGGATCAACGCCATCTCGGCCTGGTCGCCATCGACCCACCTGGAGCGTCTGATCTAGACCAGGCCTTCTACGCCGAGCAAAGCGGCAACGGTTTTCGGTTGTACTACGCAATTGCCGATGTCGGTGCCTTCGTGAAGCCCGGCGGGTTGATCGACGCTGAGGCCCGCAAACGCGGAACCACGCTCTACAGTCCCGACACCCGCACCGCCCTCCATCCGCTCATCATCAGCGAGGACCGGGCCAGTCTCCTCCCCGGAGGCGAGAAGCCGGCCTTGCTTTGGACCATCGATCTCGATGAGGCGGCCAACCCCGTCAATTGGCGGTTGGAACGGGCCCTCGTCCAGGCGAAGGCGGCCATCAGCTACGCCGAGGCTCAGCGCCTCATCGACGATGACGCCGATCCGTCCCTAACCCTGCTGTCACGCATCGGAACCCTTCGTCAGGAGCGCGAGGCTGAGCGCGGCGGTGTCTCGCTCAGTCTTCCTCCCCAGGAGGTTGTGGAACGAGATGGGTCCTACGCTCTCGAATTCGGCACAAGCCTCCCTGTCGAGGGATGGAACGCCCAAATCTCGCTCCTGACCGGCATGGTGGCGGCTCAAACAATGGCCGACAACGGTCTCGGTATCCTGCGTACTCTCCCGCCGCCCGACAAGCGCGAGATCGCTCGCCTCCGCCGGACCGCGACCTACCTTGGGTTGAAATGGGGCGCCGACACTACCTACGCCGGATTCGTCCGCGATCTTAGGCCTACATCACCAGAACGTTGCGCCTTCCTCCTCCAGTGCACCCGGGTCTTCCGCGGCGCTGGCTACCTCGCCTTCGACGGCGACCTACCGCGCCACGCCGAACATGGCGCCATCGCCTCGCTCTACGCTCACGTAACCGCGCCCCTGCGCCGACTGGTCGATCGATTCGCCAACGAGCTACTGCTCTCCTTCTTCGCCGACCAGGAGCCACCCCAGTGGGCGGTTGAAGGCTTGGAAGAGCTGCCGTCGCTGATGGGTCGGGCTCGTCAGCGAGAATCGTCTTTGGAGCGAGCCATGGTCGACATAACCGAAGCCATCGTCTTGGAGCCGTCGATAGGTCAGGTCTTCGATGGTCTGGTCGTCGATCTCCAGCCGAAACGCGACAAGGCCATCGTCCAGATCGCCGATCCTGCCATCGTCGCCCATGTCGATGTCGCCGGGCGCAGCCTGGCTGAAAAGGTGAACTTGCGGCTCGACGAGGTTGAGGTCGCTCGGCGCCGAATCGCCTTCTCCGTCGTCTGATCTAGCCGTCTGATCTAGCCGTCTGACCTGGCCGTCTGACCTAGCCGTCTGATCTAGCGGGGTTCTTGGGCCACTGTGACGCTGAACTGGCGAGCTTCGATATCGGTGACCGTCATCGTGAGGTCGAAGACCTCGCCCGTGTTTGGATCGGTCACCAGACACAAGAGGGCTTGATCGGAACCGACGACAACGGAAGAATCTCCACAGTCGACAGCCTCATCGGTTAGTGCGGTCCCGACGGTTTGGTTGAGAGCGACGACCGCAGCCCGTTCGAACCCAGGAAGCGCAGCGGCGGTGATGACGTTGCGGGTGCGCAGGTCTACCCGGCCTTCCTGGTCGATGATGGCGTCGAGCCAGACGGTTCGCTGACCCTCGGTTACCGCTGTGCACTCGAAGCTCGCACCGACGGCCGCATCGACCACGTCGTCGCAGGTCGGACGTAACTCGCCCAGGCCGGCCCCATCGGCGATCGGGCCGGCGACAAGTTCCTCGGCTACCGAACGAACCGTGGCCGGTGTGTCCTCGGCGGTGTCGCCGTCAGAACTACAACCGACAAGCAGCAGGCAGAAAGCGGTTGCAGCGGCAACGACAGACGGTATCGAACCGAACCGTTCCAATCTGCTTGTTACCGCTTGTTTCCGTGCCATGGGTATCGAGAGTAGCGACCCGTTGGCCCATGGTGGCGTCATTCCTAACCGATCGGCGACTACAACGGTAGGTATGAGCGGTAAATCAACGGCGGTGGGCGCAGTATCGGGCTCCGCCTTTGTACGCGCCAACGGTCGGGTCGGGTGGAGCACCACGCTTGCCTTCCTCACCGCTCGCACTATTCCTGGCCTCGAACGAATCGACGGCGATATGTACGTGCGCGGCATGCCAGACACCACTCTCCGGCTGGGGTCCGATCCCGAGGACAAGAACCTCCTGGTCGAGGTCGTTGAACCCAGAATGGCCGCCGATGCTGCCCGGTCGCCAGCCCGGTCGCCATCCCTGTCCTCATCCTTGCCCCCTTCTCTGCTCGCCGCCGCTGCCACCGTCTCCGACATCGAAACCGACCTCGATGCCGTGGCTACCCATCTTCGGCTCGACCACGACCTGGCCGAGCGGCTCCACCACACATCCCTTCCCCGTGTTCCCGGCACCTTCGACCGTTTCGAACTTCTTATGCGAGCCATCATCGGCCAACAGGTGAGCGTCGCTGCGGCCCGCACCACCCTCGGGTCGCTCCTCGACTTGGTCGACGGCATCCCATCTACGGAGCGCAGAGGCCTGCGCTCGGGCTTCCCGACGGCTCAGGAGGTACTGGGCGCCCCCCTCGACGAGCTCGGCGTCCCGGGCCGAAAGAGAGCCTGTGTGCGGTCGGTGGCCGAGGCCGTGGCTTCCGGTGAGATCGATCTCGGCGACGACGCCAATCCCGACGCGATCGCCGAACGCCTGCTCGCCATCAACGGCATCGGCCCCTGGACCGTCGGCTACGTCCTGATGCGAGCCTTCAACCAGCCAGACCAGTGGCCGATCAACGATCTCGTCCTACGCCAGACACTCGGCATCGACAACCGCGAGCTGGCGCGGCGGGCAGAAGCCTGGAGCCCATGGCGGGCCTATGCCTCGATCTTGTTGTGGGCAACGAGCTGAGCAAGCTGAGAGCTGAACAAGCTGAGAGCTGAACAAGCTGAGAGCTGAACGAACCAAAGGGAGAGCACCACCAATGATCACCTTTCATACCTTCACCACCCCGATCGCCGAGCTTTCGGTGCTCGTGGCCGACGATGCGATCGTGGCGGCCGGATTTTGTCCGCCCGACCCACTCTTTCGCCGGCTGCCTGCTGGGTCTACCGATGATCTGGCGGAGGTCGAGCATCTCGGCGCCTTTCACGAACCTATCCTCGCCTATTTCGACGGCAAGGTCGACGCCCTCGATCATCTGGCGGTCGCCCAGCCAGGCACCAAGATGCAGCAAGAGGTTTGGGACGCGTTGCGAGGCATACCCGCCGGCCAGACCCGCACCTATTCCGAGTTGGCGGCTTCGGTCGAACGCCCCCGGGCCGTGCGAGCCGCAGGGACGGCCTGCGGGCGCAACCTGATCGCACCGATGGTTCCCTGCCATCGAGCGCTGCGTTCCGATGGCTCCCTCGGTGGCTATCTGTACGGACTCGACGTGAAGCGCTGGCTTCTCGACCACGAGCTGGCAAATCGCTGCTAGGCCTCGTCGCGGCTGGCGCACACGTTTAACGCTGCGTCACATCAACTAACGCTGCGTCACATCAACGATCTCGGAACCGACCATCAGGGGGACAGCGGTGCTGGCATTGAGATCGGCATCTAGCTCTACATCTCCTGGAGACGATTCTTCTAAACCTGAGCTGTGGCCGACTCCCGTGTTGCTATGAACCGCGTCCCCATAAACACCCCGTCAGCCCCGAGGGCGACCATCGCAGCGAGCCCTCAAGACCTTCAGCGCCCCATGCCAATCTGACCGAGTCCGATGATTGGGCGAACCAGCTGTTCTTGTCGGCCTCGCTCACTCCTGGTCCCCACTCACCGATCGCTATTCTCTGGCGCCTGATTTCGACCAAGATTGTACA